>NZ_JAAXLK010000023.1 GCF_012641185.1 Levilactobacillus tujiorum
ACCATGAACAAGCACGATACGGCGGCAGTTGATAAAGAATTGTCGCAAATCGAAGAACAGGCCAAGATGAAGAACGGTGGTTGGTCTGAACTCTTTGGTAAGATGGTTCGTCCATCACTGATCATTGGGTTAGGCTTAGCGATTTTCCAACAAGTCATGGGTTGTAATACCGTGCTGTACTACGCGCCAACGATCTTTACGGATGTTGGTTTCGGAGTTAACGCCGCCTTGTTAGCCCACATCGGAATCGGGATCTTTAACGTGATTGTGACGGCCGTTGCCGTGATGATCATGGATAAGGTTGACCGGAAGAAGATGCTGATCTACGGGGCTATCGGGATGGCCGTTTCCCTGTTCGTGATGAGCTTTGGGATGAAATTCTCCGGTGGGTCACACGTAGCCGCCATTATTTCCGTGATTGCCTTGACGATCTACATTGCTTTCTTCTCCGCTACTTGGGGTCCTGTCATGTGGGTTATGATTGGTGAAGTCTTCCCATTGAACATTCGTGGGTTAGGGAACTCCTTCTCCAGTGTGATTAACTGGGGTGCTAACATGATCGTTTCCTTGACGTTCCCATCCTTATTGGACTTCTTCGGAACGGGGAGCTTATTCATCGGTTATGGTGTCCTTTGCTTGCTGGCCATCTGGTTCGTTCACGCCAAGGTCTTCGAAACGCGGAACCGTTCTCTGGAAGAGATCGAAGCAACATTACGGGCCAAGGCTGGTGAACCTGAAACCGCCCAAGCTACTAAATAAGTTAAGTAAAGTTTGAAATATGGATGATTTTCTCCGCCTTACCGTTCGCCAAATTTGGACCGGGATGCTGTGGGCAAGGCCCCACAGCAGGCGGAATCTCTGCCAGCCGCAGGTGACTGTCCGAGTCTATCATCCTTGCTATTCATTCTTTTAGCCTTTAGATAGTTCAATTTAAATTTGTTTGAAACTGAGATCACTTCTGTGAGGGTGGTCTCTTTTCTTTTGGTCGCAAAGCGGAGCGAGTGGCGAGTGCGGCTAGTTTTGAGCGAAAATGCTATACTGATAGAAAATTAACTAAATTTATTGCGGGGTGCCGATATGATTACAGAGTTCGAAGAGTATCTGAGTAAAATTGAAGATGATGACCAGCAGGCGCGGGTGCGGGAAGTCTTGAATTGGGTGCAGACCGAGTTTCCCCAGTTAAAACAACGTTACGCGTGGAATCAGCCCATGTTTACCGATCACGGAACCTTTATCATTGGTTTTAGTGTTGCCAAGGCCCACCTGGCATTCGCGCCGGAAGGCCCCGTCATGGAAAAATTCGCTGAACAAATCGCGGCGGATCAGTATAACCCTGGCAAGAAATTCGGACGGATTAAGTGGACCCAGCCGGTGGATTATGACTTGCTCCGGCAAATCATTGCCTTTAACATTGCGGATAAAGCGGACTGCACGACCTTTTGGCGTAAGTAGGGTTTGAAACAGCTGCCGCTACGAAACTGTGAGGCTTACCGTTTGCCCAATCTGGGGCGGAACGAGTCACCAATTGGCGGTGGGTAAATGGTACAATAGGAGAAGTTTTATAGCGGTCTTCGGCGGTTGATGGGCGATTCGTTAGGGGAGCAGTCAGCCATTAACCGCCACGGAGTAGTTTAATAATCGGGGAGATTTTTAGAATAATGCGACGAGAGAAAATACGGTTTAACCACTGGCGGTTACCGGTCTTGGCCGGGCTACTGGGCTTTGTGCTGATGACGGGGCTCTTTGCGGTCCAGGGGATGACGCCCTTTGGGGATCACAACTTACTCATCGGGGATTTGGGCACACAGTACATTCCTTTTTTTACGGATTTTATGCGATTGGTACGCACCCACAGCTGGGATCTGTACAACTTCCATCAGGCTTTCGGGGGAAGTTGGGTGCCGGTCATTGCCTACTATTTACTGAGCCCATTCAACCTGTTATTAGTCTTTTTCAAGGCGAGTCAGATTCCGATCGCCATGGCACTGTTGATTATGCTGAAAATAGCTACTGTTGCGGGAACCATGACGTTTTACCTGCAAGAGCATTGGCGCACGCAACGACCGTTCGTCATGGTCTTTGGTCTGGCCTTCGCGTTTAGTGGTTTTGTGGCGCTAAACTTCTTTAATATCATGTGGTTGGACGCCTTAATTTTTCTACCGTTAGTGACGTGGGGGCTCGATCGCCTGGTCATTACGGGGCGTACGGGTGGTTATTTCTGTTGGCTAGGCATTAGCGTGTTGACGGACTATTACCTGGGCTACATGACGTGTCTGTTCGTGGTCGCCTACTTCTTGTATTTGGTGACGGCAGAATGGCCAGCCGGTCAGACGCTGCGTGAGTGGTGGCGGGCCAAGCGGTACTTAAGTTATCGGTTTGTAGGTGCCTCACTGCTCAGTGTGGGCAGTACGCTACTCATCTTGTTACCCACGGTCTTGAGCATGCTGGTGACACCGAAGACCCAATCACAGGCAGGAAACTTTCACTTGTTCCCGTTGTTTGGGTTGGAGTTCTTTGGTCAAATGGGCGTTGGCTCGGCCAACTACCTTCAACGATTGAGTCACGGCCCGGCAATCTTTGCGTCGTCACTGGTGGTGTTACTGGCCATCGCCTACTTTGGACTGCCGCAGGTTAAACGCGCTGCTAAAGTGCGAGCGGCGAGTCTCCTCATCTTCCTATTCTTGGGGATGTGGTTGCAGGGCTTCAATACCGTGTGGCACCTGATGACGCCCCCGGCCGGCTATCCATTTCGAAACAGCTTCTTCTTCAGCTTCGTCCTGATTTTAGTGGCATCCAGTGCCTGGCAAGCGGGTGTCCAACAGCTAGCGCGACGCTGGCGCTGGGGTATTCCGGGCGGATTAATTGCCCTAATCTTACTGGGATGGGCGTTGGTGCCCCTCATGCAGACCTTAACGCAGTCTGACTACTATGCGAGCCTCCAGCCGGTCAATTGGGCAGCCGTCGTGACGGGCTTGGTATTGCTGAGCCTGACCGCGGGACTGCTGTGGCTGGGGCGGTGCCACCCTGGTTGGGTCGGATTGATCGTCGTGGTCGAATTAGTCGTTAATTTTGGATTCGCCTTAAATGGCGTGGACTATGGGAGTCAGCGGCGGTATGCACAAGCCTACGAGCAGTCGGTTAAGCGGCTTAATCCCGTGACGACGGCGACGACCCTCTACCGGGTACGCAATAATACGCCCACCGTGGCGCCGGGCTTTCACGGCCATTACAATCCGTACAATGATGGCATGTGGTTGGGATACAACGGCACGACGGCGTACAGCTCGACCATTTCAGCCAAGACGATTGCTATGGCGAAGTCGCTGGGACTCTACACCAGAAATGAACGGCGGCTCAGTCACGAAGGATTTACGCCGGTGACGGAAATGTTATTTGGCATTCACACCAAGTTGACGAAGCAGGGGAACGTTGCGGTTGGAAGTTATACTGGCATGGGGTTTGCCGTCAATCAGCGGTTCTTAACGCTTAAATTATCGGCGAATGCCATTGAAAACCAAGAGGCGATCCTCCAAACACTCCGGCCTAGTCAGCGGCCTTACTTCGTGCCCGTCGCCGCGGGGCACGACCAGGTCAAAGCCATTTGGCGGATCAATCATCATCCGACCAACTTCGTCTACAATCACGTGTGGCGGGTGACCCCTCAGGCGTCCGGTCGCATTTACCTCTTTGATCCGACGAGTTCTAGTAAGTACTCGACGATGAGTGTCAACGGCCATTCGGTGGCGCCGCGGATGATGATGGATGGCAACACGGGGATGATTAATCTCGGCGAGTATCGTCAGGGGCAAGCGTTGACGATCAAGTTTGCCAGTAATCGGCCGACGCCCAAGTCATTGGCGGTCGCCACGCTGCCGGCGGATCGCCTAGCTGCTGTGCGCCAGGTGGCCGGTCAACACGCGTTAACGCTTAAACGCCATCGGGGGCATTTGCACACCGATTATCAGGGAACGCTGCCGGCGACTACGCAGCGGCGGTGGGCCTACCTGAGCTTGCCCCATGAACAGGGCTGGCGGATTACCGTGAATGATCAACCGGTTCAGGCGCGTACGGTCTTAGGTGATATGACCGCAGTGCCATTGACGCCGGGAAAGAATCAGATTGTGATTCGTTACCACGTCCCAGGGAGTCTGCTGGGGTTGGTGCTGACCGTCGTTAGTGGTGCCACGTATGGTGTGCTATGGTATCGGCAGCGCCTGTAATTGGTAATGTATCAAAAAAAAGCTAGTCCAATGTCATCATGAATTGGACTAGCTTTTTTGAATGTGAAAGATTAACTTGAATGATTTGCGCTCAATTCGCGCGGGACGAGTGGTTAGAGTTTGGGCTGATCTTGATTTTCAGCCGCAACTTGTTTGGTGTCAACGCGTTGATTCTGTTCATCAGTTCGCACGACCAGCACGTCGACTTTGGCCATCCGACTGACGTAGGCGGTGACGGAGCCCTCAACCATTTGGGCCACGGCACTCATCCCCGTGGCGCCCAGCATGATGAGATCGCTGTGGTGGTCACGGACAAATTCGTGGGCAATCACCGTTTTAGGATTACCAAAGCGTACGTGGATGGCTAAGTCATCGTAGCCGGTTGCGGCCTTAGTAGTCGCCATCAGCGAGGTCAAATAAGCGGTCGCGTCCGTCGTTAGCTCATGAATGACGCTGCCCGGCATGGAACCGCTGGCGTAGAAGCCGTAGTGGTTAATGCGCAGAACGTTAAGCAGATCGACGTGAGCGTGATTGCGTTGGGCCACCGTCACAGCCTTTTTGAGTGCCATTTCTGCTTGGATGGAGCCATCAACGGGCACGAGAATCTGTTGATATTGTTGTCCCATAGTTAGCCTTCTTCTTTGAACAAAATAGTGTTTAAACGCGGCCTCGTAAAGTAATGGTAGCCGTATCTAAGACGTGACCATTGATTTGGTGGAGCAGGTCATTTAACCAAAAGCCATCTTCTAAGTCGAGCTTCGTGTTGAGTGCATAGATGGTGAGACTGTAATCGTGGTCGGCGTTTGGTGGGAAAGGTCCCGTGTAGTTTTGATAAACCAGCGGGTCAGTGTTGTCGACTAAAGACCCCGCGTTGCTGTTGCGGCCATGAACGTGTGGAATAGCGTTGGTCCGGGAAACGTCCATGGGAATCTCACGAGTGCTGCCGGGAAAGTTAGCGGCAACCCAGTGAATCCAGGGGAAGCCACTTACGGGCACGGCGTCAAAATCAATGAGGTTTAACGCTAATGTCTGGGTCTTCTTCGGAATCTTATGAAGCTTGATGGGAAATGACTTAACGGGTTGCCCAGCGTAGACATCATCGCCCGTGGCGTACTTGCTAAATTCATCGGCTAAAAAGCCGTTTTCTTCGGTTGGCACAACGATTCGCATGAAATCCCTCCTAGATAGTTCTTACAATCTTCATTATACCGCACTAAAATCTGCGACGCGAATATTCATGAATAATGTATAAAAATACGAATAAAGCTATTTTATCTAATATATTTTCATAATTATCTTGATTTTTGCACGAAAGGGCGTATGCTAATAACAACTTAACGAAACGGTGAAAGGATTGATGTGGATGACGCCCCAAGCAAAGATTGAAATTCTACAGCATTTGATTCAGATTCCTTCGGTGAATGATCACGAGGCCCAGGTGGCAGATTATATCGCCAGTCTCTTTGACCCCTATCCTCAAGCGAAAATTGAGAAGGTCACCTATGCGCCCGGTCGGGATAATTTGGTCGTGACGATCGGTAATGCCGGGCCGCAACTAGGGCTTTGCGGGCACATGGACGTGGTCGCTGCCGGGGATGAAGGTGCTTGGCAACACGCACCATTTGCCGGTGAAATCGTCGGTGATCAGCTCTTTGGTCGGGGTGCTTCCGATATGAAGAGTGGCTTGGCGGCGATCGTCATCACACTGCTGGAGTTCTTGGAACAAGGGACCCAGCTGCCCGGGAGCATTCGGTTATTAGCCACGGTCGGCGAGGAGACGGGGGAGTACGGCGCGGCGCAACTCACCGCGGCGGGCTATGCAGACGATTTGGCTGGCTTGATTATTGCGGAACCCAGCGGTCTGGACAACGTGGTGTATAAGGCTCGGGGCGTCATTGACTACAAGGTTGTGTCGACGGGAAAAGCGATCCACAGCGCGCAACCGGAGAAGGGGATCAATGCCATCGACAACCTGATGAAGTTTTACAATGCCGTGGGTCCGGTGATGGCGAAATACACCCAGACGGACCCCGTACTGGGCGGTTTGCTCCACAATGTTGATTTGATCTCGGGTGGTGAACAGGTCAATTCGATACCCGCGCACGCTGAACTCATGGCGAATATGCGGACGATTCCAGCCTACCCTAATCAGTTGATCTATGATGATTTGGAAGCATTGATTGCGCAGTTGAATCAGGAACCAGGCGTTCAATTGGATTTGAGTTATAGCTATCCTGAGGAGGCCATTCCCGGCGATCCGCAAGCGCCGTTGGTTCAACTGGCGAAGCAGGTGAGTGATCAGGTCTGTGGTCATGACACCCAGATTGTCGGTTCGGGTGGCGCTAACGATGGCGCTGAGTTCTTGCAAGCCAAGGCCGACTTTACCAGCATTGAAATTGGTCCGGGGAGTAACACGTCCCATCAGGTTGATGAGTATGTGTCGATTAAGGAATACCTGCAGGCCATTACGCTGTATGAAACGTTGGCGCCGGCATTTCTGAAGTTGGCACAGCGTCCGGCAACGATTTAGGTGGAAGGGAAAGAAGACTAAGGTGAAAGCCCTAGTCTTTTTTGATTGGCAATATTTAATTGAAGTGGTGTGTTAGTAATATCCATTACGCTAAACAATTAGTCGTTGCGTTTCAAGTCATGTAGGCTGAAGCGGCTGTTTTCTAAGTTCAATTTGGATGGAGCAAGGCGTAGGCGGTGTCTTGGAAGCTGAAGGATACAGCTTCAAATGGGTGTTATTCGGAAACTGCCGTTGGTATCTGATAGTTAAACAAGTAGTTGATTTAAGAACTAGCTAAACCGGAGGAGGGCAGAGGTGGAGCCAGCTGTGTCGACGGTGTTAGCCGATTTTCGGCTTACAGCGTGGGACGTGTTTGAAGACCGGTGAGTTTCCGGGCTTCAAACCGAGCCGGAGGACCGCTTCTCAGGCCGCAGGCGGTCCCCACAGCAGGCGGAATTTCTGCCAGCCGCAGGTGACGGGTTTAGTCTATCTTTGAGCACTAACTATTTAGCTAAAAACAAAAAACGCGGCTGCTCCGAAGAGCGTCGCGTTTAACGGACGAACTGTAAATTGTAGTTTCCTTGACCATCAGATGTAATCGTGTAAGTCGTGTAGCCGGCTTGAAGCCACTGATTCTTTGAAGCTTGCGCCCAGTTCTGGGCATCTTCTACTGAGGAGAAGGTGTGCACGGAATCAAAGGTGGTGGGATTGTGGCTGCTTGCCGATGAACTCGACGTACTGCTGGATGTCGCCGACGACTTGGTCTGCGATTGATCAAGTAGTTTTTGTTCACGTGACTGGACAGCGCTATTTGATTCATCGTTGATGATGTTTTGCAATTTTTGTTTTTGCGAGACGGTAATGCCATTATCATTGTAGCCATCGTATTTGGCCTTAAAGCTCTCATAGGCTTCTTGTTCCGAAACGGATGATGCTTTAGCCACTAGGGATGCGCTTGTGTTAGACGATGAGCTCGTCTTAGAGGCGGAATTATTGTGGTGATTGATACCTAAGACCAACAAAATGGCGATGGCCAATGTTAAGAGCGTCATGACCCAGGGCCACCAACGTCGCGGCTTACGAGACCGCTGACGTGTAGGTCGATTGGGATCCTGATTAAAATTATACCGTTGTACGCGTGATTTTGGTTCTTGGTTATTCAACTGAAAAACCTCCATGTCAGAAACGGTGTGAAAAAACAAGTTTGCCGCATTGACGACAAACTACCACACCCTTCATAATAACGCAAAATGGGTGCAGAAGAAAATTTTAGCCCTAAATTTTGTGATTTACGTGGCTTTATTACCACGCAAATGTCCAGCGTATTGTATGATGGTAGTGGAACTAAGTTTGAAAGGTGGTTTTTATTTTGCACAATGACATTCCTGAATTACCGCTAAACAATGGCAATCGGATTCCCCAACTGGGATTGGGTGTCTTCCAGGTGGATAATGCTGAAGATACCAAGAACGCGGTTAAGTGGGCCTTAGCTGCGGGCTATCGGCACATTGACACGGCCGCTTATTACGGCAATGAACAATGGGTAGGCGAGGCCATTCGTGAGAGTGATGTTAAGCGCGAGGATATCTTCGTGACCTCGAAGCTGTGGAACAGTGAACGGGGCTATGACGAAACCAAAAAGGCATTTCAAACAACTTTGGATAAGCTAGGTTTCGATTACCTCGATATGTTCTTGATTCACTGGCCAGCTCCCGGTTATGCGGAAAGTTGGCGGGCCATGGAAGACCTGTACAAGGCCGGTAAGATCAAGAATATTGGGGTATCGAACTTCAATCAGCAACAATTAGAGAAGTTGATGGAAACGGCGACGATTAAGCCAGCCGTTGACCAGATTGAAACGCATCCTTACTTCCAAGAAGACGACCTGCACGCTTACCTTGAAACACAAGGGATTCTGCACGAATCATGGAGTCCACTAGGTGGCGGTAAGAACAACGCGTTGACTGATCCGGTTATTAACGAATTAGCTGCCGCCCATGACGTCAGCGCCGCTCAGATTATTTTACGTTGGCACATTCAGCGTGAAGAAATCGTGATTCCTAAGTCCACACATGAAGCCCGGATTCAACAAAACCGGGATGTCTTTGCCTTTGGCTTGGATGAAGATGAGATGCGGGCCATCAGCGCTCTGGATGCTGGTAAGCGAGTAGGTCCAGATCCAGCCGATGAAGCTTGGCTCAAGCAATCTCAGACTTACTCAAGTCGTAAATAATTAGCGATAACGCGGAATATGTTGTTCTTTGGCTTGGGCCTCTAGTTGATCTGTCAATTGATTGACGACCGTTAGGGGAACCTTCGCCAAGGGACTGAGTAAGCGGGGATGGTCCGGATCGGGCACATCCTGCGTTTCCTTCAATTTAGATACCATCGAAACTAGGTCATCCTTGTGATAGCCTAGTTTTTTGGCGTAATAGATGACTTCGCGATAACTCACGTTTTTAAAGTAAAAATAGTAACAAAGTCCGGCAGCAGTAAAGTACCAAAAGATAGTCCATTCCAAACCAACTTGCTTGGGCGCAATGATTCCAGTAAAAATGGCAACCAACACGAAGGCGACGTAGAGCAGGATGGAGATGCTAGCCCAACACTGTTTGGCAGTCATAAAATTCAACTCGATTCTTGAACGATTTCGTCCAGTTTACGGGGTTAGCGACTGAATTTCAAGTTATTTTCCGTGATAAGTTAGTGAGAGTTCCAACAGTTTAAGCGACCTTCGCGGTTAGCAAGCTAAAGGTGAAATTTAAAAAGGTTCTGTAAAGGCCGTGGTATTACGCTTGAATGATTGAAAAATAGACAAACAGATAATTCCTGTCGCCTTGCCGTTCGCTAAATTTGAGCGGGATCGCTGTGGAGAGGACGGCCTAAGCCACAGGGCGGTCTTAGGCCTCGCTTTGAGCCGAAAAATCACGTCTCAAAGTCGCCATTTACCAAGAAAGTCACTTGGTAAATCCCACGGCTGAGCTCAAATTTGGCTCACTCCCGGCTACGTGGTTGTTGTCAGCTACTATTGTCTAATGCTGACGGGCCAAGTGCTTAAACCAATTTGTTAGCCAAAGACTAGTTTAACCGGAGGAGGGCAGAGATGGAGCCAGCTGTGTCGACGGTGTTAGCCGATTTTTGGCTTACAGCGTGGGACGTGTTTGGAGATCGGTGAACTTCCGAGCTTCAAACCGAGCCGGAGGACCGCTCTTCAGGCCGCAGGCGGTCCCCACAGCAGGCGGAATCTTTGCCAGCCGCAGGTGACGGGTTTAGGCTATTTTTCAGACTAAAATCCTGGTCACTTCAGCATTAGTGATGATTTTAGCTCTTTCAAAACCTTCAGGTAACAATAAATAAAATAGTTAAGATTCATTTAGGTAAACCATTCACCCCAAACGAAAGTTTCGCATTTAATGGTGAGTCGTGTATAATAGCACAGTATTGATGCAGACCGCTTTGGAAATGAGAGGTAGACGAATTGAATTTAAGTTTTGAAACCATTCAACCGGAAGATTACCAGCAGGTAGACCAATTAGTGGCCGCTGCTTTTACCCCCGCTCAAGAAAGTGCTGGAACTGAAGGCAACGTTGTCCATCGTTTGCGGGCAACGTACGACTATCAGCCCAGTTTAGAGGTTGTTGCCAAGCCCGCTGTTGATCACGTGGTGGGGCATGGCTTGTTAAGCCCTGTGACCATTCGAGGCAATTGGCATACGACCACGATTTTAGGCCTGGCTTCGCTGGCAGTTGCGCCGGAATGGCAAGGGCAGGGCGTGGGTAGCCAGCTCCTCAGTGAATTGGAAGCGCGGGCGCGTCTCGCCGGGTTCGCCGCCGTCAGTGTTGTCGGGGATATGAATTTCTTTGGTAGCCGGGGTTACGTCATGGCGGAAGATTTTTCAATTCATAATAGCCTGGCTGTGCCGATGGGCAGTCACTTGATTAAACCGTTGACAGCGGGAGCTTTAGCGCATGTTGGTGGGATGTTGGAATACCCAACCTCATTTAAATAAATTTTAGATTAGAGGTTGACGACCTTTTCTCATCGTGCTATTATCAAATCAATCAAATAACGAACGCTAATTTCCATTACCAAGTAGCGTGTCATCTGGGTGTCAGAAAGTCGGTGGTTGCTGCGAACCGATCAGGGTGATTACGACGAAATACAGTGGAATGTCCTGCTCCGGCAGGCGGAGAATAACTAGAGCCGTTACCATCTAGTGAGTGGAGTTGCTGGGTCTAGAACCAGTGGCTCAAGTTGGGTGGTACCACGGTTGAAGTCTAAAATCGTCCCTGTTGCAATAGTGATTGCAACAGGGACGATTTTTTTGTACATAATCTAGGCATAAACAAAGAGGAGCGATTTTTATGAAAGAACAAAACACGCAAGGGACACGGAAACCCGTTAGCTTTGGTGAAGCCATGTTGATTCTCTTAGCAATGTTAGTTGTCATGGGATTAGGGGTCATTAAGTTTGGCTTATCTCCAATGACGCCGGTCTTACTGGTGATTGCCTTAGTTATCTTGTGGGCAAAGTTACGCGGTGCAAGTTGGGATGATATTCACGGTGGGATTATCGACGGAATTAAGACCGGGATCATTCCTATCTTCATCTTCTTGCTAATTGGGGCATTGATTAGTGTCTGGATCGCCGCTGGGATTATTCCATCCATGATGGTCTTCGGATTTCATCTGATTTCAGCGCAATGGTTCGTGCCATCCGTCTTTCTGGTTTGCGCAATCGTCGGGACTTCTATCGGGAGTGCATTCACCATTATTTCCACGATCGGGATTGCCTTGTTTGGGATGGGGACTACGATGGGCTTCAATCCAGCCTTAGTTGCGGGTGCCATTATTTCCGGTGCCATCTTCGGGGACAAGACATCACCATTGTCTGACTCCACGAACTTAGCCTCAGCCATCGCCGAATCAGAATTGTTCGCACACATCAAGAACCTGATGTGGTCCACGATTCCTGCCTTTCTAGTTTCACTGGTGCTGTACTTCTTCATGGGCACCGGCTCATCCGATGCTAATGCCATGGGCAAGATTAACAAAACAGTTGCGACTTTGACGGCTAACTTCTCCATTACTTGGTGGGCAGCTTTACCTATTATCGTCATGTTCGTCTGTGCTTGGCGTAAAGTTCCGGCCATTGCCACGTTGTTGTTAAACGTTGGCTTAGGGATTGTGATGCTATTTATTGAAAAGCCAGCGACATCGTTGAAGAGCGTAGCAACGATGATTGAATCTGGTTTTGTATCCAAAACAGGTAACGCCAGCGTCGATGCCTTGCTGACACGTGGTGGGATTAGTGCGATGATGTCCACGGTTTCCTTGATTATTCTGACCTTGACGTTAGGTGGTCTGTTGATGAAATTCAACATTATCCAAACGGCCATGGTGCCATTAGCGCAACGTTTGAAGAATACGGGGTCCGTTGTGACGGCCGCCATCCTTTCTGGGATTGGCGTGAACGTCTTCGTTGGGGAACAGTACCTTTCCGTCATTTTGCCAGGTAAGGCGTTCAAGCAAACCTTTAACGACCGTGGTTTAGACAACTTAGCCTTAAGCCGGGTATTGGAAGATGGTGGGACTGTCATCAACTACCTGGTACCATGGGGGGTTGCCGCCGTCTTCGCTGCTAACACGTTGGGCGTTTCCACGTTGGCTTACTTGCCATTCTGCTTCTTCAGTCTGTTATCGCCACTCTTCTCCATCCTCAGTGGATTCACTGGTGTCGGCCTGAAGCGGCTACCTTCAACTGATGATCGGAGTGCCACGTCGGCTACGGTCGCAGCACCCGGTCGTGAAGGCCAAGGTGCTTAATAGGTTGGTCGTTGCTACTCAAGGATTAAGGGTTGAGGGGAAAGATACTATCAGATGTTAGGGGCAGTCTAACCCTGTCACCTGCGGCTGTCAGAGATTCCGCCTGCTGTGGGGACCGCCTGCGGCCTGAGGAGCGGTCCTCCGGTTAAGTTAGTCCTTGAATGAATACTAGCTGGGATAACAGGGGTCATTCGATAGCGATTGAGCCCATCCATAGTAGCCGTGAGTGAACCAAATTTGGACTCAGCCGTGGGATTTTCAAGTGTTCTACTTGAAAATGGCGACTTGAAGACGGGGTCTTCGGCTTCAAGCGAGGGTGGAGACCGGTCTTTGGCTCCAGCCGTCCTGCCCACAGCGTTCCAGTCCAAATTTGGCGAACGGTAAGGCGGCGGGAATCACCTATGTAGACATTAAATTGTAAGATCTGCTGAATAGAAACGAATCGTATCCTCGAAAAGGCGTGGGCCATAGTGCTCACGCCTTTTTTGCGTAGATGTAGTCGGCCGCTTGACCATTGACGGTGATTTCGTGGTGCGTTTCGTCCTCCAAATAGAAGAGGTTTAGGCTCGCATCGTATTTGGTGATACGCAGCGGCACGCCCAATGGCAACGCCAAATGCTGTAAGTAATTGACGAGCGCTGCCGACTCAAGGTAGCTCTCGAGAATGATCGTGGCGGGTGCTGTTAAGGTACTCAATCGTGTGATCGGGGTATCATCCAGCAAACGTTGTGGGTCGAGCAATCCGCCAAACGGACTGCGTTGCGGGTGATTTAAGTAGTGATTTAACGCGACGGCGGTGTCGGCGGTGAGGGTGTCAGCCATCGCCCAAGCCTGTTCTGGCACCACTGCGAGTGGCAGATGTAACTTTACCGCCAGAAAGGTCTCACAGAGGCGGTAGTGATAGAGTAGCTGACAGGCCAGTCGTTGACCAGTCTCGGTCAAGGTGACGCCCGTATAGCGCCGGCGATTGACGAGACCGGCAGACTGAAGCGATCGGGTCATTTCAGTCACGGTTGCTGGCGTCACCGCCGCAAAGTGAATAATCTGTTTATTGCTAACTCGTGGTCGAGCAAAACTACACTCGGCAATGATCTTTAAATAAGTATTGCGATGATTCAACATCCAACCAACTCCCCAGTGAATTGAAAAATAGTTAAGGCTCCCTAAAAATTATATTTCTAACTATGAATTTTAAGCGAAGCGAGCCATGGTTGCAAATCTTTTTAAAATAGGTGGCCTGAACTGGAAGAAAGTAAAGTTAACCTTTTAGACAAAATACCGCTAAATGGGCATTACAAGAAAAGTTGTTAGGGTCACGCAAAAAAAGTTTGATGGAATTTTGACTATAGAAAGCGCTAAATCAGAAAACTAAAATGGTGGGGATGTAACCGCTTAATTAACCAAAAATAATCTTAAATCTAGCACATTTTAAAGTTAAGTCAGCCTAAAAAAGTATTTGCAAAGGTTAACTTTTACGTTACAATGATCCCGGTTAGAAATTTTCGAGGAGGAGGCTTTTAACATGAGTGATAATGTTAAAAAGCACAAATTGATTGAATATGCCAACGGCCGTTCTTTGGAAGAAATCAACGGTACCGTGGCAGTTCCAAAAAATATTAGTTTCTGGAAGGCCCTGTTTATGTATTCCGGTCCTGGCGCATTGGTTGCCGTGGGATACATGGACCCAGGGAACTGGTCCACGTCAATTACCGGTGGGCAGAACTTCCAGTACTTACTGATGTCCATCATCTTGATTTCAAGTTTGATCGCGATGTTACTTCAATACATGGCGGCTAAACTTGGCATCGTGAGCCAAATGGACTTGGCCCAAGCGATTCGGGCGCGGACCAGTAAGTCATTAGGGATTGTGCTTTGGATCATGACGGAATTTGCCATCATGGCTACGGATATTGCCGAAGTTATCGGGGCTGCGATCGCGCTGTATTTGCTTTTCCACATTCCATTGGTCATCGCTGTATTTATTACGGTTTTTGATGTCTTGCTATTATTGCTGCTGACCAAGATTGGATTCCGGAAGATCGAAGCGATCGTTGTGTGCTTGATTCTGGTCATTCTCTTCGTCTTTGCTTATCAAGTCGCTTTATCTCGCCCAGACTGGGCCGGGGTCTTTGCTGGTTTGATTCCAAGCACGAAGACCATCGCTTCATCACCTACTATTGGTGGTCAAACGCCAATTACCGGGGCACTGGGGATCATCGGTGCGACCGTTATGCCACATAACTTGTACTTGCACTCTGCTATTTCACAAACCCGGCAGATCAACCACAAGGATGAAGATGACGTGGCGCGGACGGTTAAGTTCGCCAGCTTGGATTCTAACATTCAATTGACGTTGGCCTTCTTCGTTAACGCTTTGCTGTTAATCATGGGGGTTGCCGTCTTCAAGAGTGGGACTGTTAAGGATCCTTCCTTCTTCGGTTTATTCCAAGCTTTATCTGATACCAGCACCATGAGCAACGGGGTGTTAGCCGGTGTTGCTAAGACTGGGATCTTATCAACCTTGTTTGCGGTTGCTTTGTTAGCTTCAGGACAAAATTCAACGATCACCGGGACCTTAACGGGTCAAGTTATCATGGAAGGTTTCGTCCACATGCGGATGCCACTATGGTTACGGCGTTTGGTAACCCGACTGATCTCTGTTATCCCAGTATTGATCTGTGTCATGCTGACCAGTGGCAAGAGTGCCATTGACGAACACGCGGCATTGAACGATTTGATGAACAACTCACAAGTCTTTCTAGCATTTGCCTTACCATTCTCAATGCTGCCGTTATTGATGATGACGGATAGCAAGTTGGAAATGGGTAATCGGTTCAAGAACTCTTGGTGGATTAAAGGGTTGGGCTGGTTCTCCGTCTTACTATTGACGGCATTGAACCTCTACAACATGCCTGCCTCAATCTTAGCCTTCTTCGGCAGCACGCCATCAGCAGGTGATACCCTGACAGCGAACGTCATCGCTTGGACGTTGAACGTGGCGATCATTGCCTTACTTGTATGGACGGTCACGGAACTTCATCGTAGTGCTAAACGAATGGCGGCAGAAGCTGCTGCGAACAACCAAGAACTTCAATAAGGGGGAGACAACCGATGGCAACCACATTCAAACGGATTTTAGTCGGCGTCGATGATTCGGCGGATGCACTTTTGGCCTTTAAGTATGCAATTTCTCAGGCAAAACGAGACGATGCTGAGCTGGTGATTGTTTCCGTTCTTGAGAGTGACGATATGAACGTCTATCAAGCACTGGACTCCGATTACATTCACGGGGAACGCCGCGAATTGGAACGACACGTCGCCAAGTATCAAAAGCAGGCTGAAGAGGCAGGTGTTACTAAGGTAGCCATGCTAGTGGCTGAAGGTGACCCTGGTGAGACAATCGTGAAGAACGTTATCCCACACGTTGAACCGGACCTATTAATTGTGGGTTCGGAAGCCAAGAAGGGTGCCCGGCGGCATTTCGGGAGTCAAGCTGCCTATATGGCTAAATACGCACCGATTTCAGTGTTAGTTATTCGCTAAACAAATTGAATTATCAAAGCCGACAGACTTGGGAAACCTAGTCTGTCGGCTTTTTTGCTATCCGGCAAAATTACGCTCGATTAGTGTGAGCATGAATGAAGGAGTGGACAGCGTGGGCGTGTACACTGGCCGATGTACACTGGCCGATGTAAACGGGCACATGATGGATTGGGGGAGGAATGACGAATGACAACTACATTTAAACGGATTCTAGTTGGCGTTGATGATTCTAAGGATGCGCTGTTGGCTTTTGACACAGCAATTCAGTTAGCCAAACGTGATGCGGCGGAGTTAATCATTGTTTCGGTTTTGGAAAACGAGCAGCTAAATATTTACCAAACGTTGGACAGTGACTTTATTCATGGCGAGTACGATGATTTGGAAGCCCATCTACGCCAATATCAAAAGCAGGCTCAAGCTGCCGGCGTCAGCGACGTTCGCATGATGGTTACGGAAGGGGAGCCCGGAGAAAGTATTGTCAAGGACGTCATTCCAGCGGTCAAACCGGATCTCCTGGTAGTGGGCTCGCTAGCCAAGAAGGGTGTCAGTCGTTACTTCGGGAGTCAGGCTGCCTACATGGCAAAGTACGCGCCGATTACGGTATTGGTAGTTCGATGAAGCTGCGTTAATTTCGCCTTGCCGTTCGCCAAATTTGAGCTGGATCGCTGTGGGGAGGACGGCCTAAGCCACAGGGCGGTCTTAGGCCTCGCTTTGACCCGAAGAACACGTGTCAAAGTTGCCATTTACCAAGAAAGCCACTTGGTAAATCCCACGGCTGAGCTCAAATTTGGCTCGCTATCGGCTACACAGATATTGTCCTCTATATTTGCTAAGTACTGATGTATCAAGCGATTAAACCGATTTGCTAATCAAAGACTAACATAACCGGAGGAGGGCAGAGGTGGAGTCAGCTGTGTCGACGGTGTTAGCCGATTTTCGGCTTACAGCGTGGACGTGTTTGGAGACTGACGTTTTTGATCAGGTTTCAAACCGAGCCGGAGGACCGCTTCTCAGGCCGCAGGCGATCCCCACAGCAGACGGAATCTCTGCCAGCCGCAGGTGACGGGGCAAGGGGATTTTTAGTTAGCCATCCTTTGGCAGTGGTGATTAAGTAGTAAGTAAAAAACATCTCTGGAGTTGCACTTAGTGGCTACTCCAGAGATGTTTTTAGTATTTCAGAAGATTAAAGTGTTACGGCTAGTAGTTGTCGCCGTTCATGATGGAACTCTTGACGATCACGTAATCTACGGTCCGGATGTCTAATAAGTTGCGGCCACCGGCATAAGAGATTGACGATTGCAGGTCTTCTTGCATGGCATTTAAGGTGTCCGCGATGTCGCCACGGAAAGGTACCAGCATCTGTTTACCTTCAACGTTACGGTAGGCGCCCTTTTGCTTTTCGGAAGCGGAGCCCCAGTATTGCTTGAAGGTCCGGCCGTCAATGGTAAGGAGGCTACCAGGTGATTGTTGGTGACCAGCTAACATTGAGCCAATCATCACCATACTAGCGCCGAAGCGAACGGACTTCGCAATGTCACCGTTGTAGCGAATCCCACCGTCGGCAATGATTGGTTTACGCGCAGCCTTGGCACAGAGCCGCAAAGCAGCGAGTTGCCAACCACCAGTACCGAAACCAGTCTTAAGTTTCGTGATGCAAGCTTTACCAGGGCCAATACCGACCTTAGTAGCGTCAGCGCCAGCATTTTCCAGTTCACGAACGGCTTCTGGTGTGCCTACGTTACCGGCGATGACAAAACTGTCCGGCAGCTTGTCCTTGATTTGATGAATCATCCGGATAACGGCATCGCTGTGGCCGTGCGCAATATCAATGGTAATGTATTCTGGCACGAGCTTTGCCGCGGCCAATTCCTCGATAAAGGCGTGCTCGTCGGGTTTAACCCCAACGCTGATGGAGGCAAATAAGGATTTTGCGTGCATGCGTTCAATAAACCCGCGCCGTTCTTGGGGTTGGAAACGATGCATAACGTAGAAATAATCGTTTTGAGCCAGCCATACGGCTAACGGTTCGTTGATGACGGTCTCCATGTTGGCCGGCACAACGGGAATCTTAAACCGGTGGGGGCCAAATTCAATGCTGGTGTCAGCGTCGTGGCGACTCTCAATGATACATTTGTTGGGAACGAGTTGAATGTCTTCATAATCGAATACTTCAGCAGGATGCATAGTGGTCACTCCTTAATCGTAGAGGTAGTTAGGCGTTCCAGACGTCTTGTAAAATGTTGGTCTGTTCACGGTCGGGACCGACGGAAAGGGTGGCGATGTCTACCCCAACCAGTTCGGCTAACCGTTTAACGTAATTTTGGGCATTGACGGGTAATTCTTCCACGGAATGGCAGTGCGTGATATCTTCCGTCCAGCCGGGTAGCTCGTCGTAGATTGGTTGACAAGCGTCCAGGTCAATCAGACTTGCCGGGTAATGGTAAATCGTTTCGCCGTTGAGTTCGTAAGCCTTGCAGATCTTTACCGTCTTGAGGCCAGTTAAGACGTCAAGACAGTTTAAGGACAGGCTCGTTAAACCGGAAACGCGTTTAGCATGGCGTAAGACAACACTGTCGAACCAGCCAATTCGCCGGGGCCGCTTAGTAACGGTTCCGTATTCGTGGCCGGTTTCGCGGATGGTATCCCCGATTTCATCGAATAATTCCGTAGGGAACGGACCGTCACCCACGCGGGAGGTGTAGGCCTTGCAGACCCCGACGACGTGGTCGATCTTGGTTGGTCCAACACCGGCGCCGATGGTCACACCACCCGCAACGGGGTTCGATGACGTGACGAACGGGTAAGTTCCATGGTCGATATCGAGCATGACTCCTTGAGCACCTTCAAACAGAACATTCTTACCAGCGTCTAAAGCGTCGTTGACGACAACGGAAGTATCCGTTACGTGCTGCTTGATTTGCTGACCTAAAGCGTAGTATTTAGTGAAGATTTCATCGAAGTCCAAAGGTTCTTCATCATATAACTTGGTTAACACGTTGTTTTTTTCAATTAAGTTTTGCCGGAGTTTGTCGGCGAAGATATCGTGGTCGAGTAAATCAGCGACCCGGATACCCACCCGTTCGGCTTTGTCCATGTAGGCGGGGCCGATCCCTTTATTGGTCGTCCCGATCTTGTTTTCTTTCATCTTTTCTTGCGCTTGATCTAGCAAGATGTGGTAGGGCAGGATGACGTGTGCGCGATCGGAAATCCGAAGATTATCGGTCGCCACCCCATTCTCGTGCAAGTAAGCTAACTCTGCCACCAATGATTCGGGATTCAGAACCACACCGTTACCGATGACACTGGTCTTATCGGCGTAGAAGATCCCGGATGGAATCAACCGGAGTTTAAACGTTTGACCATTGAAAACAATGGTATGACCGGCGTTGTCACCACCTTGGTAGCGGGCAATGACATCAGCCTTCTCACTTAGAAAATCCGTGATCTTTCCTTTACCTTCGTCGCCCCATTGGCTACCAACTACTACTGTTGATGACATAACAACACCTCATTACTTTATTTTGCTAGGCCGAACACCCAGCAAGAATAAGTGTAACAAGTTCGGAATTAAAAAGCAACTAAAATGCGAACTATTTTTAGTTTAACTCGTGATAAAGTTCTATTTATTTCTATATAAAAGTAATTATGGGGCGCAAGTAGTGAAAAAATCTAGCTAAATTGGGATAATCTGTGGTAAGATAGCTGATGAAGCAGTAGTCGATATAATTAAAATAATGTTCGGGTTTTGACCTACATTTAGAGGAGAATACGTATGTTAGAACGTTATACCCGACCGGAAATGGGTCAGATCTGGTCGTTAGAGAATCAGTATCAGTCGTGGCTAGCCGTGGAAATTGCCATTGATGAGGCGTGGGCGCAGCTAGGTGAAGTGCCAGCCGAGGATGCCCGCAAGATTCGGGACCACGCGACTTTCGATGTTGACCGAATTGCGGAAATTGAAGCCGTGACGCACCATGATATGGTCGCCTTTACTCGGAACGTGTCGGAATCGTTGGGTGCTGAACGTAAGTGGATTCACTTTGGTGTGACGAGTACCGATGTCGTGGACACGGCGCAAGGGTACCGTCTGAAGCAGGCCAATGCGGTGATTCGCACGAGCTTGGTGATGTTGATAGCGACCCTGAAGGACTTGGCTTTACGGTACAAGAAGACCGTGATGATTGGCCGAACTCACGGGGTACAGGCTGAACCCACCACGTTTGGGTTGAAGATGGCGCGCTTTTATGAAGAAATGCAACGGAACTTGAACCGGTTTGATCGTGCGGCCGCGGAAGTGGAAACGGGCAAGATCAGTGGGGCAGTCGGCACGTTTGCCAACGTTCCACCAGAGGTTGAAGCCTTCGTGTGTGACGCGTTAGGGATTAAGCCCCAGCCGATCGCAACGCAGGTTCTACCCCGCGATTTGCACGCTGATTATGTGGCTACCTTGGCTTTGATTGGCACGAGTGTAGAGAACATTGCCACCGAAATTCGGGGATTGCAGCGTTCCGAGATCCATGAAGTGGAAGAACATTTTAATCCAGGACAGAAAGGCTCGTCAGCCATGCCGCACAAGCGGAATCCGATTGGTTCGGAAAACGTGACGGGATTGGCGCGGGTACTGCGGGGCACCATGGTCACCGCGTACGAGGATGTCAGTCTGTGGCATGAACGGGACATTTCTCATTCGTCGGCGGAACGCATGATTTTACCAGAAAGCACGACGCTACTAGATTATATGTTGCAGCGAATCAATCGTATTTTGACCAACTTGGATGTCTTCCCGGAAACAATGAAAGCCAATATGGGGCGGACATATGGTCTGATTTACAGCCAACGACTCCTGCTAAAGTTGATTGAAACGGGGCTTAGTCGTGAGGATGCGTATGATTTGGTGCAGCCATTGACGGCCCAAGCCTGGGATCAGCAGGTTCAATTCAGACCACTCGTTGAAGCTAATGCGGAAATCACGGCGCGTTTAACGCCAGAGCAGATTGAAGACGCGTTTGATTATCACTATCACTTACGCCGGGTGGACTACATTTTCCATCGGCTAGGGTTGGACTAAGACGCCATATTATAGGAGGAGCGACTCATGAAGACGACCTATTCACTGACTGATGCACAACAGAATTTCTTAGCACTGATGCAGACCGTTAATGCAGGAACCCCCGTCAAAATTGAAGGCAATCATCAAGGAGCCGTTCTTCTCAGCGCAGACCGCTGGGCAGCGATCCAACAGCAACTCACGACAACACCACCAGTCGACGCAGAACAACGCCACCGCGCCGCTCTGTACCGGGCGTGGGGGCACTTGTAAACTGCCGCCTTACCGTTCGCCAAATTTGGGCTGGAACGCTGTGGGCAGGACGGCTAGAGCCATAGAGCGGTCTCTAGCCTCGCTTGAAGCCGAAGACCCCGTCTTCAAGTCGCCATTTTCAAGAAGAGCGCTTGAAAATCCCACGGCTGAGCCCAAATTTGGCTCACTCACGGCTACGTTGGCGGTTTACTGCACGCTACGTTAGGTAAAAGGCGGCGTGGTTGCTTGCTCATGTAACCGGAGGAGGCCAATGATGGAGGCAGCTGTGTCGACGCTGTTAGCCGAGGGGGTTACTCGGGTTACAGCGTGGGACGTGTTTGGAGACTGACGGGTTTGGTCAGGCTTCGAACCGAGCCGGAGGACCGCTTCTCAGGCCGCAGGCGGTCCCCACAGCAGCCGGAATTGTTGGCAGCCGCAGGTTAGTTAGTAACAGCGTAGCACGACAAAAAGCGTATCGCCTCGGGGAGAGACGGTACGCTTTTTTCATGAGGAGTGAGGTCACTTAGGGGGAGTGACACTCAAGTTTAGAGGAGTTTGGTTAGGCTTGAGGGCGCCTAACCGAGGATTGATTCTCTTAGGGGGGAGAATCAAAGGGATTGGATAGTGAATTGAGTAGTAACAGTTATTGGCTAATTACTATGGTTATTACTATACCGAACGTTTGTGAATAGAATTGGGGGCAAGCTGTGATGACTTTTTGACCATTTGTTAAAGGAAGTCTAAACCTCTGAAGATTCATTAAAGTAGGTCTGGAGAAATTCCTCGACGTGAGCTTGATAACGCGCGGGATTGATCCAAAAGCTTTCGGCGTGAGACGCGTTCTTCACGATCCACAGTTGCTTGGCCGCGCGGGTAGCGGCGTAGTTCTCGTAGGCCATGCCAACGGGAACGTAGACGTCCTTTTCGCCGTGAATGAAGAGAATGGGGCGCGTGTTCTTTTTGAGCTGGTCGGTCGAGGTAACGTCGCCTAAGTAGTAGCCCAGCCGACGCTTGGAAATGGTGCTGACCAGCGGTTCGATGGGATACTTTGGCAGGTGGAACTGTCGCTTCAGCAGATAGGTGAGTTCAGCTTCAATGCTGGAATAGCCACAGTCGGCGATGATGGCCTTCACCTGTGGCGGCAAAGTTTCGCCCGAGAGCATTTCCATCGTGGCACCGCCCATGCTAACACCAAATAAGAGGATGCGGACGTTACTGTCCGTGCGATCGATCACCTGTTGAATCCACTGGAGGTAATCCAACCGATCGAGCCAACCGAAGCTGATATATTTACCGGCACTTTCGCCATGACCACGGTCATCTGGCAACAGGACGTTAAAACCTAGCCGATGATACATCTGGGCAAAGTTGGCCATCGTTTCGCCATTGCCCTTGTAACCGTGGGAAATGATGACGGTTTTGTCGCTAGCGGTTTCGGCAGGAATATATTCGGCAACCATGCGGTTCTTAGGGTCATGCTCGTGCAGGTACCATTTTTCCTTCTTGATGTTTTTGTACCAATCAACGTACGCGTAGTAGGCATCCGCGTATTTTTGCTTATCGGCGGAGGTTTCCGGGACATAGTTGACCCGCTTAAAGGCGAAGTTAAAGAGGTGCTCGCTGGCAACCAATGACGTTGCGGCGATTCCAATTAGGGGGAGGGTCCAAGTTAGGGTTTTCTTCTTCAATTAATCAGGTCCTTTCATCGTAGTGGGTAAAAAACAGACCAACCATAGTGCGATTAGTCTGACAAATTATTGTATTCAAGAGAGGTCTAATCCAAGTAAAGGCGTTTCAGGTCCGTGATGTCACGGTTGGACAGGCCCAGTACATCGTGGAGATAGTCTTGGGCACCGCCATACTGCGTATTCACAATTTTCGTGGCGGCATCGAAATAATCGGGACTAACCGTGTACAGGGCCCGCATGTTGGTGATAAACGTCTCGCTCATGCCCCGTTGCTGGGCCGCCGCGCTTTGCTGAGCCACTTTGTCGGCAATGATCTCGTTAGTTAACAGATAATCCTGCCGAATGATTTGGGGATCAACGCCTAGCGCGCTTAAGGCAAAGTAAGCCCCCATCCCCGTACGGTCCTTACCAGCAGTACAGTGGAAGAGCACGGACTGGTTGGGTTGGTCGTTGGCTAAAAGTGTGGCAAAGAAATCGTGGTAGGCCACCTGAGCAGAACGGAGGGTCATCATTTGCCGATAAACGTCGAGCATGTGGTTGTGACCAGATTGCTCGTCCGCAGAGAAACGTTGTTCGAGTTGTTCTTGCGTAGCCGAAGCGTCCGTCTCGTCATCGGCGGGAAAGACGGGCAGAAAATGATAGTTGACGCCGGCTGGGACCTTGTCGGGTGCCTGAACCTGTTCGTCCTTGGAACGAAAGTCCACGTCCGCCACAACCCCGTAATCGCTGAGGTGTTGCTGATCAGCGGGGGTGAGGTTAGCTAGACCGGCTGTCCGAATCAATTTTTGCCATTTGACTGTGTGCCCGTCGATCGTGGGGTAACCCCCTAATTCTCTGAAGTTGAGGCCTCCAGTCACGGCTAAAATTCGGTTATTTGTCATTAATTTCCACCCTTTCCTATCGGTCGTTACGCGTTCTATTCTAACGGTTTTTCGAGAAATTACCTAGTAATTGATTCTGAGGGGGGCGTTTTTTCGGCAAACGCTGTATACTGGCATAAGAGTCATACGTGAGAAAAAGAGAATGGTGAAGGCAAAAAGATAGGGTGATAGTCGTGAGTTTGCGTGGGAAATGGTTACTCTTCAAGACCCAGCACAGCCAGCTCAAGCAGCAGATGCAGCAGGCATTTTTACAACCCAGTCGGCAGAATCAGGCCGTCGTGCCGCATAAATTTCCACAAGACATCGTGACTAAAGAAAGAGAAGTCTTCGGCGGTCGAATTCTGACCGTGGGGTCGGGCGCGCCACTCCCGCAACATGTGATCTTGCTACATGGCGGCGCCTACACGATGCAGGGGACGATTGGTCACCGTAAATTAATGGTTGCCATGGTTCAACGGGCAAATCTGCGCGTATCCTACGTGGATTATCCGTTGGTTCCCGAGGCCACGGTCGAACAAACCGTTTCGTTTGCACTGAATGCCTATGATTATTTGCGGGCCCAGTACCCGGATGACCAGTTCTTCTTAATGGGTGATTCGGCCGGTGGCGGGCTGGCGCTGACGGTCTTACAACAACTGCAGGAACACCAGCAGTCCTTGCCAGCGGGAACCGTGTTGATTTCGCCGTGGACGGATCTCAGTATGATGAATCCGGATCTACACGTGGCGGCTAAGCGCGATCCGTTCTTGACGCTGGCGACGCTTAAGAAAATTGGGTTCAAGTATGCCGGCAATCGGCCAGTCACGGACCCCGTGGTGAGTCCCATCTATGGCAATTTTGATGATTTGGGGCCGATTATGCTGTATTACGGCACCAATGAATTGTTATGGGCGGATGATCAGCGGCTGTTACAGAAATTAGAGGCCGCTACGGGAACGCCCTTCGTAGCCCACGGGATGAAGTCCATGCTGCATGATTATATTCTGTGGCCGGAACTACCAGAATCGAAGAAGACGTTTAAAGAGATTAAGCAGTTTATTCTGACCGGCGAGTTGGTGTGAACTGAGACAGCCGTAATGCTGGTAGAAAAGGCACTTACCTTTAGGGGTATGTGAGTTTGAACCCCACCTCCGGGTTCGGATATTTTGACGGGCTGCCATTAGTCCTGCCCGTCATGTGAACTGAGAAAATAAAAGGAACCGTTCCATCACGCTGAAGTGGTAGAACGGTTCTTTATTAATTCACATATTAATTGAGCGCTTTGACCAGTCGTTTGTTGGCGGTGATGTAGTTGCCATTAGGTAAAACGAAACGGGTCGTCAGGTTTTTATTCACAATCTTTTTAACCTTCAAGACTTGGCCGCGCTTGTAGTGGGCCTTCTTATTGGTCAGATTCTTCTTGCCGTAAGCATTCACACCTTTAGGATTAATCACGGTCACTTTCTGATGCTTAGCCGCGTAGTAAACGCGTTGCGTGTACTTGGCGTTGGCGGTAATGTAACCGGTCATGCCGTCGGTCTTACTGTGGTGGTTCACGTCCTTCACCCGGTAACGCTTGACGCCGTTCTGGGATTTGGCGTAGCCCGTGACGACAAACATCGGCCGGTTGATGCGCTTCTGCTTAGCGTACCACTGCTTGCGGGCCTTCTTAGTGAAGGTGGCTTTCTTGTAGAGACCGATCTTCTTGGTGGCGTACACGACCGTTCCCTTAGGCGCGATGGTGGCCGCGGCACCGCCATTACTTAACACCGCGGAGTATGTGTACGTGACTGATTTAGCCGTGCTGCCAAATGTCCCAGTTTCCTCACCGGTCGTCTTAGTGACTGCGTACCCGTTGATGTCGAGCGGGGTGGTCTGGTAGCTGTCGCCTAACTTACCCGTCAGAACCTTGTCTGCCTTTAGCGTGTTGCCTTGGTCATCGACGTAGTGGACGGTGACTGGCTGGCTGGTAGCTGGCGTTGGGTCAGGTGTGGGTGTTGGATCGGGAGTATCTTCAAACCAGAAGCTGTAAGCCACTATCTCCGGTAGCAGACCGCTTAACTGGTAAGTGCCATCACTTTGCTTATTCAAAAGGTAAGAAAGTGGCTTATGGTAGATGGAAATGATTTGGCGGCGGGTTGCGTCTGGATCAAGGTTGGCAAGTTCTTCTGTCTTGTAATAGTTATCAAGCTTATTTTGGCTGGTAAACATGCCGTAGTAAGCGTCTTTTAAGCCGTTATAGTTAGTTTCATTACTGTTGAAGAACTTATCCATGGTAGGGAGCATAGGTGACATGGCTTCTGAAGAGAGTACTGGTCGAAGCTCTTTTTGGTAGTTAGCTTTAACGGTGTCATAGTCGATTCTACCGGTTTTTTCTTGGGCAATCTGGCTGATGATCCAAGCCTGCATATAGTATGAATCGGATGCCGATTGAATGGCTTGCTCTGATGTAACGTCTTCTTCTTCTGAGCTCATGGCATCCATGATAGACATGTTGAGATCTAGACCGTCAAAGGAATTTAGTGAAACCTTCAGATTTTGTATGGTATCGTCCGACATGTTGTAGTCGGCCTGTAGTTTATCCATATAATCAGAATCGTTAATCTGTTCAGCGGTTAAGGATTTTGGTGCATTAGGAAAAGCATATAACTTGGCATTCCCTTCCTTACTGCTAACCAAGACATAGGGCAGCTCGACGGAACTAATCTTGACGTTGTTTTTGGTATCTGTGGCCTTAGTCGTGACCGCAGTACTGTCTGAATTGTCCATACTATCCGCGTGAACCACGCTAGGACTGATGACTCCCCCAAAGAGAATCAAGGCTAAACTGGCTGTTATGAGTGTTCGTGTTGTGTTAAGCATTTAGCTCACCCCTTATACTTTTTGCTTCCTCATTAGATATCAGTATAACATAATTTTATTCATATTAAAACGTCTCAAGGTTGATGTAAAGGCAATGAAAGCGAGTCGAATTTAGACGGATAAATGTATATTAGGGGTAAAATGATGGTTGCTCAAATGAACTAACGTGGTGTAATCACATGATATATGAATGCTAGAAAAGGTTTATATAGTAATTACTCTTAAGTAAAGAGAGCTACAAAAATGCGATATGTCTGTATTTTGGCAGTACAACCGTTCTGTTTGAATATGATTGTAGGGGTATAGCAGTTTTTTGAACGGCTGGAGAAGGTGAGTGACGCATCCCAAATGAAAAAAAGAGACTGGCGTGAAAATCCAGTCTCAAAAGAGCGAAAAAATACTTAAAAAATTTTTGGGAGGAAACTGAGATTGGTTATCATGTCGGCTTAGAAAGTCGTAGACAAACCGTTGAGAAAGCGGAATGGGAGGCAAAATCCTGAATTTCTTCGCCAGGGCAAGAAAAACCGTTCCACCACATTTGCGGTGATGGAACGGTTTTTGATAGTTGATGACTTAATTGAGTGCTTTGACCAAGCGTTTGTTGGCAGTAACGTAAGTGCCGTTGCTGAGAACGAAACGGGTCGTCAGATTATGGTTCACAATTTTCTTAACTTTCAAGACTTGACCACGTTTGTAGTGGGTCTTTTTATTGGTCAGATTCTTTTTCCCATAGTCATTCACACCTTGTGGATTAATCACGGTGACTTTTTGATGTTTGGCCGCGTAGTATACCCGTTGCGTATACTTGGCATTTGCCGTAATGTAGCCGGTCAGGCCGTCGGTTTTACTGCGGTGGTTGACGTCTTTCACCCGGTAACGTTTGACACCGTTCTGGGATTTGGCGTAACCCGTGACGACAAACATTGGCCGATTGATACGTTTCTGCTTAGCGTACCACTGCTTGCGGGCCTTCTTAGTAAAGGTAGCGTTCTTATAAAGGCCGATCTTCTTGGTGGCGTACACGACCGTCCCCTTAGGTGCGATAGTGGCCGCGGCACCGCCATTACTTAATACCGCAGAGTACGTGTACGTGACGGATTTAGCAGTACTACCAAACGTGCCAGATTCTTCACCAGTCGTTTTGGTGACCGCATAGCCATTGATGTCGAGCGGGGTGGTCTGGTAGCTGTCGCCTAACTTACCCGTCAAGACCTTGTCTGCCTTAAGCGTGTTGCCCTGGTCATCGACGTAGTGGACGGTGACAGGTTGGCTGGCGGCTGGTATTGGGTCAGGTGTTTTGACAGGGTGAGCCTCACTGAGAGCAATGGGGGTTTCGTCAAGCATTGAACCATCTAGCAAGTACGTGCCATCAGCTTGTTTATGATAAAAGTTACTCATAGGCTTGAGGAACAAAGCGGTAGTTTTGGCTCGGCTGGCTGCGGGATCTAAAGCGCTCAGTTCAGTAGTGAGATGGTTTGAAAGGTAAGCTCGACTTGCGACACCGTTTACACTAATGGACAGGGCTGTCTTAAATTGGGATTCATCCGAATCAACCATGGATTGGTAGGAGTTTGCTATATTGGCATATCCGGGAACTTGCTTCAATAACGGTGCCAGCACAGTTTCATAGCTCGTCTTGGCTTCAGCTTGGGACATTTCATTATTTGCGACCTTAGTGCCAACACTGAGTGTCCACGCAGTTAAAGCTGCACCAATCCCAATTGCATTAGCGTACTCTTCAGGTGTCATACTGGTCAAACCCGCTTGTGAAAGTATGTAGGCCGCACGTGATTGGTTGAGATTCAGAGTAGTTGACAGACTATCGATATAATCTGCCCCATTTTCAATTATATCGTCAATGTAACTGTCGTTCGGATATTGTGAGCGTAGATTATCAGTATACGTGTTGTCCTTTAACTCGTTAATAGAAATAGTGTTATCTATTTTGGGATACTTGTAAAAAGTATCAACATGACCATCAGCGTATTCAATGGTGGAGTAAGGTAATCCCATACCACTGACCGTGACCGCCGTTTGTTTATCCCCAGTTGCCGTGGTTGCCGAGCTAGTCGTATCGGCATTAGCAATACTGGGTGGCAAGATTCCTCCAAAGAGAATCAAGGTTAAACTGGTCATGATGATTTTTCGTGTTGTATTAAGCATTTAGCTCACCCCTTATACTTTTTGCTTCCTCATTAGAGAGCAGTATAGCATAATTTTATTCATATTAAAACGTCCAAAGGCTGATGTAAAGGCAATAAAAGCGGGTCGGATTTAGATGGATAAATGTATGTTAGAGATAAAATGATGGTTGCTCAAATGAATTAGCGTGGTGTAATCACGTGATATATGAATACGAGAAAAGGTTTATATAGTAATTGCTCTTAAGTAAAGAGAGCTACAAAAATGTGATATGTCTGTATTTTGGCGTTACAACCGTTCTACTTGAATATGATTGTAGGGGTATAGTAGTTTTTTTGAACGGCTGGAGAAGGTGAGTGACGCGTTCCAAGTGAAAAAAAGAGACTGGCATGAAAATCCAGTCTCAAATCGGGTAAAAAATATTTTTTTAAATTCTGTTAACGACAATAGTTAAGCTCAAACGTCCACATGGTGTTTCAGTCGAGGGAACATGTGCACATCGGACCAACCCATCACGGCACCTTGGGCAACCAAAGCCAAAACCGTTCCGAAACCGATCGCGTGAAGCTGACCCGTGAAAATATAGGAGAGCACAATGATGGCGACCGGTGGAATGTAGCTGGCCCACTGCGCAATCACCGCTGAGCCGTGAAGAAAGCGGAAACGCAGGATGTAGGCGAGGTCGTCGTTGGGGTGCATGATGATATTACACCGCTGATAAATGGAGACGGCTACCGCAACCCCAAACAGTCCGATGATATCCACGATCACGCGGCCGAAGAGTCCCAACGTATTGACCCCAATCCAGTTCCAGAAGTAGCCGATCCATTCGACTAAGTAACTGAAGGGGATGATGTACAAAATGTTGGAAACGAACCGACGTCGATCGAAGTGACCAAGAAATAGCTGATTCATGATGGTGACGACGATCCCGTAGCCAAATAACGTGGTCCCCAAGGGCACGTGGATCCAATTGGACAGGTTCACGGACGACCCGGTCCACACGGCACTCCCAAGGTTGGTCGAAATTGTCAGGGCGTTAGCGGCAGAATTTAGAAAGATGGAAAACACCAAAAAACGCATGCGTTGTCCAAAGTCTTGCATCTTTGCCACAGTGACTCACCCTACTTTCTTCCGTATAGTCTCTAGTCTAGTTTAATTCTGGGTTAAAGGAAAGTTTTTTCACAAAGCCGTCGTGCGCTTGTCCGCTCGTTGAACAAAGTTTTCGAAGATTTGGCGTGACTCCGCGTGGTGCTTGTACATGTTCTCAGGATGCCACTGCACGGCCAAAATCTGGTCGCTGTCCGGGGACTCGAGGGCTTCCACCACGTGATCGTCGGCGGTCGCGGTGACCCGTAAACTGGGCGCCACGTCTTTTACCGCTTGATGATGGCGTGAGTTGACGTAAGGCCGGGACCCCACCAGCGTGCTCAACATACTGCCAGGGGTCACCGTCACGTGGTGGCTGGGCTGATTGCCCATCGCGGCCTGACTATGCTTGATCTGGGCGTCGGGGTCTTCACTTAAGTCTTGATAGAGCGTGCCACCGAGACCGACGTTGATCAGCTGCAAGCCCCGGCAAATACCGAGAATAGCTTTATTGCTGGCGACGGATTGCTTGAGGAGTTCTACCTCGAAGAGATCACGTTTGCGGTAGGTCTTCCCCAAGCGAACGTGCGGTTCCTCGTTGAAGAAGGTCGGGTCGACGTCCGCGCCGCCGAGAAAGGCAACCCCGTCAAAGAGGGGCAGGTAGTCGGCAACGTCACTAGGATCGACGCTAGGAAGAATAATCGGCAGGCAGCCCGCTTTGACAATCGCCTCAACGGCTGGTCTAGGGGCAAAAGCAGCATTTCGTTCATTGATGATGTTCGTGGCTTCGTCGAGCGTATCGGCGGGCAAAGCAATCCGTGGGCGCATAGCGTCGCTTCCTTTCAATTCGGTAATCACTGCGGCAGCACCGCAGATATAGATGATACTGATCAGTATACCCGTGCTGCTAGGGGTTTGTCACGCTGATGAGGGGGCTAAAAATCGTCGGTGCGGCGGGACTAAATATATTTTGACAAAATAGTTCACAATTTTTTTGAATAAACCTACAATAGTGTAGTAGACAAAAAAATGAAGCGAGGTAAACATGATGACAGAACGGCAAGTGATTCAAGAAATTTTGAATTCCGAAGCGATTCTTTACAGCTTTGAAAACGTCGATGAGGATTCAAAGGAATACACGCTTTTATTGAAACGACAGGACCAAGACGTGCGACCCGTTGAGGAGTTAAACGACGAAATCAAGAAGTATTTCGAAAGCGCTAACTTCGACTACAAGGAACAGTTAAATCCTGATGGCGATGCCGACATCCGCTTGGTAATCAAGCGCGTCTAGGCTTCGTTGCATTGAGTTATGGCTATGAGAATTGGGCAATTAATTGATTGAATGACAGGAGGTCGGGACAAAAGTCTCGGTCTCTTTTTATCTCTGAAATTATGCTTTGAAATTGCGTGCTAATAGATGGTCAATAAGTCAATCTTCGCTTTAGCCGTAATTATCGGATATTCCATCAGTTCAGTGTGAATGCCGGTTAGAGGTGTCAGTCTCTAAATGTAATTCTGCATTGTAAAATTGGATGAGTCAATTTTGAATATTAGCGTTCGCCATTGGTCTTCTCTGACGATGCAAGTAGAAATAGGCGGTCATTCTTTTAACTACTACTGTGAATAGGTCGGATAAAGTAGCCGTGAGTGAGTCAAATTTGAGCTCAGCCGTGGGATTTTCCAAGTGATTCCCTTGGAAAATGGCGTCTTTGAGACGTGTTTCTCGGCTCAAAGCGAGGTCAGAGACCGTTCTGTGGCTCTGGCCGTCCTGCCCACAGCGTTCCAGCTCAAATTTGGCGAACGGTAGGCGGCACTGGGAGACTGGTCTATTAGCAGATTGTTCGGTAGAATGGAAGGTATTGATTTTTAACCTTGAGGAGGAATGGACCATGACGCTAGAAGAATTGTATCGCACGATGGCTAAAGAGATGGGCCCCCAACCTTGGCTGAAGCCCGGTACGCCCTGGGCCGAGACGCCCGTAGAAATTATGTTGGGCGCGATTCTCGTGCAAAACACCAACTGGCGTAACGTGGAACCGTCATTAATCCAACTGAAGGCGCAGACCGGATTCGATCCTGCCAAGCTGCGCGAGTACACACCGGCCACGCTCATTCCCGTGATTCGGAGCAGCGGCTTCTATCAACGCAAGAGCGCGGCGATCCTATCACTCGCTGCGTGGCTGGGACGCGCCCACGATGATTTAGCAGCGTTGAAGCAACGCGACGGTGCTAGCTTGCGGAAGGAATTATTGAGCATTACGGGCATCGGGAATGAAACGGCCGACTACATTTTGATGTACACGCTGGACCACGGGACGTTCATGGTGGACACTTACGCGCGGCGACTATTTGCCTGGTTGGGGGCGGAGATGCCCAAGACCTATCCGGCATTCCAGAAAAAAGTGATGGGGCAACTCGACTTCGGCTTGGCGGACTATCAGGAGTTTCATGCCCTGATCGATGAGTTCGGTAAACGCGTTAAGACCGACGCTGACTTTGCCGAGTCCTTCCTGGCAGGGCGGCGGTTGACGGTCTAAACGAGACAAAACTTAAGGAATTGCCAAGCCGGAGGGTTACCGATACAAAATCTGGTGTTTTTAATGATGGTCGTGCTATGATTAGTGAAGTGAAAATTGGAACCGCTTCCGATTCGAAAGCAGTTATGGAGGGAGTAAATACATATGGCACTTAAACAACCGGAAGATTATATCTTGGCGATTGACCAAGGGACGAGTAGCACGCGGGCGTTGATATTTGACCACACCGGGCGCAAAGTTATCGAGGGTTACAAAGAGGTTCCCCAGTATTATCCACACGCGGGCTGGGTTGAATCGGATGCCAATGAGATTTGGAACAGTGTGTTGTCGGTGATTGCCAGCGCATTGATCGATGCGTCAATTCATCCCGAAAACATTCAAGCCATTGGGATCAGTAGCCAACGGGAAACCACGATCGTGTGGGATAAAATAACCGGCGAACCGATCTATCATGCCATCGGCTGGCAAAGTCAACAAACGGCCAGTCTTGCGAAGAAACTAGCAGCGGACGGCCGAACCAAGGCGATTAAGGACAAGACTGGGTTGGTGCTGGACGCCTACTTCAGTGCGACCAAGGTCCGCTGGATTTTGGATCACGTTCCCGGTGCTCAGGAACGGGCAGAAAACGGTGACCTGTTGTTCGGGACGGTAGATAGTTGGCTGGCTTGGAAACTCTCTGGCGGGAAGATTCACGTCACCGATTACAGTAACGCGAGCCGGACCATGATGTTCAACATTCACGATTTGCAGTGGGACCAAGATATTTTAAGCTGGTTAAATATTCCTACGGCCATGCTACCTGAGGTGAAGTCCAGTTCTGAAGTGTACGGCGTGACGCAAAACTTCCAGTTCTACGGGGTAGAAGTACCGATTGCCGGGATCATTGGGGACCAGTCCGCCGCGTTGTTGGGACAACTGGCCTTGGAGCCCGGCACCGTCAAGAACACGTACGGTGATGGGGCCTTCGTGATGATGAACACGGGGGATGAACCGCGCGCCTCGAAACACAATCTTTTGACGACGATTGCGTATAAGATGGACGGTCAGGTGACCTATGCCCTTGAAGGGTCGATCTTGGTGGCGGGCACGGCGTTGGCTTGGTTACATGAGAGCATGAAGATTATTGACAACGTGCCGGAATCGCGCCAAGCAGCCATGGCGTCGACCGATGAAGATGAGGTCTACGTGGTTCCAGCCTTTAACGGTCTGGGTGCGCCTTACTGGGATCCGGATGCCAAAGGGGCGGTCTTCGGACTGTCACGCGGGACTAACCGCAATGATTTCGTGAAGGCGACGCTACAGTCAATTGCCTATCAGACGCGTGACGTCTTACGGACGATGAAGCAGGATACTGGCATCGATATTTCTGAACTGATGGCCGACGGTGGTGCATCGCGTAATCGTTACTTGATGCAATTTCAAGCTGATATTCTCGACACGCCAGTTCAACGGGCGGCCGATGAAGAGACGACGGCCATGGGCGCGGCGATCACGGCTGGGTTAGCGGTCGGCTACTGGCAAAATATTGATGAAATCAAAGAGATTCGCAACGCCGGGCGGTTGTTTACGCCGAACATGTTACCGGATAAACGGGCCCGGTTGTACGCGGGCTGGCAACAGGCGGTCAAGGCGACCCGGGCATTCAAGCCGAATAATGAGTAAGGTAGGGGTCGCGGCCCTTACTGTTACTAATGTAAAAAGAACGATTTTTGTTGCACTAAATGAGTGACAACCTAACAAAAAGGCGCTGAGCTGGCTCAGCGCCTTTTGACTACTCTGGTGTGTGTGGGGTTACGAATTGAACCGAGAGTTCTTTGCCCGTTGCGGCAGCGATATCGCGGAGCACTTTAACCGAAACGTTCATCGTCCCCGCTTCGATCCGGGTGATGGTTGACTGTGGTTTACCCACGAGTTTGGCAAATCGATGCTGGGAAAGGGCGGTCTCTGCCCGGAGTTGGCGGACAGCCTGGGCCACTTCCGGGTTGTCCATGGCTGCGGCCGGTTGAACCGGATTGTCGAAGTCACTAGTCATTGCGTAGGATCCTTCCAAATTTAAGTTGGCGATTAACCTGGGTGATCAACGCGAGGTGTCAGTTCTGCCTGACACGATTGAGTTGGACACCAGGCTAATGGATACTGTCTAGTGTAGCGATTTTTAAGTGCGTCAGCAAGTAATCCTAGACACCCGTCAATGAAATGTAACGTAAGTCAGGCGGTTATTTATATTTAAGTTCGAGACGACTCATCCAATAACCGAGGCCAGCGCCGATTAGTAAGGCAAGACCGCTGAATGCTAAGGTTGTCCCAGTGACGCCGGCGTAGGAAATGCTTTCGGCCGCGTGGGGATTGGGCACTAGGATCAGCACGGTGCTGGCGACCACGATGCCCAAAATAAAGTGGTAGACGCGTGAGTGGAACCGGTGAATCAGGTAGTCCATCCCCTTGGAGAACAGAACCATGGCGAGACCACCACCGATGGCAATGGGGAGATAGACGCCGAGCAGGTCGAAATTTTTAAAGCCCGTCAGCATGGGGGTGAATAACCCCAGAATCAGCAGCAAATTTGAAGGGCTTAATCCGGGAACCAGAACCCCCAAGGCGATCAGTACGCCGGCAACCATGAAGCCCCAGAAATTAGCGGGGAGGGTGCCAAAGAGGTCGCTCATGGTATATAGGAGGCCGCCGCTGATGATCAGGGTGCCGAAGAACCAGCCATAGTCGGCAGCATCACGGGGATGTTGCGAACTGGCGGTGTGCATGAGCGCGGGGAGTGTGCCCAGAATGGCTCCCGCAAAGCCCCAGAGCACGATGACTTGCCAATGGGCAAGCAGGTATTCCAAGGGCGCCGATAGCAGGGCAATCCCGACGATGCCCCCCAGACCAACCGGGACGAAATACCAGAAATCACGTTTAAAGTTTTGCCGAAAATGGGCCATGAAACCTAATAGACGTTCGTAAATGCCGAGAATAGCAGCCAGAACCCCGCCAGAAACGCCGGGCAGAATGAAGCCTAAAGCGATGATAACACCCTTGAAGAAGCGTTTCACGGGACCATCGGATCGAATAGGTTGCATACGTTACTCCTTTTTAGTTAACAGTTAGATTAGTATCATCAATTTATCAAAATGGTCTGGGCAACGCAACCAAAGGACATTGGGTTGCGGCAAACTTAAGAATTAATTTGTAAAGGAATGAAAGTCATTGCTGGAATTTGACCAAAATAAACTGAAAAATGGTCTAACCCCGTCACCTACGGCTGTCAGAGATTCCGCCTGCTGTGGGGAACGCCTGCGGCCTGAAGGGCGGTCCTCCGGCTCGGTTGGAAGCCCGGAAATTCACCGGTCTTCCAACACGTCCCACGCTGTAAGCCGAGAATCGGCTAACACCGTCGACACAGCTGGCTCCACCTCTGACCTCCTCCGGTTAAGTTAGTCTTTGGATGACAAGCTACTTTAACTAATTGTTCTATTTAGCTGATAACGCTTATCGATATCCGTGTAGCCATGAGTGAGCTAAATTTGGACTCAGCCGTGGGATTTTCAAGTGGTTTACTTGAAAATGGCGACTTGAAGACGGGTTCTTCGGCTTCAAGCGAGGGACAAGACCGTTCTGTGGCTTGTCCCGTCCTCCCCACAGCGATCCAGTCCAAATTTAGCGAACGGTAAGGCGGCAGTCATCATCTATGTTGCCAATTTATTAACCATCAAAGCACAAAAAGACCCAGGACAGAAGTCCCAGGTCTTTTCCGGGTCCCAAGGTGTTGGACCACTAATCGTTATTTTTAGGTTGTGACCAGTAGCGTGCCCGGGTCAGCAGTTCCTTAGAACGCTCGTCCGCCGGCACAAAACCACGGGTAAAGAGGTGCTTGAAGTACATCATGTTGTACAGCGTTCCCCAGATAATGCCACGTAGCATTTCCCAGCCGCCGACAGCGAAGAACTGGGCCAGTTGATTGACGGGCACCATCATTGACAGCACCATCATGATGCTGAGCTCAACCCCGAGGATACAGAAAAGATTGTACCAATCACCCCGGAATAGTGTTGGAAACGGGGGAAAGATAAACATCGTCCAGGAGAAACCGACCTTGGCGATACGCATATTCCCCGTTTCGGGATTAACAACGGTTGCATAATTTGGCGGTAACGGCAGTCCTTGAGGGCCGTCACCGTTCTGGTTATCGGGATCATTATCGTTGTTAAAGCCCTTGAAAGGATCTTGCATGTCATTTGCCAACTTTCTACAGAATTCTATGTGTTCACGTTAAATAAAAGTCTAACACGAAAACCCGCGACTGCCTATTAATCTATTTATCCCCACAAAGCTAGTGGGATCATTAACTACGGCGACTGAGCTTCACAACCGCTTCACAGCGGGCCGTCTGCGGCATCATGTCGACTGATTGGATGTAGTCCACATGATAGTCGTGCGCGAGTTCAACGAGATCTTTGGCGAGGGTCGATGGGTTGCAGGATACATAGACCAGCTTGGTGGGACGAACGGCCAAAATCGTTTCGATCAGGGTGGCGTCCAGGCCGGTGCGCGGAGGATCAACCACGATGGCATCGGGATGGAAACCAGCCATGACCCATTTTGGTAAGAGCTCTTCGGCGGTGCCTAACTCGTAGTGAGCGTTCGTGATGCCATTGGCCGCGGCGTTTTCGTTGGAATCGGCAACGGCCTCGGGGATGACTTCCATCCCCCGGACTTCCTCGGCCACGTTGGCCAGGGACAAGCCGATGGTTCCAATCCCGGAGTAAGCATCAACGACATTTTCGCCGGGTTGTAGGTTCAAGGCCTTCTTGGCTTCGGCGTAGAGGACTTCCATCTGGTAAGGATTCAACTGGAGAAAGGCCCGTGCGGAGAGCTTGAATGCCAAACCGTCAATCTTTTCGGTGATGGCTTCGGCGCCCGCCAAATGCCGGGTGTCGTCGCCCCAAACTAGGGAGGTCTTGCCCGGATTGACGTTTTGCATGACGGAGGTCACTTCTGGTAACTCCGCGGCAATTCGCGTGAGCAGGTCGTGTTTGTGTGGTAATTTCGGCGAATTGGTGATGAAGACCAATTGGACATCGTCGGTGTGAGCTGCGGCCCGAACGACCAGAGTTTTGACGATCCCAGAGCCTTGTTCCTCATCATAGATGGGCATGTCGAGATCTTGGAGCATGCCCACGACTGCCCGCATGACGTGCATCGTCACGGGCATTTGGACGGAACAGGTTGGCAGGTCGACGAGGTCGTGGCTGCGTTCGGCGTATAGGCCGGCCTCAACCTGGCCTTCGGCGTTGCGGCGCACTTGAAATTGAGCCTTGTTGCGGTAGGCGTAAGGGTCATCCATGCCCAGAGTTGGGCGCAAATCGTAGTGCCGGTAGCCTTCTGGTTGGTAGCGTTCCAGGGCTTGGGCGACCACGTCTCGCTTGAATCTTAATTGGGCAGGGTAGTCTAAATGTTCCAATTCGAAGCCCCCGACTTGATCGGCATAGCTGTCGCGAGGTTCCACACGGTGGGGGCTGGTCTTACGAATCCGGTGAACCTTGGCGCGTAAGTAACGGGTTGCCACGCTGGTAACCTCGGCGACGACTTCTTCATCGGTAAGGGCGCCGGGAACAAAGACGGCCATGCGCTTGTAGTAGCCGATGCCTTCCCCGTTGATCCCCATCCGTTTGATGGTTAAAGGAAAACGTTGCCCAACTTCGACTTGAACCTGCGGCGTTTCGTGGCGGCGGTTAGTTGAGCGATAGTGATTGCCGCCAGCTTGGCGGTGAGTGTTGCGGTTATTATAATTACCGCGGTGAGACTTTGAATCAAAATTTGCCATATTTTCTCCTAATTAGGTTGACTTGCATACCATGAATCGGTACTTCCGAACAGTTACGGTCTTGAACATTATACCAAACTTTGTCGGTCCCCGGGGCTGCGAGGGTTTTTCGGATAAATGAAGCCGTTTCCATAGGCAAGCTAGTGGCATTTAGGTATAATCGATTTATATGTAACGCGTGAGAACTATTGTCTTTGACGCTGTGTGGGGATTGAAAGATGGCGGTAGCACGCGCCTTACCGTTCACCAAATTTGAATTGGGACGCTGTGGGCGGGACGGCTGGAGCCTAAGAGCGGTCTCCAGCCTCGCTTTGAACCGAAAACCACGTTTCAAAGGTGCCAGTTACCAAGCGAACACTTGGTAACTCCCACGGCTGAATTCAAATTTGGCTCACTCACGGCTACATAGAATGTTGGAACAACTGTGAGAACCCATGCAATCGAGTGGCGTTGACGCTAATATTGCGGTTGAATGGTAGCGTAACCGGAGGAGGCCAATGATGGAGGCAGCTGTGTCGACGCTGTTGACCGAGGTACCTCACTCGGTTTACAGCGTGGGACGTGTTTGGAGACTGACGGGCTTGGTCAGGCTTCGAACCGAGTCGGAGGACCGCTCCTCAGGCCGCAGACGTTCCCCATAGCAGCCGGAATCGTTGGCAGCCGCAGGTGATGGTATGGTTTAGCATCTGTGGCTCTAGCCGTCCGCCCACAGTGTTCCAGCCCAAAGTTGGCGAACGGTAAGGCGGAGGGTACAGGACACAGTAGCCAGTCAGGCTACATAAGAAGCATTGAGAGGAGATGAGGCCCGTGAGTCTGTTGGAATTAAAGCAGGTGGGCTATCAAGTTGGGGACACCCCGATTCTACAGGACATTAACCTGACGATTGATCAGGGCGAATGGGTCACGTTAACCGGACCATCCGGCGGCGGTAAATCAACGTTGGTTAGAATCATGGCGTCGCTGTTGAGCCGTACCAGTGGTGAGTTGTCCTTTGCGGGACGCTCAATTGATGACTATGACCCGATTGCTTACCGGCGCCGAGTATCGTATAGCTTTCAACAGCCGACTTTGTTTGGCGCAACGGTGCGGAACAATCTCCAGTTTCCTTATCAAATTCGGCAGCTGCCCTTTGACCAGCAACGAGCAGTGACGGCGCTGAAATACGTCGGCTTAACAGCTGCTGATCTCGATAAGGCCGTGGTAGACCTGTCGGGTGGTCAGCGCCAGCGGGTGGCCTTACTCCGCAACGTGATGATCTACCCAGAAGTGTTGATTTTAGATGAGGTGACGGCCGGGCTAGATGCTGATAACAAGGCGTTTGTCTGGTCGATGATTCGGCATTTTAACGTCGATGACGGGATCACGATCGTCGCCATCACGCATGATCAGGCGGAGATTGATGCGGCTAAACGGCTGGTTACCTTGGCCGATGGACGCCTGGTGGGAGGTGCGCAATGAATTTAGCGGTAAATAATCAGTCACTGATCTTGGCATTGGGCCTCGTGATGATCGCCTTGGCTATTGGCTGGCACGAAAAATTGGGGATTGACCGCGACATGATCATCGGCGTGGTCCGTGCCGTTGTCCAACTCTTTGTGGTGGGGTACCTGTTGAAATACGTGTTTCGAGTGAATAGTATTTGGCTAACGGCCACGTTAATTTTAATCATCATCTTTAATGCCAGCTACAATGCCAAACAGCGTAGCCAAGGGATTCCGCGGGCGCTGCCCATTTCATTGGGGGCGATTCTGATCAGTACCGGCGTTACGCTGGGCGTCTTAATGTTAGCGGGGGCCATTAAATTTATCCCGTCACAAATGGTGCCCATCTCCGGGATGATCGCGTCCAACTCGATGGTGGCGATTGGCTTGTGCTACCGTAATCTCAACGCGGAGTTCAAGCAGGAACGCCAAGCGGTGCTGGAAAAACTAGCGCTGGGCGCCGATTTGAAGGATGCATCGCGAGATATTGTGCGCGCCAGCATCAAGACGGGGATGCAACCGACGATTGATTCCGCCAAGACCATGGGGATTGTGAGCCTACCGGGGATGATGTCCGGGTTGATCTTCGCGGGGGTTGATCCCGTGCGGGCGATTAAATACCAGATCATGGTGGTCTTCATGCTAATGTCGGCCACGAGTATTGGGTCGGTCTTGGCCTGTTACTGGGCTTACCGGGAATTTTATAATGAACGAAAACAGTTAGTTGGTCCGTCAAATTAGGAGGTAAATGAAATGTCACATCGAAAAGTTGCGTTAGTTACGGGAGCGTCATCAGGAATTGGCAATGCGATTGCCCGCAGTCTGCATCGTAATGGGGTTACCGTTTATGCAGGGGCTCGGCGCGTCAGTCGGATGAACGACTTGGACGATCTGGGGATTACGACGTTGGCGTTGGATATCACCGACGCTGACAGCGTGGAACATGTGGTGGATCGGATTGTCAGCGAGACGGGCAGAATTGATATTTTAGTCAATAACGCCGGTTATGGCCTGATGGGTGCCGTGGAAGAGGTGCCCCTGGAACAAGCGCAAGATCAATTCGATGTGAACTTGTTTGGCGCTGCCCGGTTGATTCAGTCGGTGCTCCCCATGATGCGGCAGCAACACGCCGGTCGAATTGTCAACGTGACTTCGGTGGATGGCAAGGTGGCCCAGCCGTTTGGGGCGTGGTACGTGGCGTCTAAATTTGCGCTGGAAGGTTTGTCAGATGCGTTGCGGTTGGAACTCGCACCCCAGGGCATTCACGTGGCCGTAATTGAGCCGGGTGCGATCCAGTCGGAGTGGGCCGATATTGCGGCGGATCATCTGCGGGCCACCTCGGCGCACGGCCCGTATGAAGCCGGGGCGAGTCGTGCGGCAGCAATTTTAAAAGCAGTCAAACAATTCTCGAGTAAGCCGCAAGTGATAGCCCGGTTGGTGGATAAGGCGGCGCTGGCTCGCCGGCCCAAGACGCGGTATTCAGCCGGCGCTGGGAGCCAAGTCTTGTGGGCGCGACGTTTTCTCTCGGATAAGGCCATGGATCACCTGTGGCAACTTATTGGTAAGACGGCTGAACAGATTACCCGGTAACACGAGAATCGTTGACGTGGCCGAAAAACCTGTTATGCTGGAATTAACCAGAACACTAGGGGTGTCCACGATGGACTGAGATGCGGGAGAACCCGTGATCCCTTGGAACCTGTCAAGTTGGAACTTGCGAAGGGAATGTGTCGTGGCACTTAGGGCCGCCGGTTCACTACTTTGTGAGTGAATCGGCGGCCCGTTTTTGTTCGCCCCTAGTGATGGTTAACAGGTTGACCAGCCATTGAAGCTGGTGAATGCGTTAGTATCCGCTTAACGGGACGGTAAATAACCATGGAACATTGGCTTATTTTACTGATCTAAAGGTTGAAAGAGTAATAACAGTCGGACTAAAACTGGGCAACGTGGCGGTTTCCTGCCGCCTTACCGTTCCTCAAATTTGGACTGGAACGCGGCGGGGAGGACGGGACAAGCCACAGAGCGGTCTTGTCCCTCGCTTGAAGCCGAAAAAACCGTCTTCAAGTCGCCATTTACCAAGAAGATCACTTGGTAAATTCCACGGCTGAGTCCAAATTTGACTCACTCACGGCTACGTGGAAGTTGGCAATTTCTGTTTGCTGAGTTCTGACTGCGGGTGGTTCAGCTAGTTCGTAAGTCAAATACAGCTGAACCAAAGGAAGATTGAGCTGAAATCGGTTTGCATAGTACTCTTGGTCGACTGAGATAATGGCTGTCACGTCCGTTATCGACTGAAGTGAAACTACCAGAGTAGCCGTATTCTCCACCTGTTGTTTTGATAAAACACAACCAGAGCCGGAGGAGGCCAGGGATGGAGCCGGCCGTGAAAGTGGTGTTAGCTGGCGATTTTCCAGCCAGCTTTACAGTACGGGCGAATTTGAAGACACGGTTCTGACCCGTACCCCAAAAGTTGGAACAAACTAGAGGGGTATAAATCATGGTTGTTTCAGTTGAAAATAAGATTAAAGCTGTCGAAGACTATCTTAGTGATCGTGGTGAATCGTA
>NZ_JAAXLK010000024.1 GCF_012641185.1 Levilactobacillus tujiorum
ACCAGAGCTGAGGCTCTTTTTCTGCACTTAAAAGGTGAAAACGTAAAATTCCCATCAAGCACTTGAATCATGTGTTTGATGGGGATTTTGGAGTTTCTGGTGAATAATTCAGGCTAATAATCAAATGATAAGTCCAGTAAAAGTGTCAGTATTTTTACGAGTAAAAGGTTGTGGGAAGGCACATTGATCGTCACAAATAAATTGGTACTGACCAGCTGATTATTATACAATGAAAACGGATTCTAAATTGGAGGAAAGCAATCATGGAAATTACGCAAGAAGTTGCTGGGACTATCGCAGAACAACCCGTCACCAAGTACCTGTTAACTAATCAACAAGGGACGCGAGTGAGCGTTTTGACTTGGGGGGCCACTCTGCAAGAATTCAGTGTTGTTGAAGGCGATCGGCGCCAACAATTAGTGGTCGGTGAGTCGGATATTGCCGCTTACGACCACAATGGATACTGCTTGTGCCAAGCTTTAGGCCGGGGCGCTGGTCGAATTGCCGGTGCGCAGTTTGATCTCGATGGTCAGACGGTTCAGTTGGAAGCCAACGAGGGCAAGAATGCCATTCACGGGGGTTCCCACGGCTTTAGAAACGTGAACTGGTCCGGTGAAACCAAAAAGACGGCTGACACGGCTAGCGTTGTTCTGACCCATACGGTGACGCCAGCTGAGGATCGTTACCCGGGGACGTTAACCACCAGCATCACCTACACCTTGACGGCCGATAATCGGCTAGAAATCAGTTTTACGGGGAATAGTGATGCGGACACGCTGTTTAACCCGACGATTCACACCTACTTTAACGTGACCGATGATCAACGCAGTATTGATCAACAATGGTTGTTGCTGAGTGGCAATCAACGGCTGGAACTTAATGCGGATAAAACACCTAGCGGTAAAAAGTTGCCAACGGCTGGCACGGGTTATGACTTCAGCCAACCACGGACGATTGCGGATGGGTTAGCACAACTCAAGAAAGACGGTAAAGTCGAATACGATGACGCCTTTGTGGTCAAGCCAAGTGCCACCACGCCAATTGCCGCTATCGGGGATGCCGCGGGTCACCGCCGGGTTGCGGTATACTCTGATCGTGACGGCTTGGTCGTCTTCACGGCTAACCCCACGGATACTAAACGCGCAGAGGTCCGGGATTACAATGCGTTAGCCTTGGAGGCCCAAGCGTTGCCAGATGCAATTCATCACGCTGACTTCGGCGACATTGTTCTGCCCGCCAATCGCCCAGTCACCCACACGATTGCTTATCAATATTTGGCGGATAACAAGGATTAAATCAAGGCTTGGCGTCGTCCGTAGTGTGGCGCGATAATCGTTAAAGAAGACCCGGAATTTAGCGAGTAGCTGGGTTAAACTTCGGTCTGTCTGGTATAAAGTTTGCGTCGTTGCTGGTATAGTAGTGATGTTGATTCTTAATTTCCAGTTCACATCGGGGAGTGGCTCAAATGATGTGCTAACTGGCGATGGTGTCTGGGTTCACGCTAAGCTGCCTAGTGAGGCAGTATCATAGCCACCCAGATAAAACGTTAAGTAAAAAGGAGAGGTTTAGATGAGTTGGCAAGATAATTATCGAGTTTGGCAACAACAACCCACGATGATTCCTTACATCAAGCGGGAATTAGACGCAATCGCGGATGATCCTAAGGCATTGGAGGCGGCTTTTAGTGGTCCCATGAGCTTTGGAACCGCTGGGATGCGTGGCGTCATGGGCCCTGGAATTGGGCAGATGAACGTGTACACGGTACGGCAAGCAACTGAAGGGGTTGCCCGTTATCTGGATACCTTGGATGAAGCAACCAAGCAACGCGGGGTTGCCATTAGTTTTGATTCCCGGTACCATTCAACGGAGTTTGCCCATGAAGCGGCTCACGTTTTGGGAGCACACAATATCCCTAGCTTTGTGTTTGATGATCTCCGGCCTACGCCAGAATTGTCGTTTGCCGTTCGGCATTTACATACAGCGATGGGCATCATGATTACCGCGAGCCACAATCCGAAGCAATACAACGGCTATAAAATCTACGGGCCAGATGGCGGGCAAATGCCACCTAAGGCGTCCGACATGATCACGGATTTTGTCCGATCAGCTAAGGATGTCTTTGACATTAAAGTAGCCGACGAACAACAGCTGCGAGCTGACAAGACGATGCAGATCATTGGTGAAAACGTCGATCAACCTTACCTGAAAAACGTCGAAAGCGTGACGATCAACCCCGATTTAATTCAATCCGTGGGGAAAACGATGAAACTGATCTACACGCCACTTCATGGGACGGGGAAAGTCATCGGCGAACGGGCTTTACGGGGCGCCGGGTTTGAGAACTTCACCATGGTTCCAGAACAAGCCATTGCCGATCCTGAATTTCCAACGGTGCCATTCCCTAATCCGGAATTTGCCCAAGCCTTTGACATGGCGATTGCGTTGGGGAAAAAGGAAGGCGCTGACCTCTTGGTTGCGACCGACCCCGATGCAGACCGGTTAGGGGCCGCGGTACGGGAACCTAGTGGTGATTACCAATTGTTGACCGGGAACCAAATCGCCTCAATCTTACTGGCCTACATCCTAAAGGCACGCAAGGCGGCGGGGCAGTTGCCAGCCAACTCACGGGTCGTGAAGTCGATTGTATCAACTGAACTGGCCACGAAGATTGCGGCGGCTTATGGCGTTGAGATGAAGAATGTTCTGACGGGCTTCAAGTTTATCGCCGAACAGATTCATCAGTATGAGACCAACCATGACCACACCTTCCTATTTGGTTTTGAAGAAAGTTACGGTTACCTGATCAAGCCATTCGTCCGGGATAAGGATGCTATTCAATCCACCGTTCTATTGGCAGAAGTCGCCGCTGACTACAAGCAACGGGGGATGACCCTGTACGATGGAATTCAGGAACTGTACGCGACCTACGGCTACTTTGCTGAGAAGACCACGTTTGAAGAGTTCCCTGGTGTCGATGGCGCCGATCAAATGGCCCACTTGATGAGTGAATTCCGCGAAAATGCACCGAAGTCCTTCGGTGACAGCGCGATCACGACGGTTGAAGACTTCTCGACTAGCACCAAGACTGAAGTAGATGGCACGACCAGCAAGATTGATCTGCCACAGTCCAACGTCTTGAAGTACTGGCTAGACGACGGCACTTGGATTTGCATTCGGCCTTCTGGGACGGAACCTAAAGTTAAGTTCTATATTGGAACCAGCGATCAGACCGATAAAGCAGCGCAAAAGCGGCTTGCCGGCTACGAAGCGGCATTGAAGCAGTACGTCGATTCAGTGAAGTAGGTCATCACAGTTGGTCTAAAACTGTGTTTTCTTCGCCTTACCGGTCGGCAGATATGGGCTGGAACGGTGCGAACACAACTTGAAGCCTCGAAAATACCGAGTCTCCAAGCTTGGTTTTCTACTAGCCAGTAAGCAATTCACTTACTGACTAAGTAGAACGACGCGCCTGAGCCCATATCTGCCGACCTCTCGGCTGACACAGTGTTTTCAGACGACTGAGATACAACTATCATGTTCGTTATCGAGTGAAGCGAGATTAGTAAGTTCTAAACATGAGAGCAGTTAGTCCGTTGGGGCTAGCTGTTTTTTATTCCAGAAAAGTTGGTGATTTTTGGGCAAACGGTTGTTGATCAGCCACACCAGCCTTTCACTTGCTTTCATCGGATTAAAAAGAGTTTCAGCGAGCATCGACCATAAGTAAGCGCTTTACTAATTGCTTTACTAAAGTTTTTATCAAAATTAGACAACCGGTTGCAACTGGTCAACGTTGCTCAATCACACGATACTATGAATATTTTTCACAATAAAAGTGGTTGCATTAAGCCCCCTAAGTGCCTAGAATAAGGACCGTAAAGCGCTTTCATTTTAGTTAAATGCAAGTGTCTCTTTTACCGCTAGAATTAGTCTCATATATTTTGGAAAATAGAGGTGTGTCAAGATGGCTAAGAATGACAAGATTACGTTGAATCCAGAGAAGTTTGCTGCGGCTGTTTTGGGCGGGAATACCCAGTATCCAGATGAAGAAAATAAGCTGTACATTAAGCGACAGCTGACCCTTTACCTGGAAGCCACGTTACTCGCGCAAGACTTTAACAAGTTGGAAGAAACTCGATTTGATATGGCTAAAGCACAGCAACGGGAAGATGTTTTGTCAAAGATCATTGAACATCGGTATCACTAAGCTAGTGCGGCCGTTGGTGATTAGAAATAAGTCGATCGTTGAAAGGTGAGGAAAGAGCAATGGTTAAGCAATATCTCTCATATGCTTTAGGGGCGTTTGGACACGATGCCTTCTACGCAACACTTAATACTTATTTTGCTATCTTTGTAACCAGTGCCTTGTTTGTTGGAAAAGGTTCCGCTGCTGAAGCCGGTATTGTGACGACGATGGTGGTGGTCATTCGGTTAATTGAAATTGCTTTTGACCCTATGATCGGTGGGATGGTTGATAATACCGACACCAAAATAGGGAAATTCAAGCCATGGCTGTTAGCCGGGGCCATTGTCAGTTCAGTGGGACTGATTCTGATGTTCTCCAGTCTGTTTGGCTTGGCGGATTCGAATACCTCGCTTTACTTTCTGGTATTCGGGATTGTCTTTGTGATCATGGATATCTTCTACTCATTCAAAGACATTTCGTTCTGGTCCATGTTGCCTGCCTTGAGTGTGGATACTAAGATTCGTAACCGGTTTGGGACAGTTGGCCGTTTCGGGTCGACCTTAGGTTCCCAAGGGGTCATTATTGTAATTATGCCGCTGGTTATTTACTTTTCACAGAAGTTCTCCGGCACGCATGGTGATACGCAGACCCGTGCTGGTTGGTTAGGTTTTGCCATCGTTATTGGCCTGGTTTCACTGTTAGGGGCCTTGGCTACCTTCTTTGGGACGAAAGAGACCAAGAGCTTAATTCGGCAGAATACGGAACGGACGCGTTTCCGGGACGTCTTCAAAGTGATTGGTGAAAATGACCAATTGATGTGGTTAGGCTTTTCTTACCTGCTCTTCGCATTGAGCTACGTGGTCACGAATTCACTGTTGATCTACTACTTCCGTTATGTCATTGGCAATTCAAATGCTTATAGTGTCATCGGCGGTGTGACGGCTATCTTAGGAATCGTTTCCGTTCCCCTGTTTCCAATCATCGTTGCCAAGATCACGCGGCGTGGGGTTTACGTCGGCGGTATCTGCATGATGTTAGTGGGCTACCTGCTGTTCAACTTTGCCGGCACTAGTGCGATCATGATGTACATTGCGGATGCGATCTTCTTCTTCCCATACCCAATGATCTTCTTAGCAGCGCTAATGACCATTACCGATAGTGTGGAATATGGACAATGGAAGAATGGGACGCGGAACGAATCCGTAACGTTGTCCGTGCGGCCTTTGATTGATAAGTTAGCCGGGGCCTTCTCGACGGGAATTGTAGTTATCGCTGCGGTTCAAGCAGGGATGACGGGTAATACCAAGCCCAGTGAAATTACGGCTCACGGCATGTTCATCTTCCATTCCTTTATCTTCTACATGCCAATGATTTTATTGGTGGTATCGGCATTGATCTACCAGTTCAAGGTCACCTTATCCGAAAAGAAGCATGCGGAAATCGTGAAGAAGTTGGAAAAGAAAATTAAGACTGAAAATGCTGAAGAAGCGGCTGATAAGAAAGCTGAATTGAATAATTAGTTAAAATGTGGAGAACCTCAGAATAAGTATCTGGGGTTTTTCTGTAGAACTATGAAGGTAAGATGATTGGCATATTGATTGAGGGGCCAATGCCAAGCCATTCGTGGTTAGTGTTAACAAAAAAAAGAAAGCGCTTTAAAAATTAATTGACAATGTTATTAAAAGCGACTATGCTAATAACAGTAAAGTTTTACTAAAAATTTATAAGGAGTTAATCGCCATGGATTTCACCAGCTTAGCAACTGAATACCAAGAAAAGTTTAACGTCGCACCACAGCGGGTGTTCTTCTCTCCCGGCCGTATCAATTTGATCGGTGAATACACTGATTTCAACGGGGGACACGTTTTCCCAGCTGCGATCAGTATGGGAACCTACGCTGCTTACTCCGATCGAGATGATCGACAGTTCCGGGTTTATTCAGCTAACGTGCCGGACGCGGGGATGCTGACTTTCTCCCTCGACAATTTAGCGTTTGATAAGGCTGACAATTGGGCCAACTACCTGAAAGGGATGTTGTTCGAGTTAGCTAAGCAAAATTTGACGATTGACCACGGATTTGATTTGTTTGTCCACGGTAATTTGCCAGATGCTTCGGGCCTATCATCGTCCGCGTCAATGGAAATGTTGATGGGGGAGATCCTGCACGCCGCTTATGGCATGAAGTTGGATGAAGTTGAAATGGTCAAGGTGGGCCAACAAGTTGAAAATGACTACTTTGGCTTAAACACCGGGATCATGGATCAATTTGCCATCGGGATGGGGAAGAAGGATCAAGCCATCCTGCTGGATACCAATACGATGGCCTACGAATATGCGCCCCTCAACTTGGGTGACAACGTCGTGGTGATCATGAACACGAAGAAGCGTCGGGAGTTGACGGATTCTAAGTACAACGAACGCCGGGCGCAGTGTGAAGAAGCCTTGCGCCGGTTGCAAACTAAGTTAGATATTAAGACGTTAGGCGACTTGGACGAAGATCAATTTGACCAAAATGCTTATCTGATTAACGATGACACGTTGATTAAACGGGCCCGGCATGCGGTGTTTGAAAATCAACGGACCCTGAAGGCCTTTAAGGCGTTGCAAGACAATGACCTGGTGAGCTTCGGCCACTTGATTAATGCCTCGCACGTTTCCCTTAATTACGACTTTGCCGTAACCGGGAAGGAACTGGACACGTTGGTTGAGACCGCTTGGCAACAACCTGGCGTCTTGGGTGCGCGGATGACGGGTGCCGGCTTCGGCGGTTGTGCGATTGCCATCGTCAAGAAAGCCAACGTCAAGGACTTTGAGGCTAAAGTCGGCCAAGTCTACGAAGCAACGATCGGTCATCCAGCCGAATTCTACGTCGCAGAGATTGCGGATGGTCCTAAGGAATTGCAAAAGTAAACAGGAATCTTTGGCGATTGGACTTAATTAAAATTGAGAGTCAGGTTAAAATAAAGTTAGCTAACGACAGACATAATTGAGGAGGAATTGATCAATGACAGTTTTAGTTTTAGGTGGCGCCGGTTACATCGGGTCACACGCCGTAGATCGTTTAGTAGAAAAAGGTTACGATGTTGCTGTTGTCGATAATTTGGTAACGGGACACCGGGCCGCAGTTAACCCCCAAGCTCGGTTCTACGAAGGGGACGTGCGGGACCAAAAGTTCCTGAATGATGTGTTCGATAAGGAAGATATCGAAGGCGTCATGCACTTTGCCGCGTTCTCAATCGTTCCGGAATCTATGGAAAAGCCGTTGAAGTACTTTGATAACAACACGACGGGGATGGTTTCCTTACTTGAAGTGATGCACCGGCATAACGTTAAACGCATTATCTTCTCCTCGACGGCGGCGACTTATGGTGAACCTAAGCAGATTCCAATTAAGGAAACGGACCCACAAGTGCCAACCAATCCATATGGTGAAAGTAAGCTAATGATGGAAAAGATTATGCGGTGGGCTGACGAAGCTTACGGCATCAAGTTCATCGCGCTGCGGTACTTCAACGTGGCTGGTGCCAAGGAAGACGGGAGCATTGGTGAAGATCACCATCCCGAAACCCACTTAATCCCTATCATTCTGCAAGTCGCTGCGGGCGAACGCAAAGAATTGTCGATCTTCGGTGGCGATTACCCTACTAAAGACGGGACTAACATCCGCGACTATGTTCACGTCGTTGATTTAGTTGATGCGCATATTTTAGCGCTGGAATATCTCAAGGCAGGTCACGACAGCGATGCCTTTAACTTGGGCTCTTCTACTGGCTTCTCCAACAAAGAAATGCTGGAAGCGGCACGTAAAGTTACCGGGAAGGAAATTCCTGCCAAGATGGCCCCACGGCGGGCTGGTGATCCTAGCACGTTGATCGCTGCGAGTGATAAGGCGCGGAAGATCTTGAATTGGCAACCACAATTTGACAACGTTGAAGACATCATCCGGACGGCTTGGAATTGGAAGCAGAAGCATCCAGCTGGCTATGATGATCAAAACGAGGCGGTTAAGTAATGGCACAGGATACAATTCAAACGTTTATTGACGCAATCGTGAGTTCACCAGCGCCCTATACAGAGCTAGATCGGCAGTACGTGACCAACCGGATCTTTGCCTTGATTGGTGACGGGACAGCGCGAGCGGCAGTGAGTGCCGATCCCATTGATTTGGTCGCCGCGATGGTTGATACGGCCGTGGCGAATGGCAAGATTGAAGATGCGCCGAGCCCACGAGAAATCCTGGAATCACAATTAATGGATTTGATGACGCCGCTACCTTCAGCGGTCAACCGGGGTTTTTGGGATCGGTATCAACAGAGTCCCAGTGCGGCAACTGACTGGTTCTACCAACTGAGTCAGGCCAACAATTATATTAAAACCCGGAACATTGCCCGCAACGTGGTCTTCCCCGCAAAGACGCCAGCTGGTGAGCTAGAGATCACCATTAACCTGTCGAAACCGGAAAAGGATCCGAAGGCCATTGCGGCTGCTCAAACGCAAAAGCAGGTAAGTTACCCGTTGGACCAGCTATGCATGACCAACGAAGGGTATTTAGGCCGCTTAGGTTATCCGGCACGAAGTAACCACCGGATTATTCGGATGATGTTAGGTGGTGAAACCTGGGGCTTCCAATACTCCCCGTATGCCTACTTCGCTGAACATGCGATCTTCTTGGCTAAACAACATCGGCCAATGGTCATTAATCAACATACGTTTACCAACTTGTTAGAAATTGTCCGGCAGCTGCCGACTTACTTCGTGGGCAGCAATGCTGATTTGCCGATCGTGGGTGGGTCTATGTTGACCCATGATCACTATCAGGGGGGCAAGCATACCTTCCCAATGATGAAGGCACCGTTGGATCGGTCGATTGACGTTAACGTCGCTGGTGTGACAGCTGGGATCGTGCAGTGGCCGATGACGGATATTCGGCTGCGCGGCGAACAACCAGAGCCCTTGATTACGGCGGCAACGAAGATTCTGAAGAGCTGGATTGATTACTCCGATGAGAGCGTTGACGTTCGCGCCTACACAGACGGTACTCGCCATCATACGATTACCCCAATTGCTTACCGTGATGGGGACGATTATGTGTTAGACTTGGTCTTGCGTGATAATCAGACGTCGGCTCAGTATCCCGACGGTATTTTCCATCCGCATCAGGATGTTCAGCACATTAAGCGTGAAAATATTGGGTTAATCGAAGTGATGGGACGGGCCATTCTACCTGCTCGATTGAAGTCAGAAATGGCAGAGGTCAGCAAGTACCTGCTGGACCAGCCCAACCAGATTGCCCCAATGCACCAAGCTTGGGCTGATCAGTTGAAACGCCAACAGACCATTACTGCAGATAACGTGACGGCCGTTGTGCATCAAGCGATTGGCAATACGTTTGCTCGGGTATTAGCTGATGCAGGGGTCTTCAAACGGGATGCTCAGGGACAAGCGGCCCTAGATAAATTTATCGCGCAACTCTAAACATGATCAGGAGATGATGGCGATCGCAGCCACGTTAAAAGATATTGCGAATACAGTCGGGGTGTCACTAGCAACCGTGTCGCGGGTCTTGAATTATGACCGGACGTTATCGGTGAGTGAAACGACCAGAAACCAAATTTTCGAGGTCGCCGAGAACCTGAATTACACGAAGTCCAAGCGTCGGGCCAATGCACCAGTTAAGCAGCTGCGGGTTGCCATTGTCCAGTGGTATTCAAAGTCTAAAGAATTGGATGACCTGTACTACATGGCGATCCGGTTGGGCTTAGAGAAGCGGTGTGAGCAGCTCAATATGCTGGCTACGCGGACGTTCCAAAATAATCTACAGGCGATTGATCCAGACGTCGATGCCGTGATTGCGATTGGTAAATTCAGTGACGAGCAGGTGACGACGCTGTCCCAGCTAACGGCTAACTTGGTCTTTGTCGATCAAGATCAGCTGGCCCACGGCTATGATAGCGTGGTGACAGACTTTGACATCGCTGTGCAGCAGGTCGTTGATTTCTTCTGGCAGCATGATCAGCGAGAGATTGGGTTGATCTGTGGGAGCGAATCGACCACCGATGATCAATTGGCGGTGATCGACCCACGGTACACGGCCTATTGCCAGGAGATGCAGTCCCGCGGGGTGTTTGATCCCAAGCTGGTTTTCACTGGCGACTACACGTCTGAGTCGGGCTACGAGCAAATGCAGGCAGCGATCACACGCTTGGGTAAGCATTTGCCACGGGCATTCTTCGTGACAAACGACCCCATGGCGGCCGGAGCGTTGAAGGCTTTACGTGAAAATGGCATCACGGTGCCAGAACAAGTAAGTCTCTTCAGCTTTAACGACACGACCATTGCCAAGTATGTCTTTCCAGAATTAAGTAGCGTCCACGTGAATACGGAGATGCTGGGCGCAGAAGCCGCTGATTTGGTGGCTGACCGCTTACAGTCGGGCCGTAGTACACCGCAACGGGTGACAATTGGCACGAAGCTGATTGAGCGTGAGAGCACGCTACCGACAGTTAAATAAGCTAGTGATGAGGTCGAGCGTGTCTCGACCTCATTTTTTATACGACGAACTGCAGTAGAACCGATTAAGATTGGGCAACGTGGTGGTTCCTTACGACTTACCGGTCGACAGATATGGGCTGGAACGGCACGAACGCAACTTGAAGCCTCGAAAGTACCGAGTCTCCAAGCTTGGTTTTCTACTAAGCCAGCGAGAAGTCCGCTCACTGCTAAGTAGGACGACGCGCCTGAGCCCATATCTACCGACCTTGCGGCTAACACGGATACTCTTAGACAACTGAGGTAGTAGCCGTTATGATCGTTATTGGTCGAGCTGAAAATGTTAGGTAACCACGCTTCTTAACGATTGTCGTGGAAAACCACAATCAGAGCCGGAGGAGGCCAGGGATGGAGCCGGCCGTGAAAGTGGTGTTAGCTGGCGATTTTAACCAGCTTTACAGCACGGGCGACTTTGAAGACACGCATTTTTCGTGGCTTCAAATCGAGCGAGAAGACTGGTGTTCTTCCAGTCTGAAGCGTCCCCACAGCAGGCGGAATCCCTGGCAGCCGGAGTGTGACTGGTTTAGATGACAAAAAACGGATAAGATATCTCATTCATGCACGAGGTGTCTTATCCGTTATATTTATAAGTTATTGCGATTTTAAGTGATCAGGCAACTACCAAATCTTTACCCGATCAGCTGGTGCCAAGTACATGGCGTCTTCTGGTTGCACGTTGAATGTGCTGTAGAAGTCGGCCAAGTTTTTGACTTGCACGTTGGCCCGTAGCTTAGCGGGGGCGTGGACATCAATTGACAATAGGAGCTGCATGTATTCCTTAGTCGCTTTCATCCGCCAAATGTTGCCCCAGTTGATGAAGAAGGCCCGTAGATCAACGTCGTCTTCGGACTTGGCAGCTTCCAGCGCACAGCTCAAGCCACCTGCATCGGCAATGTTTTCGGAGACCGTCAGTTTACCGTTAACCTTTTGACCGGCAAATGGGATGCCATCGAACTCATTGATCATGGCCTTTGCCAGATCCTTGAAGTGGGCGAGATCAGCCTCAGTCCACCAGTTGTTTAGGTTCCCAAATTCATCGAATTGCGCCCCGTTGTTATCGAACGCGTGGGAAATTTCGTGCGCGATTACGGCCCCAATTCCGCCATAGTTGGCGCTACTGGATTGGTCGAGACTGTAGAATGGTTTCTGCAAGATTGCGGCAGGGAAGACGATCTCGTTGTTGGTTGGTGAATAGTAAGCGTTGACGGTGCTAGCGCTCATTTCCCACTTGTCACGATCAACCGGCTTGCCCCAGTGCGCGAAGTGATCGGCTAGGATAATCTCGCTGAAGTCTTGCAAATTATCGAAGAGGGATTTCGTGGTGTCGACCTTGAACTTGGCGTACAGGGGATCGATCTTGTCAGGGTAACCAACTTTGATCGTGAGCTTTTGCAACTTGACGATGGCTTTCTCACGTGTGGCCTTGCTGAGCCAATCGTTGGTCTTGAGCCGGTTCTGGTAAACGCTGGCCATCTTGACCACCATGTCATGGACGTCGCGCTTAGCAGTTTCACCAAAGTATTTCCGACCGTAATAGTCACCAACAACTTGGGAGAAGCTGCCCATAGCGAGGTAGTAAGCGGCCTTTTCTTGTGAACGGGCTTCCTTTTTACCGGACAGGGCACGACTGTAGGTACCGCCCACTTGCCGGTACTCCTCGGTCAATAGACCCGTTGCGTCAAAGGCAGTGTTCACCAGCATCCAACTCTTGATCGCCTCGAAGTTAGCGGGGGTAACGATGTCATCAACGGCATCGAAGAATTTAGGCTGTGGTAAGATCACCGTTTCTGGTGTGTCATGCAGCAAGTCAGTAATGGCACCCGTCAGATCGAGAGCGCTGACCTTAGCATCAACGTCTGCCAATTTCCGTGGATTGTAAACTTTGACGTAATCAGCAGCTTCTTCAGAGGATTTCACGTGCGGTGCAATCTGAGCATCGAAGGACTTAGCCTGTTCCACAATGGTTGTGGCCTTGACGTGCTCATACCCCAACATTTCAAGTAGTTTAGTAGCCGTTTGCGTGAAGATCGGCATTAACTGCTTGGCAGCGGGATTGTCCTTGCTGTAATAAGTCTTATCAGGCAAGAAGAGGTCGGGCGCATCCACGTAAAGGGCGTAGCGACTGGTATCCTTCATATCGGGCTCAACGCCGACGCCCACGGGAACGGGCAGGCCTAAACGGTGCCATTCCGCCAGATGGTCACTGAGATCGTCGAGGTCTTTTAAGGCTTCAATCTTAGCTAACCACGGTTTGAGTGGGGCGGTGCCCGTCTTTTCCCGTTGCGCGAAGTCACTGGTCATGCCGTAGAGTTTCTTGAACTCTGCCATTTCCGGATTAGCAGGGGTTAATTTACCGGCCAATAGGTCGCTGAAGTCGTGCATTAACGTGTGTTCAATGTTATCGGCTAAATCCATGAAGCCACCGGTCGAGGCGTGGTCACCGGGAATCGTGGCTTGAGCAGCCCACTTGCCGTTGACAGCATCGTAGAAGTCCTGAGTTAACAGGGATTCGTCAACTGGAAAGTCGGCAGCGGATGGTGCATCAGAAGCAAAATGATTAATACGCATAGGGAATCCTCCTTAAAAATAGTCATTAGTGACAGGTTAACCCTTTTGTAGATAAAAGGGAATTTTTTTGTCACAAGCATCGCGGGGGTTGAACCAAACGGCTCAGCCCCCGCGATCGTTGAAACTAACTTTAATGCTAATCACGTGACAGACTACTCAACGTTGCGTTTAGCATTGAGAATGGGCCGCTGAAATTTTGGCCGGTTCCGATCCCAAACCGCAATGTTTTGCTGATACTGAGTGAAGAACTCGGTGATGTCCGCAGCGGTTAGGCTGGTTGGAATCTGATTCCAAGTCTCCGCGCTCTGTAAAAATGCCTGATGGATATCGTGTTCGACAGCTGTCCCCTTGTCAGTTAACCGCAAATACTTTACCCGTCGGTCGTCCATCTTGGCTTCCTGCTCCACAAAGCCATCTAACAACAATGCCCGTAACTTTCGGGCAGCGGCTGAACGAGTGGTACGCGTGGAATCGGCCAATTCACTGAGCGTAATATTGCGTTGCTCATGAATTTGCTTCAACAGAAGATATTGCTCGAAGCTCACTGAATACTGTCCAGTAAGTTGTTCGGCCGCGTTGATCAATACTCGAAAAATCTCCCGATACTGCCGCAGAAAATTTTCAAATACTCTTTCTTCGTTTTGCATAATAACTCCCCCTTGAAAACGAATCTAGCCGGTTTGGCAAATATTGATGTGCTGAATTGCCGTCTCTATTCACCACCTCAGCATACCGTTATTATGCCGCCTGATTGCTAGGGATAAAAATGATTACCCTTGGAGAGGGTGGGTTAGGGCAATTCAGTTTGTTATCTGGTTTAGGGTATGCGCTAACTAGGGGGAATTCGAGTGTTTGCCAACATAAAGAGAGTGGAGCAAAAGGCGGTTAGTCAATGAGCATGAACGGCGCTTCGATAGCCGAATAATCCCGGGCTTGGATTGTTTGGCTATCGGGGTTAAGCGGAGTTGACTGCCTTTGGTTCCACGTTTCGGCCATATACGTTCGGAGCACAAAAAGAGTCTGGGTGTTTTGTCCCAGACTCTAGTCGCTGAATTACTTCGTCATGTAAATGTAGAGATCGTCGGTAGAGAAGCCGGTGTTGAACCGGATGCCATTAGACTCGATCGTCTTAGTCGTGGTCGACGTACTCTTCTTCTTGGCGTCCTTCAAGACCTTCTCAAACTTGTTGATCACATACTTGGGTTTGGCCTTTAGAGTGGTTCCCAATAAGGCAAACGTCGTCCCAAATTGTTTCTGACCGGTCTTGGTCTTCATTTGCTTGGTCGGGGTGATCATGGCTAATCCCATGAGCTTCCCGTCCTGAACGTTGGCCCGTACCGTGGTGTACTTGGTGGCGGTCAGGTTCTTTACGCCATCTTTGGTTGTGGTCGGTAAAAGCTGATCCTTCGCCTTTTTCTTAGCGGTAGCCATCTGCGTTTGCAGTTGCTTGGCCGCAGCTTGTTGCTGTTGCATAGCGGCTGCAGCGGCGGCTGGATCAGTCTTAGCTAAGGCGGTCAGTTTCTTCTTAGTGGCTGCCTGAGTCTTTTGCGCGTCCTGTAATTGTTTTTGCACCTTGGTTGGCAGGTAAGAAGCGACCACCATTTGGTTATACTTGGCAGCGAGCGTCTTGTAGTTGCCTAGCGCCCGGACTTTTTTGACCGTGATAGTCTTCTTAGCGCTGCCGGCGGAGATCTTTACGGTTTGATCCTTAGTGGCGGCGGGAACTTGGAAGAAATAAGCACCGCTATGCACCTTAACGGATTGCTTTGGCCCCTGATCAATTTGGTAGGTGACCCGTTTGACGCTAGCATTCCCTTTAACCACGGCGGTCAGGGCGGTCGGGTGGTAGCTGGTCTTCTTGGTGGTAAGTTGGTTGTTTGAGCAGCCGGCCAGAGTTAAGGCAAGTAACCCTAGGGTACCCAGTAAAAGCTTTTTCATGATTTTTGAAACCATCCTTCTAATTCAGTCATTTGATTTATCTTACCACAAACGGGAAATAATGCGAGAATGAGAATCGGCTAAACATTTGCGCGAAACCCTAAAAATCTCGTGAAAATTTGTGCATTTACCTTTCAACTAGGCTTATTTATTGCTATGATAAAGGTGTTGAAAGCGATACCACATTGATGGTTTAATATGGAAAGGACGGGATATGATGTATGAACGGATCTTAGTACCAATGGATGGGAGTAAGAATGCCCACAAAGCACTGGTGGAGGCAACCAAATTGGCCCAAAAGCTGGGATCAAAGCTGTTCATCGTTTCCGTCGCTAGTGATCAGACCTATGCCCACTACGGCGCGGAATTTGGCAGTGAAATTGTGACCCACTTCAAGGAAGCCGCATCGAAATTCTTGGATAGCGCCGTTGAAGAGGTTAAGGAGTCGGGGGTTCCCGTGGAAACGCGGTTCAAGACCGGCTTACCAAAGCCAACGATCGCGGTGACGCTGCCAGAAGAACTCAATACTGATTTAACGGTAATTGGGCGTTCTGGGGCTCACGGGCTAGGTCGAGCTATCATGGGATCCACCACGAGTTATGTGGTTCATAATTCAAAGACGAGTGTATTAGTAGTTGATTAATTTTTGTGGACTGAGCGGATGCTTGGTCCTTTTTTGTTGCTAAAATCATAGTAAAAATGGACCATTTTTCATTGATAAGGTGTGTCAGATATCGCTCAGCATTTTCGAATTTTTTGGTGACTTAACTTTTAAATAGGTGATTAGTCAGCTGTTAAGGGAAAGTTCATTATAATTAGCCTGCAGTTTCCAGATTAGCTGTTGAGAGGCGTGAGGAAAATGAATTTTACTTTTAATAAGCACTTTTATAAAACGGCGGGGTTTTGGTTTGGCTTGGGTCTGATTGTGTTAATACTGTGGCCTATATTTAGAGGCGAGCCACTTCAATTGACAGTATCAAATTGGATTCTTTTAGGAATTGGCGTGATGGGCACACTGAATAGTCTGAGGGAAACTAAAAGGAAAAAATAAGCGCTCATGACACCTGCTTAGGGATCAGGAAGACTAAGCCTAGTAGGGTGCCGACCACCAGCTTAAAGTTTGCTGATCAAGACGTATTGAAAAAAGGCAAAATAAAACGCACCGACAATAAATTGTCAGTGCGTTTTATGGTATAGGCGTCAGATTTACTTCTTGTTCTTTAACCAACGTTGTAAATCTGAAATTTCGTCGCGCCGCTTCCGGTCCTTTTTACGGTTGACCTTCCGACGGCCTTGAACGCCATTTGGATGTGCTTTTCTCATTGTAAAAACCCTCGCTTAATTAAAATAACAATCGGGTATCATTCTATCGTTTATCTTCGCAAATTGCAAGTACTGCCGGGGATTATCCAATAATTCACCCCCTGGTAGAGTTGTTAGAACGGCGATTCCTGTGATTTGGTTAAAATTTTTGCTGGCCGCTGGGGTGGGCCACGGAAAGTGGTATATTGAATTTGATGTGGTAGAAGTTAGAAGGGATTGGGAATATGCAGGACTTACGCAAGAAGAGAAAGGTGACGCTGACAATGTGGCTGTTGGCCATCGTTGTCGGCGGCCTATTAGTCTGGGGAACGCAGCACAATGCGGGACTCTACCAAGATCCCATCATGCAAGTAACCAGCGTCCAAACGGGGCAGACCAGCCAGGAGGAGGACGACTTTCACAATGTTGACCGCCAAACGCAGCAGGTCTTACACGGTCGGATTCTCAATGGTCAGTATAAAGGGCAACGGCTGACGGTCACCAATACTTATTCATTGTCGGGTGCCATGGATCAGCATTATCACCAGGGAAGTCAGCTCTTTGTGAACCTGCATCGTCATCAAGCGGGGCAGCTCACGGCTACGGTCAAAGATGCTAAACGCGATGGGCCACTAGTATTGATGCTGTGGCTAGTGATCGGTTTGCTCCTATTAATTATGCAATTCAGTGGCTTCATGGCTTTTCTCAGCGTGGCGGTAAACGGGGTCTTATTCCTGATGGCGATTATGCTCAACGGCTCAACCCAGGGGGCGCGGGTGCTCTGGATCTTTGGGAGTCTCGCGGTCGTTTTCGCGACGCTGACGTTGTGGTTAGTGTTGGGGGCCAATCGTCAAATGGTGATTACGTTAGCAACCACGCTAGGTGGGACGGCGCTGTCCATTATTGTTGCGCTGCTAGTCTTTCACTTTACCCATGAAAAGGGAATGTACTATGAGTCTATGCAGTACGTCACCCAGCTACCCCGGCCCTTGTTCTTGGCCGAAACGTTGCTAGGTTCCTTGGGAGCGGTGATGGACGAATCGACAGATATTATTTCCTCGCTGTTTGCGTTAAAACGGGAACGCCCAGAGCTGTCGGCGGGACAAGTCTTCAAGTCCGGTCGCCAGATTGGCAGTACGATTATGGGACCGTTGATTAACGTCTTGTTCTTCATCTTTGTGGCGGATACCTTCCCGATGGTGATGCTGTATCTCAAAAATGGCAATAGCTGGGGCTACACGTTCTCGATGAACATGTCGATGGGCGTCGTACAAAGCCTGATCAGTGGGATTGGGATTGTCCTGGCCGTACCACTGGCGAGTTACTTGGCGAGTCGATTCATGGAAAAGAAGGTGCGCGTATGAGTACTATTAATGTATTAGGACTCATTCTCCTGGTGCTGATGATTTTGGTGGGCGGCAAGGCGGGTCTCCAGTCGTTTTTAGCTTTACTACTAAATTTTGGGCTGTTATTTATGGCCATTGTCTTGGTGGCCTTTCATTTTCCACCGTTACCAGTGACCTTGGTGGTGGGCCTGCTGGTCTTAGCGCTAACCATCTTCATGAGTAGCGGGGATGATCTCTCGAGTACGGTGGCCTTTTTGGCTTCGGCGGCGGTACTGGTGATCTTAGTGATCCTGATTGTTCCGGTGGAGCACTGGGCATTGGTTCAAGGATTTGGTCCAGAAGATAGTGAAGATTTGGAAGGTCTGTCCGTGTTAGTCGGTATTAGCTTTATTCAGGTGTCGACGGCGACAGCCATCCTTAGCACGCTAGGAGCCATTGCGGAGGCCGCTATGGCCATTGCAGCCGGCCTTAGTGAAATCCTCGAGCAACACCCCAAAGTGACGATGAGAGCGCTACTAGGCGACGGTATCGCCGTCGGTAAGCAGATCATTGGAACCACGTTTAATACGCTCTTCTTCGGTTTCTTTGGTGGATTCTTGGCGCTATTTATCTGGTTTACCGGAGTTCACTATTCATTTGGGGAGATCCTGAATGATAAGATTTTTGTTGCCGAGATTTTAATGATTCTCTTTGCCATGGTGAGTGTGATCCTGACCGTACCGATTACGGCCTGGGTTATGACCCGAGCTGTGGCAGGTCAACGCCGGCGTAAAGCGAATCAGACGGATCAATAAGTTGGGTCACTTACGGCTGCCAACGATTCCGGCTGCTATGGGGACCGCCTGCGGCCTGAGAAGCGGCCCTCCGGCTCGGTTGGCAGCCTGACCAAGATCGTCAGTCTCCCAATGCGTCCCACGCTGTAAACCGAGTGAGAAGCCTCGGTCAACAGCGTCGACACAGCTGCCTCCATCATTGGCCTCCTCCGGTTACGTGACTGTTTTCTTAAGTGTCAGGCGCGCAATGACTGTTCTGATAACTGTTTGTTGACTGCCAATGTAGCCGTGAGTGAGTCAAGTTTGGGTTCAGCCGTGGGATTTACCAAGTGACTTGCTTGGTAAATGGCGTCTTTGAGACGTGTTTCTCGGCTCAAAGCGAGGTCAGAGACCGCTCTGTGGCTCTGGCCGTCCTGCCCACAGCGTTCCAGCCCAAACTTGGCGAACGGTAAGGCGGCTGATTAACGCCCAGCTTTAGGGGTAATTCAAAATAGCTCCCACTGATTCGCGTAGTTGGTGGGAGCTGTTTTAGTTACTCTGTGAGTATGGGTGAGGCTTTTTCAGCGCAACAAAAAACCGGTTAGGACAGGGCCTAACCGGTTTTGATGAGTCACTGTTTAGTTGCTGCTAGAACTTGAGCTGGCGTCACTAGCAGATGATGCGGAGGCAGAATCAACGTTAGCACTCGTTGCAGTTGCTTCCGTTTGGACATCCTTGATGTTCGTCAAGTTGCCGGAATAGACCCAGTAACGGGTCTTGCTAGTCGTGTTCTTAGAAGGCTTGATCCGGTACCAAGTGGTGCTACCAGTCTTCTTAGCGACCATGTCGATGTAGTACGTCTTCCCAACCTTAGGGGAAATCTTAGACCAACTTTGACGCTTGGCGTTCTTGTTGGCACCCTTAACGTGGTTGTAGAGGTAGTACTTCTTGTACTTGCTGCTCAATTTAGCTTGTTGATTAACCGACTTGTAAGTGGCACTAACTAATTTGGTGTGCTTAACGTTCATCGCGTTGTAGTACTTCTTCACCATCTGGTAGAAGGCGGCCATGGTGTACTTTTGACCGAAGTACCGCTTACCTGTGCTAGAGTAGTAGCCAACTGGATCGGTATGTGAAGAGCCACCCAGGTGCTTAGCAACGGATCCGTGGGACCAAACAGTTCCCTTACCGTCGTAAGCGGCATCGTTAGGTTTCAAGTTATACTTGTTCAATAGGTAAGCAGTGTACCACGCAGCGTTGGCCACTTCATGGGCGAAGGCTGACTTGCTGTGGACTTCAACTTGTTCAAATTGAACGAAGCGTGCGTTACCAGGGAAACCAACACCCCAAGACAAGTAGTCCGTGTTGGCAATGTTAATGATCCGGGAACCATCAACGAAACTGTGGACGAAGGCGTTGTTGTAATTACGCTTCATGTAGGCAATTTCGTTGTAGATCGTTGAAGATGGATTGGCCGTTTCGTGAATCACAACCCCTTCAGGCTTGCCCTTGCCGTGACGATACTTATTCTTTGGAAAACCATTCCAAACGGATTTAGTAATCTTAGCCGGCTTGATATTTTTGTCATTAATGTAATTGTTCACCTTAGAACTTGCATCAGCTGTGGTGGCGTTGGTCATTCCGAGAATGCCGACAACGCCCAAGGCAGCCAGTGCAGTCAATACTACTTTGTGCATCTTCACCCTGATCATCCCTCAAATCTTTTTAATTATCTAACAGTCTTTCAAGACCGTTCAGTCGATATTCTTCGTAATCAACTATATACATTATCGGTAGCCACGACAACCGGTAGCATCGGCCTTATCCGTAATATTACGAGGATAATAACGATACTATCGGGATTTAGTTGGTGTGTTTGCAAATACATTAAAAGTTCACGACACCTGTAATGTGGCTGTAATATTGCTATGACAACGGTTTCCGGGGTTCCGTTGTCCAATTTCGCCGACTAGAATCAATGTGCAATTTTTGCTGGCACTCTGGGCACAGGCCATAAACTTCCACGTGATTACTCGTGATGAGGTAGCCGGTCTGTTCCGCGGCTTCGTCGTTAAGTTGCCGCTCGATCTGTGGGAAGTCAGGGGCAAAAACGTCCGTGATTTTACCGCAGTTTTCACAGATAACGTGGTAGTGCGGTCGTCCATAGAAGTCGTAGCGCAGCCCACCGTTGTCGTTAGGCAACTCGATCACAACTCCCAGATCAACCAGTAAGTTGAGTGTGTTATAAACGGTGGCCATGCTCAGGTTAGGCAACTGATCGGCCAACGCATTAAAAATCGTATCCACTGAGGGATGATTGTGATGCGTGACCAGGTAGGTCAAAATAATTTGTCGCTGGGGCGTGACCCGTACGTGGTGGTCTTTCAGCGTTTGCAAGGCTTGTTGTAAGAGCTGTTGTTGGTTAGCCAAAATAATCCCTCCTTAATTTCAGATTTGTCTCGGTCGGATAAGCCACTTAGTTTATCTGTTTAAATTATAATCAATCTAGTCTGCCTCTATTAAACCATATTCTGCTGATACTTCCAGTTAAACGCCTCGAGACGAAATGACCTGAAAATAAACTAGAAATTTCGGCACTTGGGCGTTTACTTTTAGCAGCAAGATGAGTACAATGGATTTGTTGTTAGGTAATAATGATTCTAAATTAGTAATTTAACTTCAACGATTTAATGCGCTGACACAGGATTAAAGCATACCATATTTACGAGTTAATCAGCAGACTTTTACCAGTCGTGGGGGAGAGAAATGACGAGGAGCGCGGATTAATAAGGCATCAAAACATGGATAAAATGCACGAGGTTTCACTATTTAGTTTGTGTCACCTAACTTTTATTTATAAGAGTGTTAAGATAAGAAGCGGACATTACTGGGGGTAGATATTGATGAAAAAAGAGAAGAAAAAGGCAACGTTGGCCCAACGCATCAACGTTTTGCGGGCAAGCGTGATGGGGGCTAACGATGGGATTCTTTCTGTAGCGGGGATCGTTGTCGGGGTTGCCGGTGCCGCAACGAGTAGTTTCGCCATCTTTATTTCCGGGATTGCGGGGATGATCGCCGGTACGGTGTCAATGGCGATGGGGGAGTACGTCTCCGTTAACGCGGAGAAGGATGCCCAACGCAAGGCGATTGAAACGCAAACGGTGGCTTTAGATAATGATTATGACGGTGAGTTTGCCTTTGTTCGGGACAAATACTTAGCGAGTGGCATTCGGCCGGAGCTGGCTGATCAGGCGGCTCGGGAAATGATGAGTGAAGATCCCCTTAAGACGACGGTGCGGGAACGCTTCGGGTTTAACGTGGGCGAATATACCAATCCGTATTCGGCGGCAATTGCCTCAATGATTTCGTTTCCCACCGGGTCCATCTTGCCGCTAGTCTCGATTACCTTATTGCCAGAACAGTGGCGGGTGCCGGGCACTTTCGTCGCAGTGATCATTGCCCTTTCAATTACGGGGTACATCGCGGCAGTCTTGGGGAATGCCAACCGACGTAACGGGACGACGCGGAACGTGATTGCTGGGATTCTAACGATGCTGGTCACTTACGGCATCGGGAGCTTATTCGCTTAGGGGGACAACTTTATGGCAGCAAACGAAGAAGTACAAGTTAAAAAGCAAAAAAAAGAACAGACGATGAGTGAAAAGTTAAATACGCTGCGGGCCGGTGTGCTGGGCTCAAACGATGGGATTCTAACGGTAGTTGGGGTGCTGTTCAGTGTGGCCGCCGCCACTAACAATCAATTTACAATCTTCATCGCCGGATTGTCAGACTTACTGGCCTGTGCCTTCTCGATGGCTTCGGGGGAGTACGCCTCGGTCAGCACGCAGAAGGATACTGAAAAAGCGGCAGTTGATCGGGAAGAAGCCCTATTGAAGAGTCATTACGCGGATCAGGAAGCGGCCGTGCAGAAATTTTACGAAGAACGTGGGGTTTCCGCCGAGACGTCTTTAGCGATCGCACAGGATTTAATGCATAAGGATGCGCTGGCAACGGTGGTTAACGTTAAGGAAGACATTCAGTTGGGTCATTACATGAATCCGTGGAATGCGGCCTTTTCTTCTCTGATCGCGGCCTCACTGGGGGGCGCCTTTCCCCTGATTGCGATGAGCCTCTTCTCAACGGCTTGGCAATGGCCCGCCACAATTATTGCGGTGTTATTGTCAGTGACTTTGACCGGGTTTCTGAGTGCTAAATTAGGACACGGTTTAGTCCGCACGGCGATTATCAGAAACGTCATTGTCGGGATTATTACGATGTTAATTCACTACTATGTTGGGCAACTCTTCTAAGTGAAATATCGCTGCTTTCTTAGCACATTGCCAGATTCCTAGTGTACAATGGGCCAATATCTTTTTTGAAAGTGAGGAATTTGGTTGAAGCGCAAGATGAGTTTGTTTTCACTAGTCATGCTAACGCTGAGTGCCATCATTGGCTCAGGTTGGTTGTTTGGTGCGGGAATGGCCGCACAAATCGCCGGCCCGGCCGCTATCCTATCTTGGATTTTGGGGGCCGTGGTTATCGGCCTGATTGCATTGAATTATATTGAATTAGGAACTATGTTTCCGACCAGCGGGGGGATGAGCCAGTATGCGGCCTTCTCCCATGGTCCCTTGTTGGGATTCGTTGCAGGGTGGTCCAATTGGCTCTCACTGCTGACGATTATTCCAATCGAAGCGGTGGCAGCGGTCCAGTATATGAGTTCGTGGCCTTGGGCCTGGGCGAACTGGACTAAGGGATTCTTGAAGAATGGTAATATTACCAATCAAGGATTAGTCGTTGTTTTTCTATTTATTTTGGCTTTTACATTGTTGAATTTTTGGTCAGTGAAGCTGTTGACGAGATTTACCAGTTTCATTTCGATCTTTAAATTAGGGATTCCGACGTTGACGATTATTGTTCTGTTAGCGACGGGGTTTGATTCTGGTAACTTCAGTCACGCGGCGGGTTTTATGCCCAATGGGAGTGCGGCGATCTTCTCAGCCACTACGGCGGCCGGGATTATCTTCTCGTATAACGCCTTTCAGACGACCATTAATATGGGAAATGAGATTAAACACCCTGAACGCAACATTCTCTGGGGGATTGTCATTTCTTTTGGGATCAGTACGGTCATTTACACGCTCCTGCAGGTCGCCTTTATTGGGGCGGTACCGGCTGGAAATCTGCTGCACGGGTGGCAAGGGGTTAACTTCCAATCGCCATTTGCGGATATTGCGATCCTGTTGAATTTAGGCTGGCTGTCGACGCTATTGTACTTGGATGCCTTTGTTTCCCCGTTTGGGACTGGGGTTTCCTTTGTGGCCACGACGAGTCGCGCATTGGCCGCTATGACGGGAACGAAGCACGTCCCGACTAGATTGGGCGAAATTAATCGGAAATACCAAACGCCACGACGTGCCATGGTGGTAGACATGCTGCTAGGTGTGCTCTTGGTGGCTAGCTTTCGGAATTGGAGCGCGTTATCTAACGTGATTTCCACGTCCACTTTAATTGCGTACCTGACGGGGCCCGTGACGGTGGTTGCGCTGCGAAACCGCGGTCGTGATTTTGTCCGACCATTTCGGTTACACGGCGTTCACCTGTGGGCACCGTTAGCGTATGTGCTAGCTAGTTTAGCCATCTACTGGGCGAAGTGGCCGACGACGGTTGAAGTCTTCGGGGTTATCGCCTTAGGCTTACTATGCTATATCTATTATGAAATCCGACAACCAGCAGGCTGGCGATCCTTACGGGCGAGCCTCAGGGGAAGTCGGTGGTTGTTAGCCGAGATGATTTGGCTAACCGTCATGTCTTACGCGGGTAGTCATCAATTCGGTGGGATTGGGCAAATTGCCTATCCACTGGATTTCCTAGTGGTCGCACTGGGGAGTCTGGCTTGTTACTATCTCGGGGTACACGATGCTTATCGGAGTGATTCTTTTGATATTGCACGGGAATTGAATCAACGTGTGACGGAAGAAAATTAGGGAGTAGTGATCGTTGCGGTCACTACTGAATTAAAAAGCCTTTGGACGACCACGGTTAGTGGCGGTCCAAAGGCTTTTATTCGTTGAAGGTTCAAAACCATGGGAGACTGGGATTAGGCAACTGAAGGTGTTGCTTTCGCCTTACCGTTCGTCCAATTTGAGCTGGAACGCTGTGGGGAGGACGGTTCGAGCCATAGGGCGGTCTCGAACCTCACCTTGAGCCGGAGATCACGTCTCAAGGGTGCCATTTACCAAGCAGACCACTTGGCAAATCCCACGGCTGAGCTCAAATTTGACTCACTCACGGCTGACACAGATTGAGATATTGAGTTCCATGGATCTATCATACTGGAAATACTAGGTAGCCACGATTCCCAGCTATTGTTCTGGTAGAACGCAATCAGAGCCGGAGGCGGAATCTCTGGCAGCCGGAGTGCGGCCAATTTAGCCTAAGTTAAATATTTTGAATTTGAACCAGCAGTGGCTATCTGAGCTTCCAGGTCCAGTCCTTGCCGGTGTCATCGGCCGTGAAGCCGGCTGCGGTGAGGACGGCTTCGTCCAAGTGGGCGGACGGCGTTAATTTGAGTGCCGTCAGCTGCAGTTCGTCACGGCCAAAGCTGACTAGCCGGTCGACGATTTCCTGTTGCTCACTGGCTGGCAGTCGCTTGCCGGCTAGTCCAGCGTGACCAGTGTGGGCTGGTAGATCTAGCGCTAGGAAGCCGCCCCAGCCAACCAGTTTGTGGGTCTGCCGGCGCTCGATTCCCCAGGTTAGGGTAGTCCGTTTCATCGTTGCACGCATCGTGTCGTTGATCCAGTCCGCAGTTTCCGCGAGATCGCGGCCGGTGAGTTCAGCGACATTTTTTAATTTAAAGCGGGTAAGCCAGTCAAACCGAAACTTTGGTGTGAGTAACGGGTGGTAACCCTCGAAGCTTGACATGTTTGGTGATTCCTTTCTTAAAACGATTTATTCCTATTGTACCGGTAAATTCAATTGGTTGCCAGTGACTTCACAAGTGTTGTCCGCTGAGCTGTGCTATACTTAAAATAGATATTGGTAAGTTGAAAGGGGTAGCACATATGACGGAAGATTTTTATATTGGGACCTACACCAAGCGGATTAGTCGCGGTATTTACCGGGTAAGTCTGGACACGAAGACGCCTAAGCTAACGGATTGTGAATGGTTAGCATCGGCTGGAAGCCCAACTTACATTGCTAAGGCGGCAGAAAAGCGCCTGTACGTCATCAACAAGAAGGAAACGGATGGTCAAACCCAGGGTGGGTTAATCATCTATGATGTTTCTGAAGAAAAGCCACGTGCCATTCAACAGGTGTTGGAACACGGGGCTTCACCGGCTTACGTCGCGGTTGATGAAGATCGGCAACTGGTCTACACGGCTAATTACCACAAGGGCTTGGTTGATGTCTATGCTATCGCTGACGACGGAACCTTAACGGAAACGGACGAAGTACATGATGACGATCCTGTTGGGCCAGCGCCAGAACAAGCGGATGGTGCGCACCCACATTTCGCCAATCTGACACCAGATAAGCGGTTAGTCGTTTGTGATCTAGGGACGGACAAGGTCTATATCTATGATGTTTCAGCGGCTGGAAAATTAACGCCAGTCAGCCAGGTTGCCTTACCTGCCGGCTATGGCCCACGGCATATCGTGTTTGACGACAAAAAGGGTGTCGCCTACTTGGTCGGTGAATTGAGTAGTAACGTGGCTACGTTGGACTACGATGCAGCGGCCGGTAAGCTGACGGTTAAGCAGATTAGCCACACGATTCCTGATGACTGGACGGCCCACAACGGGTCTGCCGCTATTCGCTTGAGTCAGGATGGGCGCTTCGTTTACGTTTCTAATCGTGGTCACAACTCCATTACCGTCTTTGCGGCGGATGACGAAGGTAAGTTGACTACGGTTCAACGAATCTCAACGGAAGGTGACTTCCCACGCGACTTCAACTTGAACGCAGATGAAAGTTGTCTGATTGTGGTTAACCAAAATTCTGATAATGCGACGCTATACACGCGGGATGCCACGAGTGGTAAGCTCACGATGGTTCAAAAGGACTTTATGGTCCCCGAAGGCGTTTGCGTCGTCCCGGTTAAATAGAACTGGGCACAAGTTTAACGAACACGTGATGATAACAGCAAAAAATGAGCTTGGATCGAAAGGTCTAAGCTCATTTTTGCGTGGGAAAATGGATTTTGAAGTAAGCCGCCATGAGTTGGAGGTGGTGTTCAAGACTTAGCCGCTTGACGACCCCCAAGCCCGGAAAATGGTGCTGGTCATGGTAGGCGGCCAATTGTTCAGCCGCTGGTGTTCGCGTGGCTACGGGCTGTTGGGGCAACCATTCGGCTAGTTGGGCGACTGCTTGGAAAAATTTTTCTTTAGGGTGGCGAAAATCCGTCCGGTCGGTGGAGACAAACCGATGAATCCGTAGCTGATCGCCGCGAAAATAGGTCAGGTGCAGGGTGACTGCCTTGGCGGGATAGCCGTGTTCGCTGTAATGACTGCCCCCGATGGTGTAGTCGCTGAAACCAGCGTATCCGTTCAGTTCTGCGAGTTGCCAGTCGTTACTGAAGAAGCCGTCGGTAATGTCGGCATAGCTTCGGTCGTGCTCTGGTACCCACGCGTGGTCAAAGAGGCTGATGGTCGGCCGCGTCAACAGCTGACGGATGCGGGCCTCTGGTGGAACCAGCACGTAATCAGGATGGGTGAGCCACCCCGCCGCTTGGGCAACTTTCAATTCGTCATATTGGCGGGCAATCAAGAGAGTGGTTTGATCCGGTGTTGCCAGAATCTCAGTGGGAATCAACGTGGGGGTCAGAACGTGGCCTACGATGAGCTGCGGGCTGTCGCGGTACGCTTGCCAGTCGTAAAGTTTTTGCTGGGTTAACGCATAATCACTGACAGTCGGATTGGCGATGACCACCACGGGATGATCGTGATTGATAAACGCGCTGATCGTTTGCGGCAGCCCCCGAATATCACGGACGGGTTCAATGATGGGAATGATGTTAGCCGGCAAGATCTGTTGTTCCGCAAGGGCTTTGAGCGCTTGGAGGTCATATTGACGCCCCCGAAAGTAAGGAAAGTAAATCATGATGGGTTACTCCTTTAGCCGGCGTTGCAGCTGATAGACTTCCAAGTTTAAGGCATCAACTTCGGTCTGCAAGGCGGTCACGGCGGTGGACTGCGTATCATCAATGAATTGATCGTAAAAGTTGCGGTCGGGATCGTAAATATCGTAGTGTTGATGGCGTTTCTTAAGTTCTTGGTAGAGCCGCTCCGTACTGTACTGTTGCAGGCCAGTGGCCATTTGCTTGGCTTTGTTGACTTCACGTCCTTGAGAGGCGATGAAGCGCGAAATTAACTGCTGCTCCGGCACTTGTAACGCTTGTCGCCGCGGTGGACGGGCAACCGTCAGGTATCCGGGCGCCACCGGGGGCTCCGTGGCGGTCGCGAGCATTTCTTTGGCGAATGGCCGGTAGATCAAGACACCAATACCAGCAGGAATCTCAGTCGCGACCGCCTGATAGAGCTTGAAGGGCAGTACAAAATAATTGTAGTGACCAACAAAGGAGAGCTTGGCCTTAGAGTGAAAATCAGACTTAGTCACTTTCAGTTCGTAGCAGCGCCATTCCACGGAATGGTCGGGTAACTCCTGATAGCTCAGTGTATCGACGATGCCAGCATCATCGGGCATGGTCACTTCCTCCACCGGCGTGGCGCCGTTCTCCCGACAATAATAGTAGAGTGTCTGTTCCAACGCTAACGTTAATTTAGTCTTCATGAGGCGCCTCCTGTTGCCAAAATTGCTGGACTGCTGCAGTGAGCTGTTCGGGACGATAGAGCCGCCGAAAATGCTGCCAATGTTGAGGATAAAGGTGCGCGTAACGGGGGCTCGCAAACCGTTGATCCATCAGGAGAATGATGCCGACGTCTTGCGCACCGCGAATGAGCCGGCCGGCAGCTTGGAAGACATTGTTAAGGCCAGGAAGCTGATAGGCGAAGGCGAACCCTTGATGTGATTGCTCATCGAAGTAATCGCGAATCAGATTGGTCTCAGGGTTGATGCCAGGCAGGCCAACGCTGACCACCCCCACGCCAATGAGGCGATCGGCTTTCAGGTCAATGCCTTCCGCAAAAATTCCGCCAAGTAACGCAAAGCCCACGAGGGTCGTGTCCGGGTGAGGTTGAAAATTGGCTAGAAAGGCCGTGCGATCCGTTTCCGCCATCTGGGCTTGCTGGACCACGGTCTTGACGTGAGGATAGGCCATTTGAAAGGCTTGTGTGACATCGAGTAGGTAGCTATAAGACGGCAAAAAGATGAGATAATTGCCCACTTTGCCGTCAATTAGCGTTTTAATGGCCAGTAAGATGTTGGCTAGGTTGGCATTGCGCTGTTTATAGGTCGTTTGGATATAGTTAGTGACCAAAATCGCCTGATGTTCGGGTTCAAACGGCGAGTTTAAGCGATAAGCGAGGCTTTCGTTATCACCGCCCAGGACCGTTTGATAGTAGCTCATAGGCGATAGGGTTGCGGAAAACAGCACGGCGCCGTGGCCGAGCGCCAGACTATCAGCGAGAAAGGCGCTGGGGTCCAAACACAGTTGTTTAATCGTGATATTGCCGTCCTCAATGGTTAGCCGCATGCGGTAAGTGTCGTCATAGTATTCGCCGATGCGTTGGTAGCTGATCGCCGCAAAGTAATAGTCGAGAATACTCTGGGTGAAGGGCGTCTGCGGTTGGTCGACTAGCCAATCGTGAATTGCCTCGACTAGGCGTCCAAGGTCGTGGTTGAAATCTTCTGGCGGCGTGAGAAAGGTGCTGTCTGTCTGGCCGTCGTCGAGTAAGGGGGCGACGATGTCGTCGAAGGTTGCCCGCAGATCTTGAAGACGGCGGCGGAGCTTAGGTGTGGCCTGCTCAAGGTCTCTGCTCTGGTCAATTAACCGATCTAGGGGTCGACTGGTCAGTGCCGCAGAATACATATCACGCGAGCGGCTAACGAGGTTGTGCGCTTCATCAATCAAAAAGAAGTTGTCGGGATCTTCCGCGGTAAAGAACCGTTGGAGGTGAACCTGAGGGTCAAAGAGGTAATTGTAATCCCCAATGACGACATCACAAAAGAGGCTCGCATCCAGCTGAAATTCAAAGGGATCGAGGGTGTGTTTGCGCGCGTATTTTTCGATGACGGGCCGGGTGAGCTGGTCATTGTTTTGAATCAGGTCCAGTAATGCTGGCTTCAGGCGATCGTAATACCCCAGCATGTAGGGATTCTCATCGGGCGTCAGATCGGCTTCTTCGGGAAATTGGATTTTCTCTTTGGCCGTAAGCGTGATGCTTTTAAGCTTGAGCCCCTGCTGAGCCATCAGACTAATGGCTTCCTCGGCAACCGTACGGGTACTTTGTTTGGCCGTCAAATAGAAGATCCGTTGAATGAGACCTTCGCCAATCGCCTTGATGGTTGGAAACAGGGTTGAGATGGTCTTGCCGGTACCAGTTGGGGCTTCCGCAAAGAGGCGTTTGCTGGTCAGAATCGTCTTGTAAACGGCGACAGCGAGTTCTCGTTGACCAGGACGGTAGTGACCGAAGGGGAAGGTAAGCTTTTGTATCGTCGGGTCCCGCCGATCGCGTAAATCGGAACGGAACTTTAGCCAGGCGACGTACTCGGCGATGACTTGATCGAAGAAATCCTGGGCAGCTTGCCGGGTAATGACTTGATCGGTCTGCGTCGTGGTCTCCGTGTTGGTTTGAAAGTAAGTCAGGGTCAGCGTAACCGCGTTTAACTCAGGCTGCTGGTCCATTAACAGGTAGGCGTAGAGCTTGACCTGCCCCCAGTAAAGCGTGAGGGTATTGTCGCTGAGTTGGTCGAAGACGGTTTCGGACGTTTTGATTTCTTCAATAGTTGCGGCATCGTCCGTGAGGGTCACGCCGTCTGCCCGGCCGTGTAGGAGGTAGTCGACGCCGTTAAGGGTTAAGGCTTTGTCGAGATAATATTCTTTTTGGTAGTTGGCATCACGTTGTTTTTGTAGACGACGGTGAATGCGTGCGCCTAATAAAGCCGTATTCTGGCTGTTACTGGTGCTACCTAGGTCACCGGTACGTAAGGTGAATTCGACTAATTCACGCACGCCTAATTTGATTGGCAAACCCACATCGCCTCCATTTCTGGCAATAAGCATACCATACTTTGACTTAATTTTGAACGCGTGTTCGCGGGGAGATCAGACTTTGTGAAAAAAGGTGAAAAGTGTTGGCTTTCGTAATGTAATCGCTTACAATAGAAACTAAGAGGTGATCACGATGAAGACAATTGGATTCCCATTATTTGAAGAGATGCCAACCGTTGACGAGGCCCCAGCATTTGAAAAGATTTGTCGAAAGCATGCTAGCAAGGCGACCATTAAGATTCGTGATATCGAAATTGATCCGAGCCAGCAAGATGAAGTTGTTGATCTGACAGACTACGCTGGACACTATGTTCGGATTGTCGCGGAAGGACCGGACGAAGCATTACTAGCGGGGGCTTTACACCAGCAGTTGGCGGCGGATAAGTGCTGCTACTAGTCACTTGACGTTGTCCCGAGGATTCGCTAAGCTCGAGTTAATTCGATTTTGAGGAGACTTAGCGGTGAGTGAAGAACAGGTAGCAAGATTATGTGAAATTGCCCCCAAGTACGGCTTGTATCTGGAGCATACGGGGGTGGTCATCACCAAGGTCAACGACCAGCAAACGACGTTGGACACGACCAAATACATGCCCGATCAATTCATTGATCTGTTGACCCAAATTATCGGTACCAATATGAAGGCAGATTTGTGGGATTGGAAATAGTAAAAGAGTGCGCCACAAGACGTTTAGATCCTGAGCATTAACGTCATTAAGAGAAAAATCCCGAACTTGGATTTTTTCTTAATGGGGTTAAGCGCAGGGATCTGTCTAGTGGCGCACGTTTCGGCTATGTGAGATGGAAGCGTAACTCTCGAGCATTAACGTTATTAAGAGAAAAATCCCGGGTTTGGATTTTTTCTTAATAGCGTTAAGCGGAGCTGGCTGCCTCTTGGCGCACGTTTCGGCTATGTAGAATAAGAAGGCAAAGTGGCCGCAAAAGTAGCCAGCTAATAATAGGCTGAGTTTATAGCTATTGAAATCAAGCGTTAAGGTCAACCATCAATGATTCTCCCAAACAAATCTGGGGATGCAGAAAAAATATCGTTAGTTCAGCGACTAAAAGTCAGTGAACTAACGATATTTGCGTTTAAGCTTCTTCCCAACGGTTAAATTCCTTGGGATGACTGCTCAGATAATTAATGGCTTCTTGAGCTAACGCCTGTGTGGCTGCGTCGATGTCGGTTGACGCGTCTTTATCTTCGGCGTCTGCTTCGTCTCGTAAGAATCCGGAGGCGAGGTCCAGGTACTTGGTACGTCGGCCCACACCGTTGTCCTTAAACAGATCGTCCAAGCCGTTCAGATTGTCTTTGCCAGCAGTTGCGACTTGTTGCGCTAAATCTGGTTTTTCACCTAGCTTGGTTGCCGCATAGTCCATCAGAAAATCATTCATATCAACGATGATGGCGTGCCGCGCCTTTTTTTCACTTTTGTTTGCCACTTCTGGTCACCTCTTATCTTAATTCTAGTCATTTTCGTAAGAGGGTGCAATTAACGTCCCATAATTAATTGAATAATCGTGTTTGGGGGTTAACTACCGTAATATAAAAGAATTTGTTTGGATTTTGGCAACATTTACCGAAAATTTACACGATTGCTACGAATAATATATATTCATCGCTTAGAATCAGGGTTGTAAGTTACGGGGAGGCATTTTGGAAAAGTTAAGTACATTTTCCAGAGTGGTTCTACTACCTTTAAAGACATGGAGTGACAGAGATGAATAAGGGATCAAAGTTAGCAATGGGGATTGCAGCAATTAGCTTATTGTTAGTAGGCTGTGGTAAAGCCACGAGTTCAACTAGTAGTAAGGGAAGTAGCGAAGCACTTTCTGGTAAAGTAACTGCCGTCGGTTCAACTGCTTTACAACCACTGGCAGCTAAGGCGGGGTCTAACTTTACCGCTAAGAACAGCAAGGTTAACTTGACCGTCCAAGGTGGGGGCTCAGGAACTGGGTTAAGCCAAGTCCAAGCCGGCGCAGTTTCAATTGGTGACTCTGATATTTTTGCTGAAGAAAAGGCTGGTATCAAGGCTGACAAGTTGACTGACCACAAGGTGGCCGTCGTAGGGATGGCCCCAGTTGTCAACAAGGATGCTGGTATCAAGAACTTGAAGATGGCACAAGTTAAGCAAATCTTCACGGGTAAGATTACGAACTGGAAAGAAGTCGGTGGTAAGGATCAAAAGATCGTCATCATCAACCGGGCTCAAGGAAGTGGGACACGGGCAACCTTTGAAAATGCTGTACTGAAGGGTGCTACGGCTGTGAAGTCACAAGAACAAGACTCCAACGGTGCCGTTCAAAAGATTGTTTCCACGACGCCAGGTGCCATCAGCTACTTAGCCTTCTCATACTTCACGAACAAGTTACAAGCCGTTTCAATCGACAATGTAACGCCAACTGATAATAACGTTCAAACGAACAAGTGGAAGATCTGGTCTTACGAACACATGTACACTAAGGGCAAGCCTACTGGTGCTACTGCGGCTTTCTTGAAGTTCATGAACTCCAAAGATGTTCAAAACAGTTTAGTTAAGGATATGGGTTACATCAGTATTCATGATATGAAGGTTACTAAAGATGCTAAGGGTGTTGTTACCCAAAACTAGGCGCTAAACCTTCAATCGGTAGTTGTCACAGAGTGAAGGTGCGATCATAGCACCTTCACTTTTTTTAAGGGGGAGTCACTTAATGGAACAAACTAATTTTCAACTAAAAAAACAAGATGCACAATCAGATGAGTGGGAAGCGCAGTTACATCACGCGACGAAAGCCACTCGTGAAGATTGGATTGGCCGCGGGATCAGTTATTTCTGTATTGGAATTATCATCCTCGTGGTGGCATCGATGCTGTGGTTTATCACCTCTAAAGGGATTGCCACGTTTACCCAAAATCACGTCAGTCTGTGGAAGTTCCTATCGGGCACCAACTGGGCACCTGATCAGGGACAGACGGGTGCTCTGCCAATGATCTTAGGATCGTTTGCGGTGACCTTTGCCGCTGCAATCGTTGCAACCCCGTTTGCAGTGGGAACGGCCATCTTCATGACTGAAATCTCACCGAATAAAGGCCGGAAATTTCTCCAACCAGTGATTGAATTACTAGTGGGAATTCCATCCGTGGTCTATGGATTCATTGGATTAGCAGTCATCGTGCCGTTCATGCGCCATTTAGTTGGTGGGTCCGGATTTGGTATTATTTCTGCCACTTTTGTCTTGTTCGTGATGGTCTTGCCGACGATTACGTCAATGACCGTGGACAGCTTGCGGGCAGTACCACGCTTTTACAAGGAAGCTTCTCTAGCCTTGGGTGCCACCCGTTGGCAGACCGTTTCCCGGGTAATCTTACGTTCGGCTACCTCCGGGATTCTAACCGCCATTATTTTCGGAATGGCACGCGCCTTTGGTGAAGCGCTGGCCGTACAAATGGTGATTGGTAACGCCGCAATTATGCCGAAAAACTTGATCTCACCAGCGTCAACGCTGACGAGTCAGTTAACGACGGGAATCGGGGACACGATTGATGGGACATTGCCTAATAACGCCCTGTGGTCCTTAGCCCTGATTCTGCTATTGATGTCACTGGTTTTCAACGCCTTAGTGCGGATTATTGCTAAGAGGGGGCAACTCAAACATGAACGCTAAACGGACGGATCTGCTCGCAACGATCTTGATTGACTTGATTGTTGCCTCAGTTGTTGGAATCTTATTCTTCTTACTGGCCTACATCTTGACGGCTGGGTTACCACACGTTAGCTGGTCATTTCTGACGGGGGCTACCGATGCCTTTAGTGGGGCTGGTGGGATTGGTGTCCAGCTGTTTAACTCCTTTTACTTATTAGTCCTGACCATGTTGATTTCTGTGCCGATTTCGTTAGGCGCGGGGATCTACTTGGCGGAATACGCCAAGGACAATTGGCGGACTAGTCTGATTCGTTCGGCCATCGAAGTGCTGAGTTCGTTACCATCCGTGGTGGTAGGGCTCTTCGGTTTCTTACTCTTCGTGGTTAAATTTAAGATTGGTTTCTCTGTCATTTCTGGGGCCATTGCGTTGACGTTCTTCAATCTACCACTGTTAACGCGGAACATTGAAGAGTCACTGAGTGCGGTGTCTCGTAGCCAACGGGAAGCCGGCTTGTCACTCGGCCTGTCTAAGTGGAAGACCGAAATTGGTATTATCTTACCAGTGGCTTTGCCTGGGATTGTGACGGGAATCGTGTTGAGCGCGGGCCGGGTCTTCGGGGAAGCCGCAGCGTTGATTTACACGGCTGGTCAAAGTGCGCCCGTTACGAACTTTGCGGATTGGAATCCGATGGATGCGGCGAGTCCGCTCAATCCATTGCGACCGGCAGAAACACTGGCGGTGCACATTTGGAAGGTCAACACGGAAGGTCTAGCCAGCAATGCCGCGGCGTTATCGGCGGCGGCTTCGGCGGTGCTGATCATTGCCGTATTACTGTTCAACTTGGGTGCGCGGTTGTTAGGAACGTACCTGTATCGCCGTGTAACGGCTAGCAAATAGGGGGAGGTACTATGTTAAAACAATACTCATTTGAGAAAACGGCCGTTCAAACTTTCGATGACAAGACCTCACTGGCGATCAAGACAGAAGATCTGCAAGTATTTTATGGTCAAAATCACGCGATGTTTGACGCCAACCTCGCCTTTCCTAAGAACCAAATCACGGCGTTGATCGGGGCATCGGGTTCCGGGAAGTCAACGTACCTGCGTTCATTGAATCGCATGAATGATGGCATCGCCACGGTGACTGGTAAGATCTGGTATCATGGCGTGAACATCAATGAACCGGGCGTCAACATTTACGAAATTCGCCGTCACATCGGGATGGTTTTCCAACGGCCCAATCCGTTTGCAAAGTCAATTCGGGAGAACATTGTGTACGCGTTACGTGCCAATGGACTCAAGAAAAAGGCCGAGCTGGAAGAACGGGTTGAACAAAGTCTCAAGGGCGCGGCCCTGTGGGATGAAGTGAAGGATAATCTGGATAAGAGTGCCTTATCCCTTTCCGGTGGTCAGCAACAACGGTTGTGTATTGCCCGTTCGATTGCGATGGCGCCAGACGTGCTCCTGCTTGATGAACCTTGTAGCGCACTCGATCCGATTTCCACGGTGAAAGTCGAAGAAACGCTGCTAGAATTGCAAAAAAAGTACTCAATCATTATTGTGACGCATAACATGCAACAGGCGTCACGAATTAGTAGTCAATGTGCATTCTTCCACTTAGGTCACGTGATGGAATACGTGCCAACGGGAACGATGTTTAGCAATCCCCAAATCCCAGTCACTCAAGATTATATTGCCGGTAGCTTTGGCTAACGACAATTGAAAAGCCCCGCAACGCTGGACGTTGCGGGGCTTTTAGGCCACTAATGATGCATTTTAAATTCGAGATAAAGGTCGTTGTATAGTTCAACTTTGGCAGGGGAGAGGTCGCGATAGACTTCTAGGCGCCGCAGTGTGGCGGCTGGCGGATAGAATTGTTGGTCATGACGATCAGCGGCGGGTAATAGCGCCTTGGCTGCCCGATTAGGCGTGGCATAGCCTACATATTCTGCGTTTTGGGCGGCATTCTGTGGCTCTGACATGAAGTTTAGGAAAGCATAGATGGCGTTGTAGTGTTGGGCCGTCTTAGGAATAACCAAGTTGTCAATCCACAGATTACTCCCCTCACTGGGAACCACGTAGTGCAGGTGCGAGTTATTAGCTAACATTTCGGCAGCTTCACCCGACCAGTCCACGGCCAGCGGAGCTTCATTTTGGGTCATGTACATCTTGATCTCGTCCGCGACAGTTGCCTTCACGTTAGGCGCTAAACGGGTTAACTTTTGTTCCGCCGCACGTAAAGTCGTAGGGTTGGTGGTGTTCATCGACTGTCCCTGGGAGACGAGCGCCATGCCCATAATGTCTCGCGCGGAGTCGATTAGCATGATTTTATCGCGGTACTTGACGGACCAGAGATCATTCCAGTGACGAATAGTGCCCGGCTGGATAAACTTGTCATTATAAATGATCCCTAACGTTCCCCAGAAATAGGGCAGAGAATAGCGATTGTGGGGATCGAAGGACTGGTGCAGGAACTGCTGATCGTAGTTGTGCAGGCCGGTCAGCCGATGGTGGTCGAGCGGCTGCAGTAAGTGGGCGCGCTTCATCTTAGCCACCATGTATTCGCTAGGAATGGCTAGATCGTAGTGGGTGCCCCCCTGATTAATCTTGGTGTACATGGCCTCGTTGCTGTCGAAAGTTTCGACGTTGACGTGATAGCCCGTCTCTTGTTGAAATTTGGTCAGGAGATGCGGATCAATGTAGTCGCCCCAGTTGTAGAGGTTGAGTACCTTGCTGCCAGTACTGCCACTGGAAGCCTGAAGTTGGTGACTGGAAAAGGCGAGTAAGCCACAGATAGCCAATAGACTAATAATCAGACTAATGAGACGTTTCATGAGGCCACCTCCCGCTTGCGTTGTCGGCGTTTATGACTAGCTTGCTGAATCCAGTAATAACCCCCGACCAGTAGTAAGGAGAAGAGGAACATGACGCCGGATAGCGCGTTGATTTCCAAATTAATTCCTTGGCGTGCGCGTGAGTAAATTTCAACGGACAGGGTTGAGAAGCCGTTACCAGTGACGAAGAAGGTGACGGCAAAGTCGTCCAGTGAGTAGGTCAGCGCCATAAAGAATCCCGCGAAGATCCCTGGGGAAATGAAGGGGATGATCACCTGCGTGAGGAGTTGCCGCGTGGTTGCGCCGAGGTCTTGGGCGGCATCGAGCAGTGACGCGGACATTTCCCGTAAGCGGGGCAACACCATGAGAACTACGATGGGAATCTCAAAGGCGATGTGACTCATCAGAACGGTGCCGAAGCCCAAGGGAATCTTCAACATGGTGAAGAAGATTAGAAAGCTAGCGCCGATAATAACGTCCGGCGAGACCATCAACACGTTGTTCAAAGCTAACAGTGATTCACGGGTGACGCGCTTAGTGGTTCGGGTAATGCTGAGGGCGCCCAACGTGCCGATTAACGTGGCGATTAAGGCCGATAGCAGGGCCACTAACAGGGTGTTCGCGACGATCGCCAGCATGCGAGAATCGCTGAAGAGGGTCTGGTAGTGCCGCCAGGTGAAGCCGTGAAAATTAGTCATAGTTTCGCCCTGACTGAACGAGTAAGCGATCAAGAAGATGATCGGGGCGTAAAGAATAAGAAAGACTAAGATCAGGTAAACGTTAGCGAATTTATGCTTCATCGTGGCGTCCCTCCTTTAGACTTCTGGTCGCCGGTCAGCAGCATCACGATAATCATCGCGATGATCAAGACGACGCCGATGGTCGAGCCCATCCCCCAGTTCATGGTGGTGAGGAAATGCTCCTCGATCGCGGTTCCGAGGGTGATGACTTTGTTGCCGCCAATGAGGCGCGTCAACATGAAGAGGGAGAGCGAGGGGATGAAGACGGCCTGCACGCCCGCTTTAACACCAGGCAGGGTTAGCGGAAAGATCACGTGCCGGAAAGTCTGCCAGTTGCTGGCACCGAGGTCCCGACTGGCGTTGACGAAGGCCGGATTAAGGTCATCGAGGGCGTTGTAGATGGGAAGGATCATGAAGGGAATCTGGATGTACGTTGCTACGAAGATGAAGCTGGCGTTGGTAAATAAGATCTGTTGAGGACCAATCCCAATGAACGTCAGAAATTGATTGGCCAGACCGGCTTGGCTAAAGATCCCGATGAAGGCGTAGGCCTTGAGTAGGATATTGATCCAAGTCGGCAGGATAACCAGCAATAACCAGAATTGGCGGTGCTTAAGTTGGTGAATGAAGTAGGCTGTCGGGTAGCTAATCAGGCCGGTGAACAGCGTAATTAAGAACGCATACCAAACGGAGTTGGCCGTCATTTTTAAGTAAGTCGCGGATTGAAAATAAGTGCTGTAATTGCTAAACGTGAAGTGGTGGCCGAGATCAAAGAAGGATTGGTAGACGATGAGGGCCACTGGCGCAATGACAAATAACGCCAGCCACAGTCCATAGGGGAGAAAGTACGTCCAGGTTCTACGTTTCGTCAACGTCATCATCCTCCAATTCTTCATAGGTTTCGAGCCGCGCGTCGAATTCGGCTTCCTTCTCGCCGAAACGCATCACGTGCAGGTCTTGTGGACGGAAGGTGATCCCGATCGTCTCGCCATCTTCGGCGGGATTGACGGAATGAATGAGCCAGGCGTTGCCGAGGTTATCGGTCGCCGCAATTTCGTAGTAGTCCCCGCGGAAAAGTTGGGTGTCGATGGTGACGGTGAGCTTGGCCTGGTCGAGAGTCGTTAGCGTCAAGTCTTCGGGACGGATGACCACTTCAACCGGTTCGTTGTCGGGGATACCGGCGTCGGCACACTCAAATTGGTGACCACCAAAGGCGACTTGAAAGTCGGCAATCATCTTGGCGGGGAGAATATTACTTTCACCGATGAAGTTCGCGACAAAGTGGTTAATAGGTTCGTCGTAAATGTCGACGGGGGACCCACTCTGCAAGATTTCGCCTTGGTTCATGACGAAGATTTCATCGCTCATTGCCAGGGCTTCTTCTTGGTCGTGCGTCACGAAGAGAAAGGTAATCCCTAACCGTTGTTGCAGGTCCCGGAGTTCGTACTGCATTTGACGGCGGAGCTTTGCGTCTAGTGCGGAGAGCGGTTCGTCGAGTAATAAGACTTTGGGCGCCATTACGATGGCTCTGGCGATGGCGATCCGTTGTTGTTGGCCGCCGGAAAGTTCGCTGATAGCCCGGTCGCCGTAATCGGCCAGTTGGACCAGTTTTAGGGCTTGGGCTACGCGCTGGGCGATTTCGTCCTTGGCGACTTTTTTCAGGGTTAGCCCAAAGGCCACGTTTTCCGCCACCGTCATGTGGGGAAAGAGCGCGTAGTCTTGAAAGACGGTGTTGACGTTGCGTTTGTTAGCGGGGACTTCGTTGATGCGTTTCCCGGCGAAAAGAACATCGCCTTCAGAAACTTGCATGAAGCCGGCAATTGCCCGTAGAATCGTGGTCTTGCCGCAGCCCGATGGTCCGAGCAACGTGTAAAATTTGCCGGACTCGAGCGTCAGATTAATATTTTTTAAAATAGTGTGGGAATCGTAACGCTTGGTGACGTTGCGTAGCGTAATAATAGGTTCTGTCATCAGGCTACCTCCTCAATTAGTTGGATTTTATTAGGTTGGAAACTAGTTCAACTCTACTGATTATAGCGGGTTTAGCGATAAAAGGGAACGAAAAAAGATGGTGGTTAGGCGTGATTATTAGGGGAGATAAGTAACGTCTAAATTTGAGTGGGTTTTTATTAGATTGGTGGCACTCGGCGGCGGAATGAGCTCTACGATAATCCGAAGGTAGGCTAATAACATGGCGTAATAGACAATGCATTTGAACGTAGCGATTTTTGCGGCGATCCAAGCGGAAGCAAGACGATTGAGGTACGGTCTCAACGATCCTAAGCGTCAGGTATTAGCGGTGGGGGATGTACTGACGTTTGTCAGTTTAGCCGATGCCAACCAGAAGGTGACGACGCGAGTGGTAAGCCTGCACGCGTTTAGCACGTTTGCCCAACTTTACCAATATTATTCACATGAGGCCGTGGGTAGCTTAGCGAAGGTGGTAGCGGAAACGTACGTAACCTTCACGCCGGCATGTGAACAACGCTGCGGTGCTTTAGCGATTGGGGTGCAGGTGCTTTAGCTGTTGGTAGGTTGACGTGGACTAAAATATCCTAATAGGGCGTGAACTGATTTCCTCAGCTCACGCCCTATTAGGATATAATCATGCAAGAATTGAGCACAATACACCAGCCCTCTGAATTGTACTCACGTTGCAGTGGATAGACAAAGATGAAGACACCTACTCTTGTAAAACCAAGTTGATTTTTTCCTGCAAGTTATGACTAAGTTATTTAGAAATGTTAAAAGGTCGGGGCGCAATCTGTATTAATGGTGTGGGTGATGCTTGATGGTTTAAGCATACTGTATAATGCCTATAAATGCTAATAAACAGGACTTATAAGAATTATTGGGGACATGTGGAAAAGGTTGCAGATTTGAATTTAGAGGCACATTCATAGTTGTGCTTATTCAGGAGATGCAAAGAGATTGATTTTATTACTTAATTGAGACATGAAACAACTAAAGGAAAAGATAAAATAACATGGATAATTATTTTAAAGTGGTTGAGTTGCTGGTATATCTTTCAGCGATACTGTGATTAATTTTAGGAGCTATGATATGAAAATTGACGAAGTAGTTACAGAGAACAATTTTGGGATGTCTGATGACGACTTAATTATGATCAGGTGTTATAGTCTATTTAATGTAAAATTAGGAGGACTATTATGGGAAAATACTATGGATATATATATAAAACGACTAGGGACTGTCTGAAAACTAAAAATTCAGGTATAATCTGAGGAAAAACGAATCGAGGCATTCCGATGACAACACCTAAACGATACGAACTGGAAGATGCTCAGTGGGACCG
>NZ_JAAXLK010000025.1:0-6171 GCF_012641185.1 Levilactobacillus tujiorum
TGATACCATCAAAATTTAGAGTCTCAATACATAGTAAGCAAGATCAAAAGCCGTCAGTTTTTGAAAAACATGAAAACTGACGACTTTTTTGAAAGGTATGAATAATTCAGGTTACCTCAATTCTTTTTACTTTTAGTAGCTACTAGAAGTAAGGTATCAAATCGAAACACAGCTGTCAACGTATAGATTATTAATACCGTTAAATAGGAATTTTGTCATTATGATCCGAAAAATACATAACATTTTTTCAACTATATTTTAACCATGTTGTAAACCAACGCATAAATGCCGAAGAGACCCCCTCCGCCCTACTTAGAACATTAAAAGCAAATCAGCATTACTCAATAAGTCCTTTTCATCATTATACTTGCTCCCCCGAGCGAAATCGTTGACGCCCTTCAGCAAAAGATGGTATGCTAGTAAAACGTAATTGTTACTATATAGATAAAAAGGAGCGTCATTTATTCATGGCTAAAAAGTCAAAGATTGCTAAGGAAAAACGGATTGAAGCCACGGTTGCTAAGTATGCCGACCGGCGCGCTGAACTTAAAGCGGCAGGCGACTATGCTGCGTTGGCTCTATTACCTCGTAACGCGTCGCCTGTGCGCGTTCACCACCGCGATCATCTCGATGGTCGTCCCCATGCTTACATGCGTAAATTCGGCATGTCACGGCTTAATTTCCGCCAATTGGCTCACGAAGGTAAGATTCCCGGCGTACGCAAGGCGAGTTGGTAGGCTTACCAGTGGCACCACGTTTCAATCGAGCTTTACCTTAATCTCTTAATCATGATCAAAACCCACGTCAACCACGGTGATTATTCCGTTTGACGCGGGTTTTTCATTGCCCTAAACTAAGACCATGCCACAAAAAAGGAGTTTTTAGCATGACAGAAGTCTCAACAGTCATCCGGGAATTTGACGTCTTTGGCAACGGCGGCCAGACCCCTTATGGCATTGACACACCTAAAATCAACGCGCAATTCGTAGGAATCAGTCCTGCCATCGCCTTTGATGCCAACAATCAACCTAAACTCGCACGTCAAAAAGAACGCCAACTCCGCGCCATTGAAGAAGCCATTCGCCACGACTTTCACGATAAGATGGCCGCGCTCGATGGCAATCAACTCAGCCAAAACTTACAGGTTATTCAAGACCTGATCACCACCTTCAAGACTCGCTTGGAGACAGAGCTTCTCGTCGATCAACAACTCGAACTGGAAAGCCTTACGACCAGTGGCGAATGGTTGACCTACTGGCAAGACACGGCCCCATTAGTACAGGCTAAGGCCCACCAACAAGAGAACCTACCACAAGATTTCTAACCAATGATTGGAAATAGCCAGTGTAGATGAAAACACCGCCTTACCGTTCGCCAATTTTGGGCTGGAACGCTGTGGGGAGGACGGCCTAAGCCACAGAACGGTCTTAGGCCTCGCTTTGAGCCGAAAAGGTCACGTCTCAAAGGCGCCATTTGCCAAGAAAATCACTCGGCAAATCCCACGGCTGAGCCCAAAATTGACTCACTCACGGCTGCACACTAGCTATTAATTACCGTTGGCCAAATGGTGACATGCCAAGTGGTCAAGTTAGTCTACGATTCAGAGACTAGCTTAACCGGAGGAGGTCAGAGGTGGAGCCAGCCGTGACGACGGTGTTAGCCGATTCTCGGCTTACAGCGTGGGACGTGTTGGAAGACCGGTGAACTTGCCGGGCTTCCAACCGAGCCGGAGGACCGCTTCTCAGGCCGCAGGCGCTCCCCACAGCAGGCGGAATCTCTGACAGCCGCAGGTGGCGCTTAAGCTACCAGCCTTGTCACTCAACCGCTGGTAAATTTTCAGCAACCTTTAGATTTCGACACAAAAACACCATCTTGCGGGAACTCACAGGTTCCCACCAGATGGTGTTTTTAGTCAGTCGTTTAATTTTAAGCGCAACACATGAGGTGAGTCGTGTAAAATTCGGTGACCGTGGTCATCCCCGACTGACACCCAATCAACGTTAGGCGAGCGTTGATTCAGCTTGAACTTCAACGGGCTTGCCGGCGACGTCAATCGTCAAAGGTTCCCCGCTCATTAACTTGAAGTGAGCCCCTTGAGCATCCACCGTGACTTCGATCAACCGGCCACGGAAGACTTGCCGGAAGGAATAGCTAGTCCAGCTCTTAGGCAGGAATGGGGCATAGTGCAATTGACCATTCCGAACCCGCATCCCAGCGAATCCTTGAACGACAGCAATCCAACCACCCGTCATGGCCGTGATGTGCAGGCCATCCGTCGTATCGTTGTTGTAGTTATCCAAGTCGAGTCGGGCCGTCCGTGAGTACAACTCAACGGCCTTCTCTTCGTAACCCAAGTCAGCCGCTAAAACCGCGTGAATGGCTGGTGACAGACTGGATTCGTGAACCGTCAGGGGTTCGTAGAAGTCAAAGTTAGCCTTCTTCTGTTCCGGTGTAAAGTCATCGATAAAGTCCCAGATTCCTTGCAAGACATCCCCTTGCTTAATATACGGTGACCGCAAGATTTTATCCCAAGACCAGTGCTGATTGATTGGCCGTTGATCAGCTGGGATGGTGCTAGCCGGTTCAATATCTTTATCCAAGAAGCCATCATGCTGAACGAAAATGTTCAAGTCCTTGTCGTACGGTAAGTACATCCGCTCAACAATATCTTGCCACTTGGCCTTTTCCGCATCGGTAACTCCCAGCTTCTGGGCGGTGTCAGCGTCAACCTTACCTAAGACTTCCAGCGTGTACTTCAACGTCCACTGCGCTAACATGTTGGTGTCCCAGTTGTTGTCCACGTTGTTTTCATACTCATCGGCACCCGTGACGCCGTGAATCATGTACTGGTCATTCCGCTTGCTAAAGTGAACCCGGTCGGCCCAGAAGCGCGAAATTTCAGTTAAGACCTTCGCCCCTTCATGCAGGACGTAGGAAGTATCACCAGTGTAACGAGTGTAATTGTAGATGGCAAAGGCAATATCCCCATTCCGGTGAATTTCTTCAAAGGTGATTTCCCATTCGTTGTGGCATTCAATCCCATCGAACGTCACCATTGGGAAGAGTGCCCCCTTCAAGCCTTGCTCTTGAGCATTGACGTAAGCGCCATCCAACTGCTTGTACCGGTACATTAAGAGGTTGCGGGTCACTTCAGGATTGGTGATGCCCAGGTAAACGGGTACCGCAAAGGCTTCAGTATCCCAATACGTGGCGCCACCATACTTCTCTCCGGTGAACCCTTTAGGTCCAATGTTCAAGCGGGCATCTTCGCCATAATAAGTGGAGAAAAGTTGGAATAGGTTGAAACGAATCCCCTGCTGCGATTCATCATCACCGGCAATCTGAACATCGGATTTCTCCCAACGATCCGCCCAGACCTTGGTGTGGGCAGATAACAAGTCAGCGTAACTTTCTTGAGCAACCTGATCGCTCAGTTCATGCATGGCTTGCGTTAATTTTTCTTGTGTGTCGTAGTCTCTGGACGTGACCACGATCACGCGCTTCTCTAATTCTGCTGACGCTTCGGGTGCAAGGCTCTTGGTGTACGCCGTCATGACTTCTTTGTCGTTAGGCTGGGTGACCGCCACGTTATTAAGATCCGTGACCATCCGCATTTCCATCCCTGACATGAAGCGTGGTGTGCCGAATGGATTAGGCGTGGTCTTGGCAATCACACTGCCGCGATCTGCCTGTTGGTCAGTCGCTAGGACGTCCCAGAAGCGTTCATCATAGTTCGCTTCTTCATTCATGACATCGGCATCAATGCTGGGTTTCAACGTGACGTCAACTTTATCGGTCCCCACATTTTTAACCGTGACCTTCTGAACGGAAAGTTCCTGTTGGCTAACACTTAAGAAGCGTTCGAAGGTCAAGGCCACGCGCGTCGTTCCCCGTTCTACCGTAAATGACCGAGTTAAAACGGCACGCTGCATATCGAGATCCAGCGTAAAGTCACTGATCTTATCTTTGGCCAAATCAACGGGCGTCCCATTCAAGTCGATTGGTAACTTGATGAAATTGACGGCATTGACGACCTTACCAAAGTACTTAGGATAGCCGTTCTTCCACCAGCCAACCCGGGTCTTATCTGGATACCAGACACCCCCCAAGTAGATTCCTTGGAGGGAGTCACCACTGTACCCTTCTTCAAAGTCGCCCCGCATACCCATGTAGCCATTTCCAATGCTGGTCATGGATTCTTGCAGACGCTTGTCTTTGGGGTCAAAGGTATGCGTCACGACATTCCACGGTTGTACCTCAAAAATTCGTTTCATGGTTGATTTCTCCTTTTATTTTGATTAAGCTCGGTAAGTTTCTTTAATTGCACCAACGGATAACGCCCCGATGGCCATGATAATGCCGGCTAACAGGAACATGTTGGCTTGGGCACCACCCAATAATGGGAACAATGCGAAGCTGGCCAATGAAGCCACGATTTGTGGTAAACAGATCGACCCGTTGAACAAGCCTAAGTAAGTCCCCATGTGAGCGCCAGACAAAGCGTTGGTAACCATCGTCAATGGGTAAGTGTTCATCGCAGCCCAAGCAATCCCCACTAAGATAAAGGATACAATGAGAATGTACTGGCTGTGAACAAAGAAGACGGAAATGAAGCCGATAGCACCTAGTCCTAAACTACCAGCGTACCCTAACTTGTGCATGCTGTTTGGCAACTTAGCTAAGACATATGACCAAACCACAGCAGCGATGGATTGTACGGCAGCTAAGACCCCGTACCAGTTACCAGCGGCTTGATAGCCAGCTGAAGCTGCGTTGGTCGTGTGCCAAACATTAGAAGCAATCGCACCGGCGGAATAAGTCCACAGGTACTGGAACGCTACCCAGCAGAAGAATTGAACCAACGTTACGGTCCAGAAGACTTTAGGTGCCGACTTCAATAACGTCCACCAGTTACCACCGGTTGCATTGTCCTCTTTAGAAATCCCATGGTACTCGGCATAAGTATCCGGATCATATTCGTGTACCCGGAAAATCGTAAATAAACTCGTAATTACTAACAGTGCCGCCCCTACATAGAAGGCTACCTTAACTGTTGCAGGCACCACGCCTTTAGCAGCGGTATTGGCAATCCCAATGGCCGCAAACAAGAAGGGCAGGATGGCCGCTAACACGGCACCCGTGTTAGACAAGAAGCTTTGAATCCCATAAGCATAACTCTTTTGATCGTCGTTAACCATATCCCCAACCATCATCTTGAAGGGTTGCATGGCGATGTTAGAAGAAAGGTCCAAGAAGGCCACGGTCAAGGCACCGAATAATAGCGCTGCTAGTGACGCATAGCCGAAGCCCATGCTCCCGGAGTTAGGTAATAGACACATCACGATAACCGCCACGATTGTCCCTAACAGTAAGTATGGCAACCGCCGACCACCTAATTTAGGGGCCCAAGTTCGGTCGGAGTAATATCCGACAATCGGTTGCACAATTAGACCTGCCAATGGTGGCAAAATGAAGAACCACCCTAGACTGTTAGGATCGGCTCCAATTGTCTGGAAAATCCGACTCATTTGTGAACTCTGTAAAGTAAAGGCCGTTTGTACCCCTAGGAATCCGAAATTAATCATCCAAATGGTACTGGCCGATAGTGTTGGTAAGCCGTTCTTTTCCTTGGCTACCGCGGCTGAAGTTGATTCGTCTGCCATAATCCAAAACCTCCTCAGGCTTGTGTTACTCTGATAATTGATAAATAATAACTGTCTTCGTGGAATTATTATGACACCGCTTACATAAAAATGCAACCGTTTGCGCAAAAGTTTCTTCGTGCACCTTTTCACACCTGACAGTTAAAAATAGCCCGGCTGTGGGATTTGTTTCCTCCCAGCCGGGCAACAATTTTTTATTTAATTTTTAAGCGGTTGCAAGCTAAGGTCCCCACCCCCGCCAGCATTAGTAGCTGTTGGCACGTTAAAATGGTCGCACTCCGACTTTGATAGAGTTCTACCACAACAATAGTTGGAAGCCGTGGCTACTTAGCGTTTGGGATTCGATTGATAACGACTATAGCTGTCATCACTCCAGTTTCCTAGGCATATGTATCAGCCGTGAGGTCGGCAGATATGGGCTCAGGCGCGTCGTTCTACTTAGTCAGTAAGTGAATTGCTTACTGGCTTAGTAGAAAACCAAGCTTGGAGACTCGGCACTTTCGAGGCT
>NZ_JAAXLK010000025.1:6236-19017 GCF_012641185.1 Levilactobacillus tujiorum
CACCGTTCCAGCCCATATCTGCTGACCGGTAAGGCGCAGGGACCACTACGTTGCCCAGTTTTAATCGCACAGCATTCCAGCTCAAAGCTTGACGAACGGCAAGGCGGCAAAGCTGATCCATCCTTACTTGATTTCGTAAGGAATGCGGATCTGCTTGTCAGCAGTTTCTTCCCGATCGCTGAATAAGAGGCTCACCGTCGCCGACCCCATCTTTTCGGGGAATAAATTGACCGAATGGAGATTAGCATCGGTTAATCCCGCCGGCAAAGAATGATTGTAACTGACTACTGGGAAATGACTCGCCACGTACTGTTCACGCAACAAACGATAGAACTCGATCGCGTTGAAATCATCGGTCGCCATGATACCGTCAATCTCTGGATGATGTTCGATAAAGGACTGCACGTATTCCAAATCATTCAACTTGCAGGTCAGTGGCTCAACGTTAAATTGCGCTGCCACCCGCTCGTAACCCTGACGTCGCTGTTGTTCATAGCCCCAATTGTGTCCTGATTCGACGAAGACTGGATGCTTAACGCCCAATTGGTCCAATAAGAAGCTGGCACCACCGATCCCTGCCTCCAGATTATCGTTGTCCACAAAATAATCGTCATGCCCGTCAATGGGTTCGCCGATGGTGACGAAGTGTAGATGTTTTTCACGCAAAAAGGCCGCCACCGGGTCTGCTCGATGGACATACAACAGAACAAAACGTTTGATCTTCCCCTGAGCGACCATCGCCTTAACGTTTTCTAGGAGGTCGTCAGCGGTCTTACTAATCGCCACCGACAAGACGTACTGACGCTTCATCAATTCGGTGTTAATGCCGCGCAGCAGGTCAATGTAGAACGGATTATCAGTTGAATTACGATCTGAAGTGGGAAAGACCACCCCCACCGCATTCGCCTCACCGGAAGTTAGATTTTTAGCGTTATAGTTGGGCCGATAGCCCTCGGCCGCCGCCAACGCCTGAATACGTTTGCGGGTTGCCAAGCTAATGCGCGGATTATTATTCAATGCCCGGGAGGCTGTGGAGACCGAAACGCCCGCCTTGGCGGCAATATCACGGATTGTTAACATCTTTTCGAAAGCTCCTTATGCACTTAACAGCAGTGTCTTCTTGACACAAATCTTACCATACCTGAGAGGCGATGAAAACTAGTCTCACCGTAAATCAGCATTAAATTGGTCTATCCGACTGCGTCAGGGCAGAAATTGGCCATCTTTAAAACGGGGTCATGGGCATCATTCTCTCTCACTACAACAACAACGACCAGCACAAGTCAAAATTGGTCTAGTTAAAATTCAAGCGACATTAACCCCGGACAACGCAAAAAAGCCTCCTAATCATGAGGCTTTTACGCTTGTCGTTCTAAATTAAGAATGGGGTAAGGCCGCCCCGCTTCGTCAACGGCCGCGCGCGAAATAATCTGAAACCCTTGGCGTTGATAGAAGGCCAACGCCCCCGGATTTTGCTCATTCACACTGACCGTTTGAATACCCGGCTTACGCATGAGCGCGTGAAAAATGGCTTGCCCGTACCCGTGCCGAAAGTAAGGCGGATCCAGGAATAGCATGACCAACTCGGTACCGGCTGTCCCGGAAAAACCCACGGTCTGGCCGGCCACCTGCCATTTATAGAGGTCCACTTGACCAAAGTACTCTGGCAAATGTCGTTGGATATCGTCTCGATCCGCTGGCGATAAGAAATGATGCGTTGCCTGCACGGAACGCGTCCAAATCGCCGCTAACTCAGCATAATCGGCCGGGGTTGCGGCTTGTGGCGTCACTAACATTGTCGTTCAACTCCTAAGCTTTATTTTTTTCACGATGACTGTTCAGTCCATTCGCTGGGTTCAGCGGCAGGGTCGTCACAAATTGACTCCCTTGAGGGTGATTGGCCTTAACCACAATATTGCCGTGGTGCAAGGCCACAATCCAATGGGCAATCGACAAGCCGAGTCCGTTGCCGCCCGTCTGCCGACTGCGAGAACTGTCCACCCGATAGAAACGGTCAAAGATCCGCTGCCGCTCCCCGTCTTGAATGCCAATGCCTTGATCGGCCACGGTAAGCTGCCACTTCCGCCCCACCAGTTTAGCTGAAACGGTAATCGTGCTGCCCTGCGGAGAGTATTTCAACGCGTTATCAATCAAGATATTCATTAATTGATGAATGAGATTCTGATCCAGCGTGGCCCGGAAGTCTGCCATGGACGCGAGCTGCAATCGTTTCCCCTGACTGGCCGCAATCTCCGTATAGGGCTCCACCGTCCGTTGTAAAAATGTCGCAACGTGAGTGGCTTCAAAATTCGTCTGCACCGTATTGGAATCCGACCGTGCCAGTGCCAGCAAGTCCTGCGTCAGCTTCTGCAGCCGTTGACTCTCACTATTGGCAATCGCGATATTTTCCGCTTGATCAATGATTTTATCATTGGGCTTCGTCAATAACAACTCCAACTTGTTTTGAATAATTGTCAGCGGCGTTCGCAACTCGTGAGCGGCGTTTCCGACAAATTCCGTCTGGCGCCCCCACGACTTGAGGATTGGCCGCATCGTCAGCCGAGACAGCCAGATGCTCATCAGAATTGAGATCAACCAGAAGATCCCCATCGTCATGAGGAGCACGCGGGTAAAGTTACTCATCGCCGCTTTTTGGGGATCAATATTTTCCATCAAGAGTAGGTACTTCCCCGCGATCAGCTTATCTGGATTCTTAGCCGGCACCTTGACCAGCAACGTGCGGAAATTATACTTTCCGCCCACCTGAATGGTGTGCAACTGTCCCACCTGTTCTTTAGCCAGCTTAATGTGTTTGAGCGTGTCATAGCGTGAGCCCAGTTGCGCCCGATTAATGATTTTTCCATTCTCGTCAAACGTGAGCGTCGTCGTCATGAACGGATGAATCGTCCGTCCCGGCTGGACGCGTCCACCTGGCTGTTTGCCCTGGGCAGCTGGCTTCTTGGCGCCTGGCGCATTATTCAACCGTGCCGAGCGTTCCACCCGTAAAGCCTCGTCCGTGCTCGTCAACATCGCATTACGAAAGAGCACAAACACAATCACGCCCAGCAACCCGAAAATCACGGTGAACCCGATCAGATTGTTGATGAATAATCGCCACTGCTGAGCCCGGTTAACCCTATTGCTCATCAGGAGCCTCCACAATATAGCCTGCGTTACGAATCGTGCGGATTGACAGGTCACTCCCCGCGTTTTTGAGCTCCTTACGCAGATTACTCATATAAACTTCAACAACCGACAGACTTGTCTCGGAGTCAAAGCCCCACAGCCGGTTAAAGATCTGTTCCTTGGTAATAATTGTACCGGGATTGGCGACCAGATACGTTAACAAATCAAACTCGCGGCCCTTCAAGGTCAGAGGTTGGCCGTTAAAGGTTGCCAAGTGTTTGCTGGTATTGATCGCCAACTGACCTAGGCTAATGACATCCGTGCTGTTCAAGTGACCCGTCCGTTTCAGCAACGCCTTCATCCGGGCCAATAACTCCTCACGGTGAAATGGCTTGGTCACATAATCATCCGCGCCATCATTGAACCCTCGCAGTTTATCAGCAATAGTATCCTTCGCCGTCAGAATCAGAACCGGCGTTTTAACTTCCTTATTACGAATGTGGAGCAGCAAGTCCAAGCCACTCTCACCCGGTAACATCAGGTCCAAAACAATCGCATCGAAGACGTCTTGGCTAGCCAGAAATTCACCCTGTTCCCCATCAAAGGCCGTGGTGACGTCACAGATTGGCTTGATTAACTCCACAATGTCCGCAGACAATTCACGTTCATCCTCCACGACTAGTACTTTAGCGGTCGCACTCAACGGGCATTCCTCCTTTTAAATAATCAGTTTAGTTTTAATTCTTCAACATAGGCAGCGGTGTCACCAATGTCGGGTTGGGTCGACACCACCTTTAGCTAAGATTATAGTCTACTTCATGAACGATAACGTAACCTTAAGTTATTTTTACTTACCAAAGTCTAAGTTTATTCGAAGTTTAGCTCATTCTTTACCGCAATAGCTTCAATTTAAGGTAAACTTTTATCCAAGTACAGAGAATGTTATCCTATTAGGGTCAGACATTTTGATTGTCATCAACGGAGGGGTTTTCATGGAGCAACATCACAACGCCTTAGCGCAAGTAAGGGTAAGTCGCTGGGTGTATTTGGGGGCATTTTTAATTCCGCTGGTCATCATGTGCGTGGTCTTCTGGCAACTGAAGGTCACGCCCTTTGGCAAGCATAGTCTGTTAATTAGCGATACCGGCGCACAGTACATTCCCATTCTGGAGTACTTACGCTCAACGGTATTGCATGGACAGTTCCACCTGTTTTCATTTGCTTTGGGGACGGGCAGTAGTATCGTGCCATTACTGACGTACTACGTCATCAGCCCGTTTAATCTATTGATCTTTTTCTTTCCAGCGGCTCAGTTACCGACGGCCGTTGCTTGGATTGTCATCTTAAAAATTGCGACGATCGGCCTGACAACGGCGATCTTCCTGCGTCACGCCTTTCTACGGAGCGGCTGGTCACTGTTGCTCTTCTCAACGGCCTTTAGCCTATGTGGCTTCGTCGCCATGTATTTCTACGATATCATGTGGCTCGACGCCTTAATCTGGTTGCCAATCGTTGCTTGGGGACTCCATCGGCTCGTCAGCACCCACCATTTTGGGCTGTACACGGCGGGACTAACGATTACTATTCTGTCCAACTATTACTTGGGTTACATGACCTGCCTATTTTCGGTTTTGTATTTCATCTATTTGATCGTTGAACATCAGCCAGCACCCACGCCGTTCAAGGAAACTTGGCGGATGCACTGGCCGGCCATTCGGCAATTCATTTTCGGATCGTTGCTCGCTGGTCTCATGTCGATGGTCGTGCTCATTCCGACGGCTCTGGGAATGCTCCAGACCGGTAAGAGTAATTTCTTCCTCGACAACTATTTGCCGATGCCACTCTTCGGTCCAGAAGTCCTCGCCCAATTCGGCGTCGGTACCGGCGATTTCCGTTCACACCTGTACCACGCGCCGAGTCTATTCATGGGGACGTTAATGTTTCTACTACTGATCGTCTACTTCGTTTCACCCCGGATCAAGGCCGTGGAAAAGAAGCGGACGATGTGGTTGCTGATTGCGATGGGGTTAAGCCTATTTGTCACCGTCTTCAACACCGTCTGGCACATGTTCCAACAACCAGCCGGCTTTCCATTCAGAAACGTTTACTTCTTCACTTTTCTGGCATTGATCACGGCTTATCGGGCTTGGCAAACCCATCCGGATCAGACCATGAACGATCCTCAGAAGATCTTGGCATTGCTCTGGGGGGCCAGTCTGTTAACGATCGGCTTCATCTCGGCCCAGTTCATTCCTAAATGGTGGAATCACTTTATGCCGAGCTATAACAATGAGCTCTATGCCAACAGCCAACCTAATTTCCACCTGCTCTGGCTGGCATTGGGGCTCTTGTTACTCAACACCATGCTGGTCTTCATCACCGAGTGGCGACCGATCCGGATCGGGTTGATGGTTCTGATTATTTCCGGTGAATTGGGGAGTAATCTCTACCTGGCCTCACAAGGCATGGACTTCGGTTCCGAAACGAAATTTGAAAAATACTTCAAAAAGGATTCGGCCCTGTTAGACCGCATTGACGCGTCGTCTACTAAGTTTAACCTGCATCGGATAGACTTCCTCCATTCGACGATTAGTAACGCTTATACGGGCCCGTATAACCACTACAATGACCCGCTGATGATGGACTACGCTGGTCTCAGCTCCTACTCGTCAACTTTGGATGAACAGTCGCGGGTCTTCCAACACGACCTAGGCTACTTCAGTCAAAACGTCCGGCGGGTAAGCGCTCAGGGCTATACACACCTGACGGACACCCTGTTCAGTGTGAAATACCGGCTGAATGCCGACAGTCCCCACCCCGTCACTAGGCTGAATTCATACGCCGGCTTTGGATTTGCGGTTCCAACCAAACTCGCAGATATTCAACTGCGCGATCAGGCGGCCCTCTTCAACCAGCAAATGATTCTGGACGCACTGGGGGCTAAGCCCGACACTTTGGCCCGGGCCACAACCCTAGGCGTGAACACGCGCAAGGCAACTGCGGCCGATTTGAATCGGGTAGCGGCAAAGAACAGTCGGCGAAGTGGAGCCCGCTACGTTCAGACATTCAAGCTTCACGTGAATGCCACCGGGCTACTCCACGGTTATTCACCTTCTGCCAATATTATCTACTCCAGTCTGCTGGTCAACGGCAAGAAGGCCAAGCCGCTCATCAACGCCGATGGCACCCGCTACGTCTTCAAGCTTGGACAACATCAGAAAGGCGAAATCGTTAAGGTCAGCTATGTCACGACACGTCCACAGCTGGGCTACAGCAACGAATTCGTTTCGCTCGATCAAGCCAAGTACGTGGCTTTGGCCCAGAGCCTCAAGCAACAACGCTTCAAGCTCAGCCGTAAAAGTGGCGTCACGTGGTTATCTGGTACCGTACGGGGCAGTGCCCAACGCCGCCTTCTCTACGTTTCCATTCCGGATACCCCAGGCTGGCACGCTACCGTTAACGGCAAGCCGGTTAAGATCCGGTCAGTGATGCATGCCCAATCGATTGTTCCGGTAGTGCAGAACTTCCGGGGAATGATCGGCGTACCCATTCATACGGGTAAGAACCACGTTGTCCTGACCTACACGACGCCGGGCTTGAAGATTGGCGCCATTCTAAGCGCACTGGGAGCGATCATCTTTGCCTTCCTAGTCGTTGCGGGCGAATGGTATCGGCCATGGAAGCAACGCCGAGAACGTCAATCGAAGTAATCCATTTTTCAGTCAATTAAAAGAGCGTCAGGAAGTGAAAACTCACTCCTTGACGCCCTTTTTGCTGACTCAGTTAAAAATCGAAAGATAATTATGACCAGAAAGAATAAATGACTGGAAAATAGTCCACACCAGTCACCTGCGGCTGGCAGAGATTCCGCTTGCTGTGGGGACCGCCTACGGCCTGAGAAGCGGTCCTCTGGCTCGGTTTGAAACCTGACCCAAACCGTCAGTTTCCAAACACGTCCCACGCTGTAAGCCGAAAATCGGCTAACACCGTCGACACAGCTGGCTCCATCTCTGCCCTCCTCCGGTTTTGATTGTGCTTTACCATGACATTATCTACTTACCATTTTCGGTCCAATTGATAGCGACTGTGGCAGTCATCACCGTAGTCAACTAAGAACACTGTATCCGCTGGCAACGTATGAGTACTACCAAATTGCTTCACTTTAGCTAGAACCAGTATTTTGAAACTTGCAAACTTAGTTGATAGCTTCAATGTAGCCGTGAGTGAGTCAAACTTGAGCTCAGCCGTGGGATTTACCAAGTGGTTCTCTTGGTAAATGGCACCTTTGAGACGCGAACTTTTCGGCTCAAAGTGAGGCTCGAGACCGCTCTATGGCTCGGGCCGTCCTCCCCACAGCGCTCCAGCTCAAAGCTTGACGAACGGCAAGGCGGAATGAACCGCCATTGTTGCTGGCCAAGTATGACAAGCACTTTTGAGTTTTCAGTCTTTAGACTACTCAGTTGGCCGGACCTTTGATCGGTCGATTTCTCCCTTGTGCGCGCGATCCATGGTCACTCGCAATAGGAATGGCGCAATCAGCGTTGCCACGATAATGGCCGCCACAATCGCCGAATACCGCACCGGTGACATCAACTTGGCCGCGTACCCAATTTGCGCAATGATCAGCGCCATTTCACCACGGGAGACCATCCCCGCACCAACGGCGGTTGAGCTGACCCACGAGAAGCCAGCCAATTTGGCACCGCTGCCGGCACCGATTAGCTTGGTCAAGACGGCGACCACCGTCAAGACGATGATGAAGCCCAACTGTTTGCCTAGACCATTAAAATCCATGTTTAAACCAATGCTAACGAAGAAAACGGGGATGAAGAGTGCGTAGCCAATCGGTTCAATGTGCCGATCAACTGTTGATTTAGCGCTGGTCTGTGAGATGGCAATCCCTGCAAAGAACGCCCCCACAACGTCACTCAAACCAACCAATTCGGCAATGTACGCCATCCCAAAGCACAGGATAATCGCCATTAGCGTCTGTCCCATCGGAATCATCAGACGATCTCCAATCTTCGCCATGTACGGTGCTAACCACCGCACGACGAAGTAAATCGCCGCGAAGTACACGATTTGTTCAATCGTCGTCAGGACCAGATTACTGGACGCAGCCGCGCTATCACCGACTGCCGTTCCGGTCGTGGATACCAACACACTCAAGATCACCACGGCCAGCACGTCATCGACCACCGCAGCCCCCAAGATCGTCGTTCCTTCACGACTGTTAAGTGCGTTCATTTCTTTCAATACTTCTACTGAAATGGAGACGGACGTAGCCGCAAAGATCACACTGATGAAGAGACTCTCTACGACGCCGAGGTGATAGAACATCCCCACGAGGTAAGTCCCCACGACTGGGATCAATACCCCCATCAACGCAACCAATACACTTGGCTTCAGGTAGCGTTTCAACAATTGCAAATCACTTTCGAGACCGGCAATAAACATTAAAATAATGACACCTAATTCAGCATAACTTTCCAATACGTGAGTAGGGTTGATCCAGCCCAACATGGCCGGACCAATCACCACCCCCACTAATAATTGCCCAATCACGGCAGGAATCCCGATCCGGGTGCTGTAATGGCCAATAATTGTTGTTGCTAACAGAATCAACGTTAAATTTCTTAAAAGTTCCACAAGTAGCCTCCTTGGTTGACTGATAATTGACGACGATTGCCTTCCAATTCTCCGGGCAATCAAAAAACGACCGCTTCAAAAGAGTCTCCCCAACCCAAGGGAAACCTCATTCTTGAAAGCAGTCGCTTCAACCATCTCTAATTTTACTAGTTCATATTATACAGAAAAGCGACGGCCACCGCAACCCAACCGCATCAGGACGGCTATTTCAGCCCCTCAACAAAATTATAACTACCCGCAACTTGCGAATCGTGTTAAACTAATAACGATTGTGAGGTGACGCGTGTGAAGTGGTTAGAAGCTAACTTAGTCGTAATTTTTTGGGCCGTTATCTTTGGTGAAGTCATTGGTTATATCGTTGGTGCCTTGAAAGAAGTCACTTACGATCCAATGACCATTGGCGTTACCATGGCAGTGGTAGCTGTTATCGCCGTCAACGGGATTACGTTACTCGGACGGAGCGACGTCAAATCTGCTGGAGATAAATAAGCGCTCACAGGAACACGATCTTAACAACCGACCTTGGCGGATTTGCCAGGGTTTTTTTGTGGCCATTTTTTTGCGTGGCCTTCCTGAAAAACCGCAACTGGTAAGGCGCGCTTTCTCTTTGACAAAAGGAGGGTGAGACCCACATCTCGCCCTCCTTTCAGCTTCAATTTTAACCAAGTCACCGACCAAAACGCGATTCAGACGCTAAGTCCAGTCTAGACCTCGCGCGCATCCTCCGCCCGAATCTGGTTCTTAATGGCATTCATGTCCTGATCGAGTTGGTGAACCAGCTTGGCCTTGGCGATAAGCTCCTGCCGTAACTCCTCTTGATGTTGCACGTTCTTCTTATAATTCAACTCATGTTCCAGTGACGCCCAGAAATTCATCGCAATCGTTCTGATCTGAACCTCTACCTTAACCGGCTCCACCCCAGCGTCTAAGTACACTGGTACCGATAAAATAAGGTGCAGGCTGCGATAACCATTCGGCTTAGGATGTGTAATATAATCCTTCCGTCGCAGGATCTGAATATCCGGTTGCTTTTCCAAGCGGCTCTCCATCGCCAAGATGTCGTCTTCAAACCGTACAATTACCCGAATGCCCGCAATGTCATGCATCTCACTCGGCAACGTTCTGAGGTCCAGCTTAAAGTGTTTGCGCTGAACTTTTTCTAAAATGCTCTCCGGCGTCTTGATCCGGGACTGTAAACTATCGACCAGGGTGTGCCCGTGCAAAATCTGATATTCCTGATCTAAATACTCAATCTTTGTCCGCACCACTTTCACCGCACTATTGTAATCCAACATCAGGCGGCGAAACGTATCAACCGCAGCCAATGAGGTTGGATCCTCAATAAATTGAACTGGTAAATTCTCGTTAGCCATCATAATCCTTCCTAGTTACGCATTTTTCTGCCGAAATTGTCGTATCTCGGGAACCACCCACCACAACAGCAGGAAGTTTAACAGCAACGTGATCGCTGTAAACGTAAATACACCATTATAGTTGAAGATATTAGCGACGAAACCGCCCAGTAAGGAGCCTAACATGCTGCCCAAAGCCTGAAAGGATTGATTCCAACTGAAGACGGTCCCCGTTAATTCCTGGGGTGAATTCTTAGTTAGCATTGCCTGAACTGCGGGGAACAAGGCGCCGTCAGAAATCCCAATCATGAACCGCAAAATTCCGAGCAACCAGACGCTCGTGACGAATCCCTGTGGGAAATACATCAGCACCGCAAAAATATAACCAAAAATCAGGACGCGGCTGGTCCCCCGCCGGTCCCCGTACTCGCCTAGTTTGGGAGCCGCCATCAGCGTTGAAATCCCTGGTAAAGCCGCAATGATCCCCGCGACCAGAGTAATTGGTCCGGCATTGCCCATCAGTTGCTTCACGTACAAACTGATAATTGGCGTAATCGAGTTATTTCCCATCTGGATAATCATCGTCGAGACCAACAGAACCACGATGAGCTTAGGTCGTTTCATCTGTTGTAGCCAACTACCCGACTGGTCACGCTGGTCCCGAGAAATCGGCGTGAAGTGTTCGTGAACCATGGTGGCGCTCAAAAAGAACACAATGATTAAAAAGATCCCAGTCAGAATAAAGGTCCAGCGAATTGAAAAGACTTCCGCAAGAATCCCACCCAAGACGGGGCCAATCAGGTTACCACTAACATAACCGGTCGTTAGAATCCCTAAAGCATTGCCACTCTTCTCACGTGGCGTCTCCGCAGCAATCAGCGCCGTCGCATTGGGAATGTATCCCGCGAAGAAGCCCTGTAGAAATCTTAGTGCAATGAGTTGCCATACGTTGCTAACAAACCCCATGAGGCCAATGACAATCGCCATCCCAAATGACGACCGCAACAGCATGATTTTTCGGCCCTTAGTGTCGGCCAGCTTGCCCCACAGCGGCGACACCAGCGCAATCACTAAGAAGGTGACCGCATACGTCACCCCACTGTAGATGGTCAATTGCCCCTTCGTAAAGGTTCCTAAATCATCGACATATAAGGATAAGAAAGGCATGACCTCACTAAAGCCCATCCCTGCAATAAAAGTCCCTAACCACAGCACGGCTAAATTTCGCCGCCATTGTTCAGGTTTTCGTGTGCCCACGGTGTCATCGCCTCTTCATTTCTCTAAAATCACATTAATTACTAGTGTAGCATAATTCCCGGTATACCGCCTTTAAGCTGCCTCCAGAATTTTTTTGTAAATTTTTTTAATAAAAGGGTTGGAATTTTGATGGTTTTGTTTCATAATAGGGGACAAGCATGTGACGTTGTTCACGTACACTTTTTGTTAACGGTGCTTAAATACACCGCTCACTTGAATTTCTTTGTGGCTTCATTTGAGATGTAACAAACACATGACGCAGATCACAAAATTTTTGGAGGTAATACAAATGGCACATCGTTTAGATGGAAAAGTTGCAATCGTTACTGGTGGAACTCTCGGAATTGGGTTGGCTGTTGCTGACAAGTTCGTTGCAGAAGGCGCCAAAGTTATGATCACTGGACGTCACAGTGACGTTGGTGAAAAAGCTGCTAAGAGTATCGGCGGTCCAGATGTTATCCAATTCTACCAACACGATGCTACTGATGAAGCAGGCTGGGTCAAGTTATTTGACGCTACCGAAAAAGCCTTTGGCCCTGTTACCACTATCGTTAACAACGCCGGTATGGCCGTTAACAAGAGTGTTGAAAACACGACGACTGAAGAATGGAAGAAGCAATTAGCCGTTAACTTGGATGGTGTCTTCTACGGTACCCGTCTTGGTATCCAACGGATGAAGAACAAGAACCTCGGCGCTTCTATCATCAACATTTCTTCTATTGAAGGTCTAGTTGGTGACCCTAACTTGGGTGCTTACAACGCTTCAAAGGGTGCCGTTCGGATCATGTCCAAGTCAGCTGCCGTTGACTCTGCCTTAAAGGACTACGACGTTCGGGTTAACACTGTTCACCCAGGTTACATCAAGACGCCATTAGTTGATGACCTTCCTGGTGCTGAAGAAGCTATGTCTGCTCGGACTAAGACGCCAATGGGCCACATTGGTGAACCTAACGATATTGCCTGGATCTGTGTTTACTTAGGTTCTGACGAATCCAAGTTCGCTACTGGTGCAGAATTCGTCGTTGATGGTGGTTACACCGCTCAATAAACCAAATAACTGTATAAGAAAAAGCCGCCGACAATTGTCAGCGGCTTTTTAGTTGCGTTCCTTAAAAGTTGAACGATAAAATGCCTACCTCGCTCCAGTATTGGTAAGAATACATACCGTTAAATTGGTCGCACTCCGGCTTCGATTGTGATTTACCATGACAGTCGTTGGCGTTTTCAGTCTAACTATTAACGACCGTAACAGTCATTATCTCAGTCGCTTAAAGATTCTATATTAGCCGTGAGGTCGGCAGATATGGGCTCAGGCGCGTCGTTCTACTTAGTCAGTAAGTGAATTGCTTACTGGCTTAGTAGAAAACCAAGCTTGGAGACTCGGCACTTTCGAGGCT
>NZ_JAAXLK010000025.1:19065-38955 GCF_012641185.1 Levilactobacillus tujiorum
TGCCGTTCCAGCCCATAGCTGTTGACCGGTAAGGCGAAGGGACCACCATGTTGCCTAATTTTAGGCCTACAGTTATTACTAGGACAGATACGGCTACATAATGCTTCGTTAGCCCCGTCGCTTACTTGCCCGTCAAACCAATCAGTAGCGCAATTAACAGAATAATCAGCACCAGCGTGGTAATCATCACGTACAACCGGTCCCGTTCCTTATAGAAGGCGTAGATGGAGACCACCACCCGTAAGACTGGGGTCAAAATTAGGCAGTAAGTTCCCAGCATCATAATCGCGTACGACTTTAATTGCCAGCTTCCCAGCAAGATGGCTCCCATCGTTAACGGGACGGTATCCCCCGCGTAGCCTGAATCGCCAGTAGCTAATAGCAGGACCAAGCCGATCCCCATCACAATCGCTGAGAGGACCACGCCGACTTGAAGAATTCGGCCAATGATCGTTTCAACTTGGACCATTTCCGCAGCGGTGGTTGTCTTTTCCTTTTCTGACATTAGAAGTGTACCCCCAATCCCTTCATGAGCATTTCAATTCCGATATATAAAATAATGGGAATAAAGACCACGCGAATCCACCGCGCAGGGAGCACTTGCATAATGCGAGAGCCAATCACCGCGCCACCAAGAATTCCTAGTGCCATAGGAACCGCAACGCCCGGTAAAATTGACCCGTTAAAGAAGTACACCGTGGCACTGGCTGCCGCCGTAACCCCCATCATCAGATTAGAAGTTGAGCTCGACGGTTTAAGCGGCATCTTCATGAAAGTGTCCATCGCCATCACCTTGAAGGCTCCGGACCCGATACCCAAGAGGCCACTAGCCACGCCCGCGCCAAACATCACGGAAAAACCCGCTGGCACATTTTCCACTTGATAATCAATGGTCTTCATTTCAGCTTTGTCATAGTAACTGCCGTTTAACTTCAGCTTGCTGGCAATCTTATCGGGTTCAACCCGTTGCAAGACTTCTTGTCCCCGACGTAGCTTGCGATACATATTCCACCCAGAGAAGACCAGCAGGCAACCGAAGAGTAAGTAGAGATATTTAGGATCAAGTACCCCGGTTAACAGTGCCCCGACGATTGCGCCAATCGTGGTCGCAATTTCCAAGAACATGGCCACTCGTAAATTCAGGACGTTATCGCGTAAATAAGCAATTGTTGAACCCGAACTCGTCGCAATAACGGCGATGATACTTGCCCCAATCGCATACTTAATATTTAAACCCATTTCCAACGTTAGGATGGGGGTGATAATCATCCCCCCACCAATTCCCAAGATGGCCCCGGCAATACCCGCGAAGATACCGACACCAATCATGATTAAGGCTGTTTGAATCATTAGTTTATTTCCTCCTCGCAAATCAATCTACGCCATTGATTATCAACTTTTCGCTGATGGGCCGCAAGTCCAACTGGTATTAAGTATGATCGTTCAAGTTCACAATTGTTCAAATGAAAGTCCCGCCAATTGTGGTAACAGTTGCCAATTCTTTTATGCTTGTTAATTCTCTCGCAAGCTGAGCTGACGACATCCCCCACCATTTGGTCTCATGGGCTCGTGCTCAAACGGTTTCCCCACCTACTCTAAAGCGGTTACACGTAAAAACGATTCTGCCATACATTAAAAATATGGTAGAATCGTTAAATTTGTATTCATCATATAGCTAGTAACTATCAATAAATCGTTGTAACAACGGACTCGGCGTAACTTCCGCCGGCCACACCAGCTTTAACGTCGTCCGCCACGGTTGATATCGGATGGGCCGAATGGCTGCGGTTGCCCCACTAATTTCTTCAGCGACCGTCTGGGGAACCACGGCAACGCCCATCCGTGCGTCCGCCCACTGGACCGCCGTGCGCGCATCATCACACGTGCACGCAATGAAGGGATGAATCCCCTGCTCAGCAAAAGTTGTCTGGAAGAGGCGCTCAAATCGGCGATAAATAATCAACGGCACCTCTGCCAAATCGGTTACCTGAACCGTCGCCGCGGGGAAATGATCATACTTCCGAGGAACCACCGCCACCATGTTCTCGGTCATCAACTCCTTACTGGCGAGTCCGACCGCAGAGAACGGCGTCCGGACAATGGCAACATCAATTAAATGTTGCTTCAGCCGATCAATCAAACCATACGTATTGTCTTCAAATAACCGGATCTGTACTTTGGGATAATGCCGGGTCAGCGTTCGTAGTTTAACGTTAGGCATGGCTCCCATTGAGGACGACACCACCCCCACCGACAGCACGCCAGCCAAGCCTTGACCGAGCGAACGCACCTGACTGTCCGCACGTTCCCTCAAATCCATCAGCTGTCGCGCGTAATTCTGTAGCAATTGGCCAGCTGGCGTCAGCGTCACCCCACTGGTGGCCCGATTGAGTAAGGTCACGCCCAGCTCCGCTTCCAACTGCTTAATCTGATAACTCAACGGTGGCTGAGCCATGTGTAACTGTCGTGCCGCCGCGGTAATCTGGCCAGCATCCGCCACGGCTAAGAAATACTCAAGTTGTCGAAAGTTCACCTCTAGCGCCCCCTTACTTGCGTTGCTTTAATTATACCAAAATTTAAGGGAGATCCGCGTCACTGGCATCACGACTCTGCGGTTGCGTGGTTACTGGGAAGCGATCTTTGCTTGGCAACGTTTCCTTCAAGAGGAACTGCCGAATCAACAGCACAATCTGTTTGTTCTGCGGTAAATCCGAGTGCGTCGTGTCATCCCCCGTCACCGTGATCTGCGTATAATGGGCGACTTGATTCTGAAAGACGTACTTTCCCTGATTCACACTATTAGCGGGAACGGTGCCATCGCTCGAATAATTTTCCGTGCCGGCAACTGAATAAACTGTCAACTTTTTAGGCAACCGTTTCCGCCCCTTAATGAGTTCCCGCAGGATGGCTGTCTGTTTCGTCGTGCTATCCGACTCCATATTGTAAGGCGTCGCAATCGTCATCAAGCGTTCCGGGGTTACCCGCGGTGTGGCGGCCAAATATTTCTCCAGGAAGACACTCAAGATCAGGCCACCATTGGAATGGCCTAACATCGAGAAGTGATTGAACCGATAGGTCTTGACGAGATCCTTAAACGCCAGATTCAGCCACTTCGCCTGCTTATTAATGTTTTGATAGCCGTCCCGATTGTTTTCAAAGGCAATCACAATAAACGGCTGATTATCCCCCCGTTTAATCGACCCCGTATACGTAATCCGTCCGTTCTCCGCCACTTGAACCTTTAACACACTGTGGGTGCGCTTCGTTTCCTTCCGTAGCTGTGTAATCAGGGCATCAAATCGGTTCTGACTCGCACTAGACCCCGGAACCATAATCGTTGGATTCAGGGGCGTTCGATAGTTCGATTTATACTGCGTGATCCGTTGCTTCAACCAAAGCTGACTGGGGATGAAGACTACTAGAATTGCGATGAGGACTAACCCCCAGCGCCACCAGTTATGCCGCATGGTCAACACTCCCTTCATCGTTGAGTAGCCGAACAAACGGCAGATAGATCAGGACGGATACGACTAAGCACACGCTACTCAGTAACAGCGCTCGCCAATCGCCACCGGTTCCTAGATAGGCAACTAATGGTCCCGGAGTCGTTCGGGGAACGGGATAAACGATCGGCGGCACTAATTTCCAAGTGATCGCTACCCAAGCAATCGCAATATTAACCGCCGGTGCCATCACAAATGGAATGAACAAAATCGGATTGAACAGTACGGGCAAACCTAACAGCGTCGGTTCGTTCAGATTTAATAAGTTAGGTAAAAAGGTTTGATTAGCGACGCGACGATAGCTGGCCTGACGGGACCCAATCCAGACGGCAATGAGCAGTGCTAGGGTCATTCCCGCACCCCCAAAGTTAGCGTAGGCATCACTCAGCGTATGCAGTGTCACCGGATATGGCGCCCCCCAGCCCGAGCCATGCTGAACCGCGTACGCCAAATTTTGTAATGAGGTAACGGAACTGTTGCCCGCCACATCAATTGGCCCAATCAGTCCCAGCCACCACAGGCAGTTGCTAACCGCAGTAACCGCCAGAATGCGTAATCCTTGATGACCGACGTTCGTATTTAGCGTCTGCAATGCCAAATAGACCAGGTTATTGATCCCGCCATCAACCAGCCAGCTAATTCCATAACCTACGGCAACGGTTAATCCTAAGACCACCGTCAACGTCCAGGCAACACGGCCGGTCCACGATAAAGTGACCTGCCGATGGCGCAACCACCAAGTAGCCAACCACCGCATCAGATGACTGGCGAGCCACCCCACGCCGAGGCCTACTAAGATTGCAAGGAAGATCCCTTGCGGCCCTAGATTCACTTCCAGAAAATTAGCATCGGTGTCACCGTGGCCGCCTTGCCCTAATGCATCGTAATTGACGTTAAGGGTTAAAAAGGCTAGGGCACTCATCATCCCCACGGCCAACGGCTCCGTCCGATAAATCTTCGCCAAATAATGCCCCGTCGTGAACGCGACCATCACCGCGACCAAGCCATTCACCACAACGCTTACGGCCTGAAGACTCTGCCGCCAAAGATCGATTCCCGGTAACCAACTGCCCACATGATAGACCTGAAAAAAGAAGCCGCTCTTTGACAGGAATCCCTGTCCGATCACATCGACAAAGGCCATCACTAAAATAAAGGGGTAAGCCACCCGCAATGCTTCGCGGACCGCCCGCATCGCTCGCCACTGGCCTACTCGCTGATTTAACCGCCATAATTCCCGTAACCATCCAACCATCCACGGATCCCCCATTCGAATTGCTGATAATTTCATTATACGAGATATTGATGAAAGCGGCGGTCTGACGCCTTACAAATTAAACAATATTAAGGGATCCCCGCCACGCGTCACCGCATCATAGATTAGTTAAACTTTCCATAGGACGATTGTTATCGTTTTCAGCTTATGCTAAGATAACTTTGCAAAAGGCCACGTTTTTTCATATTAATTTAGTTTCTCCCTTACCAGCTAGTAACTTTACGAAAAAATCACCTGATAAAAAATAATTCTTGTATGCGTTTTCAAAAAGTGCTAGTATGTTGTGGTAAACAACCAACCAACTAAACTCGGTTGGCAATACTATCACATGAGGTGAGAAAAATGGATTCTGCATCTAAAGCGTTAGAAAAAACTGACGTAAAGCTGCCATGGCGTGAGAAATTCGGTTGGGCAACCGGTGATTTCGCGCAAAACTTGATTTATACAACTATTTCTACGTATCTGTTATTCTTCTACACCAACGTCTACGGCCTTCCTGCCGCTGATGCCGCGACCATGTTCTTGGTTGTGCGGTTAATTGATGCCATTAACGACCCAATTGTGGGGACGATTGTTGATAAGCACACGACGCGTTGGGGGAAGTACCGGGGCTGGTTGCTCTACATGTCAATTCCATTGGCTGTATTGGCAATTCTGTGTTTCCACGTCCCTGACATGGGCGCGATGGGCAAATTAGTCTACGCTTACGTCACTTACGTTGGCTTATCCTTAATTTACACAACGGTCAACATTCCTTACGGTTCTCTAAACGCTGCTATGACCCGCAACAACAAGGAACTGGTTTCGATGAGTTCCGTGCGGATGTTGCTAGCTAACTTGGGCTCTTTGGCCGTTAGTTTCGGTGTGCCAATCTTCGTTAAAATGATTTCTGGTGGTCACTATTCCGGTGTGCAATCACAAACTGGTTGGTTCTGGACGATGGTGATCTACGGTATTGCTGGTGCCGCCATCCTCATCTTCTGTTTCAGTCAATCCGTTGAACGGATTAAGATGGCGCCAGAACAGGAATCAAACGTTAAAGTCTCTGACCTGTACCATCAATTAGTCATCAATGGTCCGCTGCGAACGTTGGCGATTTTCTTCATTATCACTTTCGGTTTGATGTCTGTTGTGAACGCCGTTGGGGCTTACTACATGACTTACAACGCTGGGAACCCCGACATGATGCAATGGTATAACCTACTGGGAACACTACCTGCATTCATCGTGGTGCCAATCACACCTTGGTTGAACCGGAAGATCGGGACCCAGTGGCTGATGCAAAGTAGTTTGGGATTAGCTGTCATTGGTTTCTTGATTATGTATGCGGTTCCAGCTACGAACATTACGTGGACCTTTATCGGCCGGACGATTGAAGCCGCTGGGATTATCCTCTCAACTGGATTCCAGTGGGCCCTGGTACCACAAGCCATCACTTATGGTGAATGGAAGTCTGGCAAACGGGAAAACGGTATTATCAACGCCGTTATCGGTTTCTTCTTCAAGTTCGGGATGGCCCTCGGGGGTGTGGTTCCTGGTTACGTCTTGGCCGCTTATGGCTTCGTGGCTAACCACCAACAGACCGCCCGGAGCTTGGAAGGTATTCGAATGACCACGACGATCATTCCGATTATCGTGACCGTTTTGGCAATGGTTGTCTTCGCCTTCTACCGCCTAACCGACGAGAAGGTTGAAAAGATGAACGAAGAAATCGCCGCCCGTCACGCTGCTGAATAACCTAAAATTATCATGTCTCGTTGCTAGGGCATGCATTTACCCGTGATACCAACCTGACGATAACTTAAAAAGACCGCTACTGGTCATGAGAGAGTTTGGCTGACTGCCAGACTCTCTTTTTATTTTCCCGCTATGCACCTGTGGCTTGGTGCACCGCCCGCCAGACGGTACTCGTGCTGATTCCAAACGTCTGCGCAATCTCGCGATAGGTCTTACCAGCTGAGCGCAACTCACAAAACACGGTCGCCGTTGGCGCTGGCGTCGTGGGGTCTAACGCCTCTGTTCGCTCCGGTTCAATTTTTTGCGCTACCGGTTGCGGCTGGGTCAGAATGATCGGCTGCGTCTGCTGAATCTCAGCCAACGCATTCACGACGTAATGGGTGGTCTGGGCATCCCACAACGCGTTATGCTGTTGCGGATTAAAAATATTCAGGAGCCCGGCAACCCCATTCAAAGGCAGATAATGGCTGGTTTCGCGCCGCGCATGATTGCTCCGATTGATCACCAAATTGGTATAGGCACTCCCATCAAACACCATGAGTGGCTGACGCAATATCGACTGTTCTTCGGCTGAAAATTCCGAAAGGTGAATTGCCAACAATTGACGCAATAAGCGTAAGTCATTATGTTGATCCCAAAAGACTAACGGCAGTTGCCGCGCCAGGACGTGCTGAATAAATTCCTTCAAAACAAGCACCGGATGCGTCTCCCGTTCATAGTCCGCTAGCGTGAGTCGCGTTGCCCTTAACCCCTTTAACTTGAGATCCGCTAAAAAATTAGGATGACTGAGGTAATGATTGAAGAATAGTTCAATCGGTTGGCGACCCGCATATCCTAGTGCTGCCAGTTGAAAAATGCTCGCTTTTTCGCCCAGAATCGAGACCTGCTGCTGCACAATATTATCGCCCTGCTGCTTCCTACCAAACAAAATCCCAAATTCGCAATCAATCACCGCATAGCGTTCTGGAATAGCCTGTAACTGTGACACTTGGGGAAAGACCGCTGCCAACTGACGCTTAAAGACGTCGCTCACTGGCGTTGTAACTGTCGTCGATAAGCTATAGCCGCTCTGTGTCAACACGTCAGTCACCGAGCTTTCCGCCATTTCTACACCGAAATTCACGACTTTTTTTGCTCCTAACGTTATCGAATTTCCCGAAGTCGACTCAATCACGAAACGCTGGTGATCGTCACGCTTAATCTGGGTGATCTCGCCCCAACTCACCATACTTGACGCTGGAACGAGCTGTCCCGTCACGTCAGGCTCACAGATCGGATACCCCACGATGTAGACAAGGTGCCCCGCTTGCGGCCGCTCGCGCTCGATAAATACAATTTTTGCTGCCACGGTCACTCCCCCTCAGTTCCCTTTAAATAATTCTAGCTTACCGGATACCATTTAAGAAAGCTACCAAAATGATTCATAAAGTTAATTATAAAAATAGTTACATAATTTACGATCGTCTAAAGGGCACCGCAGCCAACTGACCGGTGCCCTTTATGATTGTTTACTTTTCAACGATGCGTATTGAGATACCTCACCACGTCCCGTCCCAACCGATTCATCGCTTGGTACTGCTGGCCTTGATTCCCTTGCTGCGCCATAACCACTATCGTATAAGTCCCCTGCTTAGTCTTAAATAAGCTTGCGTCGTTCTGAACGCCCTTCGCCGGAAATTCGCCGGTCTTATTGTATACCGCCGCGTGTTTGACTAACTTAGGCAGCTTAGAGTGGTTACGACAATGATGCAATAGCGTCATCATTTTATGATCATACGTTTTGCCCAACAATTTATTCTGACTGGTTAGTGTCAGGAAACGTGTGAGATCCTTAACTGAGGTGGTATTGTCGCGCCCACGCTGTAACGCCCGCGTATCCATCATATAGCGCCGCAAATGAGACTGCTTAAAGCCAAATTTTGCCAGCGTCTGATTGACTCGCCGAAACCCACCCAACCGTCGAATTAACCGATTAGTCGCCGCATTATCGGAATTGTGAATCATGCGTGCCAAGTCATTTTTTACCGTCCGCGTTAGTTTTAAATGATGGGTCTTGGCGCGCTGAAAAATCGTTAACATCACGAAGACCTTAATCGTGCTGGCTGATCGCTGCCCCTGAACCTTGTGATTGCCCGTCGTCACACTCAATTGGCGCCGATTAAGTCGGGTTACCTTAACTGACCAACGGCCGTGCACGTGGTGTAAATCTCGCTTGATTACCTTCTTAATCGCCACCTGTTCATGATTAATCGTGGTGGCATGGGCTGTCGTCGCCCCAAACGAGCCGATCATCATGATTAAAGCCAGCATTACTTTTAAATAGCGCATGTCATTCTCCCCATCAGTCTTCAATAATATTAATTATATTTTACGCCTCAACTCGTCAAATCAATAGCGTTCACCCTTAATTTTCTCAAACAAAAACGGCCTACAATTTTCTTGTAGACCGCGACTGTCCATACAATCCTGCTAATTTACCAAGATAGCGTATTCCCCACCAGCACTTCTGGCTGATGGTTACTCAACAAGTAGGCGCGCCCGTCTTGGCCGAAGCTCAAGCCTTCAAATTCACGCTTAGACGCGAAATGGGTCCACGTGACATCACGACTGGTCAGATGCCCCCTGCCAGCTAACTTTGCGACGGGCAGGCTGGCGATCGACTCGTCAGCAACCAAATATAACCGGTCATTCTGCGGATTAAACGCCATGCTTTGAACGCAGGTCCCGGGGGCGTGCGTTAACTCTTGACTCGTCAGTCGAAAATCCACATGGTCCCGCCGAATCTTGCCTTGATAGATATAGGCGCCACCTGCATCGGGACGGGACCAGAAGTACGCCCGACCCTGATGATCAAAGGCCAGCACGTGCCCACCGGGAACTGAAAAGTCACCGGCACGCAAGCGGAAACGAATCCGATGAATCGGACTTAACGTGGCTGCGCTCACCTGCTGCAAGTACCCGTATTGATTAATCGGAATCCGTGGCGCCGACTCACGATCACACCACATGTACAGCTGATGAGTCTTCCAATCAAAGGCTAAGGACTGACCGTGCCCCGTCACAAACACTGGCCCAACTTTAATGGCCGTTTGCAATTGCCGTTCCTTGGCCGATTGATTGGCCGCCGTCGTATAAACGCGCTGTAATTGCTGAGGTGTCGCCCCTAAACTGCTCAATTTTTCCATATCATACCGCACAATTCGGCCACGATTATGCCAGGCCGTGGGACAGTAGAGAATGTACAGATAACGGCCCACCACCGTCATACTCTGTGGATCTCCCCAAGCCTCGTGGCGGTAACCCGGTGTTGGCAACAAATATTTAGTCGTAAACTTCACTGCGGCCCCACGATTGCTAGCGATCGTATTGATCCCGTGTGGGTTAGCCGCCTGTGCGTAGTGACTAGGAACCGGTACAAAATGGACTTGCTGGTCGTCCAGTGGGCGTTGTGCCACTGGTGCTGCCAACGCTGCCGAACTTTGATCGAACGTCGCCATGGCATGCGCCGGTACTGTCGTTAGCGTCAGGCCTATCCCCAAACCTAGACTAACAATTAGTGTGCCTAATAGATAATTTCTTCGCATCATCCATCGCCCCCCAATGTTTTCAGCCAGTATAAAGCGTTGCGCTGAAATGGGGGTACTGTATTATTTTTATTACTCAGTCAACTTACTAAATGCCATTACCAATTCTGCCGATTACTGATCATCACTTCCGGATTATGATTACTCAGCAGGTAGGCACGCCCATTGCGCGCAAAGGTTAACCCTTCAAACTCCCGGCGTGATGAGAATCGGTTCCATCTGATGTCCCGTGAGGTCAAATGACCACGGCCAGCTAATTTACGAACCGGCAAGTTAGCGATTGAATCATCGGCCACTAAGTAAAGTCGCTTAGTTCGCGAATTATACGCGATACTTTGAACCCGTGTCCCGGGTCCTCGCCGCAAGACCTGATGCGTGAGCCGAAATTTAACGTGATGGGCACTCACCGTTCCGCGGTAGAGATACACGCGATGGGCAGTGGGCCGCGACCAGAAGTAAGCGTGCCCGGAGTGGTCGAACGTCAACACGTGCCCTCCAGGTACCGCAAACTTCCCCTGCTTCAGGCGACAACGAACCTGCCGCGTGGGCTTTAGTCGGCGACCACTGATCTGGGTCATATACCCGTATCGACTCGTGGGAACACGCGGCGCGGACTCTCTATCACACCACATGTACAGGTGATGATCTTTCCAATTGTACGCCAATGACTGACCGTGTCCCGTCACAAACGCGGGACCAATCTTAATGGCTCGCTTGATCGCCCGGGCCTGCTTAGCCTTAGTAACGTAGACTCGCTGTAAGTCCCGCGGTGTCACGTGGTTGGCCGCTAGCTTGCGGAGATCGTAACGCACCAACCGCCCCCGATTCTTCCAAGCGGTGGGACAGTAAATCACATACAAATAATGATTATCCGTCGTCATACTCTGCGGATTGCCCCATGCTTGATGGTGATAACCCGGATACGGTAGTAGGTATTTTGTCGTAAACGTTACCCGCCGTCCGTGCGAACTCGTCACTCGGTTAACGCCATGCGGCCGCCTAGCATGCTGGTACTTGCGCGGAACGCCAACGTAGTGCACGGCCCGATCATTGATTGACCGCAGCCGACCAACGTTCAGTGCTGTCGACCGCTGATGTGTGACGGGGATCGCCTGTGCTGAAATGCCCGTCATCCCCAGCAAGATCCCCAACACCATGGCTATTCCGAACCGTAACCCTTTCACAATGATTTTCCTTTCATAAAATTACAATTATTCCACAATTATCCACACCATTAAGTATAACGCAGCCGAGTCATCATGGTTGGTATCACGTAGCCGTTTGATCGGTGACTGTCCTTGGAAATTAGTAGCCCCGCTTCCCGTCTTGGTGTACAGTAGGGGAGTACACATATTTTTAACAAGGGAGTTGGCAAAATAATGGCAAAAGTTGAAAGTTTCACTTTAGATCACACTGCTGTTAAGGCACCTTACGTTCGTTTGATTACCCGCGAAACTGGGGCAAAGGGTGACGTTATCTCGAACTTTGATTTACGATTAGTTCAACCTAACACCAATGCGATTCCAACGGCCGGACTACATACGATCGAACATCTATTAGCCGGTTACCTGCGTGACGAAATGAGCGGCGTTATTGACTGCTCACCATTTGGTTGCCGGACTGGTTTCCATCTGATCACTTGGGGCGAACAATCCACCGAAGAAGTGGCCAAAGCGTTGAAGGTGGCCCTGCACCGGATTGCCTTTGATACGGAATGGAAAGACGTACAAGGCACTGACAAGTACAGCTGTGGGAATTACCGCGACCACAGTCTCTTCTCCGCAAAGGAATGGTGCAAGGACATTCTGGATAAGGGCATTTCCAAAGATCCATTCAAGCGCGAAGTCATCTAGTTTCGATCAGATAATTTTAAACACTAACTAGACCTGGGATGCTGTCCCAGGTCTTTTTTGCTGCCGCACGCCTTTTCCCAACCACTCACCCACTCGCAATCGTTCTTTCAGCTAATTTCGTTTCGATTCGGTTAAGACCACTAAAAAACTCTGAAAACGCGGTACCTCTCGCTTCACTTTCAGCCGACATGGCTATACTATATGGCAGATTAAGCGATTCAAGGGGAGGTAGGATCATGAAAAACGCACCATTATCACCACGACGGGAGCGATTGAAATCACGGCATCATTTACGTCACTGGTTACTGACCCTATGTAGTTTGTTAATTATCGGTGGTGGACTCTACGCTTGGCATACTTGGCAAACGGCCCAAGCCACCTTTTCCCACACCTATCACGCCGACGGAATCCGACCTGACGATACCGCTTTAACCAGCGGCAAGCCCTTCGCCATCCTGTTATTAGGGACGGACACGGGCGCTTTAGGTCGCCATGACGTCGGCCGAACCGATACCATGATTGTGGCAACGATCAATCCCCGTAAACAGACGACTAAGTTAACCAGCATTCCGCGCGACACCCTAGTCAATATCTACGGTAGCCAACAGGACGACGAGAAAATCAACGCGGCATACCCGTTGTACGGTACCCAAACGACCATCAAGACCGTCGAGCATCTGGTTAACATTCCCATCAACTATTACATGCTCCTCAACATGGGCGGGTTAAAGAAAATGATTGACGCCGTTGGTGGCATCACGGTCGACCCACTGCTGACCTTTCACTATAAACAAGCCAACGTGGTCAAAGGCCAAAAAATCCATCTCAACGGTGCCAGTGCACTCGCCTACTCGCGAATGCGGGAACAAGACCCTCTGGGGGATTATGGTCGCCAAGCACGTCAACGCCAGATCATCGAAGCCTTGGTACTCAAGGAGGCGAGTCTAAGCTCGCTCCCCCATTACCGTGCCATTCTAGATTCGTTAAGTCATAACCTACAGACTAACCTCAGCTTCAACGATCTCATGTGGGTACTGGCTAAAGACGGTCACGCCGGCCGTAAGATCCAATCTCAAACTCTGCAAGGGGAGAATGCCACAATCAACGGTATTGACTACCAAGTTGCCCCGCAAGCGGAGATCGACAGGGTTTCCACCAATTTGCGTCAATCATTGGATCTACCGACGACTGACCATTTCAAAACGGATGCGCTTGATCCCGCGGGATTCTAACCAGCTCAAAGCTACGTCAGAATTGAATTCACCATAAAACTCGTACTTTCAAAACACCAACTAAAAAACTCGCGCACGGCATTCTGTACTAGCCGTTACGCGAGTTTTTTTGCTTTTTAGCTGAAGGTTGAAAAAACTACAATCCTTGCCAACGCTTGATCGACAAGGATTGTAGTCTAAAAAGTAGACTAGACCCGTCACCTGCGGCTGGCAGAGATTCCGCCTGCTGTGGAGACCGCCTGCGGCCTGAGAAGCGGTCCTCCAGCTCGGTTCGAAGCCCGGAAATTACCGGTCTTCAAACGCGTCTCACGCTGTAAGCCGAGAATCGGCTAACACCGTCGACACAGCTGGCTCCACCTCTGCCCTCCTCCGGTTAAGCTAGTCTTTGACTAACAAATTGGTTTAAACACTCGGCACGTCAGCTTTTAGACAATAAGTAGCTGACAACAACCACGTAGCCGTGAGTGAGCCAAATTTGAGCTCAGCCGTGGGATTTACCAAGTGGTTTTCTTGGAAAATGGCGACTTTGAGACGTGATTTTTCGGCTCAAAGCGAGGCCTAAGACCGCCCTATGGCTTAGGCCGTCCTCCCCACAGCGTTCCAGCTCAAATTTGGCGAACGGTAAGGCGGTAGTCCTCATCCTACTTTTCAAGCACTGACATCTTACTCAATTACTTGGCCGGTTGTTGGCGAGCTTGCCAGATATGCCAGCCAATGATCAGTACGCTGACATCCCCCAAGATCGTGCCGACCCCAATTAACAGGTTGCCAGTCGAGGTAACCATGAGTCCGGAGGTTAGCGGGAACCGCGCCAATAAGGCCAATGCCGTGGTAATCCACAGGCTACCCAATACGGCGGGAAGCCACGCGTTAGGCTGTTGGCGTTTTTGCCACCACGCTAAGGCGGTAATCACCAGCGCAAAGATAATCAACGTGATACTCCCGCCAACCCGTGTGAGATAGACTAACCCCCGCGCAGGAACCAACCGCGCTACTAGACTCATGGCGACCAGCAGGCCCACAATAATGACCAGCCACCCCACTAATCGGCCGCGGTCCGTGAACCGCCGCGTCAGCCAAACGCCTAGTCCCATGGCGATTAAGAATAACCCATATTGGATTGCAACCAACAGTAGTTGTAGGGGAACCGCCGGTAGAATCACCCCTGGCAAAATCGTTCCCAACGTGTAAATTAGCAGCGGGACTAACCAATCCCAATTTTGCCACCATGGTCGTGGTTGCGCCATCTTTCCCAGTGCAATGGCCACCGTTGCCGGTCCACCACCTAAATAATCCGCCGCAGTTTGACCCGCAGTCTGTGCGCTGACCACTTCATTCAAGAGGTCCCGTAGATCACGCTGCAGAAGGCGTTCATCGGCGTATTTAGACTGTTCACGTAGTCGTTCGACCAATTCATCCCAGTACGCCCGATTCTCCGGGTTCAGTTGCTGCCGCATTGCTGCATTTTGCTTGATAATCGTCGCGATGCGCGCCACAATCGTCAGCTCCCTTCGTAAAAAAATCATCTATTTCATCATAAGGAACTCTCCACGAGAATACCACTAATTTCCATCGCCTAGTGGAGATGTAGGCCGAGCCAAAGGCCGCCAGCGGCCAGTAGAAGCCCACCACCCACGCTCAGACTCACGTACCCGAGGACGGCACCAAACCGGCGCTGATCGGCTAACATGACCACCTCATGGCTAAACGTGGAGAACGTGGTGAAGCCACCCAAGACGCCCGTCCCGATCAGAACGGTCATCAGATGGCCCACCTGCCAGCCCGTCAGACCGCCCAACAGGGCACAACCCAACCAATTAATCAGTAAGGTCGCTAGCGGCCAATAATTGCCGTAAACGCGTTGGACCAGGCGCGTCACACCGTAGCGTCCTAGCGCACCAATCGCTGCGCCGAGACCGGCCACCACGGCCATCATACTTCCGCCACCGGAAAATGCCACCATCGCCGGGCGCACCACACGCCGAGGCCACTCATCACGAGACCACCGATTAGACTCACCGCGATGTATAGACCGGCGAGCCTCCAGGACTGCTGGTCCAGTAGGCGCACCGTATCCAAGCCAAAGGTTGAGAAGGTGGTAAACGCGCCGAGACCGCCAACACCCAATCCCACTGTCAGTGCATTGGGCCATTTAGCGGTCAGTGTTTCCGCGTGGGAGAGCCAAGCCAATAAGCCGCTTCCCACCAAATTAACGATAACAGTGGCCCAGGGAAAACCCGCTACGATCGGTAACGCGACGCCCAACCCGTATCGCGTAGCCCCGCCCACGAAGGCCCATCCTATAATTGCCACTATTTTGGCCACACCAATACCACCTCTCACAGAATATCTTTGTCATTATAACAAAAAAAGCCGCCACCATGGCGACTTTCCAAAATTAGTGGGTCTTCACAACTAGCGCTAAAGCAGCCTGTAAGTCAGCCTGTTGCTCCGCACTGAGTTGATCTTCCGCGACGCACTGTTTCACATTTTCAGCGACTACGACACCCATGACGCGTTCTACTCCGGAACGCACCGCGGCCAATTGCGTCAGAATATCCTGACAGTCACGACCCTCATCAACCATCTTTAAGATTCCTTGAAGCTGGCCATCCACGCGTCGTAATCGATTTTTTAATTGATTCGACGTTGTTTGTCCCATTAGGCGCTTACCTCGGTCAATTTCTCATCAATGTACTTCTTCAATGCGGACTTGGGGTGGAACCCAACGACCTTTTCCGTTGGCATCCCGTTCTTAAAGATGACTAACGATGGAATGCTCATAATGCCGAGTGCTTGGGCCAAGTCTTGATTCTGGTCAACATCTAACGAGGCAAACTTCACTTGATCGCCGTAATCCTTATCCAGCTCTTCTAAGACTGGCGTCTGCATTTTACAAGGACCACACCAATCAGCCCAGAAATCGACTACTGTGACCGCCGTATCGTCACCAACATGTTCAAATTCTTTACTCGTAATTGCTTGCATTGTCTAATCCCCTTTTCTTTAATCGATGTTTTCAGTATACCCCCACAGGTATATTTTGGCTAATCTTTTGCTCACCGTACGTTAACCTCGCTAAAACAAAAAGGCCCAGGCAAGCGCCTGAACCTTCTTAGCTAGGTTTCCTCAGTCACAACACGACTTGGCAAACCGTCTACATTTTTTCTGGATCAGCATCCATCCCCGCCGTCAAACGTGGATGGTTATTGCCCCGCTTCGTTTCCTTTTCCACAGCCATTTGAGCGACAATGTTCAAATAGTTAAATGGGGCATCGAAGTTAGGGTTAAACAGCATATCAACGAAGGCCAAATCGTCAATCGTATTGCGGTTTTGAATCGCAATCGAAATGGCGTTAGCGGATTGAGCCACTTCATGTTGACTCAGAAGTTGGGCACCTAAGACCCGCCGATTCTGCCGGTTGTAAACCAAGTTAATGGTCAAGTCATCCGTAGAAGGCATGTACTTTGGCCGCCAAGTGCCTTGGAAGGTGACTTGATCGGCGTCCATCCCCGCCTTCAATGCGTGGTCAATGGTCAACCCCGTCGAAGCTAAGGTCCGACCGAAGATTTGCATCGCAGAGGTGGCTTGAGTTCCCATGTACTTTTGGATATTGCCAAAGATATTAATCCCCGCAAGCATCCCTTGCCGTACCGCATTGGTAGCCAGCGGTGTATACGCTGGTTTGCCGGTAGGATTGAAGTTAACGACACTGGCATCCCCGCAAGCAAAGATGTCTGGATCTGACGACTGAACGTAATCATTAATGATGATCGCACCATGCCGGTCCATGTCGACCTGGCCCCGCAGCAATTCCGTGTTTGGCACAAACCCCGTGCAGACCACAGCCATGTCCGCGGTAAAGTTGCCATCCGTGGTTTCAATGACCAGTTGGCCATTTTCATCACCCGTAAAGGAAGTTACCCGCCGGTTCAGCATCACTTTAACGCCATTATCTTCCAATAAACTAACGATATGATCGGAAAGTTCCTTATCAACATAGTGGTTCAAAATAATATCCCGTGACTGCAACAACTGAACGTCGTGACCAGTCCGCGCATAACTTTCCGCTAATTCGGTCCCAATATACCCGGCACCCACGATCGCGATTCGTTTGTTACCCAAGGCTGCCTTGCTAATTGCCACAGCCTGATCGTAGTTCTTACACATCATCACTTTGTCTTCATCAATACCAAAAATTGGCGGCACCGTTACCGTCGACCCGGTAGCCATAATTAACTTATCATAAGTATCCGTGGACAGATCCCCAGTATCCATATCCACGACTTCCAACGACTTATTCTCTGAATCTATCTTAATCACATTGCGCCGCGTCAAAACTTTCGCACCCGCTTCAGCCAAAGCTTCAGGAGAAGAATAAAACATATCTTCAAGGTGCTTAACCTGACCGTCTAAAAACAGTGAAATTCCGCAAGACAGGAACGAAACACTCGTGTGTCGTTCGTAAATTGTCACATCGGTTTCTGGATGATCTTGCAAAATTTGTAGCGCTGCATTTGTGCCAGCGTGTGTACTACCAACAATGATGACTTTCATGTTTACCCTCCTACATGAAAAACGATTCTAACGGTAGTCTACTAGAAAGTTAGCAAAAGATAAATGACTTCGTCTCGAAAAACATTAAAATAATGGTAAAAACCTCACACTTTCTTGACAATGACGGATGAACGTGCGTTTTGCACTTAAAGTGTTTCTATCTTCGACATGTCTTCTATTGTTTATCAGGTTATCAGCAAGCGTTGTCTTACAGATTGTGAAGCCATTCTCTTAGCTTCATCTTAACACAATCGTTTGTTTGAAATTTTTCGACCATCGACACCGTAAGTCTTCTTACCCCTTATTGAATTTCGCTAAATTAATCGCTTTCAGCACCTATTTTTGACTTGTCAGCAAGCCTTATCGCGCTATAACCAACGGGTTGCGGTCTACGACTTGCTTTCCAATTTTTGGCGCTTTTAGTAGCAGTTACCCGCGGCTCAAACTTTTTTATGACCACTTAACTGGAACAGTCACATTTAGCTTGCTTACAAACTGGTTGCCGATTAAGATAACCATAGTTAGTTCGTGATACGTTCTGACCTTAAGCACTGTGATAGATGATAGGAATCACTGTCTATAGATGCACTCCCCCCAAAACAAGTGATTTATTAACAGATTCCTAATGAGGCGCCGAGTAATCCGCATGTTACTCGGCGTCTTTTCTGTAGCTAAAAAGCGCACGAATTAAGCCTTCGTGCGCTTTTCTTTTACGTATTTTAAGGTGCGTTGCCCGATGAAAGGCACCGCCAGTAGTACAATAAATAGCCACGTGAAGTTGTTGCGAATAAATGGCGTATTCCCGAAGAAATACCCAATCGCGCAACAGCTGCCAACCCACAGGAGACTACCCAACAGGTTATACACCCGGAATTGCCGCCAGGTCATGTCAACGGTGCCGGCCATGATGGGTACAAACAAGCCTACGAAGGGAATAAACCGCCCAACCAGCATCGTCTGGTCTTGATTACGGTTAAAGACGGCCGTGGCCTGGGCAACTTTCTGTTCCGGCAGCCGCTCGATCAACTTGTCCTGATAGTGATGCCACCGCAACGTTGTGAAGTATTTAATCGCCGATCCCAGGGTGGCGGCCGTGGTAAACATCAACACGAGTAGCCAGATATTAAGCTGTGAGTGCGGGTTAGCCGAAATCGACCCCACCATGAACAGCAACGACTGTCCCGGAATAAACGAGAAAATCAGCATCCCTGATTCCAGAAAGATCAGAAAGAATAGGATGGGGTAAATGCCCGTCCCTAATTGATTGGTCAACGGAACCAATACGTTGAGCGGATGCCAAATAATCTCCCAGATTTCCAGTAAAATCGTCATACTCAAGCTCCCTTTTTAGCAATTAACCGGTGCTACTGGCACCTAACCATCACCAGTAACCGGCCTACTTTTTAATTCTACTGGTAATCCGTCTTTAAAGCAACGATGCGTACTTTCCGTCCCACAACTGAGAGATTTAGTTCACCATATTTAGTGTTAATTATTTAAATGACCGGTTTTTTGACAATTAATTAGTACACCAATTAAAGTACGATCCCGCCTCAACGCCTGTCCAGACCATGATTCATCGTCTCCGTGGTATAAACGGTTAACGGCTCCCAGCCGGAATTTGCCACCAATTTTTCCCCGGATTTTCCGATTTTTCACGCTTCATTCGACTACACCGGCACGCAAGCGGAAGCACTGGCCGGCTCACCAGAATTTGCTCACTCGCTTAAAGGTGTCGCCTCAATCCGCCGTTACCACCGAATCGCACCAACGTGAAACCCACCAACTAGGCTAGCTTAAGTACAACCCCATACCAGACACGAGCAAATGCTGATCTCATCGGCTTTTCATCCCTAGAATCAGCCGTGCAAGCTTTTATTGGGGCACTTCATAGCTTCCAGTCCTTGACTGATAAACGGCCAAAACGGTTGTTATTCAAGGGACTCGCCCGTTATTAGTAAATTTGTGAAACCAATCAATTGCACCCAGCGAGCCAAGGCGTTACACTACAAGCAAGTTAGTAACCACGGATGTTACTAGGGACTGTCTGAAAACTAAAAATTCAGGTATAATCTGAGGAAAAACGAATCGAGGCATTCCGATGACAACACCTAAACGATACGAACTGGAAGATGCTCAGTGGGACC
>NZ_JAAXLK010000026.1 GCF_012641185.1 Levilactobacillus tujiorum
ACTTTCGTAGGATTGCAACGCGTTATGATAAGCTCGCTCATGTTTATCTGGCTACGGTTTACATTGCCTCAATTTGCATCTTACTTAAGTAGTTTTCAGACGGACCCTAATAACGTTAATGGAAAAATATATATTGGAAAAAAAGAAAGAGGAGTTTTTGATAATGAATACTACGGTAGTGGTAAATTAATTAAACGTGCTATTGAAAAATATGGAATTGAGAATTTTTCTATTGAACTCTTATCCAAATATAAAGATTTAAAGTCATTAAATCAGGCAGAAAAGGATGCAATAGAATATTATAAATCCCAATATTGGTTTGAACATGGGTATAACATAGCAGGTGGTGGAGATGGGGGATGGCTTCTTAGAGGACAACCAGAAGCTATTGAACGTTTTAAAGAAAAAGCGAGGAAGAATAACGCAGGAACTAGTAATCCAAACTATGGGAATCATTTATCAATTGCTGGTGATAAGAATCCAATGCGTCGACCAGAAGTACGAAAGATTTTAAGTCAACGAAATTCTGGAGTAGGAAATGGTATGTTTGGTCGTGTTGGTGCTAACAAGGGTAAGCATTTGTCGGATGATACTAAAGATAAAATCAGGATAGCCAATAGTGGATCTAATAATCCTGGTTATGGTAAACACTTATCTGAAGATACAAAGCGAAAACTATCGTTAGCCCAAAAAGGAAAGCTAGTGTCAGATGAAGCTAGAAAGCATATGTCTCGGCCAAGATATATGTCTGATAGTTGGATGAAAAAGATGAGGGAGCGAAGTTTTACACACGAGTGTACTATCTGTCATGTGGTTTTTGAGAGTGGAGCTTATAATACTAAATACTGTCCAGAATGCAGAAAAAGTTATGGATTTCATAAAAAAGGAAAAAATAAAAAGATGGTGGCAGGTTGCAAGCAGCGGATATATCACAATGAATGCCAACGCTGTCAACATATTTTTGTCGCTCGATCAAATAAAACTAAGTACTGTGATAAATGTAAGGATATTATTAAACGTCAAAACATGATCGAGCGTGCTAATGCCATTGAAAAAGCCGATGAAGAGCAGGCAAGACGGATGCATGACAATCCTAGAATTTATCATAAAGTATGTTTACATTGTCAAAGAAAATTTGATTCTCATTCAGCTCATGAAAAATATTGCAAAGAGTGTAAAGAGATAGTTAGAAATGAACGTTTAAAGCAAAGACAGAAATTCTTAGATACAGAAAAAAGTAAAAATAAAAACTGCTAGCTAATTAGCTAACAGTTCCTACCGCCCGTGCACGATGATTCTTGTGTGCCGGTTACCAAAAAGGTTATCATATTGTACTTATCAATGAAAATGTTGAAAATTGAGAATGCTTTAACACCGGTGTTTATAAGCTGTATTTTACTCCCTAAAAACCTATCCAATGGACCCTACCGGATTTGAACCGACGACCTCCTGCATGCGAAGCAGGCGCTCTCCCAGCTGAGCTAAGGGCCCAAAAACTTACCCATTAATTATAGCACGTTGGCTGAAAATGTTAATGGGTAAGTAGTAGGTCTTTAAAAAAGAAGACGAGATTAACTTTGACGTCGCCAGCCGTGGATGAGGTGTTGCCAGAAATTACGGTTGTCAGTTTGAAGCATCAACCGTTGATATTGGCTACCGATGTAACCGGCAAATAGCGCAATGGCGACTAATAAAATGAGCAGAGAAATCGCCTGTTCCCAGCCGCTAACGGTGCCATTAATAATTCGCATGGGCATGAAGTACGATGAGAAGAAGGGCACGTACGACAGAATCTTGACCAGTAGAGCATCGAGATTATTTTGGAAGGGGAAGGTAGCAAAGAAGCCAAACATCCCCAACATAACCACCGGCTGGGCCGCCTTGGAGGCATCTTCTGCCTTGGCGACCACGGCCCCACTATATGCCGCTAGGATGGTGTAGATGATAACCCCTAAGAACAGATAAAGCAGATTAAGGTTGAGCAAATTATGCAGTACGGCGTCGATTAAGCTCTGATTTTGCGTGATCAGTGGCTTAAGCGCAGCGTTGTTGATGGCCACCTGAAAGGCGACCCAACCGCCCACGAGATAAATCGCAATCTGGGTGAGGATGACCAGTAAGATCCCGCCAATTTTACCGACAAAGTAGCTGGTAGCGGTGGTACTGGAGAAGATAATCTCCATGATCTTCGTCCCCTTATCCGACGCAATCTCTTGGGCCGCAATCGACGCGTAGGTGATGAGAATAATGTAAATCATCGTGACGAGAATCCAAAACGAGATGGTCTTGGCTAAGTTGGCCGTGCCGGCGCGTTCGGCAATATGCTGTTGCAAGACGGGCGTGCGGGCCATCAACCGTTGCTGTTTCGTGGTTAGCTTGGCCTGCTGATAATTACGCGTCTGTTGATACTGACTCAAGAAGTTCTGCGTTTGCGCCTTGAGGCCACTCGCCATACGACTGCTTCCGTGGTAATCCGCACGCACTTGTTGCGGCGACTCGCTGAGCTTAAGGTAGCCGGCCAGATGATTCTTCTTCATCGCCGCCTCGGCTGCTTGTGTGGTAGTGATTTTTGCATTGATATTGTCCGTTGGTTGTTGCAGGTAGGCCTGGCGCAGGGAGCGCGATGAGCTAATCACGGCAACTTGTTTACTACTAGAGGCGCTGTTGGCACTGACGTAGCTAATCCCCACGGTGAGGCCAATCATCAGGAAAGGTCCGATGACCATGAATAAGAAGCTCCAGGACTTAATCTGGCGCAGATAAGTTTCTAAGGTCACAATCCAAGTCTTACGCATTAGTTTCACCCACTTTCATGCGGAAAATTTCGTCCAGTGTGGGCGGCTGTTGGCTGAATTCCTCAATGTAGTGGCCCTGCGTGAGTTCTGCAAAAATACTGGGGCCGGCAGCGGGGTCCGTGAGATGCAGACGGTATTGGCCCGGCTGACGCTGTTCGACGTGGTCTACCGCGGGCAACGTGGCTAACCGAGTGGCGGACCAATCCGTCGTCACGTAGAGTTCAGTCTTGCCAAATTGATTGCGCACCTCACTGAGCGTGCCATTTAAGACCATATCTCCCTTCCGCAGCATGACCAATTGATCGCATAATGCGGATACATTTTCCATGTCGTGACTGGAGAAGATGATGGCCGCACCATCGTCGCGCGCTCTCAGAATGGCTTGCTTGAGCAGATCGGCATTGACCGGGTCCAGTCCGCTAAAAGGTTCGTCTAGAATTAGCAACTTAGGATGGTGAATCAACGTACAGATCAATTGCACCTTCTGTTGATTTCCCTTGGATAAGTCGTTGATGTGGCTCTTGCGGGTTCCCTTGACGGCGAAGCGGCCCAACCAGTCGTCAATTTGGGGACGAATATCCTTAGCAGATTGATTCTTGAGTCGCGCCAAATAAATAATTTGTTGTTCGATCGTCAGCTTGGTCATCAGACTGCGTTCTTCGGGCAGATAACCAATCGTGTCGAAATCGGCGGGGGACAGGGCATGTCCCTGCCAACTGATGGTGCCGTCGTATTTGATAAAATTCAGAATGCTGTGAAATGTGGTGGACTTGCCGGCACCATTTTGACCAATCAGGCCTAAGATTTGACCGTTGGGGACTTCAAAACTGACATCGTTTAAAGCCTTCACGGGGCCAAATTGCTTGCTGATATGCTGAATACTTAGCATGCGTCGTTCTCCTCTTCGAAGTTAATACCCACATTATACGCGAACCGTCGCGGCAAACCAAAAACAAGTGCTAGAAATTGGGTAGTTTTGTTAAAGGTAACCGATCACATTAGTCTGATTATTAAAAATCGCCACTGACCGCAGGCAAAGGAACCGGGACAGTGGCGTTGATTAACTTATTTGTGTTGCGGTTGGGCAGTGGTCGTCACCTGAGCCTGAGCTGGTGAGGAGGCCCGGCTTGGCCGCATGTTGAATACGATGTTTAAGATAACTGCCGAGAAACTCCCGATCACCACGCCATTATTCATCACGATCTGTAAGGATTGTGGGAGGGCCTGGAAAATTTGCGGATAGACGGTTACGCCCAAGCCCAGACCGATAGAAATGGCTGAGACGAGCAGGTTGTTATTATCCTTAAAGTCCACCTGTTGGAGCATCCGAATCCCTTGGACACCGACCATCCCAAACATGACAATCATGGCACCACCCAGGACGGCATTCGGAATGACCGTCGCCAGTGCGCCAATCTTAGGTAATAAGCCCAGCAGCATGAGGAACAGCGCCGAGAAATATAAAGGCTTACGGGTCTTAACGCCGGAGAGTTGGACGACGCCGACATTTTCGGAGAAGGTCGAGTAGGGGAAGGTGTTGAAGAGCCCACCTAAGATGACGGCGATTCCTTCGGCCCGATACCCGCGCTTCAAGTCTCGTGAGCCAATTTTACGGCCCGTAATCTCGCCTAACGCGAAGAACACCCCGGTGGACTCAACCATGGTGGTCAGGGAGACCAGAATCATGGTCAGGATAGATGACCATTCGAACTTGGGCGCGCCGAAGTAGAAGAATTGTGGAAGGTGGAACCAGCTGGCCTGTCCGACGGCTTTGAGCGAGACCATGCCCATGGCACCGGCAATGAAGGTCCCAATCAGAATCCCTGCTAAGATGGAAAGAGATTTCAGGAAGCCCTTGGCAAAGGCGTTGAGGCCCAGGATGATCGCCATAGTTAAGAAGCCGACCAGCAGCATCTTGGGATCACCGAAGTTTTTAGCCGTCGCATCGCCACCCCCGAGGTCTTGAAAGCCCACGGGAATCAACGTGAAGCCAATGATAGTAATCAGTGAGCCGGTCACCACGGGTGGAAAGAAGTGCTTAATCTTGGAGAACCACCCGGCACTTAGGAAGATGAAGACACCGGCGCTGATAATGGCGCCGTACATGACCCCAACCCCATAGTGCTGACCAATGGCGCTCAACGGGGTGACGGCCTGCACTGCACAGCCGAGAACGACGGGGAGGCCAATCCCCGTTAACGGGGTGCGTTTGAGTTGAAGCAGCGTTGCAACCCCACACATAAAGATATCCGCGCTGATTAAGTAAGCCATTTGTATGGCGTTGAAGTGCAGCGCGCCCCCAATCAGTAAGGGAACGATGACGTCGCCGGAATACATAGCTAATAAATGCTGAAAACCGAGAATTGCTGAGCGCCACCAAGACAGGGGTTGGCCGGTCGAAGGTGACGTCGTAGGTGCGGACTTAGTGGACTGCAAGACAATTTCCTCCTGGTCGTGAGTCACCAATATGCCGCCAAGCAACGGGTTGAAAACAAAAAAGCTCCCTTAGCAAAAAGGGGGCTAACTGAAAACTCGACCGATGAAGACTCTTCATCGGCAAAAAGAGTCTCATCCTCAATTTGCTTATAGTCCAGAATTTACGGCTCTGGGTAGAAACTCGCCAACCTTATCTTGGCATTATATAGGCAATCACTTATTTTTATAATGAATGTTGATTACTTTACCACGAGCGACTGAAAAAGACAATACGGGTTAGTGTTTCTCATGGCGTTGCCATAGTTTCTTGAAAATCCCGGTAAACCAAGCCATTAGTGGGCCCCAGTCCGCTACGCCCCCAGAGTTGCTATATTTCTTAGGGTGAACGACCACGCCAGGACGGTAGGGTTTAGCGCTTTCATCTTTTTTTGCCATTTTTCCGAACATCCTTTCCTAATTCTAACTAAATTTTACAGCAAATAAGGTACAATGTGGAAAAGAAATCTTTTGTGAAAGAAGCTGACGATGTCATGAAGAAAATTTTAGCCATTCATACTGGCGGAACCATTTCAATGTCCCAAAACGAGAAGGGAGAAGTGGTGCCCAACTCGGAAAATCCCATCGCACAACAGGAAACGATCATGGAGGGCCGCGTGGAGCTGATTACGGACGAGCTGTTTAATCTGCCATCCCCCCACGTGACGCCCGTGGAAATGCTTAAAATCAAGGAGCGGATCAATCGCGGCGAACGTGAGGGGATTGATGGCGTGGTCATCACTCACGGGACGGATACGCTAGAGGAAACGGCTTATTTTCTAGACTTGACGTTGCCTAGCACCGTTCCCGTCGTCGTGACGGGAGCGATGCGGTCGTCTAACGAGGTCGGTTCCGATGGTCTGTATAATTTTCAAACGGCCATTGAAGTAGCGGCAGACGACGCGTCTCGTGGCAAGGGCGTGATGGTCGTCATGAACGATGAGATTCACACGGCACGCTACGTCACGAAGACCCATACGACGAACGTGGCAACGTTTAGAACGCCGACGTTTGGCCCGATTGGGTTGGTGGCGAAGGGCCATCCCATCTTCTTCCAACAGCTGATTCGTGAGAATATTTGTGACATTGATCATGTTGTGGACCACGTTTATTTATTGAAAGCTTACGCGGGGATGGACGCCAGCTTATTTGATGCCCTGGATAACGATCAGACGGCGGGGATCGTTATCGAAGGCCTGGGAGCGGGGAATTTACCGCCAGTTACCTTACCGGCCATTCAGCGGCTCTTAGACCGCCATATTCCGTTGGTCTTAGTCTCACGGTGTTATAATGGCGTTGCCGAGGACATCTACGACTATCAGGGTGGTGGCATTGAACTCCGGAAGATGGGGCTAATGCTCTGTCAGGGACTTAATGGCCAAAAAGCCCGGATTAAGCTGTTGGTGGGCCTCAGCGCAGGACTCCAAGATGAGCAATTGGCGGAGTACCTGAGCACCGCTGTTTCATAGTCAAATTAGCGTAGCGGTTCACGAGCTATTTTAAGTTAGATATGATAAGCTTTTCAGAACGATAGTATTCAGTTACGGAATTGCCGTAAGAATCCAAAAAAGGGGGTCGTCATGTTGAATTCGATTATTAATGATTTAAACCGGGCACTGGCCCAACACACCTTGGTTAATATTTACCAAACGAATCAAGAGGTCGTGTACACCGGTTACGTGACGACAGTCAGCAACACCGGAATTATTCTAGCGACGTTTGATGATTTTGGGTTACCGGACGGTGCGGTCTTTCTCGCCGTGGCGGTCATCGATGAAGTGGAATTTGCCAGTGATGACCTGGATAACATGGCCTTTCGCATTCAAACTGCTGAAGAGGAACAATTTATTCAAGCGGGCGGGTTGACCATGCGCTTCGATGAGCAGCGGGACTTACGCCGTCAGGTGCTGAGCCATGCCTGGGTCGATCACTTGGTGGTGATGCTGGTCATCAAGGATGATGATCACTTCTATGAAGGGATGGTCACCAGTGTCACGACTGATCAGGTGACGATTCAGTTGTTAAATAAGTTTGATTATACGGATCAGCCGACGTTTACGCTGAATCCCGATGAATTAGAAGTGATTGAATTTCAAGGCAAAGAGTTGACGCTGCAGGGCATTGCGGCGCCTCATCTGCGGAAGCTCTCACACATTGCCACCAAAGAAATGACGGACGCCAAGTTGATTCCGGATACGTTGCGGCAATTAGCGGATCATGATTCCCTGGTCGGGTTGGTGCCCAGCCACGATAAAGATTTATTCTTTGTTGGTCAGATCAACGTGGTGACCGAAAACGCCGTGGTCATGAATCTAATTGATATGACGGGCCAATTTGGTGGGTATACCGTGATGCGATTGACGGAACTACATGCAGTGGTGCTGGAGTCAGATTATTTACAGACGATGCGATTGTTTTCACTGTTGAACCGGGCACGGCAACAACAGATCCAGCCGGTCTTAAATGATGAGCGGTTGTTTGACCCAACGGTTGATCAGTTTAGCGCCCGTCTGACGCAGGCCGCGGCCTTTCGGACGATTCTACGGTTGAAGCTCCATGATTCAACGACATTATTAGGCTATCCTAGTCAGGTTGGTGGTGCCCGGTTTATCTTTCATGAGGTTGAAGATAACCAACTCGATCAAGTTGGCAAGGTTTATCGAATTAGCGACATCGATGAAATTGCGTTTGGCTATTTAGATGCGTACTTGGTCGAACGGCAATTGCGGGTGGAAGGCGAGCTTTAAGGAGTTTGGAACATGAAATCCAAGAAGATACCGCACTGGCTGCGAGAGACGCTCTCAGTGGTTGGTGCCATGTCAGCGTTGTTAATTGCGTATAATTTAGTGGTTGCGGCGCATGCCGATTGGACGCTGGTCCCCATTCAGATTGTGGTCGCCCTGGTAGCAGTGGGAGCGTGGCGCTTCTTAAGCGAGCGTAGTCAAAAGCGTCAGCAGATGGTTGCGCAAAAGCAGGAAGAGGCGGCTAAGCAGCAAGCCGAAGCACGGCGCCAGGCAGAGCGTCAGGCAGCTAGCCAAGCGAAGGTGCGGCGGCAACGCAACCAAGACCAACAACGCCACCACCTGAAGTAGGAGGTAACTATGGCTGAAGGTTTAAAATTTTGTCCGCACTGTGGCGCACCGGTGACGCCGAATGATCAGCAGTGTCCGCACTGCGAAACGGATCTACGGCCGTTTCGCACGAAGCCAGCCCAGGCGGACCAACAGAAGTTAAATTTATCGGCGCTGTATGCCAATCCGTATCGTGAAGGCATGAAACGGTTAAAGGCAAGGGAGTCGAACGACCAGGCACCGGTTAAGCATCGGTGGCATTGGCCGTGGTCAAAGGAGTGACAACATGGCAAGTTTTACGGTGATTCATGGTGATATTACGAAGAGTCACGTTGACGCCATCGTTAACGCGGCGAATACGACACTGCTCGGTGGTGGTGGCGTAGACGGCGCAATCCATCGTGCGGCGGGGCCGGAGTTGTTTGCGGCCTGTGTGCCGTTCAATGGCTGTCCGACCGGCGAGGCGCGCCTTACCCCGGGTTTCAAGTTACCCGCCAAATGGGTGATCCATACGCCCGGGCCAGTTTGGCAGGGTGGCGACCAGCATGAGGCGGAGCTACTGGCGGCCTGTTACCGCAATAGCCTAGCCTTGGCGGGCCAACATGATTGCCGGACGGTTGACTTCCCGTCGATTAGTACGGGTGTGTACGGCTATCCGTTGGACGAGGCGGCAGCAGTCGCTACCCAAACGATCGCCACGGCATTGGCCCACACCACGTCGATTCAAACCGTCCGCATGGTGGCGTTCGACGAGGCCACGGCCGCTGCTTATCGTACGGCTTGGGAACAGGTACAGTAGGTTAGATTGGCCGCACGCCGACTGTGATTGTGTTCTACTAGAATGTTAAATGTAAAAAGTGCTCCAAACCAGGATGAACCGGTTTGGAGCACTTGTCTTGTATAAATTGAAAATGAAATTTGTCAGCTAAGCTAGTTAAGTCGCTTAGTTAGGCTTGCTGGCGATGAGGCTCTTTAATGAGGTTTGCTCGTCGCTAGTGGGCATTAATTCTCCTGACTTGATTGCGTGGTACTTTTCAACTGAAATGCGTGAGCCGAAAGCCATTTCGCCGTCAGTTTTATCGTATTTCTTTTGGTAGGCGATGATTGCTTCAGCAAGATCATTTAATTCTTGACTCATTAATATCCCTCCAAATGATAATCCAAATTACTGCTTACGTTCATTATACTAAAGTTTTGCAAAAGCGGTGAAATAACCCTCGATATCTGTAAGTTTTTTTGTAATCTACTTGATGAACGGGCAAAAATTGCGTAAACTTATACCCAATATAACAATTCCTGTCGAGTTGGTTAAGGAATTGTTAACACAATTTGGTTAGTCTGTCACAGCTTTGTGATATTAATGTCTTAAGCTGATCGGTAAGAATAACTGACGAGGTGACAGAATGAATCTAAGACGAGTTATTTCAAGTTTGACCCTAGCTGTGGTAATGTTAGCCATTGTGAGTGGAATTGCTTGGTTTAGTATGGGCAAGCGGACGATAACTCAGCTGACGACGCCTGGCGACCCGGTTCGTTCCACACGGGTCCGCGCGTCACAGATTCATGTTAAATAACTGCGGAGCTTATCCGCCACCGGGGCCGGGTAACCGGCTGTTACAACTTAACTCTTGGTAATCATATTGATTACATGACTACAGTCTCTTGTAGTTTATCAAGCAGGGAAACAGGCTAACTTCGGTTGGCCTGTTTCTTTTTGCCCTGAAAAGTTGTCGATGCTCAGATAACTAAGGGTTGAAATTTAAAAAGGTTCTGTAAAGACCGTGGTATTACGCTTGAATGATTGAAAAATGCCGCCTTGCCGTTCGCCAGATTTGAGCTGGATCGCTGTGGGGAGGACGGCTAGAGCCATAGAGCGGTCTCTAGCCTCGCTTTGACCCGAAGAACACGTGTCAAAGTCGCCATTTACCAAGAGAACCACTTGGTAAATCCCACGGCTGAGCTCAAATTTGGCTCACTCCCGGCTACACGGAAGTCATCAATTATTGTTGGCTAATTGATGATTCATCAGTTGTTTAAGAAATTTTCTATTTAACAACCATCGTAACCGGAGGAGGGCAGAGATGGAGCCAGCCGAGCCGGAGGACCGCTTCTCAGGCCGCAGGCGGTCCCCACAGCAGGCGAAATCTCTGCCAGCCGCAGGTGATGAGTTTAGACTATTTTTCAGACTGAAATCCTTGTCACTTCAGCGTTGGTAATGATTTTAGTTCTTTCAACCTTTAGTCGGATAAACAAAAAAGACTGAGACGATTGCGCCTCAGTCCAATAGATTATATTTTTAGAAATGAAACCACTCGCTCTGGTTGCGGCGGACATCGTCGCGTAGACCAAAGAAATAAATCATGAAAGCAGCCACGAGGACGGCCAGGATGATGGTCCAGAGCCAGGCCTGGGTGTGAATAAAGGTAAAGTAACCAAAGCCCAGCGTACTGAGCGTAATCAGAATCAAGTTGACCGGTAGTTTCTGACTGTGAATGAAGGCAATGGCTAGCGCCAAAACCACCGCGCCGCCAAACATGTCATCGCCAGAGAGCCGACTACCGAGACCGTTAAACAAGGCGTAGATTTCGATCAATAGACCGAGCAATAAGGCGAGGTAACCAAAAGACTGTAAGAACGTTAACTGTCGTAATTTCTTCATCGACGGCACCTACTTTCTCTCGTATGGTGCCTCAATTATACCGCATTATTTTTCGGCTGAAAAATCTGACAGCTTCGCGGGGATGTCCCAGGTTTCGTGATCAAGTGCCATTTGCCAGAAATGGAGTTCGTACCAACTGCTCTTTTTAAAGATTTCCAGTAACTCTGCCTGGTTGTTCGGGGTGGCGACGTGGTTAGCCAGCTCTAACTGATCGGCCATCATCCCCGTATAATCGTCGGCATCGTAGGTGTTTAGCCAATCCTGATAAATGGGGACGGGTGAGCCGGCGTGAGCTAGCTCTTGCCCAATCTCGGCGTATAGCCAGTAGCAGGGCAGAAGCCCCGCTACGGCGCCAGCAGTGCCGGCGGTGGCTAACGCGCGGTAGAGGTGACTGGTGTAAGCATAGCCACTGGGTGCCACTGGCGTTGCCGCAATCTCATCAGGCGTGATACCTAAACGCTCGAAGAAGGTTTGGCGAACGGCAATTTCACCTTGGCGGAGATGTTCAGCGCCGGCGTGAAGCTGTTGAGCGACACGGGGATCATGACTCTGTTCGGCGGCGAGGTCGTGTAGTTTGCCAAATTCTTGCAGGTAGTAGTGGTCTTGGATCAGGTAGTAACGAAAGGTCTCGCGCGGCAACGTTCCAGCACAGAGCTGGGTGATAAACGGGTGCTGCTTCGACGCGGTCCATAAATCCAGGGTGGCGGCGTGAGCTTGATCAGTAAACATGACATCATTCCTTTTTTAATAATGAGTTGAAGATTGAAAGAAAGGGGGATCCTGTACAGCGCGTTGTAAGGCTTGAAAAGTAGGTAATATGGTTCAAAACCGCCGCCTTACCGTTCGCCAAATTTGAGCTGGATCGCTGTGGGTAGTACGGCTCGAGCCATAGAGCGGTCTCGAACCTCGCTTTGAGCCGAAAGGTCGCGTCTCAAAGACGCCATTTACCAAGAAAATCACTTGGTAAATCCCACGGCTGAGCTCAAATTTGACTCACTCACGGCTACATTGAGGTTGTCAATTTATGCAATTGGTTTAGAATTCGACGACTACCATAAACCGGAGGAGGGCAGAGGTGGAGCCAGCTTTGACAACGGTGTTAGCCGATTCTCGGCTTACAGCGTGGGACGCGTTTGGAAACTGACGGTTCTGGTCAGGTTTCAAACTGAGCCGGAGGACCGCTTCTCAGGCCGCAGGCGGTCCCCACAGCAGGCGGAATCTCTGCCAGCCGCAGGTGACTGGTTTAGACTAATTTATCCGGGCTGCATCACATTAACCCTTGATAGTGGTTAAGGAAGGCCGACAAAGAGGCCGACCTGAACGAGTAGTAGGCTGCCGACGAAGAGCCACCAATCACGGGCGACGAGCGGAACAGTCTGCGCGTGAGTGCGGGGCGCACCTTCGACAAAGCCGTGGGAGGTCATCGCCGCGGCCAATTGATCCGACCAATTCATAGCCGCGAGAATGACTTTAAAGTACAGCCGGGGTGACCAAACGTGGAGAACTTCACCGCGCATTAGAGCAGCAGCGCGGACCGTGGCAACCTCCGCTTGAATCTTGGGCATAAGGTTGAATGCCGCCAAGAAACCGTAAGCAAATTTGCTGGGAAGCTTGGCATTTTGTTCCAGTGAATGGGTCAACCACAGCGGTGGCGTGGTCAGCGTGAACCAGCCGCCCATGTAAACGTAAACGAATAGCCGCGTGAAGATCACAATGAGAAAGTGCGTAGACGCGCTACTACGTAACATCAGCGACCAGACGAGGGCGCTAGAGAAGAAGAGGGGCACGAGCGTCAGCCAAAGCAGTCGCCGCCAAGTGATTCGCCCCAGTAGCATGAGAATGAGGCTGACCACGATGAGAGCAACGTTGATGCTCCAGACCTGGATGAAGGAAACCTCGAGTGCAATGAGAACGAGTAAGGCTAGCTTGAGGGATGGATTCATGCGCTCACCCCCTGATAGGTCAGATGGCGGTCGGCCAGTGTTAAATGTAAATCAACCAAGTCGTCCAAGCCGCTGAGTTGATGGCTGATCAGGATTAAGGTGAGGTTCAAGTCCTGCTGAACCGTCTTAAGGATGGTCATCACCGCCTGGATAGAAGCGTAGTCGAGCCCTTTAAGCGGTTCGTCCAGTAGCAAGACATCCGGTGCCATGATGAGCATACAGAGCAGTTGAATCTTCTTTTGTTGACCACTGCTGAGGGAGTAGAGCACTTGCTCGTCACGTCCAGCGAGATTCAGTTGCTGCAGGAGTTGTTGAATTCGAGTTGGCGTAAAGTAGGCATGGTCCCCATATTTCTGGGATAATGCCAGCTCCTCGGCAACGGTGACGTTGAGAAATTGCGCGGAGGCTGCCTGAAACATGAGGCCAACTTGTCGTGCGTACCGCCGCTTACGAATTTTGGTGATATCCGTCTGGCGGTAGGTTAACTGGCCTTGGTAACGTCCTAGACGAACGAGCGCCTTAAAGAGCGTCGACTTGCCACTGCCGTTGGGACCAGTGATCAACGTGGTCCGGTGCGCGTAGAGACTTAAGTCCTGCGGCGTTAGGAGTTGCCGATCACCGTGAGCCAGGCCAAGCTGAGTACCTTGTAAACAAACGGTCAGTTGATCGTTGGGGAGTTGCACGTGCGTCAGCTGTAACCGTTGCGGTGTAAAGGCGGCGAAACGTTCGCGGGTTGCCGCTGTGGATAAGAGCGTCAGTTGACCGTCCGCTAGCACGGCAAGGTGATCGACCCATTGTTGATAGCCGCTTAGGTCGTGGTCGGCTAGGATAATCGTTTTGCCGCGATCGTTACATAACGCGACCAGCTTTTCGAGTAGGATCAGCCGAGTTGGTGGATCAATGCTGGCGAAAGGCTCGTCTAGCAGAATCACATCGCTATCCATGGCGACGATGATGGCTAGGGCGACTTTCTGCTGTTCACCACCGGAGAGAAACATGAGCTTGCGAAATTTTAGGTTGCTAATGCCAATAAAATCAAGCGCCGCGTCACAGCGGTCGGCGATCTCTTCGGCGGGGACCTGCTGGTTTTCCAAGGCGAAGCGTAATTCGTTTTCTACCGTGTCCATGGTAAATTGCGTGCTGGGCTCCTGAAAAAGCATCGCAACGGTACTGGCCCGTTGCGTGGGTGTAATCGCACTCAGCGGATGGCCATCGAAAGTGATGGGGGTGGCCGACATCGGGATCAGACCAGCGATTAGCTTGAGCAGCGTCGATTTCCCGCCACCGGATACACCGGTTAACAGCGAAAACTTACCTGTGGGAAATGTTCCCGACAAGTGGTCTAACACCGGATGTGCTTGCTTCGGATAGGTGTAGGTGAGTGATTGTACCGTGACGGTTGCCAAATAAATTCCCCCAGTTATAACTTGAAATTAAATCAAACGAAATGAGCGGCTAGTCCTTCAAAACGTGTGCGCGAACCAGCAAGTTATTGATGAGCTTGGTGAGAACGCCCCCGAAGATGAAGATGGAAAGTAGCCGGACACAGAAGAGCAGCAGTAAGAATGGCAGATGATAAGCCGCGTAACCATTGCGGAAGAGGTCCCACACGAAGGTTACGATGGCAGTGGTCAGTGAGCTCAGGAACAGGGTAAACCAGCCGTAACGCTTGTAACCAGTGAAGATGAAGCCGAGTTCTGACCCAAAGCCTTGCAGGGTTCCGGAGATTAACGTGCTGGCCCCCCAGATACCCCCGAGGAACATTTCAACGACGGCACCCAAGAGTTCACCCAGGGTTGCAGCGCCGGGAATTCGAATGACAAATCCGGCCAACGGACCAGCCATGACCCAGATTCCCAGTAGTAATTCATTAGCTAAAGGCTGTAAGCCCATCGGTGCCAAAGCTGCTGCCAAAATGGTGTAGACGGGACCGAGTGCCCAGAAAATTACCCCCATAAAAATTGCGATGATCGTCACTAAAATAATATCTCTAATATGCCAACGTTTCATAAAACAGTCGCCTCCTATAAATTTAGACGCTGAGGGCCATCGAAGCTAAAAAAATCCCCACTAAGAACATTAGTGGGGGCATTGATAGCTATGGATTACGCATTTCCCTTCGCTGGTATTAACCAGATCAGGTTCAATGGGTTTGATCTCAGCCGTGATGGCACCCCAGTCGTATTTGATTAGTCTTAGCTTAACGAGTTTGAACGGGAAAAGCAACCTCAGGCAAGAAAAATCGTCTCCAGTCTATAAGCAATTTAGGCGCGCAATGGTTTTTACAAGTACGTTACAGTTACGTTGAATCCTAGAGAAATGGCTGTTTCTGGCAGAAAAGAGTGCTATTCTAACAGTTAGTTCCCTTAATTATTATGGAATAGGAAGGATTCAACTCATGCAGAAAGCACATCTCAATCGTTATCTCGCGGCGTTTGCTGTGGTTATTACCCTGGGCGGCGTCATTAGCCCAGCGGTTCCCGTTAACGCGGCCACTCGATACAAGACCGTTAGTACCAAGTCAATCAAGAAAACGGCTTATCACAAGAAGAGTCGGCGCGGGGCGATCTTCAACAAGACCCACACACGTAAGGTTAGTAACCTTACTGCCCACCCCAACACAACCTGGTATGCGTCTAAGCGGGCCACGTTAAAGCACGGTAACACCAAAGCTATTTACTTGTACGTGAAGAATGGCAAGGGCAACGTCAAGGGCTGGATTTGGCACAATTACTTGAAGAAAGGCAAGGCGCCCTTTGTTTTGAGTAAAGCCAAAGCAGCCGTTGCTATGGATGCTAAGACGGGAAAAGTTGTATGGGGTAAGCACGCGAATACGGCGCGACCGATTGCCTCAGTTTCCAAGCTGATGACGCTATATTTGACGTTGAAGAAGATTGACGGTAAGTCGAGCAATTGGAATCACAAGATTAAGATCAAGAGTCGCGGACTGGTTTCAATGAGCCGGAGTGCCGCGTGTGGTGGCTTTCATTTCAAATTAAATCACAAATACACGGTGCGTCAGCTGTACTATGCGGCCTTCTTGGATTCATCCAATAACGCGGCGATTGCGTTAGGACAATGGGTTAGCGGCAGCAATGCCAAGTTTATTCGCAAGATGAATGCACAGGCCAAGTCCTGGAAACTGGGACGGGCGCACTTCGTCTCCGCTTCCGGATTGGAAAACAGTGATCTACGCGGGTACGGCTATGCTTATGGCAAGGCTAACGCCAATAAGGTGTCGGCTAAGGATGTCGCCCTGATTGCCCGGCACCTGATTCGCAGCTATCCGCGGGTTCTGAAGGATGGTAAGATCAAGTCAATGAAGGTTAACGGTCAGACCTGTCACAATTACAATAACCTTCTGAAGGGACGGAAGTATTACCGGGCCTCATTGAAGGTTGATGGTTTGAAGACGGGATACACGCCGTTGGCAGGTTATTGCTTTGTCGGAACGGGTCAGAAGTCAGGTAAACATCGAGTAATTACCGTGGTTTTGCACGATGAGAATGAGTTTACGGAGACCAGATCGCTGATGAACCATGCTTACAGCTACCGGAGTATGAATGACTAATAACTAACGGTTGAAACTTAAAAAAGTTCTGTAAAGGCCGTGGCATTACGCTTTTGAAAAATAGATAAACAGATAATTTCTGTCGCCTTGCCGTTCGCCAAATTTGAGCTGGAACGCTGTGGGGAGGACGGCTAGAGCCATAGAGCGGTCTCTAGCCTCGCTTTGACCCGAAGAACACGTGTCAAAGTCGCCATTTACCAAGAAAACCACTTGGTAAATCCCACGGCTGAGTTCAAATTTAGCTCACTCACGGCTACGTGGTTGTTGTCAGCTACTATTGTCTAAATGCTGACGTGCCGAGTGTTTAAACCAATTTGTTAATCAAAGGCTAACATAACCGGAGGAGGGTAGAGGTGCAGCCAGCTGTGTCGACGGTGTAAGCCGATTCTCGGCTTACAGCGTGGGACGTGTTTGAAGATCGGTGAATTTTCGAGCTTCAAGCCGAGCCGGAGGACCGTTTCTCAGGCCGCAGGGGTCCCCACAGCAGGCGGAATCTCTGCCAGCCGCAGGTGACGGGTTTAGGCTATTTTTCAGACAAAAATCCTGGTCACTTCAGCGTTGGTAATGATTTTGGTCCTTTCAACTTTTAGCTAATATCATGGCAGTTAGGCTAGTTTGGAAAATAAGGAGAGTCTGGAGATTTTTCCAGGCTCTTTTTGGTGTGTTCAGCCCCCACAACCAGTGAGGATGCTAAACGTAACCACGGCGAGTAGTTCAGTAGACAAGTGGTGGATTACGATAGAATTACGTCCCCAACAAGTAGATTACAAAGTCGCTGATTCCCTTGTCGTTGAGGCAATACTCATGCTAGGCTTATATTTAGAGATAAATAAAGAGGGGAATACATACCAATGAGAATTTCAAAAGTTAAGGGCTTCTTACTGGCATTGCTGTTTGCGGTGACACTAGGCGCCGCTGCCAGTGTGCAAGTGACGGCCGATGCTGCAACTTATACGACGGTGGCGAGCAAGAACGTCAAAAAGACGGCTTATCACAAGAAGAGTACTAAGGGTGCCATTTATAACCAGGCGCACAATCGGCGGATTGCAACGATGAAGGGCTATCCGAATACGACTTGGTACGTTACCAAGCAAGCCACGTTTAAGCACGGCAATTCTAAGGGGATTTACTTGTACGTTGCGAACAAGGCCGGCTCCGTTAAGGGGTGGATTTGGCATGGCTATCTGACTAAGGGAAAGGCGCCTTTTGGTCTGAAGTACGCGAAGAATGCGGTGGCGTTGGACTACACTACGGGGAAGGCCGTTTGGTCCAAGAGTGCCAATACGCCGCGGCCAATCGCTTCTGTTTCTAAGATTATGACGCTTTACCTAGTCTTGGATAAGGTCGAAAATGGCTCTGGTAAGTGGACGGATATTGTGAAGACCAGTGATCGCGGTCTGGTTGCCATGGGAAATAGTGCCAGTTGTGGGGGCTTTAGATTTTATAGTAACCACAAGTACACAGTTAAAGAACTCTACGATGCAGCGCTGTTAGATTCATCCAACAATGCGGCGATTGCGCTGGGCCAATGGGTAGCCGGTAGCAATGCTAAGTTTATCAAGATGATGAATGCTCAGGCGAAGAGTTGGGGCTTAGATCGGGCTAGTTTTGTCTCTGCATCCGGATTGGAAAATAGTGACTTGCAAGCGTTCGGCTACCGATATGGTAAGGCCAACGCTAACATGGTTTCCGCCAAAGATGTCGCTTTGATTGCCCGTCATTTAATCCAAGATTATCCACGGGTCTTAACGGATGGTTCGGTCGGCTCCAAGAAAGTGAATGGTCAGTTGTGCTATAACTACAACAACATGTTGCCTGGCCGGAAGTACTACAAGTCTAGCCTGCAGGTTGATGGCTTGAAGACGGGTTATACGCCATTGGCTGGTTACTGCTTTGTGGGAACGGGCCAGAAGACGGGCAAGCACCGGGTCATTACGGTAGTCTTGCACGATGAAAATGAATTTACAGAAACGCAATCCCTGATGAATCACGCTTACAGTCTGGGAATGAATGCTTAATTAGAACATGGGGCCGTTCGGAAGAAATCCGGGCGGCTTTTTCTTGTAGCCGAGGATCAGTAGTCTTGTTGAAGGACAAAAGTTCCCAAATTACTGAGTGTGGTGATTACTTTCGCCTTACTGTTCGCTAAATTTGGGTTTGAGCGCAGTGGGGAGGACGGTCAGAGCCACAGCAGGCGGAATCTCTGGCAGCCAGAGAGCGGCAATAACCAGCGGTATGACGGGGTTAAAACTATGATTTTATTTGTAAGCGCAATGCGTTGCTCTGGACGGAGCGGTCAGGTATGCTGGGGATATATTATTTCTGAAGGAGTGACGAGGGATGCGACCGAAGCTGATTGCAACGGATTTGGATGGCACATTTTTGGATCAGGCGGGTCACTTTGACACGGCTCATTTTGATGCCCAATTGGCGGCACTGGCGCGTCATGGTATGCACTTCGTCGTGACTACTGGGGATCCGCTAGACCACGTACAAGCCTTGTTTGCGCCGCTGAAACAGCGGTCAGCACTGACGTATATCGTGGAAGATGGGGCGCTGACGGTGACGGGCCAGGGGCAGCAGCTACAGTCGCAGGCGATTGGGCGCACCCAGTGGCAGGAAGCTGTGCGCTGGCTTAAGACGGCACCGGTCATGGCTGGCTGCTTTGTCATTGCGTGTGGCCGAGATCGTGCGTATATGGAATTAGCGGCGGATAGTCAACGTTTTCACGACTCACAGGCATTTTATCCTAGTCTGACCAGTGTGCCCGATCTCGCGCAGATTGCGGATGAGATTCTAAAGATCGACGTCACTTGGCTGAAGACGGACGTCGCACAGCAAGTCGTCGCATTCAATCGTCAATTCCAAAACCAACTTGTTGGAACGAGTAGTGGACTGGGAGGCATGAATGTGACCTTACCCTTGGTCAGCAAAGCCTCGGCGTTATTAGCGTTAGGTCAGCTTTGGGGGGTTCTTCCTGACCAGATGGCAGCGTTCGGTGACTCTGGTAATGACCAAGCGATGCTGTCGATGGTGGGCCAAGGTTTTGCCGTAGCTAATGCAGATCCGGCGATTATCACGGGCTCGATTCGCCGGTTACCCCTTACCAATCAACAGGGGGCAGTGAGCCAGCAGATCGACGAGTGGTTAGTTTAGGTGACTGCCACACTAACTGATTAGCTTGACTGTCGCGAGTCAACCTCATTGTCGTACAATCGGCAATATTGAGGAGATGGTAACGATGGCCGAGCACACGGGTAAATTGGGACGACATCTCATTGACTTTGACATTAAATTTCGGCGTAATCGACAAATCAACGCAATTTATCACGCGTTGCGTCTGATTTTTCCACTCATCCTAGTGGGAACACTAGCCGACTTTATTAATCAAACGTGGCTACAGCGCAGTGGCTACTATTATCAAACGTTACATGTCGCTAAATGGGCGTTTCAGCTGAAAATTCTCCGGCAGTACTTGGGCTTGGTAAGTGCGGGGACGCTAGGATTGACGGCTATTTTAATCACTTTTGCGGTCAGCGTGTATTTAGTGGCGCCAGTCACACCGTTGATTGTCGACCGGTTGATGGCGGGGATTGTCGCGATTATTGCGTTGAAATCCCTCAATGTCAATCGTCAGTCGGTACTGGGCAATCATCCGGTTCAGTGGCTATCGAATAATTTGGGACTCTCCGGCATTTTTGTCGGGGTGTTGGTGGGCTTGCTCGTCGGCAACGGGTATCGGTGGTTGCTTAATCATCAGCACGCTACCCAGCGGCGGCTCGAACAAAACGTAGGCGGGATTGCCCTGTGGTTACTGGTATTGACGGGTCTCGGGTTTGTCTGGGTAAGTACCCAGACGGTGAGCTTAAACGCGGCTTTGCTGGCGATTTCTCGGTGGCCCTTTCAGTTGCCGCATGACTTAGGCACCCTTTTAGGCTTCGGCCTGCTGACGGGAACCTGTCAATGGCTGGGCATCTTGGGACCAATTGCCAGTGTAGGTGGTCAGTCCATTGAAGCCGCTCAGAATTTGGCGGCGGTCTTGGACCATACTGGGTGGCAGATTCCCCATCCCGTGACGTTACACACGGTGGTCGACGTCTATGCAACGAGTGGGGGGCCAGGGATGGTCTTGGCGTTACTACTCGCGATCTTTTTAGTGCGGCGCAATGTGCGGCAGCGGCGGATGGGGTGGTATTGTCTCATTCCTACCCTTGGGAATTTTAATGCCCCCTTGTTGATCGGGCTGCCAGTGATCTTCAGTCCAATCCTGTTACTGCCTTTTTTGTTGGCACCGTTAGCCTGCATTACGCTGAGTTGGGGGTGCCTAGTACTTCACTGGGTACCTGCTGTGGCATATCCCTTAGCCAACGGGACACCGGGAATCTTGCAGGCCTATTTAGGCACTGGCGGGAGTGGTGCGGCGCTACTCTTATCAGTGGTTGAGCTAGTCCTGAGTACGGCCATTTATTATCCGTTCGTCAAATGGGCAGGAATTGCGGAGGAGGCGGTCAGTCATGAACCGACGATTTCGTAGTGTGATTTTTATTGGGCTATTGCTGCTATTACTGTGTGTACCGGGCTTCTTATGGCGGCCACAGCAGCGGGCCAGCGTTGAGGAAGCTTATCGTAGTCAGATGGCGCCGGTCTTCTTAGTCCCAGGCTCCAGTGCGACTCAGGACCGCTTCAACGATCTAGTCAGTGGTATCAATCAGAAGACGCCGCATCAACACAGCCTGTTGCGGGTGGAAGTGATGATGGATGGGACTTTGAAATATACAGGTAGTATTCGGGCGAATGATACCCAGCCGATCGTCGTCGTGGGCTTTGAGAACCACCATGATGGCTATGCCACGATTAAAAAGCAGGCAAAGTGGTTCACCATTGCTTTCAAGGCCTTGCAGAAGACCTATCACTTTAATCATTTTTCGGCGATGGGACACTCCAATGGTGGCTTAGTCTTGACGATGTTTCTTGAGGACGATCTGGCCGGGACCAAGGCCCATGCCGATCGGTTGCTGACCATTGCGTCGCCGTTTAATCTAGAAGAATTCGATCAAAATGTGGACACGCCGTTGTTTAAGCAACTCAGTGCTGGACGTAAACAGCTGCCCAAAGAGCTGACCGTCTACTCAATCGCTGGCAGCGAAGGTTACTCGGGGGATGGCATTGTGCCGTTTGATAGTGTTAACCGTGGTAAGTTGATTTTTCAGGGTCAAGTCAAGCATTTCACGCAGATGACGGTGACCGGTGCGAACGCCAATCACGCTGATCTACCGGAGAATCAGCAGATTATTACGCTCATTCGCCAAGACCTTTTAGCATCGCATGGTTCACTTCATGGCCAGTAACGTGTAAACTAGAAGGTATATGGAGGACGAAAACGAATGATAAAAATGATTGCGCTCGATCTAGATGAGACATTGTTGAACACCGATAAAACGATTAGTGAAGAGAATGCCGCGACCCTGCGGAAATTACACGAGGCGGGAGTCAAGGTGGTCTTATGTACTGGCCGCCCGATCAACGCCATCTGGGGTTACCTGGAACAACTCGGGTTAACGACCAGTGAAGACTACACGATTACCTTCAATGGGGCGTTGGTTATTCAAAACACCACTAAGGAAGCGCTCGCTCAAAGTGGATTGAGTAAGCATGATTTTCAACCCCTACACGCGTTTGCCAACGACCATGGCTACCCCTTAGATATCTTGGACTTTGACCAAGTCTATCCGATTGCGGATTTGACGCCATCGGTTTACCAGCACATGTTGAAGGCGCCAATGGACTTTGTCAGCACGAAGTTCGTGGATTTACCAGATCATCTGTTCAGCAAGGCAGTCATGGCAACGGATGCTGACGTCTTAGATCAAGTTGTCAGTCGTTTGACCCCAGAACTTAAAGAAACGTACCACGTTGTCCGGTCGCAGCCTAAGATTTTGGAATTCTTGGCAGCGGACATGGATAAGGCAGTGGGCTTAGGTCAGTTGTTGACGCATTTTGGCTGGGACTTCAGCAATCTGATGGCCTTTGGCGATGCCGAAAACGATCTGGGAATGATTAAAGCCGCCGGAGATGGCGTGGCGATGCAAAACGGTCAACCAGAGATCAAGGCGGCCGCAGATCACGAGACCCCAACCACGAACAACGAAGCCGGGGTCGCTAAATATTTACAACAGCGGTTTGAAGATATTCTAGCCTAACGGTGGTGATCCTTTGCAATTTTGGGCATTTAATGGCACCATTAAGGGTATACTGAGTGGATTTTAAGGAGGAGTATGGTCATGAAACGTTTATTGGTTAAGTTAGGACTAGTCGTAATGGCAATGGGAACTTTAGGTGGCGTCGTTGCCCCTAGCGTTTCGGCTAGTGCTGCCAAGAAACCAACGATCAACAATACCGATCTAAAGCGCTACTACAAGAATGCCAAGTCCAAGACGGCGTTTTATTTCAAGACGTACAAGTCGGGCGGTAAGACGGGCACGATGTTAATTTTTGGTGATTTTGGCTCAACCCCCAATGTGAAGTACGGGGTTCCCACGGCACGGAAATTAAGCAAGAATGGGCAAACGCTGACAACGAAGTATAAGCTGATTCAATTCAAGACGGCAAATAACAAGACAACCACGTCACTGACCAAGAAGACTTATACCTTTAAGTTAACCAAGAAGTCCAGCACCAAGTTTACCGCTAAGATTGCTGGGACCAAGGCCAACCGTCGTTTAGCAACGACTGGTAAGACCTACACGTACACGAAGACCAAGAAGAGTCCAGCTGCAGCTTACAGTAAGAAATATGTTAAGCCAGTATTGTACAAGCAGTACATGAAGGCGTTCGAATCATTAACGGCAGAAAAACAAAAGAAGTTCGCCAATGAATATGCGAATAAGGGCGTTAAAACTATGACAAGTAACTTCAATTACAAAGTTAAATAGTCCCTTTAAGAGCGGTAAAGCCAACAAGCTTTGCCGCTCTTTTTTTATCGCCAGCTAAAGGTTGGACATCATTATCGGATCTTGAATGGTAAGAAAGTAGATTGAAATGATGTCTCAGCCAGTCACCTGCGATTGTCTCAAATGGCGATGATATAAGGCCCATGAGTCTATTGCGCTTAATACGCGGCCTGAGGTGTCAGGATTGGTCACTATGGTATGATTACTAACGTGGCTTCAAGGTTGGCGCCTTAGGCTAAAATAGTGGATCAACTAGAAACGGGGATAAAGTAAATGGATTTCAAGCCAGTAAGTGACGGGGATAGCCTAGGATGTGTAACTGTACCTTTTTGGATAATTGTTTCAGGTATATTGATTTACTTCATAATCGGTGTCATAGCAAGTTACTAAGGTGTTAGCTAAGGGTGACAAAGTTGTGGAGCAGAAAAAAGTACTGAACGTACTAGTAGTGTTTGCGCAATTGTGATGAGTTGTATCGTCATTTTGCCGCTAGTAATTGATAACATCTATGTAGCCGTGAGTGAGCCAAATTTGGGCTCAGCCGTGGGATTTTTAAGCGATCTTCTTGAAAATGGCGACTTGAAGACGGGGGCTTCGACTTCAAGCGAGGCTAGAGACCGCCCTATGGCTCTAGCTGTCCTGCCCACAGCGTTCCGGCCCAAATTTGGCGAACAGTAAGGCGGACACCTTATCAATCTGCAGGTACAAAAAAATCCCGTCACATCGAGTAAGATGGGCGGGATTTTAATCAACGCTAATTTAGTTCTTCTTGAATAAGTTAGTCAAGTATTCCATGAACGTCTTCAAGTAACGGTCCTTATCAACCGCAACGGAGACCTTCACGTTGGTTGGGTCGTTCAACCGGTTATCGTCACCGATGGTCCGGCCGTAAGTTTCCTTGTTGTAGTTAACGACCATGTTTAAGTCGATGGTAGTAACGAAGCTAGGATCCAAAGCAACCCCAACGGCAAGTGGGTCATGCAAAGCACAGCCACCCAGGTTGTCGTTAACGTCTACGTAGGCTTGGATGTAGTAGTCCACGATATCAGCGAACTTTTCACCAGCTTCAGTACCCAGATCGCGCCATTGTTGGGTTTCCTTCTTAGTCAAGAGGGTCCGCAACGTGACGTCCAAACCAACCATAGTAGAGTGCATTGGACTGGTCAAAACGGCGTTAGCAGCTTCAGCATCTTGGTTGATGTTGGCTTCGGCGTAGGCCGTGACGTTACCAGGAACAGTGAGGGCACCACCCATGAAGGTGACGTTGCCGATTTCAGTGGCAATTTCTGGGGCTTTCTTAAGAGCAGCCGCTAAGTTGGTCATTGGGCCAGTAGGTACCAGCGTCAAGTCTTTACCATACTTGTGAACAGCATCGATTAAGAAGTCCACACCGGATTCCTTTTCGATAGCCCGTTTAGGCTCTGGCAAGTCAACTTGGCCAATCCCGTTTTCACCATGGATGTCGGCACTAACCTGCATCCGATCAAAGTGATCACTGGTTGAGGAATGACTTTCACCTAGGTATACAGGAATGTCGGTGTGACCGAGGAGTTCCAAAATCTTCAGTGAGTTTTGGCCACCGGCCTCAACAACCACGTTCCCGTAAGAACCGATAATCCCAATTAAGTCCACATCTGGGGCACCTAATGCGTAAGCAATTGCTAAGGAATCATCGATACCAGTATCTAAGTCTAAAATCATTTTACGTTTTGCCATGATATTCTTGTCTCCCCTTTGATCTATATTAATTGGCTGAGCGCCTACTACAACTATAATGTAACGGTTTACATTTAGCAAGCGGTCTCGCGGTCAAGTTGAAGCTGTTCAGCATTCACGGTAAACTAGGAGCAAGACACAAGGGGGATTGCACATGGGTGACAAAGAGTCAGTTAAGCCGGTAAAACGGCATTTTCAATACCATAATCACTTGTTAGATGATGCGACGAAAGAAATGAATGAGTGGACGGGTGAGAATAAAGTTGTCGAAATTCATTTATTTTCGATGTTTTCTGCCGTCTTTAAACACCACGATCTCGACGATGCGGAGTCGTTATTTATAGTGGGCACTAAGGAAACGACCCCATCATTAGAAGCTGTTTCTACCGCGCCAGTCAAACCGTGGCTATTCTCACGGGTCTTTGCCATGCTTGGGGCGAGTTTCGTCCTGCTGGCGCTCCTATTTCTAGGCTTTCGCAGTAATAACGCGGTGCCGGGGATGATCTTCATTGGCTCGTTGGCGGTGCCCTTCTCACTGATGATTATGTTTTTTGAAATTAACGTGTTTCGCAATATTTCAGTCTACCAGCTAATGGCGGTTTTTCTGGTGGGGGGCATCCTCTCACTGGTGGCGACCATGATTCTCTATTCGCTGATTCCTTCCGGTAACGGCGTGTCCTGGGAATCGGCACTTATCGTTGGTTTTATTGAAGAGACCGCCAAAATGTTGGTGATTGCCTTCTTTGTCAATCGGTTTCGGCTGAATTACATCTTCAACGGCTTGCTGATTGGGGCAGCGATTGGTGCCGGGTTTGCGGTCTTTGAGACGGCGGGCTACACCGGCCAATACGGCTTGGTAACGTTGCTGATGCGGAGTTGGCAGGCCATTGGGACCCATACCATTTGGTCCGCCGTGATGGGCGCCGCAATCATTTTGGCGAAGGAGAGCCATCAACCCGTGACGGGCGGCAACATGGTGGCGCCTAAATTTCTACGATTTTATTTACTCGCCATTCTGCTACACGCCGGCTGGGATTGGAATGCGCCGTTTGCCGTGCTAGATATCCTGTATCTCCAACAGTGGACGCTGATTGCCATCGGTTGGCTCGCGATCTTTGTGCTGATCAACGCCGGACTACGTGAGGTTCGTACGCTCCAAGGACAGCGAATCTTGAAAAATAGTCAGTTAGGGTAGAGGAACTGGATAATCTGGCGGTCAATGGTGGGATTCTCGTGGAGCAGTGAATGCTGCATGGCCCAGATCGGCCCCCGTAATTCAGTGAATTGGTAGCTCCCAACGTGGTGATCGACCAGTCGTCGTAAGGGGATGGCAGTCTTCACGGGAACCTCACTGTCGTTGCCAGTTTCCCCAATGTTGCCTGCTAAATTGAGAATGTGTAATTGCGGGTAATGGTAGCGGAGCGGCCGTTCACCGGGGAAGTCGGCGCCGATGCAGACGAGCCGCTCAACCGTGACGGGCGCACGCCGATCTTGGTTGAGGTAATCATAGGCAATGGTGCCGCCAGAAGAGTGACCGATAAAGTTGACGTGCGTAATGCCGTAGCGGTCGTGTAGTTGGCGTAGAACCGTCGTGAGTTGTGAGGATTCCCGGCGCGCGTGCGTGTTATCTTTAAAGAGTACTGGGATCAGGGGATTGGTTGTGAGGGCTTGGTGTGGTTGCCAGTGAACACGGCCGGCAAAAGTCACGTGAGCCGTCAGTGCAAAGTGGGCGAGCGCCGGTCGATTGAGGCTCAGCACCATGTCGCGCATGGAGAGCCACCCGCCACTATTTCCTGGGAGCAGTAGCGTGGCGGTATGCGTCTGAGCGACTCGTAGATGAGCCAGTGCGGCTTGGCGGCTGTGCCAGGCCCCCAGGAGTCCGCCCAGTGTGAGTAGCGTTGTTAAAAAGATGGTGAAGTCACGTAAATGTTTCATGCCACTCACTTCCTTATTAGTTGTTGAACGCGTCTTTAGTCAGAGAAATGGAGTTAAGAATATGACAGAATCCTATGATATAACCATTATTGGTGGTGGCCCAGTCGGCATGTTCGCGGCCTTTTATGCCGGCATGCACAACGCTAAAACGCAGGTGATTGAGAGCCTAGCAGAATTAGGTGGGCAGGTGAACGCCCTCTATCCGGAAAAAACAATTTTAGATGTCGCGGGCTTTCCCGGGATTAAGGGACGCGATCTGATTGCCGGTCAGCGTCAACAGCTCGACCAGTTCCCGTTGACGATCAAGACGGGTGAGGCAGTCACCAACGTCACGCCCAACGATGCGGGCTTCACGGTGACGACACCTAAGGGCAGTACCCAGACCCGCGCGGTGATTGTTGCGGTGGGCAATGGCGCCTTCGCACCGCGGCACCTCAATGTCGAAAATGAGGCGGCATTGGCGGGAAAGCATTTGTTCTACAGTGTCCGTGACTTGGAAAGATTTCGCGGTCACCGGGTGATGGTCGCCGGCGGGGGCGATGCGGCGATCGACCAGGCTTTAATGCTAGAGCCCGTGGCTAAGTCCGTCACCTTGCTTCACCGGCGCGCCCAATTCCGGGGATTGGCCCATATGGTTGATTTGCTACAAGCTTCCACGGTTAACGTGCAGACCCCGTATCTGATTCGGGGCTTGGAGGAGACAGCTGCCGGAGAGGTTGATGTGACCCTCAAACAAGTGGGCGCCACGGCGGCTACGACGCACCAGGTCGTTGATGACCTGATCGTCAGCTACGGGTTTACGGCGGACCACTCGGCCTTGGCTGCCTGGGACATCTCAATGGCGGAGGACCACCGCTTAATTGCCGTTGACCGGCAAATGATGACCAGCGTGCCAGGCGTTTATGCCATTGGGGATGGGGCAACGTATCCGGGCAAGTCGCCACTGATTGCCATTGGTTATGGTGAGGCACCGGTTGCCGTGCAAGCCATCATGTCCGCGTACTTTCCCGAGCGGCGCGGCCCAGTTCACAGTACCTCAATCACGCTTAAACCTTAGAATTTATGCAGTCTAAATGCAAAGAAGCTATCCGTTCAGAATGGAGATTGAACGGATAGCTTCTTTTGTACTGTTTTTACGTTGTGGAGCACCGGTCAGCGGCTATTTGCCACTGGTATCATCCGGGTTGGTAATCTTGATCCGGTTAGAATCAGTTTGCTTATGGTTGAGTTCAGGAGCATCGGTCTCGTAGAAGTGCTGCGTAGACTTATCACCGTTACGGGAGAAGAGGCTCGTGGATTTCAGGCCTAGCTTCTCCTCGATCTTTTCGGCCTTCTGTAGCCCATCGGAGTAGTTGTAATCACTAGGATCGACGGCAGTGAAGCCTTTAGGATGATAGAAACGTAGGAGGTTCTTCGAGTTCAGAGAGTCGGAATAACTCAATCCCTGGTTCACGTGCTTTTGCATGTTCTCAATCTTCGTCTTGAGCTTACCGGTGGGATGAATTTCCTCTCGGGTCTTGTTGCTGTAAATGGTCCCGTCAACGGAGGTGTAATCCGGACTCTCCCAGTCGCGGTTACGGAAGGCCACCACTTGGTTATGCTGGCTGGAGAAGAGGTCGGTACCAAATTGAAGGTACTTCTTGGTGCTCATCCCCATGAGGTGCATCAGCGTTGGCAAGACGTCAATCTCACCGCCGTACGTGTGCTCAACTTTCCCCTTGGTGTAACCGGGCATGTTAAACATCAACGGTACCCGTTGGAGCTGCGCATTGTCGTAGTCGTTCCATTCATTAGGATCGACATCGAGTAGCTTAGCCAGACTCTTGTTGGACGAGTTGGAAATACCGTAGTGGTCCCCGTAAATCATGATCAGTGAATTCTTAGCTAGGCCGGACTTATCCAGGTAGTGATAGAATTCCTTGATGGATTGATCGAGGTAGTTGGCGGTCTTGAAATAGTTGTCGACCGTCTTATCGCCCGTATTTGGCGTCTTGAAGTTGCTATCTTCACTATCGAGGGAGAACGGGAAGTGGTTAGAGACAGTCAGGTATTTCACGTAAAACGGTTGTTGCAAGTGCTGGAGGTACTTGACGGAATCGTTGAATAACAACTTATCCTTTAACCCGTAGCCCAGTGACTTGTCACCAGAGGTATCGTAGTAGCTGGCATCGAAGAAGTATTGGTAACCCAAGTTCTTGTAGGTGTTATTACGGTTCCAGAAGCTCCCCACGTTTCCGTGGAAGACGGCCGTCGTGTAGCCAGCTTGATTGAAGATGGCGGGCGCCGCCTGGAAGGTGTTGTCATTGCCCAGTTGGGTAAATAGCGACCCTTGAGAGAGGCCGTAGGTGCCCGTCTCCAACATGGTTTCGGCGTCGGAAGTCTTCCCTTGACCGACTTCGTGGAAGAAGTTGTCGAAGCTGTAAGTGGCCTTACTCTTGTAGAGCTTATTGAGGAATGGTGTGACCTCTTGGCCATTGATCTTCTTATTAATCAGGAATTGTTGGAAACTTTCCAGATGAATGATGATGACGTTCTTTTTCTTGGCGACCCCGTAGAGCTGCTTATCCGGTGCCGCGTAGTTTTGATGAACATATTTGAGAATACCACTGAGCTCGGACTTCTTCGCATGCGATCGTAGCTCACTGGTGTGGCCGGACTTGATCCCGTCATACACGGTGAAGGCGTCTAATCCCAGATACTTGACCACGTAGGTCCGATCGAAGGTCCGCGTCAGCAGTTGTGGCCGATCCATTTCGCCTAACGTGAGGTTGACGGAAAAGGCCAGTAGGGCGGCCGAAGTTACGGCAAAGCCGACGCGTTTATTTACCGGCCGGGGATCAATGTAGATTCGCCGGGTGAGCATGAGCACTAAGACGACGACCAGATCTAGCCAGTACAGGATATCGTGCGGTGAGGTGAGCGCTAACGAACTCCCGGAGAGTCCCTGATCGACCTTCGAATAACCCAAGACGGTGCTCACGGTCATAAAATCGGTGAATTCACGGAAGTAAATGACGTTGATGTAGAGCAACAACGTATTTAAGATGTCGATCAGAAAAATAAACGGGTAGAAGAATCGTGCCCGCTTGAAGTACAGTGCTAAGCCGAAGAGGAGCACCGTGGTTGCAATGGGATTCAAGAGAACGATGAGAAATTGAAAGGGATCGCTGAGTCCCAGCTTGAAGTCGACGAAATAGGCGACTAATGTCTTCAGCCAAAACAGCACGACGAGTAAGGTGACAAAGCCCATCCGCGTGCCCGTTCTGGCCCAGATTCTTTTGAAACGTTCCAAGTTATTTCGCTCCTTCATGTGTTAATAAGTAGTCTTATTCTACCATAGTAAACGGTCAATAACTGTTTCCCGCACGAATGGCATTTTCCTTATCCTAGCAAATAACCCGGTATGATAGTAGGTCCGGCGCTAAGTTTAGGAAAAGTTTAAGTCCCGCTTTAGAAAATCACGCGCTGATCACTGGGTTATTTGGTACACTAGAGGCAGGCGAAAATATCGTACGGTTAGGGATGCTGGTCAGGGTTCCTAACTCACAATTGAAAGGTGTGGAGACGTTATGGACAAGCAACTTACGTTATACGTAGTGCGGCACGGACAGACTTATTTTAACATCTACAATAAATTGCAGGGCTGGAGTAATTCACCGTTGACTGAGGCGGGGATCGCCGATGCCAAGGTGGCGGGCGAACGGCTACAAGATATTCAGTTTGCAGCGGCATACTGCAGTGATACGACGCGAGCCCAACAGACCGCTGAGACCATTTTGGCCGCGAATCACTCCCAGCCCGCGCCTAAATTAACCACGGCTCCGTATTTCAGAGAAGAATTCTACGGTTACTATGAGGGAACGGATATGGCTCAGGCGTGGTACGTCGCCGGGGCGCCCCACGGGGTACCGACCTTTAAGGCTATCGAAGAGAAATACTCCATTGGTAAAGCCAAGGACTTCTTGAAGGAAGCCGATCCCTTCCACCAGGCGGAAAATAATGAAGAATACTGGGCGCGGGTAGACCAGGCCTTCGATATGATCCGGACCAATCCGGCGTTACACGACGGCGATCAAGTCTTGATGATCAGTCATGGCAATACGCTGCTGAGCCTGATGGAACGTTACGGTCAAGGAAAATTCGACCTGAGCGTGCGGCCGGCTAATGGCAGCTTGACCAAGTTACTGCTGACGCCTGACGATGTGCAGGTGCTGAGTTACAATCAAAAAGATTAAAACGAGGATGGTTCGATGGAGATTAGAATGGCTTGGGGTAAATTGAACCCCGTTTATCAGGATGCTTTGCAGATTCGTAAGGACGTGTTCATTGCTGAACAGGAGATTGATCCGCAGGTCGAGTTGGACGGTACGGACGAGGATAAGATGCACTACGTCGGCTACGTTGATGACCAACCGGTGACGACAGCGCGGATTGATATGCTGGCGGGCAACCGGGTGAAGATTCAACGGGTGGCAACAGAAAAGACTGCCCGTCATCACGGTTACGCGGGTGAGCTGATTAAACAGATCATTGTAGACGCTAAGAAGTCAGACGTGACGCGGGTCGAGTTGGATGCCCAGCTCACAGCGATGGCCTTCTATCGGGAGTTAGGCTTTGAACCGATCGGCGAATCGTTTGAAGAAGCGGGGATTCAGCATCGGACGGCTCGGTACGTGGAGAAGTAATAGAGACATTTAAATACAGATAGCAAAAACGCGGGATAAGGACCGGTGAGTTAAACTACGGTCCGGTATCCCGCGTTTTTTTTAAGTAGATCGTACAAAAAAAGTTGCGGTAGATCAGCTATCTACGCGCAACTCTTACTTTTTTAACGTTCATTTGAATTCATGAGGTTCAGTTAGAACTAGTCGGCATCGCTAGCAGTGGTTACACGAGCGTAACCAACAGCGTGCCACCATGGGGCGTGAACGGCTTCGCGCACGACACCACGGTTTTGAGCATCGATCATCTTACCGTTACCGATGTACATCCCAACGTGGGAGATAGAACCAGCGCTGTAACCGAAGAAGACCAAGTCACCTTTTTTGATGTTCTTGTAGCTAACGTGCTTGAACTTGTTGTATTGGGCTTGAGCAGTCCGTGGCAACGTCGTCTTGGCACCCTTCTTGTAAATGTAGCCCGTGAAGCCAGAGCAATCAAAAGCAGAAGGACCAGTAGCACCGTAAACGTAACGGGCACCTAAGTGCGACTTAGCAACTTTGTAAACCGACTTAAACGTTGAGTTTGAAGCAGCCGATGCCGTCGTAGTGGTACTCATTGAAACGGCGAAGACACCAACGATAACTAATGCAAATGCGGCTAGTATTTTAACAACTTTCTTCATTTCCTACTGACAACTCCTCATGAATTATTACAGGTACAAGCGTAACAATGTAATGTGACAAACGTGTAACAAACCGTTTGCAAGCCGGTTAAAAGTCTTAAACAATTCGTTACTTTTAGCCTTTTAGTTGCAATTTAGGGGGATAAATTGGTAAAATCTAACATGGATGGAAAGTAAGTTAACAAGGGGAGGAAGCTTTAGCAATGGCAGAGTTTTCAGCACAAGTGCGGGAGGCCTTTGATTTTCATCGGTTAGTCTTTCGTATCGGGGAATTATCGACGATGACCGATGTGTCCGCCCGCCAGCTACGTTATTGGGAGAAGAAGGGGCTGATCACGTCACGGGAACGTGAGGATGGTCAGCAAGCGCGTGTGTATACGTTCAAGACCTTTATCAAGGTGTCGATGATGAAGTATTTCCTGGACGCGGGTTATACCTTAAATGGTGCGGCCAAGCAGGCCATGGCTCGTGAAGAACGCGTTAAACATATTCATAAATTTATTTCGACCGGGCTGAAAGGCTTCGCTGAGATTGATGGTCAGATGGCGATTAATCTCGGTCGGTTTGATGACGAACAGACGTTAATGGCCATACTGCCGGATGAGGGTGAGGTTCGTTACAAGCTGCTCCCGAACGCCGAAGCACAACGGTTGATGGCGGAGATTAAAGAATAGAATCGTTAAATAACGTCCGCTGAACGACGTAAAGTTGCGGGCAAGCAAAAAGGATCGAGATGATTGTCTCGATCCTTTTATGCGTCGCGGGTTAAATTACCAGACAAAGGGAATCAGTTCCTTAGTCTCCCGTTGATAATCGGTGAAGGCCTCGCCGTATTTAGTGGTGAGGTAGCGATCAGCCGTGGGGATGTAAGAAAAGACAAATAGCGCGAGTAAGGCCAGTGGAATCAGCAGGGCATACAGATTCCCGGTGAGGAGGGCACACCCCAGTACCCAGAGAACATCGCCAAAGTAGTTGATGTGAATGGCGTACTTGAACAAACCGCCGCGATACAGCTTGTCGGCATTCCGTGGGTCGGCCTTGAACGGCTTGCGTAGGAGCTCAGCCGCGGTGTTCAGAGTACTGCCAATGCCGAAAAAGATCAGCCCCAGGCCATAGAACCAGAAGTTCAGTTGACCGCCGTGAATTAGCAGAAGCGGGAAGCCCAAGTAGTAGAGGCCAAAGGCGAGACTGTTACCTAGCGCCTCCGACCAGCCGATGCCACGGGGAAGCCAGAAGAACATCATGGCGTTGAGCCGGAAAAAGATAATGGCGAGGAACCCCGCCATGGTCCACGTTAGCAGTGGTGGTTGGTCGGCCGTGGCTAGCCAGCAGCCACTCGCCAGTAAGTAAAGACACTGAGCGATGAGAATGGTGAGCTTAGCCCCAGTCGCTGAGTGATGACGTCCGTACATCAAGTCACCCCTTGCATGATGTTGTTAGCATATCGCTTTGCACGGGGTTCGTAAAGTTGGGGCGCGTCTGCAATGATAAACTGACAGATTGCGTTGCGGTAGCTTATAATATGGAAGTCAGTAAACACGTTTGTTATACCCCCCATTGAGGGGAGTAAGACAACTCACCAATAGCGATAAGGGAGAATGAGCATGGCAGTTGAAAGCTTTGCGGATAATCCGCAGATTCAAAAGCACCGGTGGTGGATTCTCGTTGCCATTTGTTTGTTTACGTTTATGGCGACACTAGACGGTAGCATCGTAAACATTGCTTTACCGGTCATTAGCCGCGATTTGGCGATTCCCATGAATCAGGCCGAGTGGGTGGTGTCCATCTATTTGATTGTAATTTGTGCGTTGTTGCTACTATTTGGCAAGTTGGGGGATACCCGGGGGAAGATCCGGATTTTTAAAATGGGATCAGTGTTGTTCACCGTGGGGTCGTTGCTCTGTGGCTTCCGGCTGGGACTAGGCTTCCTGTTGGTCGCACGAGCGATTCAGGCAGTTGGAGCGGCGATGACCATGGCGACCAATAGCGGAATCATTACCGAAGTCTTTCCGTTTAACGAACGGGGGCGCGCGCTGGGGATGATCGGGTCCTTTGTCGCGCTGGGGAGCATTGCTGGTCCCGGCGTCGGGGGCTTAATTCTGGCACATCTGAATCGGGGTTATATCTTCTGGATTAATGTGCCGATTGGAATTGGTGCGTTTCTTTTGGGTCAAAAGATCTTGCCCAAGGATATTACGGTGAGCCGACAACCCATTGATAAGGCGGGCGCCACGCTGTTTGCGGTCATGATGGTGGCTCTGTTCGCGGGCGTCTTCATTGGTCAAGAGGTGGGGTTCACGCAGCCACTGATTCTGGGCTTATTTGGCTTAGCACTGGTGGCGACCGGGTTTTTCGTTCGCCTGGAGTTACGGATAGATCATCCCATTTTAGCGCTCCATTTGTTTGAGAATCGGCGGTTTGCGATCAGTATTCTCTGTGCCTTCCTGATCTTCGTCGCCAACTTCTTCTTTAACGTGATCGCCCCATTCTACTTGGAAAATGCCCGGCACCTGCCTGCTAATTATGCGGGTTATGCGCTGATGACCTTTCCGATTGTTCAAGTGGTTGTCGCACCGATTGCCGGGGCGGTTTCTGACCGGATTGGCCCCGAACTGTTGACCTTTATTGGTCTGGTGCTGATTTCAATCAGCCAGGTGGGCTATATGCTGGCGAATTTGGCAACGCCACTGTGGGTCTTCATGTTTTTCATCGGTCTAGTCGGTCTAGGCAACGGAATCTTCATGGCGCCCAATAACTCAATCGTGATGGGGTCGGTGGCTAGAAAGGACTTAGGGGTGGCTGGCGGTGTCAATGCCCTGGCCCGTGAGATGGGAATGATCGTCGGCATTTCCGTTGCGACCACGGTGTTGTTCTCCGCGATGAGCCACTATGCGGGTCATAAGGTAACGGCGTACCTGCCCGCCCATCCCGAGATCTTCATCGCCGGCATGCGGGTGGCATTCATGGTGTCACTGGCAATCTGCCTTGTCGCCAGCGTGATCACCGGTTGGCGGGTCTTCCAACGCCGTCCCAAGTCAGCCGCTTAGCCCCCAATGGCTCTTGACCTCTCGCATAAGTCGGTGGTCGTGAGCCGCCTTACCGTTCGCCAAATCGAACACTCACCGGCCACTTCACCTGCGGCTGCCAACGATTCCGGCTGCTGTGGGGACCGCTTGCGGCCTGAGAGGCGGTCCTCCAGCTCGGTTTGAAGCCTGCAGACCATCAGTCTTCAAACACGTCCCATGCTGTACACCGAGTGAGAAACCTCGGTCAACAGCATTGACACAGCTGCCTCCATCATTGGCCTCCTCCGGCTACGTGACACTTTAGCTGCGGCACTCGTTCAAACCCTAAGACAACACGTTTTACGCTAACGTGAATATTTTGACAATGTAGCCGTGAGTGAGCCAAATTTGGGCTCAGCCGTGGGATTTACCAAGTGAGCTTCTTGGTAAATGGCGACTTGAAGACGGGGCCTTTGACGTGTACCCCAAAAGTTGGAACGTTTTATGCTGCTTGTGCTAGCTCAAAGTCACGTGGTGATAAATACCCAAGCTTACCTTGAATCCGATCATTATTATAATAATGAA
>NZ_JAAXLK010000027.1 GCF_012641185.1 Levilactobacillus tujiorum
TCGTTCGACTTGCATGTATTAGGCATGCCGCCAGCGTTCGTCCTGAGCCAGGATCAAACTCTCATCTTATAGATGATGTGCTTGAATAGCTCATCGATTGTTGTTACTTTTTTTTAAAAGCGAATTGACTTCGCAAATATTGTTTGGGTTTGAATAAATTCAAACCGCCCTACACATATTTGGTTTGTCGAAACAATGTTCAGTTTTCAAAGGTCTACCAAGTTATCAGAGAAGCAATAGCTTCGTGACAACTTTTAAAGTATATCATGTGGTCAATTTACTGTCAACTGATTTTTTCAATATATTTTGAATAAATATTGAATTTTTGAAGCTCAGTTGAATAAATATTCCCAACAACGATTACTACTATATCAATTATTAACCAGACCGTCAAGCCTTTTTTAAAATTAATTAGTAAGCACCGTTTCGCTGTCATTGCGTTGTTTCTTCGTATAAATGACAACAGAAAATAGTTTACCAATATCTGCGACTACGGTCAAGAGGAAAATGAATATTTACTGAAATTTGTTGTCCCACTGCCTGCATTCCCCTGCAAATCAGGCTTTAAGCGCTGAAAAAATACTCACTTTTCTGGTACAACCCTCTTTTTCCACACATAATTATCAAAATCTGCTGTACTCATCGCGCAATTTTCTTAGGATTGTCAGAAAATACACCCGCATGTGACTGTTGACTCACCCAAATTGGTCCAGAACAAAAATTGACGTCTTACTCTCCCTCTACTCACAATAAAACCACATAACCTGCCTATCTCGTTTGAGCTCTCATCTCCCTTTACCCACTGCACAATCCAAAAAACGGACCCGGGACAACATCCCAGATCCGTTTACTTCTATAATCTAAACTCATTTAGCCGAAGTTTTAAGCCTCGCACACATCCATTTACTTCAATTCAGGTGCATCCGTCTTGTACTTCGACACTGTACTCTTACCATTATTCCGTGCTAAGACGCTGGTCTTCTCATTCTTCTCCGCATCCGCCAAACGGGCCATCGCTGGCTTCAGTTTGTACGTAAAGTCTGTCTTGTCGACCTTCTTAAAGCCCTTAGGTGAGTAGAAGCGTAGCAAGTCACCGTAAATGACGCGATCAGATAGCGAGAGCTCCGTTGTCACATGGTTCTGCAGCTTGGCAACTGCCTTCTTCTGAGCGGCAGTCAGCGTGAGTTCTTCTCCAGTCTTCGTGTCATAGACGGTCCCGCCAATCTTCGTATACTTAGGCGAAACAAAGTTACCATCACGGAACGCCACCGTTTGATTACGATTCTTCGCTAACAGGTCCTGACCAAACTGCACTGTATCCGTATTCTTTACACCCAACAGGTCTAAGATGGTTGGCAGTACGTCAATCTCACCACCATACGTATGCTTAATACCACCCTTCAAGCCCGCAGCATGAATCATAAATGGCACCTTCTGGAACTGTGCCAAGTCATAGCTGGTGACCTTACTCTTCCCTAAGAGTTGTGCAATTGCCGGGCGGTGGTTATTCGAAATACCATAGTGATCCCCGTAAGCCACAATCATACTGTTCTTATCCAGCCCTACCTTCTTCAGGTAAGCCAAGAACTCCGCAAACGACTGGTCCAGATAGTGGGCCGTCTGTACGTATGGATCGACCGTCTTATCCCCTGTCTTAGTTGCGGGGAAGTCCGTATTCTTCTTATCTAACTCATAAGGGTAGTGATTCGTCAGCGTGATCAACTTCGCATAGAACGGCTGTGGTAGCTGTTCGATATACTTAGCCGACTGTTCAAAGAAGATTTTATCTTTCAAGCCATAGCCAACACTATAGCCGGGTTTCTCTGTGTAGTAACTGGAACTAAAGAAGTATTGATAGCCCCAGGACTTATACGTGTTGTCCCGATTCCAAAAACTAGGGACATCCCCATGAAAGGCCGCTGAGGTATACCCTGCCTCTTGGTCCAGAATTGCCGGCGCCGCTTGGAAGGTGTTCTGCGTCCCATAAGTCGTCATTGCTGACCCTTGTGGCAACCCAAACAGTGAGTTTTCCAGCATCATTTCAGCATCTGACGTCTTACCTTGGGCCACTTGATTGTAGAAGTTGTCAAACGACAACGTATTCCGGCTATGGTAGAACTTATTCAACGTTGGTGTAACTTCCTTACCATCAACCTTGTAATCAATCAGGAACTGCTGGAAACTTTCGAGATGGATGATGAAGACGTTCTTGCCCTTCTCTTTACCATAGTAGGAAACATTCGGACTGACCCGATTCTGCTTTAAGTACTTCAACACACTCTTCATATCCGAAGCATTGGCACTAGCCCGCGTGGCACTCTCCTTCTGCGTCTGATAGGCATTGAAGGCGGCATACTCATTGAGTCCCAAGTACTTCACGATGTAATTGTTATCAAACGTCCGCGTCAACAAGCCGGAACGATCCGCATTGGCCATCCCAAATTCCGCAAACATCAGTGCAAACGACAATACGGTCATTGACAATGCATACCGGCGTTTAAACGGCCGCACATCAATCTTGATCACGTGTGTCGCCAGTAACACAATCAGGATGATAATGTCGACATACACAAAGAAATCATACAGATGGGTAATCTGGGCCAGACTCTTCCCCAAGTTATTGCCCACTGAGCTGGAGCCCTTCATGATCCCAAAGGATAAGAAATCAGAAAACTCCCGGTAATAAACGACATTTGCAAAAATCCAAGTTGACTCTAAAATGTCAATGATTAACATTAACCAATAAGCTAATCTTCCCCGGAAATACAGGGCGATCCCGAATACCAATAGAGCGGCCGGTAGTGGGTTAATTAGCAGTAAAAACTGTTGCACACTTCCCTTAGCACCTAACGTAAACTCGGTTTGATAGGCAATGTAAGTTTTTACCCAAAATAAAACGACGATTAGTAGGAAAAAGCCCATGCGGGTATTTAACCAGTTCGTCTTTCGCTTAAAAAAGTTCGCCATTACGACTGCCTCCACATAATAATTAACATCTTTCAAGTATAGCTGATATTACCAGGTAATCAATCTGATTACAGAACCTTTGGAAAAAATTCAATCTTTCACCATATTAAAAAAACAAAACTATGGCCACCCATAGTTTTGTTTTAGTTATCCGTTAATAAGTCAAACAGCTCAATAGCAACTAAATCGATGTTATCAAACTCAAAGGTTGTTTCCGGATTATGTTCAGTTAACGTGTAAGTGTGAGTAGCTTGGTTAAATACGACCATTGCTTGCTCAACGCCTTCTTTTTCAAAACGACGGGGTTGTGGCTCGTCGGTGGCATCTTCTTGCATCGCCTTTAGGCGGTTGATGATACCAATCAATTGAGATTCTTCCATGGTTGGTCCCCTTTCTAGCTTTCCCTTATGATTTTACCAAACTTAGCGCGAGATGACACGCCCTAATCCAGAAAAACTCATGGATTTCATAAATCTGACTCTTCCGTCACTTTATCCGGACGAATCACCATTGCGACCAAGCCCGCCAGCATCCCAAAGTAGTACGTCAAGAGCCGCCATAAGATCATTGCTAAGACGAGCTTACTATTTGACGTAATGTAGCTCCGAAAGATCATTTCAAAGCTGTATTCAGCCCCACCGGAGCCCCCAGGAATTGGAAATAGCGAGATCACCATGACGATTAAGATGTGGAAACTCGTCACCATGACAATATTAGCCGTCGTATATCCCAGCGACAGCATAATAAAGTACGGGATCAGGTAATAAAAGCTCAGCTGAAAGAACGTAATCGCAAAGACCCGGACCATCAATTTCCCTTTACCACTGATCCGCACACTCTCAGCGTAAAAGGAGTCAATCTTACTATTAAGATTGTTCTCAATCCGCTCGAAGCGTTCTGCCTTCATAAACCAATGAAACGGGTAGAGCATGACCCCGACCATCTTCTTGGTGAATGAGTACCAGAACATAATCATCAGTAAGCCGACGATTACCGCTAAGTGGATGGTAAAACCAAAGATAACTAGCCAAGATAGTGCGTGGAGCTTATCTTGAATTTGCTGAAAACCAATCACCAACGCGATAATAAAGTTAATCACGATCATAGACTGATAGACCACAAATTTCATGAGAAGAATCGAGCTGGCCTTCCCGGCATCGACCCCAGTCTGCATGAGTGCAAATAATTGTGCGGGTTGACCACCTGACGAAAACGGTGTGATCCCATTAAACAGTTGCTCGACTAAGGGAATGCGCACGGCATCTTTAAACGTAAACCCTTCGATACGATCGGAGATGAAAACTTTGACAATCCACGCCTCTAGCCCTAAATAGAGTAGCAGGCATAGGACGGCGACCCCAAACCACCAAAAATTAATATGCACAAAATCATTGACCAGTACAGAGAACTTAATGTCACGGAGTGAATAAGCGAAAATGGCAATCCCCAAGAGTAACATTAGTGCTAGTACCCATTTATTTCGTCGTGACATTCAACTTACCCCTCTTTTGCTTGCTGCGTATAGAACTTCCGCCAAATCTCCGTGAGATGTTCCTCCGAGTAACGGTCGGCAGCAGCTAAGCTTTGCTGGTGCCAGTGCTCCATTGCAGCGGGGTCATTCGCCAGACGATGAAGTTGCTGGTTCATCTCGTCATAATCCTTGGCCGGCTGGTAATCGCCCACAATAATCGCTTGATAGAGGTCCAGGTCTCGTAACAAGACCGGGGTCCCCGTGCTGAAGGCCTCCAATACCGACATTGGAAAGAGTTCATTAAACGATGGCAATAAGAATAGGTCCGCTAAATTATAGTAATCGACCAGTTTTTCCCGATCGACAATCCCCGGGAAGCTCAAGTTAGCTGGCGGATCATCCACCACCTTCTTCAGAGCTGCATAACCATCCGTCATGCGACCAAAGGAGAACCCGCCTGCCCAAATGAATTGAATCTGCGGATTGTGCCGCGCTAATTTAATAAAATCAAACAACCCTTTACGTTCCTGAATCTGACCAATTCCCAACACCGTAAAGCGCTGCTCATCATAGTGGTAGCTCCGGCGCAACGCTAATTGACGGTCATGGTCTACTGGATAAAATTCCTTACGACTCACAAAGTTAGGAATATAGGTGACCCGCTCCTCGGGAATCCCGTAAGCTACTAGCTTAGGAATAAAGGTCGGGTTCACCACAACAATATGATCCATCCGCCGGTAGAAGGCGATCACATATTTATAAAAAATAGACCGGAATGGTTGGGGAATCTTTAGACTTCCTTCCAGTGTTTCCGGCAAAAAATGAACGTAACCAATCTTGCGACCGCGACCGGGTAAGAACGTTGATAGATAATACGTGGGATTAATCGTGTGATAGTGCGTCACATCGACGCGCCCATACCGATTAACCGTCACCGTAAAGTCATCCTTTAACCGCGTTGCCAACAGATTCATCAGTTCATTGTACGCACTCCCCACGCCCTGTCCTTTAACAGAATCAGCCTTGGAGAACATGTTAATTTTTAGCATTCAATTGCTCCTCTAATCACTAAAATCCGGGGTATCCTCATGCATCGCTTCGTAGCTAGCCTGTGCATCCTGATAGAATTCAATCACCCGGCGACCGAAAGTATCCGCTGAGATCTCGGAAAGTTTCCGAGCCAACAAGTCCGGATCCTGTTCCTCATCGCCATGCTGCAAATAATCCACCACGTTGGTGACCATTTCATCTTCCGTTTTAAACGTCACCCCAAGCGTACGTTTGGACAACAACTCATCCGTATAGGGACTCGTCATCACCACAATCTTGGTCCCCGCAGCCATGGCCTCAATGTAGGTTAGGCCCTGTGACTCGGAATCTGATGACGACAGAAAGACATTCGCCATGTGGTAGTAGCGGAAAACCTCGTTATTATCGACTTGCCCCGTAAACGTGACGTGCGCCGTTAAATCAGCGTCTTTCACCTGCTGTTCGAGGTCTTCCTTAGCCGGGCCATCCCCCACGATCAGCAGCTGAGCATTAGGCACGGCTGCTAAAATCCGTGGCATGGCGGCGATACTTTCCTTAATATTCTTCTCATAGGCCAGTCGACTCAATGACAAGATCACAGGCGTATCTGGCTGATAGCCTAACTGCCGCCGCAGATTTGCCGTATCCGGCTGCTCATACTGATGGAGGTTAACCCCCGTAGGAATGACCCGGATAGGCGCCTTAACCCCATAATCGGTTAAGGTCGTCAACACCCGCTCACTCGGCGCCACGACGCCCGTTAAGTGATAGCAAAACGCCAGTGTCCCCTGCTTGACGTGCACGGGCTTTAAGATCTTCCCGTTGGCAACGTAGTGTAAATAATCTTCATACATGGTGTGATACGTATGTAAGCAAGGAATTTCCAAATTCCGTGCCACAAACTTACCAATCCACCCCATCGAAAACTCAGTTTGAGTATGGACAATATCTAGGTTCAGTTCTTTAGCAATTTGATAAGCCTGAAACAGCCCCCGTACCGCGATCCGGCGCTCTGTGAACGACACGAATGGAATACTTGAAAACCGAAAGACGTTGCGTTCATACACGTTACGTTCAACGTTCGGATCGGTCGTTGTAAAGATATAGACCTGATGCCCCTGTTTTTCTAATTGATCTCGCAACGTCTTAATCGATGTTGCAACCCCACTCACTTGAGGGAAATAGGTATCTGTAAATAAGCCAATGTTCATCGCCAATCCCCCTTGCGTCTGTGTTTGGCTAAATAAATTTGGAGCTTCGCTTTGTACAATCATCACAATTATATGGGTTTGACTAGGGGATTGCAAACCTCAGCTGCCATCGCAAGAAAATCTCATCATTTCACCTAGGTTAGGCCATTCCACTAGCCTTCCTATCCATTATTCATGGTGGCGCATACAACGCCTATAACCGCTCACTTTGTTTCTAAGCCAACAAGAAAGGGGTGAGCATTGCTGCCTCACCCCTACGACTCTTTATTTATTTTAAAACATTTGGTACCGCCGCTTGGACCATCGTGATGACCTCCTGGCTGGTACCGGCGGAGTTCACGGTGGTCTCCGCTAAGGAAGCCAACTCGTGCGCATCTAACTGTCGAATCAATTGACGCGTCTTCAAAATCGTCCCGGGGGCCATAGAGAACTCATCGAGCCCCATTCCCAGCAACAGTGGCAAGGCAATCGGATCGCCCGCCATTTCACCACACATCGCTACGGGAATTCCCGCCGCATGGCCAGCTGAGATGACCCGGTCGATTAAGCGCAGAATTGCTGGATGATACGGCTGGTAGAGGTAAGCCACATTCTGATTGGTCCGATCTGCCGCCAGCGTGTAGCCGATTAAGTCATTGGTCCCAATACTCATAAAATCGACTTCATTGGCAAACCGATCGGCCAACAGCGCAGCAGCTGGTACTTCCACCATCATCCCCACGGCAATTTTCCCCATGGGAACACGCTTAGCCGTCAGCTTAGCCCGCTCATCATCGTAGATAGCTTTGGCCTGCCGCAATTCATCTAACGTCGCAATCATGGGAAACATAATCTTCAATTGACCGAACGCCGAGGCACGAATCAACGCCCGTAACTGGCTGCGAAAGACTTGTTGGTGGGCCAGACTCTGTCGGATGGCACGTGCGCCCATGAATGGATTGGCTTCACTTTGCGATGGCCGGTAAGGTAAATTCTTATCGCCACCCACATCCAACGTGCGAATCACAACCGGTCGCGGCCGCATTTTCTCGAGAACCCGCCGATAAATTTCAAATTGTTCATCTTCCGTTGGTAAGTGTTGCGCGTCCAAATACAGGAATTCCGTGCGGAAGAGTCCAATGGCTTCAGCACCACTGGCAACGACTCGTGGTAAGTCCGCGACGGTTCCCATGTTGGCAGCCAACGTCACGCCAACACCATCCCGGGAGACAGTTTCAAAGTGCTTTAGCTTTTCCAACTTCCGCTGATTCTTCACACGTTGCGCCATCGTTTGCCGGGCCGTCGCCACCTCTTCCGTCGTGGGTCCGACCATGACATTTCCTTGGGTACCGTTCACGACAACGAGTTCACCGTTCGTTAACTCATGCGTCGCCGCTTGCGTACCCACAACCGCCGGAATATTCAGCGAACGCGCCAAAATTGATGAATGAGACGTCCGCCCACCAGCATCCGTGATAAACCCCAAAACTTGCTGGGGGTTCGCTGCCACGGCCTCACTCGCAATCAGGTCATGGGTCACCACAATCACTGGTTCATTCACTAAGGCCAGGTCTGGTAACGTCACCCCGAGTAAATGAGCGGTCAATCGCTTAGCGACGGCGCGCCAATTCGTTAGTCGTTCCTGCAAATAAGGATTATCCGCCAGTGCCGCCAGTTCATCCTCAACCGTTGCTGACACCAACGAAACGGCAAACTCAGCGTTAACGTGACGGTCCTGCATCTGGTGTTCAATGTTGCCGATCAAATCTCGGTCCTTTAACATCGCCATTTGCGCAATAAAAACCTGGGCGCGGTCAGCACCCAGGTTTTTATTGACACGAGTTTTTATCGTCTCAATCTCTGAGACGGTTGCTTCAAGGGCCTGACGGAAACGATTTAATTCGTAATCAAGATCAGTGATTGTCTGCTGGGAAACGTGCAGGTCTGGCTCGTCTAGTCGATAGACCCGACCACAAGCCACCCCATCACTAGCAGCAATCCCCTTGAGCATTGTCTTCATTAGTCAGACAAACCCTCTTTAGTCATCGTTTCAGCAATAGCAGTCATTGCTTCGGCTTCGTCATCACCATCAGTAGTGATCGTAATGTCAGCGTTTTGGCCAACACCTAATGACATCACACCCATGATAGACTTTAAGTTAACGGACTTGTCTTGGTACTGCAAGCTAACTTCAGAACTGAACTTACTTGCTGATTGTACTAATAAAGTAGCTGGACGTGCATGAATACCCGTTTCTGCTGTAACATGAAATTCGCGTTTTTCCATAATTGATCGATCTCCTTTAAGCTTAGGTTGACTACTTATCGAACATAACTCGCCTTGACCTTGCGCATTGGCCAAACAACCATTCAACGAGTCACGCCTACCTATTAAGAATATCAATCTAAGCGCTAAATTACAAGTTATACATGAACCGCTTTCATCAAAAAATCATTATTCGCCGTCATTTCCGGCGTCATGATCATAATGATAAATGATTTTGCCGTTCTTTTCCGCCTGGCCCACAACCCGTTTTCTGGTTTCAAAAGCCATGAATGCTTTCTGAAAAGCGGGAAAATCTGCCGGCGTCACTTCAAATTGCTCGATCTGCTTATTTTTTAATTGATTCATTAAATCCGTAAAGTCTCGATCCACGTTACTACCCTCCCACTGTTAACTAACTAGTTTACTGCCTGCGCCTTACCGGTCAGCAGATATGGGCTGGAACGGTGCGAACACAACTTGAAGCCTCGAAAGTGCCGAGTCTACAAGCTTGGTTTTCTACTAGGCCAGCCAGAAAATCACTGACTGACTAAGTAGAACGACGCGCCTGAGCCCATATCTGCTGACCTTACGGCTGACACAATGTTTTTAAACAACTGTGATAATAGTCGCTACGTCCGTCATCGATTAAAGCGAAAATACTGAACAGCCACCCGTCTCAGCCTTTAGTTAAAAACTAAGATTGTTGTCAGTGCCTAAACGGCAAGAATAAAGAGGCTAAATCTATCACCGGCAGCTGTCGGAAATACCAATGGACTAAGCGGTCCGCCTAACACATAGTTAGTCTCCAGCATGGCGACAGACACCACCCATATTGCACAATTTTCTGTCTTCAATTAATTCACCGCTTAGAGATAACGGACTTGCGTTCTTCCCTATCTTACGGTCAAAAAATGCGGGGGTCAAAGTTTTTTTGCAAAATTCGGCAAATTTTGAATAGTCATTTTAGCATTCTATTGCCGAGAGTGCTAAAATGTAGTCGTTCGCTGGAAATATCCCGTCATACCGCGAGTTTCCCGTGCAGACAAAATACTTGCACAGCCAGCTGAACGCGGTATAATGTGGTCAATGGTCAAGAAAGGTCAAACGATTCTTGATTGACCCGTGGGTATTTCCCACGAGAACTCCAGGCAAGAAAGGAGACGACAAGATGCTATGTCAAAATTGCCACCGCAATGAAGCAACAATTCACCTTTACATGAGTGTAAACGGGCAGCGGCAACAAGTTGACCTATGCCAAAATTGTTACCAGTTGCTCAAGCAACAGCAATCAAACGATTCTGGAAATGGAGGTGGCCGTATGGCACAAGATCCATTCGGCTTTAATAACCTGGATGATATTTTCCGGGCTATGCAAGGCGGCGACAACCAAGCTAACTTCCGTCAAGCTTCCAATCAAGGACAACCTACCCAACCTGCAGGCAATCAGGGAGGTTCTGGCAACGGCTTACTCAGTCAGTATGGCTTGAACCTCACGCAATTGGCTAAGGATGGTAAAGTCGATCCTGTGATTGGCCGCGATAAGGAAACCGCGCAAGTGATCGAAATTCTTAATCGCCGGACTAAGAATAACCCCGTTTTAATTGGGGAAGCCGGGGTTGGGAAGACCGCGGTTGTCGAAGGTCTTGCGGAGCGGATTGTCGAAGGCAACGTTCCACAAAAGCTCGCTAACAAGCAGATTATTCGCTTAGATGTTGTCTCGTTAGTTCAAGGCACTGGTATCCGGGGCCAATTCGAACAACGCATGCAACAACTAATGAAAGAAGTTCAGGCTAATCCCGACATCATTCTCTTCATCGATGAAATTCATGAAATTATGGGTGCCGGTAATGCCGAAGGTGGTATGGACGCCGGCAACGTCTTGAAACCTGCCCTCGCCCGTGGTGATTTTCAACTGATCGGTGCCACGACGTTAAGTGAATACCGAGATATTGAAAAGGACCAGGCGTTGGCTCGTCGCTTCCAGCCAGTCACGGTTAATGAACCTAGTGCTGACGAAGCAATCAAGATTTTGCAAGGTATCCAAAAGAAATATGAGGACTACCACCACGTTCACTACACGGATGACGCTATTGAAGCGGCCGTTCGTCTGTCCGATCGCTACATTCAAGACCGGTTCTTACCCGACAAGGCCATTGACCTGTTGGATGAAGCCGGGTCGCGTAAGAATTTGACGATCAATATTGCTGATCCCAAGGCAATTGATGAAAAGATCAAGGCCGCTGAGGGTCAGAAACAAGCCGCTTTAAAACAAGAAGATTATGAAAAGGCAGCCTACTACCGCGACCAAGTAACGAAGCTGGAAAAGTCCAAGGAAAATGCCAAAGACGCTGATCAAAACGCTTCGGCTGAGGTAACTGTGAAGGACATGCAGGACATCGTCGAAGAAAAGACCAACATTCCAGTCGGTGAATTACAAGCCAAGGAACAACATCAACTTCAAAGTTTGGGCAGTGACCTCGAGAAACACGTCATTGGTCAGAACGAAGCTGTTGATAAGGTTGCCCGCGCAATTCGGCGTAACCGGATTGGTTTAAACGGCACGGGTCGGCCAATTGGGTCCTTCCTCTTCGTTGGTCCAACTGGTGTCGGCAAGACGGAATTGGCAAAGCAATTAGCCAACGAACTCTTTGGCTCAACGGACGCAATGGTTCGGTTCGACATGTCTGAGTACATGGAGCCGCATTCCATTTCTAAATTGATCGGGTCACCGCCTGGCTATGTAGGCTACGAAGAAGCTGGCCAACTCACCGAACAAGTTCGGCGTCATCCATACACGCTGATCTTGCTAGATGAAATTGAAAAGGCCCACCCTGACGTCATGAATATGTTCTTACAAATTCTTGACGACGGTCGGTTAACCGATTCACAGGGACGGACAGTTTCCTTCAAGGATACGCTGATCATCATGACCAGTAACGCCGGCACCGGTGACGCTGAAGCCAACGTTGGGTTTGGTGCTGCTGCTGAAGGTAAGACTCACTCTGTCTTAGGCAATTTGACCAACTACTTCAAGCCAGAATTTCTAAACCGTTTTGATGACATTATTGAGTTTAACTCATTAACTAAGGATAACTTGATGCACATCGTTGATTTAATGATCGGTGATGTCAATCAAATGTTGGCCGGTCAAGGCTTACACATCCACGTCACGGAACCGGTTGAGGAACAATTGGTTCAGAAGGGTTATAATCCTGCGATGGGTGCTCGTCCACTCCGCCGCGTGATCCAAGAAGAAATTGAGGATCGTATCGCCGACTTCTACCTCGACCACGCAGATGTGAAGAACTTAGTGGCTAAGATTGAAGACGGTAAGATTACGTTGGCTGCTGACAATGAAGCAACTTCGTCAACTACCAGTGCAACTGACTCAACTAAGCAATAAAGAATAGTTTTAAAGGTGTTCAGCGTTTCCTGCTGAACACCTTTTTTAATCACTGAACGCAGGGTTGAAAGGATTAAAATCATTACCAACGCTGAAGTGACAAGGCTTTTAGTCTGAAAAATAGTCTAAACCCGTCACCTGCGGCTGGCAAAGATTCCGCCTGCTGTGGGACCGCCTGCGGCCTGAGAAACGGTCCTCCGGCTCGGTTTGAAGCTCGGAAGTTCACCGATCTCCAAACACGTCCCACGTTGTAAGCCGAAAATCGGCTAACAGCGTCGACACAGCTGGCTCCACCTCTGCCCTCCTCCGGTTATGTTAGCCTTTGATTAGCAAATTGGTTTAATCGCTTGGCACATCAGTACTTAGCAAATATAGATGACAATATCTGTGCAGCCGGGAGTGAGCTAAATTTGAGCTCACTCTCGGCTACACAGATAGCGGCTGATACCAGCTTCCTGGACATCTAGAACTAACAACTGTCACTATCCGTTAATTGGACTGTAAACGCCAGGTACTCGCTTTTTCAACTGTTGCTTGGGCAAGATACAATCAAAGCCGGAGGAGGCCAGGGATGAAGCCGGCCGTGAAAGTGGTGTTAGCTGGTGTTTTTAACCAGCTTATACCACGGGCATTTTTGAAGACACACGTTCTTCGTGGCCTCAAAATGAGCGAGAAGACTGGTGCCTTTCCAGGCTGAAGCGTCCCCACAGCAGGCGGAATTCCTGGCAGCCGGAGTGCGGCAAATTTATACTAACTTAGCAGCTAGATAAGGATCATTGCCCTCTGCACCACCAGCCATCACTAACCAAAATCCGATAGTGTTCAGCTGTTGGCGTAGCGGGTAAAAATGGTATACTAGATTTTAAAGGAAACTTCTGGAGGTGAATGGCATGGCATTTTTTGACTGGTTACGACGTCTGATTGAACCTAAACCTCGGCGCGAAAGCATTTCGCAGCCGATAACCCGGCGTCACCGTCATGTACCAATCAAGCCAGCCGTTGAGTCGGTGCAGCCTAGCTCACCAGCTAGCACACCACCCGGATTGACGGCACCCACTCCGACGCCCCAGACCGCACAGCCAGCAGCTTCAGCAGCAACAGCGACCTTAGTCGTGCGGTTAGTCGATGAGGCCAATCATCCCCTACAACCAGCACTCGTCATCACCGGCGCGCTCAACGCAACCGTAAATTACCGTTTCCCACAAATTCCGGGGTACGCCCTATCCCGGATTCATGGCTTCACACAAAATTTCATTAGTGAATATGGCTTAACAACGGTCATCTACCGCCGGCTTTTGGGCAAGCCCATCATCGGTTACCTCGTTGACTTTGACTCTGGTCGTCTACTAGCCCTACCGCAAATTCATCGAGGGCACCTGGGCGTCTCCTTTACGCTCACCCCACCCACGGTTGACGGTTACCACATCTTTCAAGCGCAAGGCCCCCAGCGTGGCATCTTTTCCGATCACGCCCAACGCGTCGTTTACTTCTATCGACGCGATAGCTGGGAAATGGTTCAACGCGTTCATCAGTACGTCTTCTTACAGCGCGATCACGACGTTTACGACGAACCCAACGGTAGCGCTTATGGCTATCAATTCCCGGCGGATTCCTTGTGGCGCCTCTTCATGATTATTACGCTAACGAATGGCGATGTCTGGTACAATCTTGGCGGTAACCAATGGCTTCAGGCAGCCGATACCCTGCGCCGCGACCACCAGCTGGCTCACCCAGCCATTGCACAAAAACGGTTATGGCAGCCCGAACCCTTCGAACGACTAGGCACTGTTGACTACGTACCCGGCGCGGCTGTCACCATTTACAGTGAGCCCTATGGCGAAGCTTCAGGCCAATTAACTCACGGCGAAGCGCTCGACGTCCGCGGCCGCATCATTGACGACCAACACCTAACCTGGTACCAAATCGGCCCAGAAGCGTACATCAACGCACGCTACGTCCGGCTCGTGCCCATAAATACGATTTAAAAAAGCAGCTCCTCTAACCTAATCTGGTTAAAGGAACTGCTTTTCGATTACTCAATTTTTGACCGTATTTTCGCTCGTCAGGCTAGAATTCAGCATTACCTGGGGTCCGTGGGTAAGGAATCACGTCACGAATGTTCTCCATCCCCGTAACGTACATCAATAGCCGTTCAAATCCAATCCCGTAGCCGGAGTGTTCCGTCTCACCGTACTTCCGCAAATCCAAGTACCATTGGTATTCTTCTTGTGGCAAGTGGTTGTCTTTAATCTTCTGAGCCATTTGTGCTTGCCGTTCTTCACGTTGGCTACCCCCGATTAATTCACCAATGCGAGGGACTAACAAGTCAGCTGCAGCGACCGTCTTTCCATCAGCGTTGTCCCGCATGTAGAATGCCTTGATCTCCTTAGGATAGTCCGTTAAGAAGGTTGGCCGCTTGTAGACTTGCTCACAGATATAACGTTCATGTTCCGCTTGTAAGTCGAGTCCCCAGTATACGGGAACGTCGAATTTAACCGGTGCCTTCTTCAAAATATCAATGGCTTCCGTGTACGTAATCTGCGCGAACTTTTCATCAATCGTTTGATGAAGCCGGTTCAACAGGTCATCGTCAACGGCGTCATTCAGGAATTCCAATTCATCCTTAGCGTGGGCTAACAGGTAGCTGACCACGTGCTTCAGTAGACTTTCGGATTCATTGATCACATCCTGCAGATCCGCAAAGGCCATTTCTGGTTCAATCATCCAGAACTCAGAAGCATGCCGCGCCGTGTGCGAGTTCTCTGCCCGGAAAGTTGGGCCAAACGTGTAGACATTCCGTAAAGCCAAGGCAAAGGCTTCGACTGGCAATTGACCACTAACCGTCAAGTTAGTTTCCTTCTTGAAGAAGTCTTGGCTGTCGTCTACCTTACCATCGTCTGTCTTAGGTAAGTTATTCATGTCCAGCGTGGTTACCCGGAACATTTCCCCGGCCCCTTCACTGTCACTACTCGTGATGATCGGCGTGTTAACGTAGGTAAAGCCGTTTTCCTGCAGATACTGGTGCACCGCAAAGGCCGTCAGTGAACGAATCCGGAAGACCGCGTAGAAAGTGTTCGTCCGCGGCCGCAAGTGAGCCATCGTCCGCAAGTATTCGTAGGTGTGCTTCTTCTTTTGCAACGGGTAGTCGTTATCGGACTTCCCTTCCAGCACAACTTCTTCGGCGTGAATTTCAAAGGGTTGCTTAGCATCTGGCGTGTACACAACCGTCCCCACAACTTTAATCGTGGAGCTTAATGGCAACTTCGTCATTTCTGCATAGTTTTCCAAATCGCTCTTCATGACGATCTGGGCGTGCTTTAGGCAAGAGCCATCGTTTAATTCAATGAATCCGACCCGCTTGGACCCCCGCACGGTCTTGACCCAGCCATGCAAAACGACTTCTTCGTCTTCAGCAAAATGCCGATCGCTGAATAAATCTTTAACTAAAATTTCTGTCATCATATTCTCCTTCTGTGAGACCAAAAAAAGACCCATCATCCCTAAAAATCAAAGGGACGAAAGGTCTTTCCGCGGTACCACCCAAATTGTTTTAAACAAAACCAACTTAAACTAGCGTACTAACATACGCTCCGGTTGATAACGTGGCGGTCACGGCGCGGCCTACTCTACTTTCAGCCGGCAACAAAAATGGGGTTGTCCACACTGGCCAAATCACTAAGCTTACACTGCCCTTAGCTCGCTAACCATTCGGTACCAATCTGGCATGGTCCATCTTTCTTGTTTTTCATCTTATTCAACTACTGTCAGACTATCACAAGTTGTCGCTACACACAACCAGAATTTCATTCTACCCCGGTTTGCCGACCGTTAATGACCAGTTAGTCCTCTAGTAGCTGTGACAGCTGGCGACCATTTCTCAGCGCTAGCCGTTTCTTGAGCTCCAAGACGCCCGTTGGGATGAATACGCCAATCACAACTAGTATCCACGCACTCACCGGTAAAGTGACTAAGCCGAAAAGTCCTTGTAAACCTGGCACCATCGCAATCACGATGAGTAAGCCAATCGTCCCCAGTAGCGCTCGGTTCAAACGAGGATTACGTTTGAGACTTCGCCAAGTCAACGGTTGACGGTCCTTAATGGCATAGATATCGATCATCGATCCAATTGCCAGAATCAAGAACGTTACCGTCATTCCCACCGCCGGCTGGTCTGCTGAGAAGACGAATCGGCCCAGGCCATACGCACCTAAGGTCAGGAGCGTAAACGTCACTGCTCGTGTGACTAATCGGCCCCCTAAGCCTCTGGAAAATAGACTCTCGTCGTTGGCCACCGGTGCTTGTTGCATCGCCGCCTTTTCACCCGGTTCCCGACTCAGGTAGAAGCCTGGAATTCCGTCGGCTAGCACGTTAATCAGCAGGAGTTGTTCTGCCAATAGTGGCGCGCCCCAGCCCATTAGCACGGTCCCCACCATTAAGAAGATTTGGGCGAAGTTAACACCGACTAAGAACTCGACTGCCTTCAGAATGTTTTGATAGACGGTCCGCCCTTCGCGAACGGCTGAAATGATCGTGGCAAAGTTATCATCCGTTAATACCATATCAGCCGCACTCTTGGAGACTTCGGTCCCAGTGATCCCCATGGCAATCCCGACGTCGGCGGCCTTCAAGGCTGGTGCGTCATTGACACCATCCCCCGTCATCGCAACCGTCGCGCCCGTCTGTTGCCAAGCCTGAACGATACGAATCTTATCAGTTGGCGATACCCGGGCATAGACCGCAGTCTGCTCAATTCGCGCCGCTAGTTCTTCATCCGTGAGAGTCCGCAATTCATCGCCAGACATGACGAGTTGTCCCGGTTCTAACAGACCAATTTCCTTGGCGATGGCTTCCGCCGTCACCATGTGATCTCCCGTAATCATGATGGGCTTGATCCCCGCCGCCTTGGCCTCACGAATAGCGGGGATCACTTCCGGCCGTGGTGGATCAATTATACCAACTAGCCCGGCAAACGTCAGCTGCTGAGTCAATTCGGCCCAGTCCACCCGTTTCCCTGCCGGCACAACCTTGTAGCCCACCGCGAGCACTCGCAGTGCATCTCGTCCAAAATCATCATGCACCCGCTTAGCCCGTGCTAGCTCACCTGGTTGCCAATCTACTGGTAACCGATCAAACGCCCCTTTGACAATCACTAAGCGACGGCCATCTTTTAACTGATGGAGGGTTGCCATCGTCTTTTTGGTTGAGTCAAAGGGATCTTCCGCCAGTCGTGGTGCCGTTGCTTCAAACATCTGCCGACTCGCGCCATTACTGGTCAGCCACCGAACAATGGCTAACTCCGTTGGATCTCCCGTAGTCTGCTCTTCACCCGCTACCGTCTGAATCTCCGCATTTGTCGCCAAGCCCAGGTAACGTAGCAATTCTCGTCCAGCGTGGTTCAGCTCTTCCGCTGGCAGTGCCGTTGAATTCTGGGGTGCCCAATAGTGGGTAATCGTCATCTTATTTTGCGTCAACGTTCCGGTCTTATCCGAAGCGATCACGTCTACCCCACCAATAGTTTCGACAGCGTTGACCCGGCGCATGATCGCGTTGCGCTTGGCCATCCTTTTAACGCCATGGGCCAGACTAATCGTGACAATGATTGGCAGAGTTTCCGGCACCGCCGCTACGGCTAAGGAAATCCCAATCATCAAGCTATCCGCTAACCCTTGATTCTGCATCCAAATGCTGAGTGCAAAAATTGCTAAACCGCCCAGAACCGCGAAGGCCGTCAACCAGCCTGACAGGCGATTCAAGCGGCCCTGCAGTGGGGTCGCCCGCTTCTTCGTTTTGTTCAGTAAGCCGGCAATCTGGCCTAGTTCCGTTGCCATCCCCGTCGTCACTACCTGAGCCACAGCCGTTCCTGCCGTCACGGCAGTTCCTGAATAAACCAGCTGTTCATCCTTGAGATCTGTGAGTGCCGGTAGCGCGGTCTTCTCTACCGGTACACTTTCTCCGGTCAAGACGGCTTCATCGACGGCTAAATTGGTACTCGACAGAATGACACCATCAGCTGGCACCTGGTCACCGGCTTTTAGCAGTACCAAGTCTCCCGGCACCACATTCTTGGCCTCAATCGTCTGCGCAACATCATCCCGCCGAACCGTTGTCGTCGGTAGACTCATAGACTGCAGCGCGGCCAAGGCCTTTTCGGCTGAAGCCTCTTGGTACATGCCGATGATCACGTTGATCACCAGAATGGACCCAATCACGATAGATTTCGTCCAGCCGCCGCCCTGAAAGATTGCCATGTAACTGGCTAGTAGGACCGCAAACAATAAGACCAGGGACGAAACGTCCGCCAGATGCCGCCAGATTTGTCGCCAGATACTGGCCTTCTTAGCCGCCACTAATTGGTTGCTCCCGTACTGGGCTAACCGTTCCTTAGCGGCCTGACCGGTTAGTCCTTGATGCGCCGTTAATTCTAAATTTGTCATCTCTTTTCTCTTCATAGAATATGTCCTCCGTTTAATTAAGTAGATTATCGTTCCGATTACTATACTCTTATTAAACCGTAAAAATTTGGCTAGACTACGGGAGAAATGTGAAGAAAAATAGAACATTGGCTTTTCTGTTTACAATATGTCCTTTCCGCCGTAAAATTCAGTTCAATACAATTATATTAATATCAACTGGTTAAACCGTGACACCCCCTAACTTTCAAGTGTTCTTAGTTGCCCCCGTTCACAATATCCCCTAAAATCAAGCTAATCACGGTCATTACTACCTAGATGATCCCGAAAGGAAGGACCGGTGTGAAAGTCATCAAGCGCTTATTCATCGTCACGCTCTTGGCCGTTGGTCTCTTTATTATCAGCAACTGGCGGACCCTCTCCGTTCAATTTAACTACTATCAATCCGCCTTTGCCACGCTTTTTACGGCAACCGATACCCACTCGGGGGCGCACTACCAGTCCAAGGGGGTTATTCTCCGCAATCTCCAAGACGCGACCACTAAGACTGGGGCTGAGAACACCCCCGTTGAGACGGCCATGCAGGGTGTCTTGCTCCAACGCCAGTACGTTTACCATTTCTCAGCCAATACCCCCAGCCAGGTACGGTCACTTTTCAACCAAGCGATCGCAATTTACAATCAAACTGGCATCGTTCACTTAACCGCGGGACGTGATGAGTCCAACCGCAACCAAATCACCTTGGGTATCTACTACCATCGAGAAACCAGCGATCGCCGCACCATCGAACTTGGTCGTGGCGGGCCGCAAATTACCCAGCGGATCAGCTGGCAAGGTATCCTGACCACCAACGCGGCTACGGCCAAACTCAACGCAACCTATCCGCGATCTTATAAATTATCGGTAGCCGTGCACGAGCTGGGTCACGCCCTGGGACTCGATCACAGTTCAGATCGGGACTCCGTCATGACGCCCATTGACCACGGCCGCACCCAACCGTCATCCGCTGATCTCAAGAGCTTACGCGCCATTTATGAGAAGTCCTAAGTGACGCTACGCAAAAGGGACTGAAACAGCAGTCTCAGTCCCTGTCTGCACACTAAATACGTGTGGCTGACACGTGTGCCAAGAGGCAACTGGTTCCGCTTAAAACTGACAACTAAACCATCCCAGCCCAGGATTATTCGGTTGTCAGCCCGAATGCTCACCAGCTAACCACTTTTTTGGCCCACTCTTTTCTAGTTAGATTGATCGGTCGCGCTTATAGTCTAACAACGTCTGCGCCGTCCCAACACTTACGCGTTCAATGGGACGTACCCGGACTTTAAGGCGTCTGATCAAATCAACTGACAACCCAGTATCTTTCCCAATCTGATACGGGGTAAGGTCACTGTCCAGCAGTTCCCTGATTTCACTAACAAGATCAATTTTTTCCATGTCTTTCTCCTATTACTTAAGGCCTGACACTAATCAGCGGCTAACCGTGAGAAACTTTCTGTCACTTACCTCACGTGCACATCGACTAGCCAAAGCGACCCTCGTAACGGCGATTTCAGCCACTACGAAGGTCGCTTTTGAATACCTTAACGACTTGATTCTAAAGATTCTTATCCATGTTGAAGGTCAACCGAGAAAGTGTCAGTCCCTTTTCGATTAAGTCATTGGTAAACTGCGTCGTCACCTTGCGCATATCCGCCGTAACCTGATGATTTTGTGCGGTCAAGTAGGCCGTTAGCTCATCACCGGTAAGCGTCCGTGCCTTAGCCAGCGTCCGCGCCACGTGTGCTCGAAGGCTTTCCTTAGCGGCCGTGACGTAATCCGTATCCTGTTCGATGAAGTCAATGTAGTGGGACTCTACGATCATCGACAACTTCCGATACATCCAGTAGGCACTGACGTCATCCAAGTGAACTGGCGTGTGGCTGTAGCTATCATCCGTGTCCGTTGCGTTAGCAAAGAACGGCACGTATGGGCTGAAGGCTGGCACACCGAAGCATAACCACATAATGGCGGAACTTTCCTTAGGGACGTCATTCCGTAATTGTAAAACGTGTGAGTTTTGCGTCCGGTTCATCGAGATCGGCCGGAACTTCAAGCGATCGGCATCGGCACCAGGACCTAATGGATCGTACTTGGTTTCGTTGTAATGGGAACTCAGAATGTATTCGACATCTTCCACACTAATTTTGTGGCTCGTCCGGCAAATGAATGGCAAATCACTGGACTGGGGATCCTGTTCAATTTCAGGGTTCAAGTACCGTTGACCAAACCAAACTCGCGGCGTGTTGTAGTGCCGGTCCTTTTCCGTGCTAGTCCCAAAGATGTGCCGGAAATTCCAGCCAGCCTGGTCGGGATTCAAGTGATTTTCGGTGACAAACTCCTGAATCCCCTCGGAATACATGAAATTGTCGGGGTCATCAAAGGTTACTTGCTGAATGGCTACCTGATTGGCTGCCACGGCGTAAGCATCATCGGGAATGCGTTGTGCCACCCAGTGGTGTCCCGTCACAATCTCCATGTACCAAACCTCATCGTTATCAGAGAACAGTACCCCATTCCCCTCCGGTGATCCATATTGCTTGATGAGCTTGCCCAAGTAGCGGACCCCATCGCGCGCAGAATTAATGTAAGGCAAGACCATCGTCTGCAGAGAATCTTCCGCTAAACCATTGGCAACTAGGGGATCAAAGGCCAAGGCCTGAGGATTACCATAAACACTTTCGGTGGCACTCATCGCCACGTTTTGTGAGTTAATCCCACTCTCAGCGTACTCCCCGGTCTTATCCGTCTCGACGTTTGGCGTCGCGAGATACCGGTAACCATCGCTAGGAATCGGTGCGGTAAAGCCATTTTGATTGGACACCCACGTTCTCTTGGGTTGGTCATGCTCTGCCGGATGGACATAGAACCGTTGCGGCGTGAGCGCCAAAAAAGTATCATCATTTCGCGCAATCATCGTGGACCCATCCACTGATGCCTGCTTACCGACCAATACCGTCGTACAAGCCGTTAAATGTTTTGCTGCTTTCATCTAAACTACCACTCCTTAATTTAGGCCGATCCTTTACAATTGACCCAATTACTACAGGCATAGTTTACTCCTAACTCTTAAGGAAGACTAGCCACTGTTTGTCTGCCAAAATGGTAACACTTTCACAAATGTGTTGACATTTGCGCCAAATTGTCTAAAATAGAGTTGTAATCAATTGATTCATATTTTTTTGAATCAGTTTGTGAATAGTATCTCAATATTTTTTAACTATCCTTAGGAGGCCATATTCATGAAAGTCACAGTCGTTGGTTGTACCCATGCAGGTACCTTTGCAATTAAACAAATTCTTGCCGAACACCCAGATGCCGAAGTTACGGTCTACGAGCGGAATGACGTTATTTCCTTCCTTTCTTGCGGGATTGCCCTCTATCTCGGTGGTAAAGTCGCCGATCCTCAAGGTCTGTTCTATTCTAGTCCCAAGGAACTCGCTGAACTCGGCGCCAATGTCCAAATGAATCACAATGTCCTAGCGATTAACCCCGAAACTAAAACGGTTACAGTTGAAGATTTGAACACTCATGAACAAACGACTTCAGCCTACGACAAGCTGGTGATGACCTCTGGTTCATGGCCAATTGTGCCTAAGATTCCGGGCATTGACAACGCTAAAGTCAAGCTCTGCAAGAACTGGGCACACGCACAAACACTGATCGAAGAAGCCAAGGATGCCAAGCATATTACGGTGATCGGCGCTGGCTACATCGGTGCTGAATTAGCCGAAGCCTACTCCACTACCGGTCATGAGGTCACTCTGATCGATGCGATGGACCGGGTTATGCCGAAATACTTTGATAGCGAATTTACCGACGTGATCGAACAAGACTACCGTGATAATCACGTTCAACTAGCACTAGGTGAAACGGTTGAAAGCTTTACTGACAGCAACGACCACCGCCTGACCATCAAGACAGATAAGGGCAGCTACGATACCGACCTGGCAATTCTGTGCATTGGTTTCCGGCCAAACACGGACTTACTGAAGGGCAAAGTCGATATGGCACCCAACGGCGCGATTATCACCGACGATTACATGCGCTCCTCAAATCCGGATATCTTTGCTGCTGGTGATAGTGCTGCTGTACACTACAATCCAACTCACAAGAATGCCTACATCCCCCTCGCCACTAACGCTGTCCGTCAGGGAATTCTGGTAGGAAAGAACCTTGTGAAGCCTACAGTTAAGTACATGGGAACCCAATCCTCTTCTGGACTTGAACTCTACGGTCGCACGATTGTCTCCACTGGTTTAACCTTGGCTGCTGCACAACAACAAGGGGTCAAAGCTGAACAAGTCATCGTCAAAGACAACTACCGGCCAGAGTTTATGCCAACGACCGAACCCGTACTGATGTCCTTGGTTTACAACCCGGACACCCGGCGAATTCTCGGTGGTGCGCTCATGAGCAAGTACGATGTTTCCCAGTCGGCCAATACCCTCTCTGTCTGCATCCAAAACGAAAATACGATCGACGATTTGGCCATGGTCGACATGCTCTTCCAGCCTAACTTCGACCGTCCGTTCAACTACCTTAACATCGTGGCCCAAGCGGCACAGGCTCAAGCTGCTAAATTGACCACCACTCATTAGACCCGCTTAACCACTAAAGCCATTGCTCACGTTTTAACGTAGCAATGGCTTTTTTGTTTGCTCATTCATGACCTCAGTAGTCCGTTAGCGGTGACGCCGCTTCAGCGTTTATCGTTGAATCCCTGAACTAATCGGTTATCATCGAAGCGTGTCTCCCACTATACCGGCTAAGTCATTTTGATATAAATCCTTCCGTTCTACCGTTGCCCTAGTCAGGGAACATTGTTCAACGTCCACGTAATCTCGGCTTGATACTCGCCTTGAATAGCATCCCCGTTCACTTCCAGAATCAGTCCGGCCTCATCGTCCCAACCGCCGACGACATCGGTCACATCAGCTTGTGCGCTGGAAACCCCGCTCATCACGGTCATCGCGGTCGCCGTCACTGGACTCTTTTCATCACGGTCGTAGTAGTACAAATCACCGGCCAGTTCGCGCCCATCCGCTGTCGTAAACTTAGTACCCATCACTTGCAAGGACCACTGTGCGCCGGCCGCTCGCGTATCTAGAATCTTCACTTGCCAATCTTTGGTCCGCTTAACGGTCTGGTGCTGGCCCGTCAGCTGAGTAGCGGCGAAGGTACTCTTGGATGATACCTCTTGAAAGGTTAACTGTCCCGGCACGTTGATCGTATACGTGACCGTGTTCGAGACGTTACCATAAGGATCCGTGACCTTTAATTTCAGCGTATTGGTTCCCGCCTTCAATTGGTTGGCGTTGACCGTATAGTCAAACCGTCCGCTACTATTATCATCCCCAGCTGTCATGACAAAATCAGCTTGTGGCTGATCATTCAGGGTCGGCTGCACCGTCATATCCGTATTATGCAGATCAACTCCTTCTGGGATCACGACTAATCCCTTGAAAGTCGCCGCCTGGCCAGCCTCCACTTGAACGCTACTACCGGACAATGAGAACAAGCTCAATTCCAAGGTGGGGTTGATCGTAAAGCTCGGCGTATCTGCGGTCACCACGCCGTTGACAGCAGTAAAACTACTGGAATCAGCGTCTACCGTCACGGGGGCCTTGATATCGTTGGCTTGCCCCGTAAAAGAGATAGTTGCCGTGGCATTATCGTCATCTAAGGCCTCGCCCAACGTGAAATCAAGTTGATTGTCCGTCATTTCCGCCAAGCTCACCTTGGCTGTCTGACCATTCTGATAACGAATCGATGCTGTCTGATCATACGTCAGCGAGCTAGGCAGATGAATCCGCGCCGCAACATCCTTCCAAGATTGTTTGCCATCCCGGTAAGTTAACTGGTAATCCAACTGGACTTGATGCGTTCCCTTAACTATGTCACCGCTTTCAATCACTTGGTTAGTCGTTTTATCCGTCAGCGTAGTCGCCGCCTGAGCGTCTACCAGTCCCGGAATCTTTTCCATCACAACTAGATTGTTTTCATAGCTATCGCCAGTAGCCCCGGTGAAGCCCCACCGGACCTGCCCAGAATTCGTCGGGTCAATCTTACTTAAGTCTAAATCCGCTGTCTGGCTGATCCCCACCTGATCTTGCCCGGTGGCTGGGTTCTTATCGTTGAAGGTATAGGTCATCTGTTGCTTATCCGCATTCCACTTCAATGTCAGATGGTGCCAATTTCCATTTGCCAACAACGTATAGTCGCCTGCGATCGTGCCCTCATGGCTTTGCGTTGCGTAGTAGCCTGAAGCTGGCAGTGGGATAATCTGTGAAGTCTTCACCATTTGGTAAGTCCCCACTTCCCCCGGATAGTTGTAAGCTAAGTGCGGACCGGCTAGCTTGCCGTCAAATGAATCCGCTGAGCCCGCATTCGAATAGTTCGATGAGTTATTCAGATGGGTATCAAACTCCAAGGCCCAGCTATTTTGAATCGCACTGGCGGCCAATTTCGTAGCATTATCCTGCTTTTTATCCGTGTCCACGCCCCAGACACCCAACGTTTCTCCAACGACGGTCTTGCCAAAAGTCGGCGTCGCGGCGAGTCCCCGACTATCATTTTGTAGGACTAATGCCATCCCATCCGCGGCCTTCTTGCCCGTATTACCGAAATACAGCCACATTGAAGCGGTTTCATTTTTAGTTAAATCAAACGCATTGTCCGTTGTCGACCATAATGCGCCAAATTGCTTCTTGCCGTTGTTTACTTTAGCCGCTTGTGTCCCCGGTGTTGCCGTATCAACCACGACTGCCTGGTTAGTTGTGGTGGTCCCCGGCGTAAAGATATTCTCCAAGGAGATTCCCTGCGGCGCCGACTTTAACGCGTTATCGTAATCAGTATCAGCGCGCACGGGCCCACTCAACATAACGTTCCCCAACCCAATGATCAGTCCTAACCAAATTCTCCATTTCATCAATAGCCGCTCCTTTCCGCCCCCAAACGGTGTTGGTCCTCAATTGCCTAAGCAACGTTATACTTGCTCTATAAAAGGATAGCATGTGACCACCATTTGCTGGCTAATCGGTCAAAATATCGAGAAATCACTTCGAAAATTGACCGCTAACTATGGGCCACATTCTCAGTAAGCATCTTCCACTTCAAGTGGGCCCCACTGCTTACAAAAAAGGCCTGAGACGTTCATCCCAGACCTCTGACACTGTATTAAAATTAAAGTTTAGTCGCGATTGGCCTTACGTTGCCGAACGTGATACCAAACCACTCCCAGCAAGCCGAACAAGATTGGCCCGACTAGCATCCACATGGTACTCTGTAGATCGTCGTTTTCCAATACGGGTTGAATCAAGGTAAAGGTGTTCGCCCCTAAGACCACGATAAAGACCACCCAACTAATGATCGTCGTCCATTTTGGCGACTTGTAGACCTCGAAAGGCTTTTGAATATCATGATTGTGCTTGAACTTAGGAAAGGCATAAACCAAGAAGAGGTAAGGCAACGTCATGGACACGTTCGCCATCAGCGTTAAAATATTGTAAAATGCCGACGCGTCGGTTGAGGCAAACGATGCCAAGAGAATGATGACGATGACCACGGTACATTGTAACTTCATCGCGTAACTAGGCATATCATTTTCATTAAGTTCCGTGAACTTCTTCGGCCACATTGACTTAGGCGTTCCTAGAATCAACGTCTTCAATGGAGAATATGTCAACGTGAAGAAGGCCCCCGAGTACGCTAAGAACATCCCCAAACCGGTGTAGCGGGCGAACCACAACCCAATCGTCGTGCTGGTAGCAGCGCTCAATCCCAGTGATTGTCCTAGAACATCCCCCAGGTTACGCATCATGACATAACTGATGTTTCCCATATTGGTCGACGGATCGGACAGAACGGCATTCCAATTCGTACTGATCCCCCAGCAGAGAATCCCGATCGCATAGCCTAAAGTAATCACAATTGCCGAGATCACAATGGCTTTGGGGAACGTCTTCTCTGGATTTTTCGTCTTATCGACCATCCCACCGAGAACTTCCAGTCCCCCGTAAGCGAAAATGGCAAAGACTGCAAAACTCATAATTCCCATTGGTTGCTGATAGTTGGGATGAGGTGACGTCATGAAATGCTGCAGTGGTTGGGCCACTTGACCATGGCGCAAGGCCAAGACCACCCCAGAAACCACTAACAGGATGGCGTTCAGACTCATCACGGCTAGTCCACCTAAGCTCGTGACCCGCACGATACCCTTGACCCCTTTGATCGAGACGTAGGTCACGAGGATCATCCACAGGCAGGACAAGATCCCAATAACTTGCGTGGCATTTAGTCCAGCAAACGCAAACTTCTGAGTTTGATCCGTACCGAAGAATAGCGTGGTGAAGGGAATCCAAACCTTCGCTGAAGTTGAGACTAGCCAAATAATGTAGGACGCAAACCACATAAAGGTCCCAATGAAGGCGAACTGTGGATTAACACTGACTTCCATCCACTGATACATCCCACTCCCCTCATCGGATTTGATGGCAGCACCATATTCCGCCATCATCAGAGCAAACGGAATGAAGAACAAAACCGCTGCTGCTAAGTAAAATAGGATTGATGAATATCCCATTAAGAAGTAGGCCACCGTACTATTGGCAAAACCAAAGACAGTGGTAAAAATCATCATGACTAACGCCATAAGCGTGATTTTATTACTATTTTCAGCCATTATTTTCTCCCCAAATCATTTAAACTGCCCTATTGAAGGCGCTTTTATTAGTTTATATGAGCGACAATATAATCCCCTGTTAATTCACTAATAGCCTGCTTAGATTTTCGTGTGATAATTGGCTTTTTTCTAATTCACGGACTGAAGTTGAAGTTCCGAAGTACTGACTCTAACAACAACGTGGAGTTAAAACTAGGCAACGTAGTGGTCCCCTCGCCTTATCGGTCGACATAGTACGTTTTTAGGCGACTGAGATATGATTGTCACGGTCATTATCGACTGAAGTGAAACTACCAGAGTAGCCATGTCTCCCAACTGTTGCTTTGGTAAAACACAACCAGAGCCGGAGTGCGATCCGTTTAGCCTAATTTAACGGCAAGAACTTTTACCAATGCTGGAATAAGGTTGGTATTTTATCTTTCAATCTTCCGGCACGTAAAAAGCGGCAGCATCCACCATGTGAATACTGCCGCTAACTGATTTTATAATTTAGAGGTTAACTTAACGTCTGGGTACTTGTCTTCGAACCAACGTTCCGCAAAATGATTCTCAAACAAGAACAGTGGCTCACCATGACTATCCTTCACCAACAAGTTCCGTGACGAAGACATGCGTTCATCAAGCTGCGCTGGATCAATCCACCGAGCCGTCTTCTTCCCCATTGGCTCCATCACCACTTCAGAGTTATATTCGTTTTGCATCCGGAACTGGAACACTTCAAACTGCAATTGTCCGACTGCTCCCAGAATATAATCTCCCGTTGAATACGAAGTGTACAGTTGCACGGCCCCTTCCTGAACCAACTGATTGATTCCCTTGTGGAAGGACTTCTGTTTCATCACGTTCTTAGCGGCTACCCGCACGAATAATTCCGGCGTAAACTGCGGTAGCTTCTCAAATTTAACAGTTCGCTTACCCGTGTAAATCGTATCGCCGATTTGGAAATTACCCGTATCGTAAAGACCAATGATATCGCCGGCAACGGCCTTTTCGACGTTTTCACGCGTGTCTGCCATAAATTCCGTCACGTTCGACAACCGTAGCTTCTTGCCCGTCCGTTCTTGCGTCACGTCCATGCCTCGGTCAAATTCACCAGAACAAACCCGCACAAAGGCGATCCGGTCACGGTGTTTAGGATTCATGTTGGCCTGAATTTTAAAGACAAATCCGGAAAATTCTTCGTCGGTTGGCGCCACGTCCGTATCTTCCTGCGTATGATGTGCTGCAGGTTGGGGCGCGTATTCCAGGTAGGTCTCAAGGAAGGTCTTCACACCAAAGTTAGCCAAAGCTGAGCCAAAGAAGACTGGCGTCTGGTCGCCGCTCGCAATCTTGGCTTCATCAAACTGGTTACCCGCTTCACCAATCAATTCCATGTTGTCCCGGGCATCTTGATACCAGCCATCGTTCTCCAGCTCATTGTGTTCAGCCAGTTCACCTTCGTCCGTCAGTGGTAAATATTGATGTTCCGCATCTTGTGGCCGGAATAAAGCCACCCGGTGATGGTACCGGTCATAGAGGCCCTTGAGCTCTTTACCCATCCCAATAGGCCAGTTCATAGGATAACCTTCAATGCCTAAGACATCTTCCAGTTCAGCAATCAGATCCATGGGGTCACGTCCATCACGGTCTAACTTGTTCATAAACGTAAAGATCGGGATGCCCCGCATTTTACAAATCTGGAAGAGCTTCTTCGTCTGGGGCTCAATCCCTTTGGCCGAGTCAATCACCATGACCGCAGAGTCCACCGCCATTAACGTCCGGTACGTATCTTCAGAGAAATCCTCATGCCCAGGGGTATCCAAAATATTGATCCGCTTGCCCTGATAGTCGAACTGCATCACGGAACTCGTTACAGAAATCCCCCGCTTCTGTTCGATTTCCATCCAGTCAGACTTGGCAAAATTCCCGGTCTTCTTTCCCTTAACCGTCCCCGCTTCACGGACAACACCACCAAAGAGCAGCAGTTGTTCGGTAATCGTCGTTTTACCGGCATCAGGGTGAGAAATAATGGCAAAGGTTCTGCGTTTATTGACCGCAGCCGCTAATTTATTTTCACTCATAGTATTTATCCTCACAAAATTTTTAATTTTTATTCGTCGTAATTTTTAATTGCACAGCGTTTTGATTTTAACACATTTAAGGTGACAAATCACGGCTCACCACCATTTTAACCCGCATCGCCCTGATTTCGTGGTATCATTAAAGAATGAATCTATCGAGAAACGGGTGAAAATATGTCGGCAAGTACCGAAGCCTTAATCGTCGAGCTCATCTTTAGTTTCGGCGCCATCGTTACCGTGGGCGGCATTATCGGTCTGCTCATTGCTAAGGGCAAACAGAAGACGTTGCGTCCTGCAATGACCATTATTATCAGCGGCGCAGGCCTCGTCATCATTGCGACCCTACTGAACGTCTTGCTCTTTAAATCGTACGATCACGTTCAGGTGAAGAAGGACCAATACTACGAAATGGTCAGTCTGACCGCTAACATGCATACTTCTCTAGCCAGCAGTCAGGCGGCCAATCAACCGGTGACGCCCACCGCTAAGAAGGCGAGTCGCAACGTCACTTACCTCATCAAGCACACACATCAGCCAAAAGCTTCCCTGCACCGTGCCCAAGCCGCTCAGCGACAATTGACCACACGCAAGCACCCTGATCTGACCTTGGTTAAACGGCACTATCGGTTTATCCTCAACCACTACGTTGCTCAGTTGGGGCACTCGGAGCGGGTAACGCAACGTCTCAGCGATTACGCCTATCGTCAAGCTGTCCAACCAAACCAATTAGGTCCTAAAAAATCATCAAATTGACAGAAAAGCGAAGCCCTTGTGGCTTCGCTTTTTGCTTACGCATGACAGGCATTGACTACCCGTTCTTTTCAATTTGTTGAACCACGTAATTCACAATCTTCAATGAACTCAACCCATCATCAATCGAACAGAAGCGTTGATAGAAGTCCATGAATTTCTGATCGTGACTCATATCTGGCGTCTTCAACTTGTCGCCAATCATCTGCAAGAGCTGTTGCTCATTGTGCGCAATCTCTCCAGGCAAGTCTTTTTCATAGTCGAGATAGAAGCCCCGCAGCTCATCCTTATACATGTGATAATCGTATGGATAGAAGAGAATCGGCCGCTTCAAGTAGGCAAAGTCAAAGAAGACGGATGAGTAATCTGTGATCAACATGTCACTAATCAAATAAAGATCCGAGATATTTGGATGGTTAGAGAAGTCAAAGACGACGCCCTCATATCCACTAATATCCAGTGCATTAGAAATCAAGTAGTGCATCCGCAGAACCAGTACGGCGTCTTGGCCGTAGCGTTCTCGGAATTCATCCAGTGAAAATGGCAACTCAAAGGTATACTTACCCTTTTCCGCAAACTGATTATCCCGATAAGTTGGTGCATACAAAACGACCTTCTTATCTAACGGAATCCCCAGTTCTTGCTTCAGGGCAGTCACATCTTCACGGGTGCTATTAATCAATTCATCATTCCGTGGATAACCAACCTTCAAGATTTGATTATTAAATCCAAAGGCTGACCGGAAAATTCGCGTTGAGTAATCGTTAGGCGATACCAGCGCATCCCACCGGTTAGCTTCCCGCACAAAGTTAGCGTGATACTTAGTGGTCGTCGTTCCTGGCATTGAGACATTTTCAATATCCAGCCCTAACTTCTTCAATGGCGTCCCGTGCCACGTCTGAATATAAGTCACGTAATTCGGCTTTTTCACCCAGGCAGGGAACCGCGCATTGCTAATCCAGAAACTGGCTTTCTCCAAAGTCCGTACCCACTTGGCCGTTCGCCGGATGACGTATGGAATGTCATTTTCCTTACAGAACTTCTTCTGTGACCGATCAATCGACCAAATAAACGTAAAGCCTGGGTATAGCTGCGTGAACAGTCGATAGATCGCGTAAGGCGAGTCACTGACCTGACGCCCACCGAAGCTTTCGAAAATCAGCGTTGGTTGGTCAAATGCCCGGTGCCCCCGCTTAAATAGACGCCGCATATAGAATAGATTGGCCTTATCCATCAGCATCGACAGTAACTTTGTCGCCCCGCCAACCTTGGCTGGTACGTTGGCCAAACGTTGAGGTAACGTTGGCGCTGCCGTCTCTTGAACCCGAATCCCGTTGTCAAAGCGCTTGTCGATCATGACCAGTCGGTGGTCTGCCGTAATCGCTTGGGTCACCTGACCAGCCAACGACTTAGCCAAGACGACACGTTGCTCCAATTCCTGTTCGCCCACGGTCGAGCGGATGAACAACTGCTGCGTGCTGTCCGCCGCCAAATCGGATAAGGGAATAATCCCCGTAAACAACCCGTGTAAGGACATTTGGGTAATGGGCCATTCCGCCGAACTGTCTGCCTGAACGTTTTTCAGGACTAACCGTTGATTCGTAATGGGCTGATTGTTAATCCGATTAGCCCCGATGACCTGTAATTGATCGTCCTGCAAGTTAATCGCATTAATGGCGAATTCATCCTCCGCCTGTTGCGTATGCATGTTGAATAGCGCCATCCCATTGGCATCGCTATTCAACTGGTAGTAGCTCGTTAAAGTTAACTGATGCCGGTCGCTTAGATACTCACTCTCAACTTGGATTAATCCCCGAGTGTGGTGCTGTTGCAAGTTCAGGTAAAGTTCCCAGCTAAACTCACTTTGTCCCGCCGCTGCAAATTGCAAGTCACTTGCATCCAAACGCAAACGGACCACCTGAGCACTGACAACCTTACTGATGGGAATCGTAATTGACGCTTGGGTTTGCTTTTCCAAGAAAGTTACCGCGAGATCGTCAAACGGCTCCGGCACATCGATCAATTCAAGTTCAAGCTCCTGTAAATTCTTTTTATGATGTAATCCAGATAAAATCGCACGCACGATGGAAAAACTCCTTAGTAGTTAAAAATCAGTTGATTGGGCATTTGTGGTGAGAAGTGTGCGTTGACCGTTAAATCAACGTACAACCGTGTCTCAGGGGTCAGTAAGCGACTGAGGATCGCCTGATAAAAGGCATAGATATCGCTAAAGCGACGGTAGTTAGAATAGGCCAAGACGCCATAGTAGGCTTCGGTAGTCGTAATAATCTGCGTCTTATCGACCGTATTGGCCTCTGCTTTCTCCAACTGGCGCTTAGACATTGTCGCTGCACTAGCCACTTGCTTAGCATCAGCAAATTGGGTCGCTAGCATTGCCGAGGTGGCACTTAAATTATAAACATGCTCAATTGGTCGTTCATGCCGGACAAAGCGTAAGACGGCCTCTCCGTGCTGATTAAGCAGGTAGCTCGTTTGTGCCACCTCATTTTGAATCTTTTCAATCCCGACAACCGTTCCGTCGAGCCCATACGTATCGACCTGGGTCAACTGGTCAGCTTGGTACTGCCGCAAGCTCATCGGGGTATCATCGTCAACTTGCCGTAATTCCGCCACCATGTGTCCCTTACTGAGATAACGCTTGATCTGTTCCTGATCGGCCGCAAAGAGTCGTTGCTCAAAATCCGACAAGTCCATGGTATGCCGTTCTTCCGCTGTCAGAGCCAGTCCCGGTTCTTCCGCGAACAAGTCGGCTAATGTCAAAAGTTTCACATCCTTGACCCGCCGATTCTTGGTCGCCAATTGATTTAAATATTGGCGTACCGTCCACACTGCTTCAAAATCCACCATGGCTACCAAGATGGTCACCGTACTCTTCTGTTGTAACGCCTTGAGTAACTGGGTGGAGAAATTTGGCTTGTGCATGCCATTTAACGATGTTAATAAAAAGATAAACTGCTGCATTATTTGCCTCCGTCTACGCATTCCTATGAAAAAATCCCTAGTCTGCGACTAAGGATTTCATTGCCAGCATTACTTTTCGTCTTCCTTCCAGGTCTCTTCATCTGAAAGGCCAAGATCATGCTTGATTTTAGTCGTGGAGATGCCTTCCGTCCGTGGTAAGTAGATCACTTCACAGTAGTCTTTCAAGAAGTCAAACTTACCCTTCCAGTCATCACCCATGACAAAAATATCAATGTTGTTTTCCTGAACGTCGCGAATCTTTTGATCCCAAGTTGTTTCGGGAATCACGTGATCAACGTAACGAATCGCTTCGAGGATGTACTTACGGTCCTCGTAAGACGTGTAAGCGCGCTTACCCTTTTCCGCATTAAATTCATCAGAAGAGACGCACACCGTTAGATCGTCACCCAAAGCAGCGGCCCGTTTCAACAAGCGAATGTGACCCTTATGTAATAGGTCAAACGTTCCATAAGTAATTACTTTTTTCATGTAGAATCTCCTACTTTATCTGGTTAATTCCCCCGTTGCTTTACCCGGGGGTTCGTGTTTAAAAAATCCAATAACAAACTAAATAGTAGCATATTGAGCGGTCACGTCAACTTCAAACCACAAAGGTTAGTCATTTCTTGAGAATTTCTGCCCGATCTCCAGCCCGTCGACAGTCATTATCTTTACTAACCAACAGTTAAAAGAATATCGTTCATACTAGTTCTAACAACAGCAGGTCTAAGACTCGGCAACCTAGTGATTGCTTACGCCTTACCGGTCAGCAGCTATGGGCTGGATCGGTGCGAACACAACTTGAAGCCTCGAAAGGACCGAGTCTACAAGCTTGGTTTTCTACTAAGCCAGTAAGAAGGTCGCTTACTAGCTAAGTAGAACGACGCGCCTGAGCCCATAGCTGCCGACCTCACGGCTAACACAACATTTTTAGGCAACTTGAGATAATGGCTGTTATAGTCGCTATCAACCAAATCGCAAATTCTAAGTAGCCACGGTTTCCAACTATTGTCGCCGTAAATCACAACCAGAACCGGAGGAGGCCAGGGATGGAGCCGGCCGTGAAAGTGCTGTTAGCTGGCGATTTTTTCCGCCAGTTTACAGCACGGGCGACTTTGGAGACACGCGTCTTGACCCGTACCCCAAAAGTTGGAACA
>NZ_JAAXLK010000028.1 GCF_012641185.1 Levilactobacillus tujiorum
CGGTCCCACTGAGCATCTTCTAGTTCGTATCGTTTAGGTGTTGTCATCGGAATGCCTCGATTCGTTTTTCCTCAGATTATACCTGAATTTTTAGTTTTCAGACAGTCCCTAGTACCCCGAATAAAAATTTTTAAATTATCACAAGCAGAATTTTGCATAAACTAGCAGAAAACCCGAACTTGTACAAACGGCTTAAGAATGCGCTTTCAAAGTAAAACGTTTAACGCAAAACTATATAAAAATATTTGTTAACTAGCGCACAATCTGGGAGTGCCGTGAACATAATTTCAAATTTTCTCTTTACAAACGTGCACGAATCCGTTATGCTAATTGTGATAAATGAAAGGGGTTTCATATTATGACATTAACGACTGCACAATTAGCAAAATACATTGACCACACTAACTTAAAGGCGGATGCTACTGAAGCTAGCATCAAGCAGACTTGTGACGAAGCTAAGAAATTTGATACAGCATCTGTCTGTGTGAACTCTTACTGGATTCCGTTCGTTGCTGAGCAATTGAAGGATAGCGACGTTAACCCAATCGCCGTTGTCGGCTTCCCACTAGGCGCTATGGCAACCGACAGTGAAGTCTTTGAAGCCAACAAAGCCATTGATGATGGTGCCGAAGAAATCGACATGGTTATCAACGTCGGCGAATTAAAAGCGGGTAACAATGATAAAGTTGGCAAAGATATTTTGGCTTTAGCTGAAGCCGTTCACGCCAAAGGTAAACTGTTGAAAGTGATCTTGGAAACTTGCCTGTTGAACAATGAAGAAATCATTCGTGCTTGCAAGTTAAGTGAACAAGCGGGTGCTGATTTCGTTAAGACTTCTACTGGTTTCTCAACTGCTGGTGCAAAGCTGGAAGACGTTAAATTAATGCGTGAAACGGTTGGCGATCGCTTAGGCGTGAAGGCTTCTGGTGGGATTCACAGCAAGGACGAAGCGTTGGCAATGATTGATGCTGGTGCCAGTCGTTTAGGTGTCAGTGCAACGGTAGCCATCTTAACCGGTGAAGCTACTGGAACGAAGTCAGGTTATTAGAATTTAGTAAGTGAAAGTGGGGATACGGATATGAAGTTCAAACGAATTTTTGGTTTAGTTATGGATTCTGTCGGGACGGGGGCCGCACCGGACTCTGTGAACTATGGTGACGAGGGCGCTGATACGCTGGGTCACGTAGGTCATTACTATGCGGGCAAGCTAGCCTTACCGAACTTGGCTAAATTAGGGATATCCAATCTCCGGGATACACCCATCGAAGGTGTTCCCGCAGCTGATGCGCCCAAAGCTTACTATGGCAAGATGCAAGAAATCTCTGCCGGTAAAGACTCAATGGATGGCCATTGGGAAATGATGGGCCTGCCAGTGCGCAAAGCATTGAGCACCTACCCTAATGGTTTTCCCGCTGATTTATTGAAGAAATTGGAAACGTTTTCCGGTCGTAAGGTGATTGGGAATCGTCCTGAATCAGGAACTAAAATTATCGCCGAATTAGGTGAACAACAGATGGCTACTGGCGATTTGATTGTTTACACGTCGGGTGATTCCGTCTTACAGATTGCCGCGCACGAAGAAGTTATTCCATTGGACGAACTCTACAAGATTTGTGAGTACGCGCGTTCCATCGTGAACGGACCAGACAACTTGATTGGTCGGGTCATCGCACGGCCATACGTTGGGCCAGATAACGAACACTTTACCCGGACCGCTAACCGGCGTGACTTCACGTTGGAACCAACTGGCGAAACCGATATGGATCGACTCCAAGCAGCTGGCGTTCACGTTGTCGGTGTGGGGAAGATTAACGATATCTTCTCTGGTCATGGGATTGATGAAGGCTACCATAACGAAAGCAACATGGATGGTATGGATCACGTCGACCACGTGATGCAAGAAGACTTCACGGGCTTCTGCTTTATCAACTTGGTTGATTTCGATGCCATGTACGGTCACCGTCGTAATCCTAAAGGTTTTGGTCAAGCACTGATGGACTTCGACCAACGACTGGGCACGGTGATGGCAAATATGCATGACGATGACTTGTTAATGATTACCGCCGATCATGGGAACGACCCTACTTATACTGGGACGGATCACACCCGTGAATTTGTACCATTGGTTGTCTACTCACCAAGCTTCAAGCAAGGTGGGAGCTTAGGCATCCGGTCACCGTTCTCAGACTTTGGCGCAACTGTGTTGGATAACTTTGGCGTGGCTGGCAACAACGTTGGTCACAGTTTCTTAGCTGACTTGAAGTAAAGCAACCAAGGAGGAAACCATCATGAGTAACCATTTGGAAGCAAAAATGGGCGATATTGCCGATACTGTCTTAATGCCTGGTGATCCATTGCGGGCGAAGTACATTGCCGAAACATTCTTAGAAAACCCTGTCTGCTACAATAAGGTTCGGAACGCTTTTGGCTATACCGGAACTTACAAGGGCCACCGGATCTCCGTACAGGGAACGGGGATGGGGATTCCATCCATCTCGATTTATGCCCATGAATTAATCAATGAGTACGGCGCTAAAAAGTTGTTCCGCGTTGGAACGGCCGGCGGGATGAGTCCAGATGTTCATGTCCGCGACGTGGTTTTAGCGCAAGGCTCAACCACTGATTCAGCCATCATTCACAACACGTTTGGCGGGGGAATTTACTACGCAACGTTGAGTGACTTTGGCTTGTTGGATGCCGCTTACCATGCTGCTAAGGATATGCAGATTCCAGTCAAAGTTGGGAATATCCTGGCTGAAGATCGTTTCTATAACGATGAAATGGATCGGCAAAAATTAGTGGACTATGGTGTGATTGCGACGGAAATGGAATCAGCAGCGCTGTTCCTGATCGCGGCGAAGTATCACGTTAAGGCGTTGTCCGTATTGACCATTAGTAACCACTTGGTAACGGGTGAATCGACCAGTCCCGAAGAACGGGAAACGTCATTCAACGACATGATTAAAGTGGCCTTGGAAGCGGCAATCGCTGACTAGTCACAAGCTAATAACTGGTGGTTTTGCCACTAAATGAGCACTGATAAAACTGGTAGTGTGACATCATGGTGGCTGATGCTGATCAGTTTGAACGTGGTGCTAGGCTACCAGTTTTAGCAAACAACGAAAAATTCAGAATAACCAAAGGAGGGCATATGATGGCGGAGACCACGGATCAACGACTGGCACAGAGCTTGGCCGTTGCTAAGATGTATTACCAATCAGATCAGAGTCAAAGTCAGATTGCCCACCAATTAGGGATCTCCCGGCCAACCGTTTCGCGGTTACTTCAGTTTGCCAGAGAGCAGGGCCTTGTTCGGATTCAAATTGTGGATCCCGTTCAGGATGTCCAGACTTTGGAACAGGCTCTGACGCGTGCCTACCACGTAGAAGTTCACGTGGTCCCAACCCAATTAACTGCAGCCAGTGAGCTGCTCAACACGGTTGGTCAGTACGCGGCACATTATCTCGAGGAAATCGTGTCCGAACACGATATTATCGGGATCGGCTGGGGGAAAACCATTTATGCGATTGGCTCGAGCTTGCAGCCAGATACGTTAACGGGTGTTGAAGTGATTCAGCTCAAGGGAAGTGTGAGCTATTCGACGGAGCATACGTACGCTTATGAAAGTATTGACGCCTTTGCCAATGCTTTTCACGCGGTTCCGCAGTATTTGCCCCTGCCGGTCATCTTTGACCACCAACAAACTAAGGAATTGGTGGAAGCAGAACGACACATTCAGTATTTACTTGAGCTGGGTAAGAAAGCTAATATTGCCATTTATTCGGTCGGAACGGTTCGGAGTTCAGCGTTGGTTTTCCAATTGGGCTACTTGCAAGATCAAGAGAAAGATTTTCTGCAGGCCCATGCGGTGGGGGATATTTTCTCCCGGTATATTGACGAAAATGGTGAAATCGTTGATCCTAAACTCAACGAGCGAACGATCGGAATTGGTCTCGATGATTTACGGCAGAAAGAACATTCGATTCTGGTGGCGGCTGGGGATGCCAAGATCCCGGCAGTCAAGGCAGCGTTATTGGGTGGTTACCCTAATTGTTTGATTATTGATCAACACGCAGCAGCACAACTACTAAAGGTTACCGCGACCACGGCGTCTCGGTAGAGGTATCTAATTAGAAATGGAGTGGCTGAAATATGAGAATGGTTGACATTATTGATAAGAAACGTAACGGTGGCGAACTAACTAAGGAAGAAATTCAAACTTTCGTAGACGGCGTTGTTTCTGGTGAAATTCCTGATTACCAAACCAGTGCCTTCTTGATGGCAACTTACTTCAAGGATATGACGGATGCGGAACGTTCCGAATTGACCATGGCAATGATGAAGTCCGGGGATCACTTGGACCTGTCAAGTATTGATGGCCTTAAGGTTGACAAGCATTCCACGGGTGGTGTCGGTGATAAGACGAGTATTCCGTTAGCGCCAATCGTTGCGGCCCTAGGCATCCCAGTGCCCATGATTTCCGGCCGGGGCTTAGGCCATACTGGTGGTACTTTGGATAAATTGGAAGCGATTCCAGGATACCAAGTTGAAATCAGTGAAGCCGACTTTATTAAGCAAGTCCAGAATCAAGGATTAGCTATTGTCGGGGCCACGGGTAACATTGCCCCCGCCGATAAGAAGATCTACGCACTGCGAGATGTGACGGATACGGTTGATTCCATTCCTTTGATTGCCAGCTCGATCATGAGTAAGAAGATTGCCTCAGGCACCGATGCGTTGGTGATTGATGTGAAGACCGGTTCCGGGGCCTTTATGAAGACCTTGGATGACTCTCGTGAATTAGCCAAAGCCTTGGTGGGTATCGGTAAGGGTGTTGGCATGAATTGTATGGCCATCATTTCCGATATGAACCAACCGCTCGGGAATGCCATTGGTAATGCGCTGGAAATCAAAGAATCCATTGATTTATTGAAGGGACAAGCTCCAGCTGATATTACGGACTTGGTCTTGACCCTAGGGTCTTACATGGTAGTCATGTCAGGTAAGACTGACAACATGGCGGAAGCACGGAAGATGTGTGAGCAAACGATTGAAGATGGCTCTGCATTGAAGAAGTTTGGGGACATGATTGAGGCACAAGGCGGTGACCGAAGTGTCATTGACCATCCAGAAATCATGCCACAAGCCAAGTACAAGATTCCACTACCTGCTAAGACCAGCGGTGTTGTGAGTCGGGTCGAAGCCGATGAAATGGGTGTTGCCAGCATGTTGCTAGGCGGCGGCCGTCAGAAGGCGGATGATCAATTAGATTATGCCGTTGGAATCATGATGAACAAGAAGGTTGGCGACAAGGTTGACGCTGGTGAACCCCTGTTAACGATCTACAGTGATCGTGAGAATGTCGATGACATTAAGGATCTGTTATACGCTAACATTGAGATCAGTGATTCTGCCAAACCATTTACGTTGATTCACGAAACGGTCCGTTAAAGATTAACTAGGTGTGGATAACCCTGAAAGTCGCAGTAATTAATGATTTTCTGGCTGAGCACTGGTTAATTACGGCAACGCGCGGTGTTGACCACATCAGTTAATCGCAGATTTTCCCGTTGATGTTTTAACCACACACGTATTGAAGAAGCTGACGTTTACGACGTCGGCTTCTTTTTTATCTCGTTTTTGGGAGAGATTGATGGACTATCATTAATAGGAAGAAAGAAATGATGGCATAGTTATATGGATTAATTGTTATGTTGAATAACGCATTAATGGGCGACAAGTTGACCGATCAGGGATGGTCCGTGCGGAAAGGTTACGAATCGGTTTTATTTTTTGAAAAGCGGACAATATCAGTGACAGCCGGCCACTTTTTGTTTAAACTTTAGGGTATAGTCAAACCATATGAACGACAGGGGATGTTACCGCCATGCTGGACAATTTATTAGCGGTTATTCGAGAAGAACATTTAGCGGAGCAGCTGTATCACAGTCTTGTAGGATTGGAAGTGGAAGAACAGCGGATTGACCAGCAGGGGCGGTTGAGTCGGCGGCCTCATCCTAGCAAATTTGGGTCCCGGACTTTCCATCCTTATTTTCAAACGGACTTTACGGAAAGCCAATTAGAGGTGATCACGGACCCCAACCCTAATATCGGGGGAACGTTGGATCAGCTCGATACCTTGCAGACGGTCGCCTACCGTACCTTGGAAGGGGATGACCGAATCTGGCCGCTGAGTATGCCGCCAGTGATGGACGAGACTGATTTACAATTCGTGGCTGATCATTTTGAGCGGCCGGCCGTTAAGCCGTACCGTGAATATTTAGTGAAGAAGTATGGGTTACAGCACGGCTGCATGACGGGGGTTCACGTGAACTACAGTCTTCCCGATCCCGTCATTCATCGGTTATTTAGTCACTATACGGATGAGTTTGAGACGATCGTCGCTTTTAAAAACGCGCTGTACTTTCGGATCGCGCAAAACTTTGTGCGTTACCAATGGTTGTTAACCTATCTTTTTGGCGCCAGTCCGATTGCTGAAGCGGGTTTCTTTGAAACGCCACCGGCTGAATTGGCGGGGCCTGTTCGGAGTATTCGCAACAGTCGGTTTGGCTTCGTTAATCGGCCGGAAGAACAGGTGACGTATGCGTCGCTGGATCGGCATTTACAACAACTCCAGGCAAAGATTGATGAGGGAACGTACTTTTCCGCTCACGAATTTTATGGACCGGTCAGATTGAAGGGCCAGGCTAATGCGCAAGACTTCCTGACTGGTGGTATCCAATATCTTGAATTACGAGATTTCGATAATACCCCGTGGACGCCTAATGGGGTTAGTCGCCACGCCCTGTATTTCCTAAAGATGTTTATGATTTATCTGATGACCCAGCCGCTACCAGCTGGGAAAGCGTTGGAGCTGTTGGCAACTGGCCGGCAACGTAATCAGCTAGTAGCATTAGAAGATCCACGGTCGGCCACGCAATTTCAGGCCAGTGGTCAACGGGTCTTTCGGGAAATGCGAGCAATGGCGGATCAACTGCAGGCGCACAATGAGCAGTGGGGCGCGATTGACGATCTTGAAGAAGTCCTCATGCACCCCGAACTCACACCTGCCGCTAAATTGGTGACGTACATTAAGGATGGCAGTCTAATGGCCTTTGGTCAGCGGGTTGCCCGGCAGTGGTATCACGATCGAATTACAGCGGCACGATTACTGCCGCAGTCGCCGCGGTTGGGTACTGAAACCCAGCGTTTGATCATGACGGCGTTACAGCTAGGCATTCGGTTTTACCAGGTGCGCGACGAAGACGGTGAGGACATGTTTATGTTTACTTTCGATGGCATTACGCAGGTCCTACAGGAACGTGATACCATGGGCAAGGCGCCAGAAGAACTGTTGCGCCGACTGTTCCCTGATTTACAGGCGCTGCCAGTAGAGGGACCACAAAAAAATAATTTATAATAATTTTGGTAAAAAGATAGCAGAATTTTGATAAAGCAATGAAAAATATTTTCACAGTCAATGTCAGTAATAGCAACGATAAACGCCCCTCACCATTATGTGGAGGGGCATTTTTTGTACGGTTTTCTGAAAATGAATTGCTTCACAAATTGGTTAAGGGGTCTTGAAAGCCTTTTAGTTTTATGATATTGTAAACGATGTCGCTTAACGTAAAACGGTTTACATACGATTTTTAGTCAACTAATTTGTCAAAAACAAAGGCCAATCCTTTGATCATTGACGACGGTTGGAAAAGGGTTGCACGTGTACCAGTGATCAATTTAGTTAAAAAGGAGAAATATCTAATGAAGAAAACGACCGTTATTAATTCCGAATTATCTACGGTAATTGCCGGCATGGGCCACATGGACTGGTTAAGTATCGGTGATGCAGGGATGCCCGTTCCTATGGGAACTAAGAAGATTGACTTAGCTTTGACTAAGCAATTGCCTAGCTTCCAGGATGTCTTGAAGAACGTTTTAGCTGAACTTGAAGTTCAAAAGATTTACTTAGCTGAAGAAATCAAGACGCAAAACCCAGAACAACTGGCGGCTATCAAGGAATTGATGCCTAACGTGGACATCGAATACATGCCACACAGCCAATTGAAGAAGGACTTAGCACAAACCCACGCCTTTGTTCGGACTGGTGAAATGACGCCATTCTCTAACATTATTCTTGAATCCGGCGTAACTTTCTAAATTTGATTTTTAGCATTCATAAAACGTTTTACCTTAATTTCATTATAAAGGAGTCTTTACCATGCAAGCAGTAGAATCTAAGCACGGTTGGACTCAGTTGGCCGATGGCTACCTGAGCAAAACCCCGCTTTTCCAATTTATTCTAGTTTCATTGATCTTCCCACTGTGGGGGACGGCCGCTAGTTTAAATGATATTTTAATCACCCAATTTAAGACGGTTTTCATGTTAAACGATGCTGCGACGGCGTTCGTTCAAAGTGCCTTCTACGGTGGTTATTTCTTAATTGCCATTCCAGCCTCATTAATCATCAAAAAGAACAGTTATAAATTTGCTATTATGACCGGGCTGATCTTCTACATCGTGGGTTGTGGGTTATTCTTCCCAGCTTCTCACTTGGCTACTTACAGTATGTTCTTAGTTGCGATCTTTGCGATTGCCATTGGTTTGAGCTTCTTGGAAACTTCCTGTGATACTTACAGTTCCATGCTTGGACCTAAGGAACATGCAACGATGCGGTTAAACTTCTCCCAAACGTTGGTGCCACTAGGCGACATCATGGGGATCGTTTTAGGTAAGTACCTGATCTTCGGTTCCGTTGATAACTTGGCTAACAAGATGAGCACGATGCACGGAGCAGAACGCTTAGCTTATGGTGAAAAGATGTTGCAGCTGACATTACGGCCATACAAGTACATCTTGATTGTGCTGATTGTGATGTTCGTTATCTTTGCCTTATCACCAATGCCTCGCGCTAAGGCAACCAAGACGGTTGAAGGTTCCGATGAAGCCGTTGAAGATCGTCCTAGCTTAGGCGAAACGATCAAGTACCTGTCACACAACAAGCGTTACATGAAGGGTGTTTTAACGCAATTCTTCTACGCTGGTTTACAGACGACGGTTTGGTCATTCACGATTCGTTTGGCTTTGAACTTGAACCATCAGATTACCGATAGTGCTGCTTCAACTTTCATGATCTACAGTTACATTGCATGGTTCGTTGGTAAGTTGGTTGCCAATGTCTTCATGAGCAAGTTCTCCATTACTGGTGTCTTAACCTGGTTCTCTCTGTTGGGGACGTTGGCATTAGTTGTGACGTTCACGATTCCTAACATGATTGCGGTTTACACAGCAATCTTGACCAGTTTCTTCTTCGGCCCAGAATGGCCAACGATCTACACCCACACGTTGGATGCTATCGAAGAAAAGCGTTACACGGAAACTGGTGGTGCCATCATCGTTATGGCCTTGATCGGTGGGGCAATTATCCCAGCCATCCAAGGTTTGGTATCAGATGCTTCTGGTTCAATGCAATTCTCATTCGTTGTCCCAACGCTCTGCTACGCTTTGATCACGTTGTACTTCTTCTTCGAACACCGTTTCGAAAAGAAACACCCAGACGAAGTGCAAGAACACTAATTTATCAGTTAACAGAAGCCAGTCGCGCTCTTTGCCGACTGGCTTTTTTCTGCAACTATGCGAGAAAAAATAATAATGCGTAGACTGCAGACGTATTTTGGGCTGGCAGCTATGACAACGGTAACTGATAACCACATGAAAATAGGGGGACCTTACTGAGTGAACTTACCGCAGCTAGAGACAAAAAGTGAAAGACCGAAAGCTGTTGCCAGAGTTTCTGTCTATTGTGCGGAGCTGCCGCCTTACCGTTCGCCAAATTTGAGCTGGAGCGCTGTGGGGAGGACGGCTCGAGCCATAGAGCGGTCTCGAACCTCGCTTTGAGCCGAGAATCACGTCTCAAAGCCGCCATTTACCAAGAAAACCCACTTGGTAAATCCCACGGCTGAGCTCAAAGTTGACTCACTCTCGGCTAGGTGGAAGTTAGCGACCATCATTGGTTAAATGATGGTGAACCAAATGGTTAGTCGTTCTGTCATTCAAAGGGCTACCATTAACCGGAGGAGGGCAGAGGTGGAGCCAGCTATGTCGACGGTGTTAGCCGATTCTCGGCTTACAGCGTGGGACGTGTTGGGAGACCGGTGGTTTCCCGGGCTGCCAACCGAGCCGGAGGACCGCTCCTTAGGCCGCAGGCGGTCCCCATAGCAGGCGGAATCTCTGCCAGCCGCAGGTGACTGGTTTAGAGTGCTTTTCAGTCGGTTACTCTGACCACATCAAGCTTCAACACCAAACTTTTTCTCTAATCTTTAAGGGTTAATAAAAACCGCGGACTGTCGTTATCTTCAAACAGTTCGCGGTGTTATTTAGGCTAAAAATTATTCTTCAGTGGACGGTTTGCGCCGCCGTTGGTGGATAAAGTAAATAGGGAGACCGATCAGGGTCAATGCGAGGCCAGTGACCGCCAGTCCAGTTTCAGTGACTAGGGTGGTGACGACGATGAAGATTCCGCCGACCAACGCAATCAAGGGAATGATTGGGAACCCAGGCACCTTATATGGCCGACTCAGTTCCGGTTCGCGTTTGCGCAGAACGAAGATGGCGATAAAGATCAGGCAGTTAAAGAGCCACATGACAAAGACCAACATGTCGGTCAGAATATCGAAGCTGCCCATTAACATCATCAGTAGGGCGATCCCAAATTGGACACTACCGGCAAAATAAGGGACGTATGTCCGCCGAGAAAGGCGACCAAAGTACTTGGACAAGGGCAGACTGTCTTCGGTAGCGAGTGCATAAGGTACCCGCATCCCCGTCATCGTGTAGCCGTTAATGGCCCCGTAGACGGAAATGAGAATCCCAATGGTCACTAACTTACCCCCGAACTCGCCGAAGAGACGCATGGCAGCCTCAGCCGCAGCGTTTTGATTGCCGGCGATCATGTCGACGGGTAACGTCCGTAAGAAAACCAGATTAATCAGCGTGTAGACCACGGTGATGAGAGCCAGCCCGAGAACAATCGCCCGGGGGAGATCCCGTTCCGGATGCTTCATTTCGCCAGCAATATTACCAATGTTGATCCAGCCGTCATAGGCGAACATAGTCGCGAGTAAGCTGGAGGCAAAGGCCCCACCGAAGCCGATGTGGTCGCCAGTGGTGATTGGCCAAAACTGAATGGTCGTGTGCGCTGGCGCGAAGAGGCCAAAGATAACGATGACCACAATGGGAATGAGTTTGAAAATGAGTGCGATCGACTGAACACGGCCACCGACTCGGGCACCTAAGAAATTCAAACCGGTCAGACTCAATCCACAGATAATAGCGATCGGTAATTTCCAAGCAGTGTCAATCTGAAACAAGTTAACGAACTGGACACCAAAGATGATGGATAAGGCCGCAATGTTGGCCGGATAGTAGACCAGCATTTGGGCCCAACCCATGAGAAAACCCACGGGCTTGCCGTAGGTGTATTCAAGGTAGCGCATGGCCCCACCGGTCCGCGGAATAGCAGCGGCAAGTTCTGCGCTGGTAAGACCAGCACAGATGGTGAGCAGGCCCCCCAGTAGCCAGGCAACGAGGGTCATGTTAGCGGAATGGTTGGCGGCCACCACGCTAGCGGTCTTGAAGAAGACCCCACCACCGATGACGGTTCCCATGACGGTAGCGAGGGCGGTAAACGTGCCGATTTCGCGGCGTAACTCCTTTGCCAAAATAAAGACTCCTTTTTCTCTCAAATGCTTAGATTTAACCATTATAGCACGGAAACTGGGGCTTCGTGTACACGGAAATTGATTTTTCCGGGGATGGATTCTCCGGGCGAGCGTTATGGTCAAGTAGAATTATTATGTCAGATTGGTAGTCGATATTCAATATATTTCATACCATAAATTTAATGATAAAGGGATCAGGGGTAGTGCTGCCGCGGCTACGTGCTCCAAATATAAATCCAATTAAGCTAATAGGCGATCAGAAAAAAATGGTTGGCAACTCGATAGTTCGAGCTGCCAACCATTTGCAGATATAGCTGTTTTTCTAAAATATCAATTTGTGAAGATCACCCTAGTGAAAGGCGAGGTTTAGGAGTAAGACAATCAGGAGACCCACGATAGAAATCACGGTTTCCAAGACGGTCCAAATACTCAGGGTTTGCTTAACCGTCAAATCGAAATATTCTCTGAACATCCAGAACCCGGCATCGTTCACGTGGGAAGCCGCCAATGATCCGGCGCCGATAGCAAGTACCATCAGTGCAGGGTCCACCCCGGCCTGAGCCATCAGGGGCGCGACAATCCCGGCAGCGGTCAGCGCGGATACCGTCGCTGATCCCAAAGCGATCCGCAAGACTACGGCGACTAACCAGCCGAGCAGAAGGGGTGACATATTAGTGTCGATGAAGATCTTAGCGACTTCTTTACCAACACCACCATCAATGAGGACTTGCTTGAAGGCCCCACCACCACCGATAACCAAGAGCAGCATAGCAATTGATTTAACGGCATTTTCGATCGAGGCCATGATCTCGGAGGTCTTACGGTTACGGCCCCAACCCATGGTGAACATGGCGACAATCAGTGAGATCAGCATGGCAATGGCCGGATCACCGATTAAGGCGACAATCTGATCCAGCATCGACGCATTCTTGGTAGGCGTGGCGCCACCGTCGACGGTCATCTTGTAAATCGTGGTGATCGCCATGAGAATAACGGGGAAGAGGGAAGTCAGCACGGATAATCCAAAGCTCGGGGACTCAGACGGTTTGAACGTCTTGACCTCACCCAGAGAGGAGAGGTTACCCTTCCGTTCGAATGCCGCTGGTGCGTAGCGTTGCGCCAACTTCGTGAACATTGGTCCTGCCACAATGGCACTAGGGATGGCGACCACTAGCCCGAACAGCAGCACTTTTCCATCGTTGGCATTTAAAATGGCGGCGATGGCAACTGGTGCGGGATGTGGCGGTAAGAAGCCGTGGGTAACAGACAAAGCAGCGGCCATAGAGATTCCCAGGTAAAGAATTGGAACCTGGGCTTCAATGGCAATCGCGAAGACGATAGGGATTAAGAGGACCATCCCGACTTCGAAGAAGAGCGCAATCCCTAGAATAAATGAAGCAACCATAATGGCCATTTGCAAGCGCTTTTTCCCGAATTTATCGATCAACGTCGTAGCAATCACGTAGGCCCCACCGGCGTCGGCAACTAACCGACCCAGCATGGCACCAAATCCAAAGACCAAGGAGAGTTCGCCCAATTGGCTACCAATCCCGGCCTCAACAGTCGCAGCAATCTTGGTGAGATCCATCCCCAGTAGAATCGCAGTGAGGACGGAGGTTAAGATCAGGGAGACGAAAGTATTGATTTTAAATTTGATGATTAAAACCAATAAAAAAATGACCCCGATGACTAAAGCTATAAGTTCCATAAGGTAAGCCCTTTCATTTTTAGATTTATGAAAAGCCGATGCATCAGCACCGGCTTCTCACTGTAAGCAAACATTATTGTACCTGATAAGTTCTGAAATCGCCACAATAACGTTTCATAAATTTTTTAATTAGTTTACTTACTTTCTGAAAATTTAAGGGGCTCATTTATTTCTTATCGGAAATGTTTACGTGAGTCCGTTGATATTCAGCAATATTCTTGTATTCAGATTGCAATTGCCGGCTGAGGCGAATGTAGATCGGAACCAAGGCCCGGTAAGCACTGTACGTTTCTGGATTAGGGTGGTGAACATTGGCCACACCGATGAAGTTCTTCACAACGGAGAGGTTGTCGATCATACCTAATGCGTACATCCCCAAGGTAGCTGCCCCTAAGGCCGTTCCTTCAGGACTCTCGGGAATCGTCACATCTTGTTCGAAGATGTCCGCTAACATTTGCCGCCAGAGAGCGGAGCGGGCAAAGCCACCAGTTGCTTGAATGCTAGAAGGTTTCCCTACGACTTCTTCGAGCGCTAACATCACGGTGTAAAGGTTGTAGACAATCCCTTCGAGGGCTGCCCGCACCATGTGGGCCCGAGAATGCGTCCGGGTCAGACCGAAGAAGGAACCACGAGCGTTGGCGTCCCAGATAGGGGCCCGTTCGCCACCTAAGAATGGGTGGAAGATCAAGCCATCGGAGCCGGCAGGGATCTTTTCCGCGATTTCCGTTAACAGGTCGTAAGAGTCAACGTGCATCTGTTCTGCGGTCAGCTTTTCTGGGGCAAAGAGTTGGTCACGGACCCAGCGGAAGACAATCCCACCGTTGTTGACCGGACCACCGACAACCCAGTGATTTTTGGACAGGTAGTAACAGAAGACCCGGCCCTTAGGATCAATCTTCGGCTTATCGGTGACAACCCGGACGGCACCAGAGGTTCCAATGGTCACGGCAACGACGCCAGGATCAATCGCGTTGACCCCTAAGTTGGCCAAAGGACCGTCTGAAGCACCCATGACGAATGGTGTTTCGGGGTCAATCCCAATCACACCAGCGTAGTCCGCCTTCATACCAGTTAATTGATCAGTGGTATCGACCAGCTTAGGCAGCTGTTCCCGGGTGATTCCGGCAACTTCCAAGGCTTGGTCGTCCCAGTCCATGTTGAAGATGTTAAATAGCCCGGTAGCGTTGGCGATCGAGTAATCTTCTTGCAAGACACCGAATAATTTGTAGATCACGTATTCTTTGATACCCACAAACCAACGCGCTTGCTTGAACAGATCAGCCTTTTCGTGACGTAGCCAGATCAGTTTGCTCAGTGGCGTCATTGGGTGAATCGGGGTCCCGGTCTTTTCGTAAAGTTGTTTGCCGACGCCATTTTCTCGTAATTCGTCGGCGTATTTAACAGCCCGGTTATCGGCCCAGGTGATGGCGCGCGTCAGTGGCTTATGATTCTCGTCCAACAGAATGAGACTGTGCATGGCAGCGGAGAAGGAAACCCCGTGAAGATCGCCGTGCTTCAAATCAGCCTTCCGTAAAACGGTCGTCATCCCATCAATGATGGCAGAGAAGATTTCTTCTGGGTCTTCTTCCGCCATGTCTGGGACGTCCTGGTAGAGGGGATACAGGTTATTTGAATAACCTTGCATTTTGCCCGCAGTATCGTAGAGAACGGTCTTAACACTGGTCGTGCCAATATCGACCCCAATCATGTAGTCCATAGTGCTCTTCCTTTCGTGGTGCCTCAATTATTAAATGAAAAAAATCATCCTGAAAAGTACGATAACGCATCATTGCGGAGAACGCAACGACAACGCTTGCAAAAAGCCATAATCGTGACTCAAACGGTCAATTGACCGCGCAGATGTAAAATTTCCGTCTCGCCCATTATATGAAAAGAAGTTTCACATTTCAAGTGAAATGTTGTAAAATGTTTACAAAAGGTAATCTTTTAAAAATTGTTGGAAGGGGGCGGCGACTATCGCACGCTCAACCATTGGAAAGATTCGGGGGACGTATGATCAGTTATCTCGAACAGAAAAAAAGGTAGCCCAGTTGGCACTGGACAATCCGGCAGTGGTCAGTGAAATGACGATTAAGGAATTGGCGAGTGCCACGGGGGTGTCGACGGCGACGATTTCCCGTTTCGTCAAACGCATGAATTACTCAAACTATCGGGAATTCACGATGGCCTTGGCCCATACAGCTGCAGAGATGACGCCGCAACAGAATAGTTTTCCGGAACTGGCCGAAGGGGATTCACTCGCGACGATTGCTAATAAGACCTTCCGTTTCTCTATGAATTCGTTGCGGGCCACGAATGAGGCGCTGAACGAAGACGATTTAGCTCGCGCCGTGATCAAGATTATCAATGCAAAAACGGTGGCATTCTTTGGGTTAGGTGGTTCCGCCGTGGCTGCTTTGGACGGCTATCACAAATTTCTTCGGACACCACTCAATGTGACCTATCATCCGGATTATGATATTCAGCTGATGCAAGCAGCCCGGATGAACGCGCAGGACTGTGCGATTGTGATTTCACATTCAGGTCGGAATCACGAAACGCTAGAAATTGTGCGGGAGTTAAAGCGCAATGGTGTGGCGATCATCGTCATTACCAGTTACAGTGGATCGGAATTGGCTCAGGCTGCGGCCGTAACTTTCCTATCACTCACGGATGAGGTCAAGTACCGTTCTGAAGGGATGTATTCGTTGATTTCGCAGATGACCATCCTGGATAGTCTTTTTATGATGACTGTCTTGCGCAGTTCTTCACGTACAAAACCAGTCTTGACTCGCGTTCGCGATGTTATTGAACAGACCCGCTATGATTCGTAGACTCATGGTATAATAGACGGCATACCTTCCAGATCGGGGAAGTGATGCCGTCTTTGTCTTATGGTGATGGTGGCGCGGACCCGCTGAGAACTAGTGAGATGACGTAAAGGAGAATGGTGATCAACGGTGAAACGACGTGACTATCAACCCATATACGATAATACGTTTCGACGTCGGCGCCGATCCCGTCGTTGGTTAGTGACGGTATTCATACTGATCCTCATCATTGGTGGCGGTTGGGGCTGGTACCAATGGGATGCCCATCAGCGTGCCCAGGTTGCCAGTTATCCGGTTCGCGGGGTGACCGTTAATCAAGACAGTGGTTATCTGGATTTCCAGCAGCTAGCGAAGCACGAAACGTTTGTGTATTTGCAGGCCACCTCTGGCGCGACGTATACCGATGATGATTTTAGCGATAACTATTCGCGCTCCCAAGGTGCCAGCATTCAGGTGGGGGTGGCCCATACGTTTAGCTTCACCACGTCAGCGCAACGGCAGTACGCTCATTTTACGAGTACGGTGAAACGGAATACGGGAACGTTGCCGATCATGGTAGCAGTTAGTTACTATGGCAAATACAACAGCGGTAATTCAACGATGGCAACGCAAGGACAGAAACTGAAACAATTGGTGACCCGGTTGAATCGCCGTTATCATCAGGGAGTCGTGATCTTTGCTAGTCGTGCCGTGCTCAACCAGTTCGTGAAGCCGGTTTTGCCGCAGCAGGATTATTGGACCGCTGGTGGCAAGCTATCGGGGCACTCACAGCAGGTTAAACTGATCGAGTACCAAGCCAACGGCACGGTGACCCAGAATGGACAAGAATTGCCGGTGGCTAGATCGGTGTTTAACGGCAGTCAACGCGAGTGGCATGCTTTTACGAAATAAAAACGACGGGATTAAAAATAGCAGGTTGAACAGAACAAGATGTTCAGCCTGCTATTTCTAAATGGATTGAAAGATAAAGTACTCTCAGTAGTGAGAGGCATTCGTACCGTTAAACTAGATTAAATTGACCGCGCTCCGGCTGCCAGAAATTCCGCCTGCTGTGGGGACGCTTCAGCCTGGAAGGGCGTCAGTCTTCTCGCTCGATTTGAAGCCACGAAGATCACGTGTCTTCAAAGTCGCCCGTGCTGTAAGCTGGCTGAAAAATCACCAGCTAACACCACTTTCACGGCTGGCTCCATCCCTGGCCTCCTCCGGCTCTGATGGCGTTTTTCCTAGGCAACAGTTGAGAAAGCGTGGTTACTCAGTGTTTTCAGTTCGTTTGATAACGACTGCGACAGTCATATCTCAGTTGCCTAAAAATACTCGTGTAAGCCGTGAGGTCGGCAGATATGGGCTCAGGCGCGTCGTTCTATTTAGTTAGTAAGTGAACTGTTTACTGGCTTAGTAGAAAACCAAGCTTGTAGACTCGGGTCTTTCGAGGCTTCAAGTTGTGTTCGTGCCGTTCCAGCCCATGGCTGCCGGCCGGTAAGGCGAAGGGACCTCTATGTTGCCTAACTTTAACGCTACGGTTGTTGCTAGGCAAAGCTAAAAGGGCGACAATCATGGCAAAATAAAAGGACACAGCGACGGTGGCTGTGTCCAGAATGAGTTGTATGTTAGCGGCTTAATCAGCTGATTCTAACGGCTGCATTGCGTAAGTACAGTCATCGGCTTCATCGAAAAAGGAAATTGGTTGACGTTCGTTGGCGTGAATCGTCAGGTGATAGCCAAATTTATCTTGAAAAGTAAGCTGCGTGTCATTCAAATTTTTGACGGAAACTTGCAATGGGTGGTTATCAATCTGCACGTCAAGATTAGGACTAATTTCTAACCGGTGACGCCGCTGGTTGTGGGGGTCAACAAACTGCCACGTACCGACATAAAATAACGGCGATTCACTGGGCTGAGGTTTCTTCTTTCTGCGTAATGAGAATCCGCCTGTCAAACCAGCTACGAGTGAAATGCCAAATAATGCGATCTCCCGACCTTTCACCGGTAATCCCTCCCTTGAATTAGTAGTTACTCTCAATATAACATTTTTGGACAGAAAACACGTCATTTTTCACTTAGTTTTGGAAGAAATTTAATTCGTGGCTATCCCTCGTGCAAGCTGACTGTTAGAATAAAGTTAATGACAGATAATTGATGGAGGGATTGCAATGATTCGCATTGGAACTGTAGGAACAAACTGGATTACGCAACAATTAGTTGAGGCAGTTGCCTTATCACAGCGGTACACCTTAGCTGGTGTCTTTTCGCGGCATCAGGATACGGCGGATGCCTTCGCCACTAAGAACCACGCTGAAAAGGGCTACACCGATTATGAAACGATGTTAGACACTGCCAACTTGGACGTGGTCTACATCGCTTCCCCCAACAGTCTCCACTTCAAACAAGCGATGGCCGCGATTGATCGCGACATTTCGATCATCGTCGAAAAGCCTGCTTTTAGCAACCGGCGTGAAATGACGGCGATTATGGCCGAATTAAAGCAACACCCAACCGTGAAGTACTTTGAAGCGGCGCGGCACGTGCACACCCCAAACTTTAAGGCAATTGAAAAGGCCTTGACGGCGTTACCAACGGTGCAAGGCGCAGCGTTGACGTACATGAAGTATTCTTCTCGTTACGATAATGTCTTGAATGGGGAACGGCCAAATGTCTTCACTAAGGAATTCTCCGGCGGTGCACTGCAAGATCTAGGGGTTTATCCAATCTATTTGGCGATTGCGTTATTTGGTCAGCCAGAAAATGTGGCCTTCTTCCCAACCATTATCGCTACGGGTGCCGACGGTAAGGGCTTGGCAGTCCTGCGGTATGGCGACTTTGACGTAACGGTAAACTTTGGTAAGACGACGAACTCCTATGCGTTGTCAGAAATTTATGGCTTGAAGGAAACCATTACGATCGACAGTGCTGGTGAGTTGACACACGTTGAGGAACGGGACGCCCAGGGGCAGACGACGGATTTGAGTGCGGCCGACTTGGCCAATCCAATGTTGCCTGAGGCGGAAGACTTTGCTCGTATTTTGGAAAATCCAACGGACGCTAAAAATGTGGCGGACTACCAACGTTGGTTACAGTGGAGTCTGACGGTCAACCAAGTTCTGTTTGATCTCCGGGTCTCCGCTAATTTGAAATTCCCAGCCGATCAACACTAGAAAGAGGAAAAACATGTTAAAACAATTTGAGGCGCATTTTAAAGACCTAGGCTATACTGAGCCGACCGCAATTCAGACGGCTGTTTATGACCCGTTAGTGGGCGATCAGAACGTCTTAGGGTTGGCGCCAACTGGTTCGGGTAAAACGGTGGCGTTTACGTTACCGGCGCTAGCTAACTTGCTGCCGGGGGATGGGACCCAACTCATTGTCCTCGAACCTTCTCAGGAGTTGGCGATTCAGACCAGCCGGGTTATGCGTGACTGGGCCAAACTTCTTGATTTAAAGGTCGTTGCCCTGACCGGTGGCGCTAATGTTAAGCGTCAGGCAGAGCGGCTAAAGAAGCGGCCCGAAGTTGTGGTGGGAACGCCGGGACGAGTGCTCAACTTGGTCAATGACCGTAAGTTAAAATTGCACCTCGTTTCACTGCTGATTGTTGATGAGGCGGACGACCTGCTGACGGGGGACACGTTGGATACGGTCCGGTCCATTGCCCAAACGATGTCGGCGGACGTTCAGTTAGGTTTCTTCTCCGCCACGGACACGCCAATTCTCCACGAGTTGGACCAATGGTTCGGCCAAACGGTTGAACGAATCGACGTTCGCCAGGAGGATCAGACCCAGGGGGAGGTTCGCCATGGCCTGCTGCAAGTGGGCATGGGAAAACGCGATCAAATGTTGAAGCGGCTCCTGGCAATGCCAAACTTTCGGGCATTGGTCTTCTTCAAGCAGGCCAATACGTTGCGGCAGACAGCTACTCGCTTTTACCACGATCACGTATCGGCGGCAAGCTTAACGAGTGATCTGCGTCAGGTTCAGCGTGAGAAAGCCTTGCAAGATTTTCGTCTGGGCCGAACACGCCTGTTATTGACGACTGACGTGGCTGCCCGGGGATTGGATATTCCCAAGTTGCCGGCGGTGATCAATTATGATCTGCCAACTTCCGTCAACGAGTATGTCCACCGTGTGGGTCGGACGGGCCGCATGGGCGAACCTGGACAAGTCATCAGTTTAGGTGATGATCATGACCTGCGTGATTTGAAGAAATTGCTGAAGGAAACGGATTACGAATTGGTTCCCCTGTACTTCAGCGGCCGGACGTTAACGACGGAGAAACCGGTGGCCGTTAAACCCGTGGCAGCAGAGACGTCGAGTGCGGCATCAGTTGAGTCGCCGGCCAGTGTTCACACGCCTAAGGCGAAGGGGACGGCACGGGTTGCCGCTGCAAAATCAGCAGCGGCACCTGCGCAACAGCCTAACCCAACTAAAAAGAAGAAGCATAAGAATCGTCATACGAAGAATAAAGGGATGCGCAAAAAGTGGCGCGACCGCGATTCACAGAATTAATAAGTCTTTAGAAATAAAATAATCCGTGGTAAACTTGATAACGGATTATTTTTATTGGCCCTATAGCACAACTGGATAGGGCACTCGCCTCCTAAGCGAATGATCCCGGTTCGAGTCCGGGTGGGGCCATTTTATTTAATTTGATAGTGTTTTGCATCGCTCTAAACTATTTTGGAGCGATTTTTCTTTTGGTGAGCAGGTGGAAGTTGCGGTTTAACACTGTTGTGGCTAAGAGAAGAATTATAAAAGCGCTTTACTTTTAAAATTAACCGTGCCAGAATATAATATAAGTTTTATTGTAAATAGCGCTAAGAGATGGGGCTTGTTCTTGTAGATAATGCCCTGTACATATGGAAAGAAAAAATATTAAGAGAGTGGGTCATTGGCATGGGTGTTGGTTATAAATTATTATTCCGCGCAATTTTCTGGTCGGTATTGGCGTGGTATTTCTGGTTCTTCAGTGGGGCACAAGCTTCAGGGGGCGTCGGGATCATTCAGATGATCTTCGCCGTCCTTTCCACGATTGCGGCAGGCTTCTATATCATCATGTTCCTGATCGGTTGGATGAAGAGCTGGGGGATGTTTCAAGGAAAAGGTGACAAGAAGAACAAATAATATTCCTGGGGAGGAATTGGATGTTGCGTAAGGCGATCAGCGATGCCAATAATTGGCTAGGCTTGACGTTGTTTTTGGGGGTCATTAAGGACCTTATTGGCCTATTTAGCCACCGTGACTTGTTGGTGGTCTGGCTCTGGCAGTATCACGATTGGCGGGTCTGGGGCCTATTTGTCGGTATCTTAGTCGCCTATTGGCTTTTGTGGATTCTGATCTTTTGGGGATTGCGTCACTTAAAACAAGCGATGGGCCGCAATGACCCACCCGTTACCAAAAAATAGAGCGGTACTGAACGAAAAAATTCCCAGAATTTTCGCGTTTGGTACCGTTTTCCTTTATAATAAAGGTATTCAAACAAGAGGAGGATTTTCGATGGAAAATTCAGAATCAATGAATCCTAAGAAATTTAGTCGAATTTTAGTTGGGGTAGACGATTCACCTGATGCACAGCTGGCTTTTCGCTACGCAATGAATCGGGCCAAGTTTGACAATTGTGAGTTGGTCATCTGTTCCGTACTGGAATCAGATAACATGAACATCTACCAAGCGTTGAGTAAGAATTACGTTCATGGGCAACGGGCCGATTTGCAAAAACACTTACAGCAATATCAAAAACTGGCTGAACGCTTCGGTATTCAAAAGGTATCGATCATTATCGGTGAAGGCGATCCCGGAGAAACCATTGTGAAGAACATTATTCCGGAAGTTAAGCCAGACTTATTGGTGATCGGCTCATTGTCACAGACTGGCGTGCGGAAGTACTTTGGGAGTCAAGCCGCTTACATGGCAAAATATTCTCCAATCTCTGTGATGATTGTTCGGTAGGCGACCTAGCGGACTTTTAGCCACTGCATGTGAAAAATATATACAAGTAAGCCCTTGCATTGAGAAACTTTTTTTCATACAATGGGTCTTATGCAAAAAGAATCTCCCAGCTCTACTGAGTTGGGAGATTCTGAATCGAGCATAGGAAAAGAGAGAAAATTAGCATGCAGTTCGTCGTTTTGATTTTAGGTATTTTACTGTTACTCTTTTTAATCATTCGAGTAAAGTTAAACACCTTTGTTTCACTGATTGTTACCTCAGTGCTGGTAGCGCTGGGACTAGGGATGAACCCCGCCGATATTGCGACCTCGATTAAGGACGGGATTGGTAGCTCAATGGGCGAACTGATCATCGTCTTTGGGTTCGGGGCGATGATCGGTCGGCTAGTTGCTGATGCCGGTGGATCTTACCGGATTGCCCGGACGTTGATTAACCTGTTCGGGAAGAAGCGGCTGCAAGTTGCCATCGTGGTGGCTTCCTTCCTGATCGGGATTTCCCTGCTATTCGAAGTTGGGTTAGTTCTGGTAACGCCAATCGTCTTCGCGGTTGCCTTGGAAGCTGAAGTGCCATTCCTGTACTTAGGGATTTCGATGGCGGCTGCGTTGTCGGCTACGCAAGGATTCTTGCCACCACAACCGTCACCAACGGCCGTGGCAACGGTCTTGGGTGCCAACATCGGAGAAATGCTGTTGATCGGGATTATCGTGGCGATTCCTTGTGTGATCGTTGCCGGTCCAATTTGGACGCGCGTTATTCGGCGGTTCAATCCAGATCTGTTCGTGATTAAGAAGTCTTTACCTGCCTTTGGTGAAGTCAAGGAATTTGACCTGAAGGAAACGCCAGGCTTCGGTTTGTCCGTGTTGACGTCACTGTTCCCAGTGGTCTTCATGGCAGCCGCAACCATCTATCAACTGGTGGTTGATGGTGGGGCGGCACCTAAACACCCACATGGGGTGGATGCGATCGTGGCAATGCTGGGGAACCCCGTCATTGCCATGGTGATTGCCTTACTGTTTGCCATTTGGTCCATGGGTTTCCACCGTCAACGGACGATGAAGCAAATCAGTGCGACCCTGGAAGATGCCGTTAAGTCGATTGCAATGCTACTGATGGTTATCGCCGGTGGGTCTGCCTTTAAGGAAGTTCTGATCGATGGTGGTGTTGGGAAGGCCGTGCAACAATTGATGATGCACTCAAGCCTGTCCCCAATCCTGTTAGCTTGGTTAATCACGGTTATCTTGCGGATTTCATTGGGATCTGCGACGGTTGCCGGGATGACCTCTGCCGGGTTAGTCTTGCCATTGATGACCACGTTGAGCGCAGATCCAGTCATGGTGGCGTTGGCGATTGGGGCCGGTTCACTGGCCGCATCACACGTTAACGATGCCGGTTTCTGGATGTTCTCAGAATACTTTGATTTAAGTGTTAAGCAGACCTTCCAAGTCTGGACCACGCTGGAAACAGTTATTTCCGTCGTTGGTTTAGGAATGGTTATGCTGATGAATGCCATTATTAACTAGATTCAATTTCATTTTAATGAAAGAGTCCGCGTAGTTGGGGGTACCCCTCAGCTGTGCGGGCTCTTTTGCTTAGTCTAGAAAACGGATGCCGTCCGTGCGGCTAATTGTAAATGTTAGTAGGCAGTATAATTACTGAATGGTTTTAGCCACTGGCAGATAATCAAAAGGAGGTCGAGACGTTTGTCTCGACCTCCTTTGGCCCCGAATAGATTGCTGAAGGTTGGTTCAGCTTTTTTATTATTTTTCCTCGCGAATGATGTACTTCGGTCGGTGTTTAGTTTCAAGGTAAATCTTGCTAATGTATTGGCCTAGGATCCCCAGGCAGAACAGTTGAATTCCGCCAATGGCTAGTAGAATCACGACCAGGGAAGGCCAGCCTGCAACGGCACCGCCAACGGTTAGGGCGCGGACAATCACGAAGATCAAGGCCACAATTGAAGCCAAGAAGGAAAGACTGCCAACCCAGGTGGCGAGGCGTAACGGTGCATTAGAAAAGTCAATGATCCCTTCAATGGAGTAGGCAAACAATTGACGAAGACTCCAATGCGTTGTCCCAGCAGCTCGAGGTTGACTCTCGTAAGTCAGGTAGGTGGTCTTAAAACCAACCCAGCTGAAAATCCCCTTGGAAAAACGATTGAATTCAGGCAAGGAGAGCACGGTGTCGACGAACTGGCGCGTCATTAACCGATAATCGCGGGCGTTAGGTTCAATCCGCACGTCCGAGAGCCAGTTGATGACGCTGTAAAAACTTCGTGAGAGAAATGCACGCAGGCGACTCTGACCACGACGTTCCTGTTGGATGGTCCCCACACAGTCATAGTCCCGGTTTTCAATTAAATCGACCATTTCAGGCAAGAGCTCTGGTGGATCTTGCAGGTCAACGTCCATCACGGCGACCATATCACCAGTGGTGGCTTGTAATCCTGCGGCGAGCGCGGATTCCTTCCCAAAGTTTCGCGAAAACGACCGGTAATGGACAGTTTCCGGATGTTCTTGGTGTAGCTGTTTCATTTCTTCTAAGGTGCGGTCGCTAGACCCATCGTCCACGAAGATATACTCGGGCTCTACAGTCGGAGTAGGGGTATTCATGGCGTTGATCACCTTGCTAACGGTTCGGTAAAATAATGGAATAGACTCCTCCTCGTTATAGCAAGGAACGACCAGACTAAGCTTTTTCATCACAGACATTCCTTTCACACAACGATACCATCTTACCTCAAATATGGGGGGCTTGCCATTAAATTTTGCTTACAGATAGTTGCAAACGTTACGGGTCACAACTAATGTTGGCGGTTAGTCGGAGATGGTAGCGGTTTAAGTGATGGATCGAACTAATTTCGGCTTAAGTAGTCGGCAATTGAAATAATTCGTATTTTGACAGTTCTGGTAGGCCGAGGTCGAAACGGAAAGCCGCGACAAAATTGTTGACGTTTCAAAGCACAAGCGGCCGTGTGTCTGCTATAATTGACCGTAATTAGGCAGCGATAATTTGGAGGAAATATAGTGACAAAACCAATTAAAGTAATGACGGTGTTTGGAACCCGTCCAGAAGCAATCAAAATGGCGCCGATCATCCTAGCGATGCAGCAGCGACCGGCGGAGTTTACCCCGATTACGGTGGTGACGGCCCAACATCGAGAAATGCTGGATCAAGTGTTGGCGATCTTCAAGATTACCCCGGACTACGATCTCAATATCATGCGGCCCCAACAAACGCTGAGTGGGATTACGACGCGGGTCTTGAATCAATTGGATGATGTGCTAACGGAAGCTCAGCCGGATATCGTGTTGGTCCACGGTGACACGACCACCACGTTTGCAGCCAGTGTCAGTGCCTTCTACCATCAGACCATGCTTGGCCACGTTGAAGCGGGGCTGCGGACTTGGGATAAGTATTCGCCATACCCTGAGGAAATGAACCGGCAGTTGACCGATATTTTGAGTGACTTGTATTTTGCCCCGACGGAATTGTCGAAGGACAACCTGTTGAAGCAGGCGCATCCTCTGGAAAATATTTACGTGACGGGAAATACGGCCATTGATGCGTTGAAGCAGACGGTTGATCAGAATTATCACCATGCTGTACTGGATCAGATCCAACCCGGTCATCGGCTAATTCTCCTGACCATGCATCGGCGCGAGAATCAGGGGGCACCCATGCACGCCGTCTTTAAAGCGGTTCGTGCGGAGGTAGAGGCCCATCCCGACGTTGAGGTCATTTATCCCGTGCATTTGAGCCCAGCCGTTCAACAGGTAGCACATGAAGAATTGGGCGGCATGGAACGGATTCACTTGATCGACCCGCTGGATGTGGTGGATTTCCACAATCTGTCCGCGAAGAGTTATTTTATCATGACGGATTCCGGTGGGGTCCAAGAGGAAGCGCCATCGCTGAATAAGCCAGTGCTGGTCTTGCGGGATACCACGGAGCGGCCAGAGGGCGTGACGAGTGGCACGCTAAAATTAGTCGGAACAGATCCGCAACGGGTTACGGCAGCTATGGAAAGCTTGCTGACGGATCAGGCGGCTTATGACCGCATGGCACAGGCTAAAAATCCATACGGGGATGGCCATGCGGCAGACCGCATTCTAGCTGCAATTCAAGAAAAAATAAATGGAGGCAATGCGAATGGCTGAGACGGCGTATGACCGGGCCGAGATTAAGACGACCGAACAATTATATGAAATTATGCGTGAGATTCACCAGCGGGCCGCTAAGCATCATGAACGGTTCGACTACAAGATTCTGCGGAATGTTCATTTTGCCAATAAGGTGAAGAACCCGGTGACTCAGGAAATGAACGATGGTGATTCTTGGCGGGTCATGCAGATTGATAATTTGTTGATGACATCTTTTGGGGTTATCAATGTTGAGAGCAAGTACTGGCGGGGGATGATCTTCCATGACTTATCAGAGGAAATCTTTTCATCAAGTTTGGACGACTTCTCTGGGGTTAACCTGAGTGGTCGGGAGAAGGAAGTCCCGAAGGCCTTAGCGAGTCACCTGGATCGTTTCTTCCTCCCAAACTTATCGGAAGAAAATGAATCATTAACTCAGGGCTACACGATGAGTCTGGAGCAAGAAGGGCGCGGTCAACGGTCGATCACGTTGCATACGGGGATCAGTAACCCGGCAACGCAGGCTGAGTTATCATCAAAGCTATTGGTGCGCTATATTAACAGTGAAATTACGATGCACCGCCAACTGGAAAACAAAAATGAACGGATGATCGACTTTGTTAAGCCGTTGGTTTACTATAATTATTACGACCGTTATACGCATAGCAATTCACTCGTTGTGGGTAATAAGACCAAACTCAATCCCCACGACGCCTATAACTGCACAGCAGTGGCGAATTATGATGATTTGGCGACGTTTATCGAGACGTTCCGCCAGGCTAAGCGGGTACGGTTTAGTAGAAAGACTCTAGAAAAGATGATTGGAACCTTGAAATTTGCTGAGGATTACGGATCGTTCTAGAGGCTATGAAGGGGGCCACAACTCGTGTGGAAGAAATGGCGACCGCATCTGGCGGGGATTAACCGGATTATCCAAACCATCAGTAAACATTATCAAATGGCGAACGTATCCGATTCGGCAGCTGTATTAGCCTACTATACGCTATTATCGTTGTTTCCTGCGTTGCTAGTCTTGGCTAGTCTGTTGCCATTTTTCCATATTGAGACGAGTACGGTTATGGATGGCATCGAACCATTCTTGCCGGATAATATTTATGATATTTTGGCGCCCATCATTCATTCATTTTTAAACAATCGAAATGGGAGTGTCTTGTCAATTGGGGTAATTGTGGCTATCTGGTCGTCATCACGGGCCGTTGCGGCTTTTCAACGGACGGTCAACGGGGCTTACGGGGTCATGCGCAAGCAAAATGCGATCGTGAACCGTATTGTGGCTTTCTTTTGGATGGTGGCATTGATTGCCTTTCTGTTCTTAATGATGCTGTTCTTCAGTGTGGGACAGATTGTGTTGGAACGACTCACCCCACTGCTACACCTACCCACGCAACTGTTATCCTACGTTAACGCGGCTAAATGGCCGGTTACATTTATCATGACGTTCTTTATCCTGATGATTCTATTTTACTTTGTCCCCAGTGTGAAACTGAAGGTGCGTTATGTTTGGCCAGGGGCCCTCACGGCGACGCTAGGCTGGCTGCTATTATCACAAGCCTTTAGCTGGTATTTGAAATTCTTTGTCCACAATATCGACAGTTATAAGACCATCGGGACATTTATTGTGCTCATGTTTTGGCTAGATTTCACGGCGCTCATCTTGATGTTTGGCGCCGTCTTGAACGCGGCGATTCAAGATCTGGTGGAAGGCACCATTGAGGAGCAAGCTGTATTCACGTATATTCTCCGTAACCGTTTGAAACGGAACACTAAGGACAAATAACCCAACTAAAAAGCTACGATAAACCAACTTTGGCAAGTTGATTCATCGTAGCTTTTCTAAAAGTCCCAAGATTTCAAGTCACCACCAGAGGCAACGTGGTGGTGATTGGCGCCTTATCGGCCGACCTCACGGCTGACACGGTGCCTAGGCAACAGTAGTTGATGTTATCCACGTAGCCGTGAGTGAGTCAAATTTGGACTCAGCCGTGGGATTTTCAAGTGATCTACTTGAAAATGGCGACTTGAAGACGTGTTCTGCGGCTTCAAGCGAGGGGCAAGACCGTTCTGTGGCTTGCCCCGTCCTGCCCACAGCGTTCCAGTCCAAATTTGGCGAACGGTAAGGCGGCAGCTTTCATCCATATCTGATTAAGACGCCTGGGCGACCAGTTGGCTGGCGAAGGCGTCGAGTTGGTCGATAGCGACTTGGTCAGGCTCTAAGTTGATTTTGACGCTGGCGGCCCCCTGGGTAGCACCGGTTAATTTGAAGGCTTGCTCAAAGTGGTCAACGGTCGTGTTGTAGAAGTCACCGTAGAAGGTATCGCCCGAACCAGCCACGCCGAAGACTTTACCGTGGAGATCAAGCGCCTGCAAATCATCATAGAAATCCAAGCCCTCGTCAGGGAGGGACCCTTCGTCATACGTGTAGGCGCAGACCACACAGATATCTGCCTGTTGAAATTCAGCGGCATCGGTCTGCGAGATTTCAGTTTCTTTAACCTGACAACCTAATTCTTCAAGCTTTTCCGTGACGATATCGGCCACATCTTCGTTATTGCCAGTGATCGTGGCAAAGACCACGTGTGCTGTTGGCAAAGCTACTCACTCCTTTAGTCCTATTAATTGTGGTTAATTATAGCAGGCCATAGCAATGATGACTAGGGAAGGTTGGGTCAAGCAACGGTGAGCTTAGCGAAAAGATGATTGACTAACTAAAGTGCAGTTGGAAACGCCACCTTAAAGCCAGAACTGGTAGAATGATGACATAAGACGAGAAAGGAATGTGACCTGAATGGCCGTAATTACCATGATTGAAGCTCAGAAACGCAGTGGCCGCTTTAACATTTATGTGGATGGGCACTATGCTTTCCCCGTTAGTGATAGTGTTCTCGTTGATTTTCGCTTATACAAAGGCATGGAAATTGATAAGGAATTGGAAGAACGGCTAACGGCCGCGGATGATGTTGCGAAGGCTTATAACCGGGCGCTGGATTATCTGTCTCACCAGTTGCGCACGGAAAAAGAAGTGCAGGATAAGTTGACGACGTTGGAGATACCGGAAGACACGATCGAACAGACACTGAAGAAGTTACGGGACTTTTCGTTGGTTGACGATGCCCACTATGCGGCGAGTTATGTGCGGACGATGATGCACACGGGAGATAAAGGCCCGCGGGTGATTCGACAACATTTGCGACAAAAAGGTGTGGGGGAGAAAGTCATTGATGATGCGTTGGTGCTGTTCACACCAGCAGAGCAACTGGCCGTGGGGACGGCGGTTGCCCAGAAGTTGGCAAAACGCTATCAGCACAATTCCACCCGGAACCGCGAACAGAAGATACGGCAAGGCCTGATGACACGTGGCTTTGGTGGGGATGCCATCAAAACGATGCTGGACGCCGTTGATTTGACACCAGATGTAGACGAACAGCGCGCATTACTGGCGAAACAAGGGGAAAAGTTGTGGCATCGTTACCGCGCGTTAAGTGAGTCTGAACGGCAATATAAAACGAAACAGGCACTCTATCGTAAGGGGTTCAAACTGGATGATATTAGCCAGTGGTTAGCTGATTTTGGGGAATCGGTCGACTAAGGTCATCGGAGGATAAGTGTAAGGGGGAGTAAGCATGACGTCTAAAACATGGGGAACAATTTTAGCGTTTGCAACGGTACTGGGGCTCAGTGGGGGCTTGGCTTGGTGGTTTAACGATCAAGCGAAGACGCAGGCTGAACCGAAGGCGACGAGTAGTCACGTGGTCCGCCGCGTCAAGCCTAAAAAGAAGCCAGTCGTGAAGAAGGTGGCGGCCAAGCCACAACAAACACCGGCGACGCGGGAGATTGATGCCGTGCTGCGGGCCAACCGGTTTGTCGGCACGGCGCTAGTCGTCCATCATAATCAGGTGATCTACCAAAAGGGCTGGGGCTATGCGGACGCTGCAGCGCATAAGAAGAACGGGGCCCACAGCGTTTACCAATTAGCCTCCGTACAGAAGTCCTTTACGGCGGGGCTGATTATGAAATTAGCCAGTGAGGGTAAGCTGAATCTGACGGATCCGCTGTCTAAGTATTACCCCACCATCGCTGGTGCCAACAGCATTACCTTGCGTGATATGCTGGATATGAAGAGTGGGCTAACTTTGTCTGCCTTTCCCGATAATTTACACTCGGAACAGGGCATGATTAGGTTCATTTTGGCCAATGTTGTCAGCCGGCCATCTCAGATTGGCAAGTGGGATTATTCGCCGGTAAACTTTATGTTGCTGTCAGGGATTATTGAAAAAGTGAGTCATCAAAGCTACCGGCACTATTTCACCACCAACATCACGCGTGCTTGGAACTTGAAACACACGGGTTTTGTCTTCAACATGGCGGATCAGGCGACCTATTCACGGGGATATCAGAACGCTAACAACGCCGATGTGACGGCCAATTATGGGTCGCGGTTCGGCGAATCGAAGCAGTCGATGTACTATCAATTTGGGACGGGTCAGGTCTACATGTCTGCGCGGGATCTCTACACGGCTCAGCGGAATATGTTACAAGGCAAACTGTACCCGGCCAACGATGTGAATGTCTTGTTAGCACCGGGGACCGCGTCGATGTATGGCGGGGGGATGTACGTCTACCCTGGCTATATCCGGACGCATGGATTAGCGTATGGTTATGAAGCGACCACGCTGCTCAGTAAGGATGGCACGGATGGCGTGGTTCTACTGAGTAACTACTATCGTGTGAACCAATTGTCACAAACACCGGCCATTCAGATTTGGAATTTATTGCAGTCAGGTGAATTAGGCAAATAGCTCAGAAAACAGGTTGTAACGTGCTTGACCCAACGATGGGTCGCGGAACAACCTGTTTTTGATTGGTTATTTTCGTTTGTCTAAAGGTTGAAACTTAAAAGGGCTCTGTAAAGGTCGTGGCATTACACTTGAATGATTAAAAAATAGATAAACAGATAATCTCTGCCGTCTTGCCGTTCGCCAAATTTGGGCTGGATCGCTGTGGGGAGGACGGCCTAAGCCATAGGGCGGTCTTAGGCCTCGCTTTGAGCCGAAAAATCACGTCTCAAAGTCGCCATTTACCAAGAGAACCACTTGGTAAATCCCACGGCTGAGCTCAAATTTGGCTCACTCACGGCTACGTGATTGTTGTCAGTTACTATTGTCTGAATGCTGACGTGACGAGCGTTTAAACCAATTTGTTAGTCAAAGACTAGCTTAACCGGAGGAGGGCAGAGATGGAGTCAGCTGTGTCGACGGTGTTAGCCGATTCTCGGCTTACAGCGTGGGACGCGTTGGGAGACCGGTGAATTTTCGGGCTTCCAACCGAGCCGGAGGACCGCTTCTCAGGCCGCAGGCGTTCCCCGCAGCAGGCGGAATCTCTGACAGCCGCAGGTGATGGGTTTAGCCTACTTTTCAGACTACAATCCTTGTCGATCAAGCGTTGGCAAAGAGTATAGTCCTTTCAATCCGCGGGATTTTGTTCAGGAATCGAATACTGCCTATTCAATAATAAGGCTGAATCTGGTATAATATTGAATGAATTTTTATAGTTACCCGTTACTTAGAAAGTAGGGTTAATACATGACGCGCGAAGCTAGAGGACCTAAGGAAGGCGACTTCATTACGATCAAAAGCTACAAGCACGACGGAAGTTTGCATCGAACTTGGCGCGACACGATGGTACTCAAAACAAGCGAAAATGCCCTCATCGGCGTAAATGATCACACGTTGGTCACGGAAGACGATGGGCGGCGGTGGGTGACTCGAGAACCCGCTATCGTTTATTTCCACAAGCATTATTGGTTTAACATTGTTGCAATGATTCGAGATAATGGGGTGTCGTATTACTGTAATTTGGCTTCCCCATACGTTTTGGATAAAGAGGCGCTTAAATACATTGATTATGATCTCGACGTGAAGGTCTTCCCCGATGGTGAAAAACGCCTGCTCGACGTTGATGAATACCAAGATTTCAGTCAACGCTGGCAGTACGGTAAGGAGACCGATCGCATCTTAAAGGCAAACGTTTTGACGCTCGTCGACTGGATTAATCATCATAAAGGGCCCTTCTCCCAAGCCTATGTCGATCTTTGGTATCAACGGTATCAGGAACTGTTACGTCGCTCAAACTAGTGCGGCGCAGACCTGTAAGAGTTGTCTTCCGCATCACCAGGAGCAAGTCATTCGTGGCTCGCTCCTTTTTTTAGAAAATATAGCGTCGCCGGGATTGGTAGCCAGCACGGGTCACCATCTCAGCGAGCAGATGAAGTCTTAACGAAGGGGGCCTTGTCTATGAAGTGGGTGGCAAATTCACGGCTGATGTTTTGGTCCGTAGAATTGTTGATTGTCGCAGCACTGATCTGGGTTTGTACACAGATTAGTTTTCTTTTTTCGCCGATTGGTATTTTTCTTTCCACGATTTTTGCCCCGATGTTGATTTCGGGTATCCTATTTTATCTGCTTAACCCAGTTGTTAAGTTGCTAGAAAAGGTGCGTTGGAAGAAGTTGCGGATCAACCGCACTGGCGCAGTGGCGATCGTGTTCTTACTGTTAGTGTTGGTCCTGGTCGCTGGCGCCATGTGGTTAATTCCGCGGTTAGTGAGTCAGGTCACCACGTTAGTTGGCAACATCCCAGATTTTGCCAAGTCCAGTGAAGCCGTATTGAATAAGTTAATCAATCATCCGCTGTTGAAAGACATTGATTTTTCGAAATACCTCACGCAATTGCAGGCGGCGTTATCCAAGTATGCGCAGAGCTTTATGAGTGGGTTGACTAGTGGCATCGGCAGTATCATTGGGACCGTCACCACGGTTACAGTAACGGCGGTGACCGTTCCCGTGATGCTGTTCTACATGCTAAAGGATGGCGACAAATTCATGCCCGCAATCCGCCGGTGGTTGCCTAGCAAGCACGGTGAACAGACGGCCGAATTATTAAGTCGAATGAACCATACGATTGCCCGTTACGTGGGCGGCCAAATTGTTGAGTGTTTATTCGTTGGGAGTTTTACGGCAATTGGCTACTTCTTTGTGGGTGAAAAGTATGCGTTGCTCCTCGGCTTCTTTGCCGGAATCTGTAATTTAATTCCATACGTGGGCCCGTACATTGGGATTTTACCAGCGCTGATTGTGGCGTTTGCCACGAGTACCAGCCTGATCATTTACGTGATTATTGTGGTTGTGGTGGTCCAGCAGATTGATGGTAACCTGGTTTACCCCAACATCATTGGGAAGAGCCTACAGATTCATCCGCTCACGATCATCATTATTTTATTAGCGGCGGGGAATATTGCTGGCTTGCTGGGGATGATTCTAGCGATTCCGCTGTACGCCGTGGTCAAAACGGTGGTGCAGTACCTGTACAGCATCTGGCAATTGGAGCATGCAGAGAAGAAGTCGGTCTGAACCAAACGGCTGAGTAAACTAGCGGTTAAAAGCTGTGATCTCTGTCGTATTCCAGTATCATAAAACTGGGGTAATTTGGTCGCACTCCGGCTGCCAGGGATTCCGCCTGCTGTGGGGACGCTTCAGCCTGGAAGAGCACCAGTCTTCTCGCTCGATTTGGAGTCACGAAAGATGACGTGTACCCCAAAAGTTGGAACGTTTTATGCTGCTTGTGCTAGCTCAAAGTCACGTGGTGATAAATACCCAAGCTTACCTTGAATCCGATCATTATTATAA
>NZ_JAAXLK010000029.1 GCF_012641185.1 Levilactobacillus tujiorum
ATCGCCAAGTTCGTCCAAGACCTAAACAATCGACCACGCAAGGTCTTAGGCTGGAAGTCTCCAGCAGAAGTCTTCTTTGGGCAATCGTTACACTTGATTTGACAATTCGTCATAACTGATTTATCATCCGCCCGCATAGCGGGTGGTTTTTTATTTCGCACGCTTTAGCGTGCTCAACTGGGCCTAAAGGCACTAATAAAAGAGGACCTGGTTGAACCATGTCCTCCTGATAGCCAGTAATTTGAATGCTGATGGTGTTTAATTTCTTGATGAAGCTCATAAAATGATGGCGCCATGGTGATCGACAGTCTAGTCATAGTCATCGCCCCAGCTGGTACATCGTCCGTAATCCGTACTGGACCAACGTTAGCATTAACATCCTGCTTAATTGTTGGCATGAACCCAGCACGATCCAGTAAATCCTTGGCAGCATTATACCGGACCAGCTCACTCTTAGCTGACAGTAGATGAACCATTGTACTCATCACGTTAGGTGTTGACCTAGCAATAACGCCATCGGTGAAAGTCCGCATCGCTTCCACAAATTCATCGTCACTTTTCCAGCGAGAAAGCGTCGTTGGATGGATCTTTAACTCTTCACTAATTTATATTTGGGAAAGATTCCCCTCCAACATCAACTCTATTTTCTCTTTCTACTTTTTCGTTATCACGTAATCCCTCCTTGACTGTTAGCATAAGTTAGTCTTCACTTAAACTTCAAAAAACTATGTAAACTTAAAAAACTAAGCATTCTGATCAACATTAGTATCCGACTTCGATCCTTTTAATAAATTAAGATACTCTGTATACGCCCGATTCATGTACTCTGTACTTCTCTTCAACTCTTTCAGCATTTCGGAGTTATTTTCATTACTATCAACTACTTTCGTATACTGATTCAGTAACATTTCGACTAATTTTTTCATCTTTGTACTGTAATCTTCACTTTTAAACTTAATCTTAATAACCACATACAAAGCATTTCCCGTTTGAATGCACAACTCTGAAAGCGTATTTTGAGTCAGATCCCCATTTTCTATAATTGGATCCAGAGTTTTAATAACTAAACCAACAGAATTAGACGCATCCACTTCATCAATATCCTTGCTGACATGCGCTAGTAGACCCGCTTTACCTTCAACATCATAATTTTTAAACTGAGTCAATTGTTTCTTATTATCCGACAATTGTCTTCTGGCATCTTCAATGACCTCTTCCATTTCACTTATCTTTTCTTCAGCGTTCCGTTGAGTTGTTTCAGTTTTTTTCAAAATTTCATTCATTTCATCTATCTTAAATTCTTCTCTAAACTCATTTTTAAATTGTTCTTTCATCTTATCAATTTGTTTGTCAGAAAACCGCCACTGTAAAATTCCAGTAAATATAGCGCCTAGACCAATTACAGCAATAAAAATAGCAATAATTGTAAAAGCATCGTTGTGTTGCTGGGAAATTACATCTAACAAATGTTGAATCAAATCGGACTCTTTCATAAAAAAATCTGCCTCCAAACTAGTAAAATTATAACAAAACCCCAGCATTACTGCTAGGATCAGTCTGAAGGATATGGGATTCCTGCTTTTCTTTATATAACAATTGCAGCTAAATAAATAGCTTAAACGTAGCCAAGTTCGTAGCCTGATCTCATTCAAAAAATAAAAATGGCTTTGTGAAGTAATCTTAGCCTTCATTTATCTACTCAATTATTTCAATACCATGCGATAGTGTACTGTTCAGGAAAATTCTTCTCTTCTGCCATCTCAAATAAATGCCTACGAATATGTTGACGGTAGTTTTCTGGATAGTTATCAATAACCGACCCCACAAATCCAGTTGCTTTTCTACTACGACTGTACATAACAATTCCAGCAGACGTATCTTCTTCAACTTGGAATTTAAATTCCACAATGTCGCCATCATCTGAAATCTGCCACAGCCTGATCACTAGCTACCCCTCCTTTTCACTAAACGAGCGTAATCGTAAGTTAATGTCATCTAGCTTCAACAATAACACTGTCCAAAACTTAAAAACAGCACCCGATAAATCAATCGCATACCGCCGTTCGATATCAACGCCTAACCTTATCCCTATGAAGCATCACATTATCATACGTTCCCTTTTTAGATACCAGGTGAAGCTTTTTACCTTTCTTCACCAGTTTGAATAACACATGGCTACCACGCCACAACCCATTCTTAGGCGCATAACCCTTTAGAAAATAAGTATGGTGGGTATATTTATAATATGGATGATAGACGACCACTGAGGGCATCCCCATATGACCAATCCCGAAAGAATGTTTGTCCGCATTAAACGCCGTCCAGCCTACATTTTTCTTTGCATTGTGAACACCCTTATTAAACCAACTTCCCCTAACCGCTTTAGGCGTTCCCCGCTTCCAACTTGAGGCCTGGACCGTCATCGGCGTCACCAAACCTACGCCTAACAAAGGTAACGCCAAAGCCACTACAAATCGCTTAACTCTCATCTCACTTCCTCCATTCCTTAACAAGGTCAGTATACCTTGCGAATGGTTGAATTTACCAGCTTTTACCGAGATTATGTGCCGTAATCTGGCATATTATGTGCTAAATTAGCAATTTAATACAATATGCCTGGAACCAGCCACAAAATCTGGAGGTTATCTCAACGAACGTCAATATTTCCGTCGTTCGATTTTCATTTTACGTTTTCCAGCATCTCCCTTATACTATGTTTATTAACGCCGACAAGAAGGAAGGTTTTCCCATGTTTAAACTGATTGGCCTAATTTTGCTAGTCATTGCGCTCGGCATTGCCTTGTACAGCTACTTTCTATCAAGAAAAAACAATTAATTAACGGGGGCTTATAGTCGATCGCTACCCCCAAATATTTTTAATCATTTTACTTGCCACCGTCATCATTTTCCGGCATAATATAACTATTAACTAATCTAATTCATTAGTTAATAAGCTGACTGGCAAAACTCCCAGGTTTTCCATGCCGGTCAGCAGTTGCTGAACACACGAATAATATGCTTGCTGCCCCCGCAGACCATCAAAGGAGGTAACACTCATGTATCAACGTTTACTTGTCCCACTTGACGGCTCCAGTAACGCCAACGAAGCGCTGAAGACGAGTATCAAACTCGCACAAGACTGGCAAGCCACCTTGATTCTGCTGCACGTCATCGATATCACGCAGTTCTCTCCACAGGGACTCGGCGGTGGTTACGCGGCCATTATTCAAGGATTACGCGACACCAGTAAAGAGATTCTCAACGAAGCCAAGACACTTGCCGATCAAGCCAACGTCAAGACCTCACTGAGTGTTCGTGAAGGTTCTCCTAAACAAGTGATCGTTGGCCTGGCAAATGCCGACGACGCTAAAGTTGATTTAGTCGTCATGGGTAAGACCGGGACCAACGCGTTCTCCCGCATGATCGTTGGTTCCACCACTAATTACGTCGTGCAACACGCCGAGCCCAATGTATTCGTGGTTAACGACGTACCCGCGACTGACTAATTCACTCATCCTTAAGTTGTCACTAAAACTTTCAGAGAGGCCCTCCCCTCTCTGTTTTTTTTGCATTTTTTGAAAACGCTTAACTAACAGCTGATGCGGGACATTTTCAACGTACAACCCCGAAAAACCTTTTTTCCCACTACTTGGCGGGCTATAATGGACTGACGACTATTTTTAGGAGGTATTTAATTTGGAACAACCTAGACCTCGTTGGTTCTTAATCGGGATGATGTTGATTGCTGCCAATCTCCGTTTACCAATCACCATTATTCCCCCACTACTACCGAGCATCGAAAAAAGCCTTAATCTGCCTAGCTCGATGGCCGGCTTAATTACATCCATTCCCCTGGTTACCTTTGCGATCTTTTCACCAATTATTGTAAAGTTGGCTCAGCGCTGGGGCAATGAACGCACCGTCTTCAGCCTATTTCTTTTATTGATTATCGGGACCTATCTCCGGGTCATCCCCACGCTCCCCGCCCTACTGCTGGGAACCTTTCTCGTTGGGATTGGGATCGACAGTGGGAACGTCTTAGTACCAGCATTGATTAAAGAACATATGCCCTATAAGATCCGGTTAGGGACCAGTCTCTATACGCTGTCCATGCTCCTCGTTGGGGCCATTGGAACCGCCGTTTCCGGGATTCTTATCTCGCGGACTAGTCTGGCCACTACCCAGGCCTATCTCGGGGTAATCAGTATTGTTGCTATTGTGGTCTGGTTCCCCAATCTTCGCCGTAAACGACAAACGCCGTTAACCGCTGAGCAACGGTCCCACATTCCCCACTACCAAAGCGTCTGGCATCAACCCCTGGGCTGGTTGATCACCCTGTTCTTTGGCTTACAATCGCTGGTCTACTATGCCATTATCACCTGGATGCCGGCTATCCTGGCAACTCACGGCGTCAGCACGATCACTGCCAGCAATCTCCTTACGCTCCTACAACTCAGCGGCTTACCCTTGTCATTCATGGTGCCACTGCTCTTTAACAAGCGCCACGGCGTCACTATCCTGCTGAGCATTATGACCTTGGGATACGTGGTTGCCCCACTCACCTGGCTGATTGACACCCACTCGGTCCCATTCCTAACGCTCGTTGCGCTAGTCACTGGACTGGGCTCCGGTGTCGCCTTCAACCTTGCGATTATGTTTTTCACGGAAAAGACGACCAATCCTTATCAGACTGCTGCCATTTCTGGGATGGCACAATCGGCCGGTTATCTACTAGCCGCGGTTGGTCCTATTCTGTTTGGTTACTTGCAGCAATTTAGCGGCTCCTGGGTGCCTGTCATTTGGCTTCTCGCCATTCTGTCAGCAGCCCTCACCACTACGGGCATGATCGTTCAGCACCACGGCATGATTAATAACTAATCTGGCAGTCTGAAGCATCCCCACAGCAGGTAGAATTCCTGGCAGCCGGAGTGCGACCCAATTTAGCCTAATTTAACCATAAAAAGGGCGTTGCCATCTGAAATACGATGACAACGCCCTTTTAGCTATATCAGTTTAGTAAGTCATCAAGCTAAAGACATCATAGCCCTTAAGCTTGTCGCGACCGTGTAACTCCTTTAATTCAATCAAGAATGCCGTTCCGACAACGATTCCACCGAGATCTTCAACGAGTTGAATCGTCGCACCAATGGTTCCACCAGTAGCTAACAGATCATCCGTGACCAAGACCTTTTGGCCCGGTTTGATGGCGTCCTTATGCAGGTACAGCGCTGACGTTCCGTATTCCAAATCGTAGGAAGCCTTGACCGTTGGCCGTGGTAGTTTACCCTGCTTACGCGCTGGGGCAAAACCAATCCCCATTTGGTAAGCAACGGGACAACCCACGATAAAGCCACGAGCCTCTGGGCCAACGACCATTTCGACGCCCTTGCCCTTAGCGTAAGTGACAATTTCATCGGTTGCAGCATGGAAGGCTTCCCCATCCGCCATTAACGGTGAGATATCCCGGAACATGATGCCCTTTTCTGGGTAATCTGGAACGGAAGCAATATATTTCGTAAAATCAGTTGCCATAATTGAAGTAGCTCCTTTATTTTATATCAATGAGGCGAGGCGTTTGGTCAACGCCGCAGTTGAACAGGTTAGCAAATCCTGCTCCGTTTGCACCTGCTGTTGCCGAAGTTGATAACTCGGTGCAGCGGTTAAATCCTTGTGCTCCGGATGGCTAACACCATTCATGACCCCATGATCAATCGTAATGAATCCACACTCAAAGAAGACCTGGATCATAAAAATTAACTGAGTACGCGGAATCTGCAAGAAAGTTGCCAATTGCGCCAGTTGGTGGCCCACATCTACTTGTTGATGGGTTGCAACGAACTTAAACAGTTTAGCATATTGCGAGCGAGTTGGCATCCCTAATTGCGAAAGACTTTCTTTCTTATAAAGGTAAGCCACTACCTTTTCCGGCTGTAACTGCTGTAACGCCTGCTCTAAATCGGTGGTCGCATCGGGACAATCCACGAGGTAAACCGTCGACTGCGGTGCTAACGGCACTACCGCACTCCCATCGTACAGCACTGCAGTCGCATCCGTTGCCAGTTGGTTAGCTAACTGACGAAACGCATTCTGATGGAAAAACACATACGTTCCAGCTGCCTGAAACATCTGGCGGTGCAATTGCGTCGTCCGTTGATCTTGAACTGGGCTTTCCGTCAGGCGTAGATCCTTGACCATAACCTGTAAGGAATGCCGCCCCTGCCAAACGTTGTCCTCAATTACACCCAGAACGGCGGCATCACTGGGAGCAGCCGTCAACGCTGGCACGTATTTACCCGCACCAAACTGAATGGCATTCAATCGATGCCCGCCTTCCTGAAGTTGAAACTTCAAGTGTGACTTATCCTTACCAATGGCTTTAATCTCCGTTAACGTGGCCGTCTCAAAAGCAAAGAGCGGCTGGCTGTTATCCGTTCCAAACGGCGCTAATTGCGCCAGTTCCTGATAGAGGCTGGGCGTCACCGCAGCCACGTCGAGAGTCGCCGCCACCGGAATCTTCTCCGGGCCACTCTGCGTTAGCTGTTGCTTATCGGCTTCCTGATCCAAGGCATCTGCCAAGGCTGTTAATTGCTCACTAGGCAGCGTCAATCCCACTGCCATGTGATGGCCGCCGAATGCCGTTAAAATGTCTCTGTGAGGGTCTAAGGCGGCAAATAGGTTAAATGCCGCGACACTTCGACCAGACCCCTTGGCCCGACCATCTTCATTCACGTTTAAAACTAGCGTCGGTTTTCCCGTACTTTCGACTACCTTGCTGGCAACGATTCCCAAGACCCCTTCGTGCCAGTCATGACCACTGATCACTAAGGCTGCCCGGTCATGATGCTCAGCGTCCTCGGCTTGCGCTAATGCTTCTTGACTGATTCGCTGAACCAGATCTTGGCGTTGATGGTTCTGATCTTCCGTTTGCTTGGCCAATTCCTTAGCCACCGTAAAATCAGGCGTCGTCAACAGCTCAACTGCCGGCGCAGCGTCATTTAGCCGACCTAAAGCATTTAACCGCGGCGCAATTCCAAACCCAATGGATTGTTCCGTCAATTCTTCCGGCTTAATCCCGGCTCCAGTCATTAACGCCTGTAAACCTGGACGTTCATCCTGCTTCAACAGTTGTAGTCCAAAATAAACCAATACCCGGTTCTCATCGATTAACGGGACTAAGTCAGCTACCGTCCCAATCGCCGCCAGATCTAACACGTCCTGGGGGATCTCTTCACGCAAAGCCTGGGCAACCTTAAAGGCGACACCCGCTCCTGATAATCCCCCGAAAGGATATTCGGCCCCGGGGTAACGGGGATGAATAATCGCATAGGCGTCAGGCAAGTCCTGGGGCAACTCATGGTGATCGGTCACCACGACATCCACCCCAGCTGCGTTGGCCGCCGCAATTGCTTCATTGCCGGCGACCCCATTGTCCACCGTAACCAACAGCCGGGTGCCCGCCGCGATCAGCTTCTTAAATGCTGCGACGTTAGGGCCATACCCATCCGTAAAGCGATTGGGAATATAATAGTTAACCTTTGCGCCCATCTCGTTCAACGTTTCGTACAAAATGGAAGTGCTCGTCACACCATCCGCATCATAATCGCCATAAATCGTAATCTGCTGGTCACTTCCGATAGCCTCTTCAATTCGGGCCACACCCTTTTGCATATCATGCAACAGGTTCGGATCGTGAAGCTGATCGGGCCCCGGATTAAGAAAATCATGCGCGGCAGCGGGCGTCTGATAACCCCGGTTCCATAGGATCTGAGCCACAATGGGCGAGATCTTTTCCTGCTCAGCCAGTTGTTGCGCCTCTGCAGACGGTTGATCCACGTTCTTAATATTCCATTGGTATTGTGCGGCAATCACCAGCAAATCATCCTTTCTAAACGGGAGAAGAGCGGTGTCACTGGCACCACTCTTCTCTACCTGTTCTTTAGTTCAAACCCAGCTAGTCAGCGTCAACTGCTGCTAACTTGGCCTTTAATTCGGCATTTTCTTTTTCCAAATCTTGAAGCTGCTTGGCCTGTTGACCGGCAAGTTGCTTACTCTTAGAATTCTGTAGTCGCTTCGTCAGCCGGTCATTATCTTGTTCTAACGCGGCAATCCGGTCATGACTACTCTGTTCCAATTCCTTATACGCCCGGTTATGCTGGAAGACCGTAATCGTTGAGAACAGAATCATCAGCACTGCCCCGATTAGAATAGAGACCAGCAGAATTAAAATCAGTGGCCAGTGAACCGTCGTAAATCCAAACGAAACCGGGATACTTTCCACGTTTAAAATGGCAAAGATTGCCACAACGATGACTAAGAGAATGGTAAGAACGATTCGCCACTGATTTTTCATGCTTGCGTCTCCTCCTGAGTTGTCTTCCGAAAGGGTACATTGACCTCATCAAAATCCTTCACCACGCGCGTATTCTTAAAGATCTCCCGGGCTTGATGCTGGAGCTCAAGTGCCATTTTACCCGTATAGCGCGCTGAAATATGGTTCAATAACAATAACTTCACGTGTGTCCGTTTAGCTAGCTCAGCCGCTTGAATATTGGTTGAGTGATAGTAGGAACGCGCTAGCTTACTTTCGCCCTTCGCAAAGGTACTCTCGTGCACCAGCACATCCGCATCCTGCGTGAGCCGCGCTGCGTTAGGCGTTTGTCGAGTATCCCCTAAGAAGGCGACGATCCGACCAGGTTGACTGGGTCCCAGGAAGTCTTGACCATTGACGGTCCGACCATCCGGTAACGTGACCGTCTTTCCTGCCTTCAGTTCACCATAGACGGGACCTGAAGGAATCTGGGCCGCACGTAACTTGTCTACCATGAGTTCACCCGGATGATCCTTCTCGACCACCCGGTAGCCAAAGCACTCAATCTTGTGATCCAAATGCTGGGCATACACCCGAAACTTGTTGTCTTCGAAAATCATACCGTCCGCTGAGAGCTCACGATAATGAATGCGGTAAGACAGCTTAGTCTCAGACACCCGCATACTAACTTCTACAAAGTCGCGAATCCCTTTAGGGCCGTAGATCGTTAGCGGTTCATTACCGCCCTGAAACGATCGGCTACTTAGTAAACCCGGTAGCCCAAAAATATGGTCACCATGCAAATGCGTAATGAAGATTTTATCGATTTTCCGCGGTTTTAACGTGGTCCGCAGAATTTGATGCTGTGTGGCTTCGCCCACGTCGAAGAGCCACACTGAATTACGCTCATCAAGCAAGCGCAGTGCCGTACTGGTCACATTCCGGAATTTTCCGGGTGACCCGGCGCCTGTCCCTAAAAATTGAATTTCCATATTTTTTCGTTCCTATTCTATAATTAAAGTCCGTCCACTATTTTAGGGGATTTCACGCAAAATCGCAACTCTCAAAACCTGATTGCTCCCCATGAGTCAGGAATAACGCTGGGGTTCCCCTGCAAAATTAGGTATAATTAGGTTAAGTTTGTCATTGGAGGGAGTAACCCATGCGGCTTATTGATTTCAACCTATCGACGATCGATCTTCACCCAGCATTACAACTCTACTGGGAACACGATGGTCAGATAACAGCAGTCATTGACTTGCGGACGACTCATCAGCAGTTGCGGCTCATCACGGGGAAGGGCCGCCCACTATCGCTGGATCAACTACGGACGCGCAGTCAGCAGGTTGATCCCCACGTTAGCCTTTTCATTGACCAAGAACCACCCCAGCGGCTCTACGGCTATCGCCTAGTCCCACATCAAATTTTATTCGGTTGAAGGGAGTTTTTTCAGTGCATTACATCAAAACATCACTCATCATCGGTTTAAGCGTCCTGGCTTTAGGATTAACCGGTTGCCAATCAAACAGTCAAAAGAGTACGGCTAGCTTCAAAGACAGCAGCAGTCAGTCTAGCCATTACAGCGCCAAAGAACCCGACGCAGCCGTCACGGCCTCCTCGTCCTCACACCAGACTGAGGAGAAACAGACTTATCGTCCCAAAGCGACTCAAACCAAGAAAAAGGGTTACGTTAAGTCGGGAAACCTTAAGAAAGCCGGTCAATACACCTTCGACAAGGTCGGCACTCAGCTGACGTTGGCAAAGGTGAAGCATCCCCAAACAACGATCAAATCCGGCCAGCTAACCTATAAAATCACCACCGTTAGAATGATTAAGAACACCGCTAAGACCGCTGCCGCTAAACGCATGGCGGCCCAAGCGCTCAACCTAGCACAGATTAAGAGTCCTTACTACACCCTGCAGGTTAAATTCACCATTTACAATCGCGGCAAACAAGCCGTGGCTACGGATGGCATCCAAGGAATTCGCCTGAGTGGCAATCGCCAATTAAACGCCGCTAATCAGCTCAGTGATGCGAGTGCCGGCAAGACCATCCCCGCGAAGGGTAAACTGGTCACCTTTGCGACTGGTTTGATCAGTGAATCGACCAAGCCATCGCTGAAGTCAGTCAAGATTAAGTTTGCGGGCGCCTTCGCCGATAAGCATCAAGTGGTCAAACCGACGCAGTGGCTGAAGCTCTCCCTATAAGCTCACCTAACTGCTAAATTAAAAACGTGATCACTCAGGATAATCATTTTCCTAAGTGATCACGTTTTTTCAGCCCTATGATCAGGCTAGTTATGCCATGTATTCAAAAGTAAAGTCATCAATCCGAACCAGATCGCCGTTCTTGGCGCCATGATCCCGGAGACTATTGTCAACACCCATGCCACGCATCTGGCGGGTAAACCGTAACAGACTTTCATCATGGTTAATATCCGTCATCCGGAAGAGCTTCAACAACTTGTCACCAGTCAGTACCCAAGTGCCATCTGCATCCTGTGTCACTTCAAAATCAGGTTCTGGCGTAAAGTCGTACTCTGCCTTTTCAGCCACTTGTTCCTGCTTAACTGGGAACTTCGGCGTTGCCGCTAAGACATCCGCCGTCCGTTGCAGCAATGGCGTCAGGCCATCGTGCGTCAAGGCGGATACCGCAAAGATCTCTGGTGCAGTTGCCAGCAACGTATCTTGTTTTAAGTCTTCTTTGAACTTAGCCAAGTTATCCGCAGAGTCCGGCATATCCATCTTATTTGCAACGACGATTTGGGGCCGCTTCAAGATGTCTGGATCGTATTTTTTAAGCTCTTCATTGATCTTCTCAAAGTCCTCGTAAGGATCGCGTCCTTCAAGGCCACTCATATCGATCAAATGCAGAATGACCCGCGTCCGCTCAACGTGCCGTAAGAACTGGAAGCCTAGGCCGACACCATTGGCGGCTCCTTCAATCAATCCGGGCAAGTCAGCCATTACAAAGTCACGGCCATCTGGCAGCCGCACCATTCCCAAGTTGGGGACCAACGTGGTGAAATGATACTCCGCAATCTTCGGCTTCGCACTCGTAACCGTGGACAGCAGAGTTGATTTCCCCACGGATGGGAAGCCAACCAGGCCGACATCGGCGAGGACCTTTAATTCCAACCGAATTTCAAATTCTTGACCCGGTTCCCCATTTTCAGCAATTTCTGGTGCCGGATTCTTGGGCGACGCAAAGTGAATGTTGCCCCGGCCACCCCGGCCACCTTGGGCCACGATTGCTGAATCATCACTCGCAACCAGGTCAGCAATCACCGCGCCCGTCTCATCATTATAGACAGTCGTTCCTTGAGGCACCTTAATAATCGTGTCTTCGGCGCCGCGACCCGTCATCGACTTAATCGCACCGTTGCCACCATTCTTGGCCTTGAACTTCCGTTGGTACCGGAAATCCATCAGGGTACGCAGACCCTCGTCAACCGCGAACACGACGTTGCCGCCGCGACCACCGTCACCACCGGCCGGTCCACCATTAGGGACAAATTTTTCCCGGCGGAAGGCAACCATTCCGTCGCCACCCTTACCGGCCTTCACGTTAATTTTAACTTGATCTACAAACATATCTTTATTCCTCGTTTTCTAAACCAGCCCATGCTGCTTTCTTCGTAAGTATCCTGCTAGCCAGTATACCGGCAAACGGCCACCACGTCAAAGTTTCGTTGGCGTGCGCGGATTTTTAATTTCTGCAGTTTCCGCGGCTAAGGTTAATTTAATCGTCTGCGCCACCGTTTTACTAATCCCTAATTCGCGTAAATCATCGACGCTGGCCTCCCCAATCTTCTTGGTTGACCCAAATTTACGCAATAACTTGTTCCGGGTCTTAGGGCCAACGCCGGGAATCCGATCCAGGCGGGAACTTAGCGAGTGCTTGGTATGAACCTGCCGATGGAAAGTAATCGCGAACCGGTGCACTTCATCTTGAATCCGCTGAACCAGATAGAAGCCCTGACTCTTCGGGTCCAAGTGAACGTGATGATCATCCGGGCCGAACAACAGATCGGCCGTCTTATGGTGATCATTCTTGACCATCCCGGCAACCGGAATGTGCAGATCAAATTCATCCGCTAACACTTCCTTCACGGCATTCATCTGAATGTCGCCCCCGTCCATCAGGATCAGGTCGGGCATCTGGGCGTGTTCCTTCAGTAACCGCCCGTACCGCCGCCGGATCACCTCTAAGGTGCTGGCCGTTTCATCGGCATGATCTACCGTGCGCAACTTATACTTACGATAAAGTTTCTTATTCGGCTGGCCATCCACAAAGACCACCATCGCAGAGACCAAATCAGCCCCTTGAATGTGAGAGTGGTCAAACGCCTCAATCTTGTGGCCCGGCGCAATTCCCAGGGCGTCCGTAATTTCTTTCATGGCCCCCGTGGTCTTCCCCTCATCGAGCTCTAACAGCCGAAACTTCTCTTCTAAGACCAGTCGCGCGTTCTTCCCGGCCATCTCAAGTAGGTCACGCTTAGTCCCCCGCTGCGGCGTTCTAACGGGAACGTGCAGGATCGACTCAATCGTCTCACCATCGATGCTAGCCGGAACTAAAATCTCGCGGGGTAATACCGTGTTTTTTCGTTGATAAAATTGCACGATGAAGCTCGCCAGCTCTTCTTCCGCCGTACTGACGATGGGAAACAAGCGCTTTTCTCGCTTCATCAGTCGTGCCTGACGAATGAAGAAGATCTGAATAGAGAGCCACCCTTTGTCCAAATAAAAATTGAAAATATCACGCGGCGTGCTATCATTCGAAATAATCTTTTGTTTTTCAACCGTCGCTTCAATGTAACGAATCTGATCGCGTAGATCCGCAGCCCGCTCGTAAGCCATATCCGCCGCAGCCGCAGTCATGCGTTCCGTTAATTCTTTCTCAGCATGGCCCACGTTACCATTTAAAAACGACTTGATCTTCTGAATCTGCTGGTCGTAGTCTGCCTGGGGAACTTCCTTGAAGCAGGCACCCAGACATTGCCCCATGTGATAGTACAGGCACGGCCGGCCCTGATAACCGGTACACCGCCGCAAGGGATACACCTTCTGCAAGAAGTGAATCGTCTCTTCGGCGGCGTAAACGTTAGGATACGGGCCGAAGTAATACGCGCCATCCTTCTTAATGTCACTAACCAACAGTAACTGTGGGTCCCGCTCATTCGTAATCTTAATGTAGGGATAACCCGTACCCCGTTTCAGCTTAATATTAAAGTAAGGTTGGTGCTTTTGAATCAACGTAATTTCTAGCAAAAATGCTTCTTTATCCGTGGACGTAATGATCGTTTCAAAGTCGACGATCTCGCTCACTAATTGTGCCGTTTTCCCGGTATGACTACTCTTAAAGTAAGACCGTACCCGGTTTTTCAGGTTCTTGGCCTTCCCCACGTAGATAATCTGACTGTTGATATTTTTCATTAAATAACAGCCGGGAAGACCCGGCAGCAACGCTAATTTATGTTCCAAATATTCCGATGCCAAGGGCCTAACCTCCCGTTCATTTCTCGAAATAGCTTATAAAGTATAAGCCGAATACGTGTTTGGTGCAAGCAATTCACCCTGAGAACCACCCTCAGTCTTCCCCGCAAAAAGTAGGCAGCCCTGCGAATTTTGCTCGACCATTGGTTGATAAATGACAAACCCGACTAATTCTGCTATGATAACTGCTAAAGACAAGGAGGTGGCTTGAATGGCTCTTAAAGTAAAACGCCAGGATGACCTTGACTCCATGTTCGGTAAATTTGCTGAGATGGACCCCACGGATGTCAAACGCGACAAGTTTTTGAAGCGTGCAGACGCCCACAAGGATAACAAGCGTGCAAAAGGCTTGATCAAATCTGATAAATCCAAACACGAACAGGATCACAGTCAAGATTAACGTTATAGATTAAAGGACTCATGGCAATTTGCCATGGGTCCTTTTTTGAGCTGTCGATCCCCGGATTACCGTTCTGGTTGAAAACCGTGCGGATAGCGTTCATTCAATCGTTTAATGTTATCTTGAGCTACCTCATCAAAGTCAATATCGGCCCACTGCGCAATTTGACTGAGATACCACAAGACATCGCCCATCTCTTTCACAATGGCCTCGTGATCGAGGTCTTGGCCGTGAAAGGTGTAGTTCTTGACCAAATCCACAACCTGACCTGATTCACCCGCTAGGCCTAGCGCACAGTTCGTCAAGACCTGTTCATTGCCATACAATGTCCGGTTCGCAGCTTTTTGATAATCATTAAATTCCATGTTAATTATTCCCCCCAAAGGCTTGCTCTTCAATCCAGTTCCAAACAGCATCCTTCCCGATCTTCTTGGGTGCTGAGAACATGATGATATTATCCGTATTCGGCAATGCCATTGACTTCTTAATCTGGCTAACGGCTTGGTTCCACTTGCCACGCGCAATCTTATCACTCTTCGTGGCAACGATTAACGTTGGCAAATTGAAATAGGCCAAATACTGATACATCTGAACATCGTCTTCCGTTGGTGCGTGCCGCGCATCCACTAAGGAAACGACACCCTTCAACTGATCGCGTTGGGTTAAATAGGTTTCGATCATCTGTCCCCATTTTTCCCGTTCCGTTTTCGAGACCTTGGCGTAACCATAGCCAGGGACATCGACAAAATACAGTTGATCCTCAACGTTATAAAAGTTCAGTGTCTGGGTCTTACCAGGCTGACTCGATGTCCGGGCGTACGACCGCCGATTGATCAAAACGTTAGTCAATGATGACTTGCCGACGTTTGAACGGCCGACTAACGCAATCTCCGGGTACCCCGTTGTTGGGTACTGTGCGGGGTCAACCGCACTCATGACTAATTCCACGTGATTGACTTCCATTGGTTAATGCCATCCTCTCCAAATATCTTTCATCATTTTAACACAGAACGTCACCTGACTGGGGACTTTCTCCACGGATTGTTCCGCGCTAAAGCGGTTAATCCTTGACACGGCACCCCTTTACCAACCCACAAAAAAAGCGACCAACTGTTGAGTTGATCGCCTGACCACAACTTGTGGTTGAAAAATTATGACGCTTTTTGATCCTTCAAAATAACTTCAGGTTCAGCATGATCCGTAACCGTATCAGCCGTAATCACAACCTTAGCCACGTCATCACGACTTGGCAAGTCAAACATGATATCGCGCATCACGTCTTCAATGATTGACCGCAATCCCCGGGCACCCGTGTTACGAGCAATCGCTAATTTAGCCATTTCACGTAGGGCTGCCGGCTGGAATTCCAGCTGAACATCATCCAATGACAGCAACTTCTCATATTGCTTAACCAAGGCATTCTTAGGTTCCGTCAGGATGCGAACCAGATCGTTTTCATCCAGCTTTTCAAGCGCCGTTAAAATTGGTAACCGGCCAATAAATTCTGGAATCAAGCCGAACTGTAGCAAGTCTTCAGGAATCACGTGTTGCATTAAGCTATCGCCAGAAGACAAGACTTTTTGTTCCTTCGTATCGGCGCCAAAACCAATCGTTTGGTCACCCAGACGACGCTTAACAATCCCGTCAATCCCATCAAAGGCCCCACCAACGATGAATAAGATGTTCGTGGTATCAATTTGAATGAACTCTTGTTGGGGATGCTTACGTCCACCCTGAGGCGGCACATTCGCAATCGTCCCTTCCAAGATCTTCAGTAACGCTTGTTGAACACCCTCACCGGAGACATCCCGTGTGATGGAAACATTTTCCGACTTCTTAGCGATCTTATCGATTTCATCGATATAAATAATCCCTTTTTCAGCCCGTTCAACATCATAATCGGCATTTTGGAGCAGCTTCAACAGGATGTTTTCAACGTCTTCACCCACATAACCAGCTTCGGTTAATGTCGTGGCATCAGCAATTGCGAACGGTACGTTGAGAATCTTGGCCAAACTTTGCGCCAAGTACGTCTTCCCAGAGCCGGTTGGTCCGATGACGGCAATGTTACTCTTCTGCAGCTCAGGACCTTCATCATCCGCCTGAGCCATTTCGTTTACACGCTTATAGTGGTTATAAACTGCCACGGACAAGGTCCGCTTAGCTTCGCTTTGCCCGATAACATATTGATCAAGCGTATTGACAATTTCAGCAGGGGTAGGCACTTCTAAGGTTTCTTGTGCACTGTCTTGACTGAACTCTTCATCAATAATTTCCTTGCAGAGATCAATACATTCGTTACAGATGTAAACACCCGGGCCAGCAACGATCTTCTTTACTTGATCCTGTGATTTCCCACAAAAAGAACAAGTAACTGGGCCATTCGTTTCGGTGTTTTCAAACAATAAACTTCACCCTTTCTCTCCAGGCTTAAGCCTAACTCATTACAAAAATCATTTTGGTCAGTAAACCTGTCGAACTAACCAGGTTTTCCCTATCAAACGTGTACTATACCACAGATAAGCGTCCGAGAGAATCAATTTGCCTCGCACATGTGAAAACCTGACTCTAAAGAAAAACCGGAACAACAGCGACTGTCGTCCCGGTCAAGTCCTCAAACAACGACTAGTCGTTGTCTTCTGAGTCCTTCTTCTTGTCTTGCTTTGCAGAATCAGCAATCAAGTCAACGGCGCTCTTGATAGCAATGTCATGCTTCAACATGTCATCGGAAAGGGCACTGCGAACAGCACTTTCTTCCATACCGTATTGACCAGCTAAGTCCTTAACTTCAGCATTGATTTCATCTTCTGAAGGTTCGATCTTTTCAGCAGCAACGACGGCTTCAAGCACCAGGTTAGTCTTAACCCGCTTTTCAGCACCGTCAGTAAATTGCTTCCGTAAGTCGTCTTCAGTCGTTCCAGTTAACTGGAAGTACATCTTTGGTTCGATACCTTGTTGTTGCATGTTAGCCAGGTATTGATCCATTTGACGGTTGATGTCATCCTTCAGCATAGCTTCTGGGATTTCAGCAATTTCAGCGTTGTCAACTGCTTCACTGATCGCTTCGTCTTCGATAGCATCATGTGCAGCGTGCGTCTTTTGTTCCTTCAAACGATCCTTCGTCTTAGCCTTTAATTCTTCCAAGCTATCAACGTCTTCATCAACGTCCTTGGCGAATTCATCGTCCAGTTCTGGTAATTGCTTTTCCTTAACTTCGTGGATGGTAACCTTGAAAGTGGCTTCCTTGTCACGTAAGTCTTCGGCTTGGTAATCCTTAGGGAAAGTAACCTTAACATCAACGTTTTCGCCAGCCTTGTGACCAACTAATTGGTCTTCAAAGCCAGGAATGAAGGAGTTAGAGCCTAACTCTAAGGAGTAGTTGTCAGCCTTACCGCCATCGAATTGTTTGCCATCAACGTAACCGTCGAAGTCAATGACAACCGTGTCGCCCTTAGCAGCAGCTTCGTCTTCCTTAAGCACTAATTCAGCTTGTTGTTGACGTTGCTTTTCCAATTCGGCGTCGATGTCCTTTTGGTAAACCCGCGTGTTTTGCTTCGTTACACTAAGACCCTTGTAGTCGCCCAACTTAACGTCTGGCTTAACCGTAACAACGGCCTTCAGAACCCAAGCCTTACCCTTGTCCATGGATTCAACGTCCACTTGTGGTTGGTCTACTGGTTCAATACCAGCATCCTTAATAGCTTGTTCGTAAGCATCTGGTAATACAATGTTTAAAGCATCTTGGTACAATGCTTCTTCACCGTACATTTGGTCGAAGATTTGACGTGGTACACGGCCCTTACGGAAACCAGGTACAGCCAGGTTCTTCTTGGTACGCTTGAAGGCCTTGTCCAGACCATCTTTAATCATATCAGGAGCAATTTCAAAGGTTAATTCGCCTTGATTAGAGCCCTTTTTTTCCCATTTTGCAGCCATTATTTTCCCTCCGAAATGAAAGATATTACTATTTACAATTCTATCAATTGCATACTGTATAAGTGTACCTTATGCTATCCAAATTGTAAAATGGTTTTTGCCTAAATGCCGTGAATGACGCGGCTTTCCTCGAATTTTCCTGAGAAAAATCGTGAAAAAGTAAACCGCTATCGAAAATTCATGCCAACCGAAACGATTCTGTCAGCCTGCCCAGTCCACTTCCCGGCTATGGCTAGAGTGATGGTCACTGAATCGCGGTAACGCCTTAATCCCACATGGGCTTCATGATTAAGACACGAAAAAAGGACTGAAAAGTCGAGCTTTTCAGTCCTTTAATCAGGATACACTAATTAAATCACTTTAATTAGTCGTCGATTTCCGTAACGGTACCGGCACCAACAGTGTGGCCACCTTCACGAACAGTAAACTTAGTACCCTTTTCAATGGCAGCTGGTTGGATCAGTTCAACAGTGAACGTCACGTTATCACCAGGCATAACCATTTCAACGCCATCTGGCAATTCGATAACACCAGTGATATCAGTGGTGTGGAAGTAGAATTGTGGACGGTAGTTTGAGAAGAATGGCGTATGACGGCCACCTTCTTCTTTGCTCAAGATGTAGACTTCACCCTTGAACTTTTCGTGCGTTTGGATTGAGCCTGGTTGTGCCAGAACTTGTCCACGAACGACTTGGTCACGGTTAACCCCACGAAGTAAGGCACCAACGTTATCCCCGGCTTCACCAAGGTCCAACGTCTTACGGAACATTTCAAGACCAGTAACAGTCGTCTTCAATACGTCGTCATGTAAACCAACGATTTCAACTTCGTCACCGACTTTAACAGTCCCACGGTCGATACGACCGGAAGCAACAGTCCCACGACCAGTGATCGTGAAGACATCTTCAACAGGCATTAAGAATGGCTTGTCGTTTTCACGTTCTGGAGTTGGGATGTAGTCATCAACGATGTCCATCAAGTGAAGGATAACCTTAGTTTGTTCTTCGTCGCCTTCAAGAGCCTTCAAAGCGGAACCACGAACAACAGGAATATCGTCACCAGGGTAATCGTATTCAGACAATAACTCACGAACTTCCATTTCAACTAAGTCAACCAATTCGTCATCGTCAACTAAGTCGGTCTTGTTTAAGAAGACAACGATGTAGTCAACACCAACTTGGCGGGCAAGCAAAATGTGTTCACGCGTTTGTGGCATAGGACCATCAGTAGCAGCAACAACCAAGATAGCACCGTCCATTTGGGCAGCACCAGTGATCATGTTCTTGATGTAGTCAGCATGTCCTGGGGCATCGATATGCGCATAGTGACGCTTTTCAGTTTCGTATTCAACGTGGGCAGTGTTGATCGTGATACCACGTTCACGTTCTTCTGGAGCAGCATCGATATCAGCGTAATCTTCGGCCTTAGCTAAACCTTTGTCAGCAAGTACCTTAGTGATTGCAGCAGTTAACGTCGTTTTCCCATGGTCAATATGGCCAATAGTACCAATATTTACATGGGGTTTAGTTCTTTCATAATGTTCTTTTTCAGCCATTAATGAAACCCTCCTGTATTTTATCGCAAGGATAATCACCTTTCTAACGAAAAATAATCACCCTTTGCGTAAAATTATACTACTTCTTTTCAGAAAGGGAAAGCTGGAACCCTCCCAAAAAAGAATCCTTGACCAGTATATATGCTGCAGAATTATTTGTAAACTAAAATCTTGCCGAATTTACGGTTTTTCATGATTTTTATCGTCAATTGAACCGAATAAAGCCGACATGTAGCGATTTAGGCGGTCTTGCCACACATTAATTTCTTCTAATTCTGCGTCATCGGCCTGATCTGTCACCGATTGTTGCGCCGCCACCTGAACCCAAGCCACCGGATTCTGAATAATTTTATCGATAAACGGGTACAACATCATCAATTGTAACGTAATTGTTTGGGAAATGTTAGCCATAAGCATCGGATCTTGTTGTTCTAAATTCTCATGCAAGTAATTCTGAATCTTTTGTGCCGCCAGACTCGTCCCTACCGGCTTTAATTTAGCCGTATCGACCGCGTGCACTTGATCATCTAACCAGTGCAACTGAACCGTGATTGTGGTGTGCAATCGCAGTAGCTCTTCCAACAAGGTTGCCCGCATCAAGGGGTGTAAAAAGGGATCAACCAGCAAGTATTGCACCCCACGCATAAATTCCTGCAACGGTAACTGCCGTGCCCGTTCAAGCCGCTGTCGTTGTTCAGCAAAGCTCACATCCCCTAAATGGTAGAATTGCTTAGCTAAAACTCGCTGCGTTTCACCCAGACTCTGTCGGGACGCTTGTTCAGCCGCCTCAATCTGGCTTAGTCCCTGGTCACGCCAAGCTTGAGCGGACGGTAATTCACAGAATTCCCGCGCAAAAATAAACTGTTGTTTTTTCAATGCCACGTCAAGTCGCAGCTGAAATGTGGCCGCCGATTCCAAATAGATCAGGTCTTGTTCTGCTGCATATTGCTCGGCCACAGAATACTGCTCATCGTGGTAGAGACTGGCCACTAAATATCGGTTAAATTCAGCCGTCTGCTGGTCAGCATAGAGCTTTTCAAACAAATCAATAGCCGTAGACCAGTCTTCAGTAGAAAACGCCTGACGTGCCTTTTTTGCCGCTGCTTCACGTGCAGCTGGGCTGGAAAATCCTTCCATAATCGTCCCCCCTTATCACCATTTTTGAATCAAAACGGACCGACGTCTAAATTGGCCTCGGTCCGCTTCATTTCAATTAGTCTTTCTTATCTGCGACGGGTTTCTTAGCCCGTGGACGCCGCTTGCGATTACGACGAGGTTTATTTGCCGATTGGCCATCCGCGGCCGACTTGGACTTACTTGCCGCCTTAGCTTTAGGTTTGGCTTTGGCCTTCCCCTTCGGCTTGCTTACGGCCTTGGTGTCCTTAGCATGGGCCTTGCCAGTCGTCGCCTTGTCCTTGCTACTGGAGCGGCGATGATGCTGGTTGACTTCCATGATAACCGGTAAGATCACGGGACGTCTGTGCGTTTGCTCAAACAGGTAATGACTCAGGTGTTCACGTACATCCTGCTTCAAATGGCCCCAATCGAACTCCTTGTTGTCCAAGTTGTTCTGCACGGCCTTACGAATAATCTGACCGCTTTCCTGCATCAAGTCTTTATTCGCCTTAACGTAAACAAACCCGCGGGACGTGATCTTAGGATCAGCCACGATTTGTTTTTTCTTCCGATCAATGGTTACGACCGCAATAAAGATCCCATCATCCGCCAAGACCTTCCGATCCCGTAAGACGATGTTTCCAATATCACCGACACCAATCCCATCGATCATGGTATCACTGACATCGATTCCCTCACCAAGGCCCATCGTGCCCTTAGCGTAGGTCAGAACATCCCCTTTAGCCAGGATGAAGATATGGTCAGCTGGCATGCCTAATTCCATCGCGGCATTCGCATGGGCGTTTAGCAACCGGTATTCACCCTGAATAGGAACCAAGTACGTCGGCTTTAACAGGTTCAACATTAATTGTAGATCACGTTTGTAAGCGTGGCCGGATGAATTCATCTCATCAGAAATGGCTTTGACTTCGCCACCGGCACGGTAGACCATATCACGCGTCTGCGCCACCGTGGTATCCATCGCATGGGAGGGGGTCGTCGCAATGTAAACGAGGTCGCCCTCTTGAATATTAAGTTTCTTCTCCTGCTTGTTAGCCATCCGTTGAATAGACTTAATCGGCTCACCCATTTTACCCGTCTGTAAAATAACCGTTTCGGCAGGTTCTAGGCTATCCAACTGTTCAGGAGTAACTAATAGGTCGTCATCAAATGATAACTTACCTAATTTCATCGCCGTGTTCACAATCTTCTCTAAGTCCTGCCCCGTTAAACAAACCTTGCGCCCTGTCTTGGCAGCGGCATCGAAGACTTGTTGAATACGCAGAATGTTAGAGGCGACACAGGCGACAACGACGCGCCCATTCCGATAGTTGAACGTTTCTTCAATTGACTCCGCAATGGCTTGCTCGGAAGCATTCATATTGGGATTTTCAGCATTGGCTGAGTCACTCAGTACCGCCAAAACGCCAGCCTGACCGATCGCCCCTAACCGTGCATAATCCGTTTGATAACCCGGCTTGGCCGTTTGATCAAACTTAAAGTCACCCGTATAGACGATTTGACCTTCATCCGTCTTCAAGTCAATCCCAAGTGATTCTGGAATCGAATGGGTGGTCGAGAAGAAGGAAACGACCACGTCGCCAAAGTCAATTTCCGTCTTTTCATCTACGACGTGAAAATCATCATAGTTCTTCACTTTAGGTTCATCAGCCACGTTCAACTTGGCTAACGCAATCGTCATTTCGGACCCAAAAACTGGGACGTTAAACTCACTCAAGAAGTAAGGTAACGCGCCAATTGCATCAGCATGGCCGTGGGTTAAGAAGACCGCCACGATCCGATCCTTATTTTCTCGTAAGTAACTCCAGTCAGGAATCACAACATCGATCCCCAACAACTCATTTTCCGGGTACTTCAACCCACAATCTAAAATATAAATACTGCCATTAACATCAACGGCATACATGTTCTTTCCGTTCTCGCGGACACCGCCGAACGGTATAATCTTTATCTTCGCACTCATAAGTTCACCTCAAGTATCTTTACTAGTTTTTAAGTTAATCACTGATCACAACCGACCAGTCTTTTCTTATAGGTATCGCTACCTAGATTCGTCCATGATTAAACTTTCTCCAGTCTACCATACTTTAGGCAATTACTGAACTATGAAGACATGCCACGCAAAAAAAGTCCATCTCCCAGTGGGAAATGGACTCGTAGGTGCGGCGAATTAACGACGCAAGCCTAAGCTCTTGATTAATTCACGGTAACGTTGAACGTCGGTCTTCCGTAAGTAAGCCAAAAGGTTACGACGGTGACCAATCTTCTTCATCAAACCACGTTGTGAATGGAAATCCTTACGGTGCTTTTGCATGTGCACGTTGATTTCGTTGATGTCAGCAGTCAAAACAGCAACTTGGACTTCAGTAGAACCCGTGTCGCCTTCGTGACGTGCGTATTGCTTGATGATTTCGTTCTTCTTTTCTGGACTAATAGCCATGGTAAATGTACCACCCTTCATATAATTGCCCTAAACTGAGTAAGTCGACGGTGGTTGTCGAGCCAACTAAGTTAAGGGTTTGTGCTTTTGCACAGTTATTAATCATACTTAAATCCTGACCAAATAGCAAGTTTTTCTTCAAGATTACCTATCAAGTAATATTGCTTTACATTTATCGCGCGAAAGTATTGCATTCGGTCGTTGGGTTCTGTATAATTACATACGTTGAAATTAAGATTTCCGGTACAGGAATTCTCATTCGGAGGTGAAATTTTCATGCCAATTATCAAATCAGCAATCGAACGTGCCAAGACTAACGTTAAGGCCAACGAACGTAACTCAGCACAATTAAGCACTATGCGGACTGCCGTTAAGCGTTTTGAAGAAGCTAAGACGGCCGGTGCCGACAACGCGGAAGAATTATACCGTTTAGCTAGTGCTGCTGTTGACCACGCCGCTTCTAAGGGCTTGATCAAGAAAAACAAGGCTTCCCGTGACAAGTCACGGATGGCTGCACGTTTAGCTAAGTAATCAATTAATCAAAAACGATTAGATGATGCAATCAGGGGATCGACCATTTGGCCGATCCCCTTTTTTGTATGATTTAAGCTGATTGGCCGTTTGCGAACTGCGTCATAAACAATGAAAACAACATTTCCGGTTCCATCGACGTTGACTTCATCTGCTTCTCCACCCGAAATAGTCCCAAATAGGCCTGATTGAGATCCGTTAACCTAAACCGGCGCTGCGACTGTAGGGCCAGTTTGATCCGGTACGGGTGCACCTTGAGCAAGCTGGCTAATTTACCCTGACTGTACCCCTGCTTAGCCAACACCTTGGTTTGAATCAACAACCGAAACTGCCCCTGCAATATGGCATTAATCTTCAACGGTTCCTCTTTAGCCAACAAGAGTTCTCGGTACAACGTCACCGCTTTGGCCGTATCCTTCGCCAAGACCTGGTTAACCAGATCAAAAACGTTTTGCGTCAACGTCTGGGCTACCAGGCCATTCACAGCGTCCGCGGCAATACTCTTTTTAGGGTAGGTAAATAACTCCAGCTTCGGCAACTCGGCCATCATCAACGTCAGGTCCGCATCAGTCCGTTGAATCAACTCATTTAATGCGGGCCCTTCCATCGTGTAGCCATCCCGTTTCAGTTGCGTGGTCACAAATTGCCGGACATCGCGCTCGGAAAAATGACCAATATCAACGGTCGTTGCCACTTTCTTCAATTCTTTAGTCACTTTTTTTCGACCATCTAGCTTCTCGTATGGTGCAAAGAAGACTAAGGCCGTACTCTCCATTGGTGCCGTCAGATACGTTTGTAAACTGCCCACATCATGTTCTACCTTTTGCTTCTTCGTCTCTCCCGTCAAGAATTGCGGGTTATCAATACAAACGACGCGTCGTTCGCCAAAGAATGGTGCCGCCATGGCATCGTCCAGGGCCACCGCTAACGGCACCGTGTCCATATCATAGCTGGCAAAGTTCATAGTCTGTTCTTCAGCCGGTACAACTGCCTTAAACGCAGCCTTTAACCGACGCTGTAAATAATCCGCCTGGCCCATAATCAAATAAACGGGTGCCAGTTGGCCACCAGTCGCTAACGTGTTTAAAAGTTCATTAATCGTCAAGAATCCTGTGCCCCTTTAATTTTAGTCTGCCAGAACCCGTGGGTCCCCGTGTACACATAGCGAATCATCCCGCTAGTCTGGGTACTTACCGCTGGAACCTGCGTTGATCGCAAGGTCGCCAAAGTCTCCGCGTGGGGGTGTCCGTAGCGATTACGCCGCCCTGCAGAAATAATTGCCCATCGCGGCCGTAACTGCGCAATAAAGGCCGGTGCACTTGCCGTCTTACTACCGTGATGTCCTAATTTTAACACGTCCGTTCGTAACTGTGGGTGCTCGGTTATGATTTTCTGTTCCCCAGCTTGATCAAGGTCGCCCATGAATAGAAAATTCAAGCCCCCGAAGTCACCCTGGAGCGCTAATGAATTGGCATTTTCTGCCGGTGCCGCCTCGTAGGGATGCCGTACGACCAACGGAACGGCACTCCCCACTTGAATGGGCTGAACCGCCACCGGGTACCGACTATCCGCTAGTAAATGACGCCACCCCGGTTCACGTTCCATGCCAGCCGGAACTAGCAGGCGTTTGACCCGTAACTCATGCAGAAACGCCGGTAAATCGCCAATATGATCCGCATCATGATGCGTCAAATAGAGATCATCCACGTGATCAATGCCCAGGCTGCGCAGATAATTCAAGGATGTCCGACTCGCACTATAAGTCGTTGGCGTTGGTGGTACCCATTTAGGCAGGGGAAAAGCCAATCGGCCACCCGTGTCAATCATCGCAATTCGTCGATTGAACGGTTCCCGCAAAAGAATACTATCCCCTTGCCCGACATCAAAATACGCGACTTCACCGTGGAGGGGCAGATGAATGAGGCCGTACATCACACCATAACTTACTAGTAACCCGATCAACCAGTGACGCCGCTGCCTCACCGGTCGACTGAAGAGCCACCAACTCAGCGCAACCCACAGCCAACACACCCACCACCAAGGTTTCCCAAAGCTAACGTTACCGGGAAGTTCAGCCAAGCGATTCAGCATGGCATCTAGCCCACCCAAAAGCCCCGCACACCACTGACCGACCATCGGCACCCACGGCCAGCTCACCGCGCCAATTAAAGTCAGCGGTAGCATGACAATGGGAAATAATGGCACCAACACCACATTGGCCAATACCGTCAGCAGGTGCCACTGAAAAATACCATTAAGCAAACTCGGCAAGCCTAATAACGTTAATCCTAACTGACGCCAGGCCCCAGACTCCCGTGCTAGCAGAACCAAGCCTAACGAAAGGCCGTAGCTCAGTTGGCTTCCTAGTTCAAACAGCATCCCCGGATTAAGCCATAATCCGACCAGCAACGCACCGGACCAAGCATCCAACGCCGAAATAGTCACGCTTACCTTTCGCCCACCGAGTTGGATCCCGCGCATCAAGCACGCCCGTAGCACACCACTACCGCCACCGGCTAAAATAAAGTAGCCTGGCAACCCCAACAAGAGGCCCCATTCCCAGTGCTCCCGTTGTAAACGCAGCTGAACACACAGCCACTCAACCACCGTTAAAATTAAGGCAACGTGCAGGCCAGAAATTGAAAAAAGATGCAGCAAGCCCAATTGCCGCATACCCTGCAGTTCCTGCGTAGCTTCGGCCGCCCGTACTCCTGGCAGAAGACCTAGCGCATACACCCGCAGCGCCCCTGGTAAACGATCACAATAGCGAATCAAGCGTGTGCGTTGCCGGTGCCACCACTGACTCGCCCAGTGACCGAGGGCTACCTTCTGATGACGCCGCTGAAGCACCTGATCTACTTTGACTGACTTGGTCACCCCACGATTCGCCCAATAGCGCGCCGCGTCGAATTGATTAAAATTGGTTGCAGCCATGATGCCAATCTGTTGGCCTTTAATTTGCCAAGTCTGTGCCCGGCGCAACTGCTTTAATTGGCGTAATTCCGCGGCTGATCGGGCCCACCCACTAACCGTGAGCGCTTCGCCATTCTGCGCATTTTTACCGATAAAGTAATAACTGGCCCCCCGAAAGACCAATTCATCCGGTTGGAAGTTAACCGTCAACGTTACCACCGTGGGCTGAAACATCGAGACCTGCCGGCGTTGAGTATCCTGCTGACGCCACACTAGTAAGCCACCGAAGGCCATCATAACCACTAATCCGATTACCAGAGTAGGCCGGTGACGTAGCGTCAACACCCGGCTAAAGATGACCACCAGCAGTAGGCTTCCCGCCATCGGATGACCACCGCCAATTACACTCACCGCCGCCGCGATGAAGGCGACAAATAGCCAGTGATTAGCCACTAATCCTGCTTAGGTTGGTCAAAGGGCAGTTGTGCGAGCAACGTGGGATCAACCGTTACCTGGTTGAGCTCAACGTGCTTCAAGGCAATCAGCTTCTGCGCGTACGGGTCATTATGGTAATTTCGCATATAAGTAATCTTACGAATACCCGCTTGTAACAACATCTTGGTACATTGCAGGCAAGGAAAGTCCGTCACGTAAATTTCAGCACCGTCCGTCGCTTCACCAAACTTAGCACATTGTAAAATTGCATTCATTTCCGCATGAATGGTCCGCACACAATGACCATCCACTAGATAACATCCCTCATCTAGACAGTGCGCGTCACCCGATACTGACCCATTATAGCCCGCCGCAATGATTCGCTTGTCCCGAACCAGTGTTGCCCCGACGGACAGCCGATTACACGTGCTCCGTGTCGAGATGACCAGCGCCTGTAACATAAAATATTGATCCCAAGGAATTCGTTGTCTTTGCATCATAAGTCCCCATTTCTTTTACCATTTAATGACGATCCGTTTGCTACTTCTATCAATAACCATTAGCTTACACCATCACTCTTAATTTAACTAGCGGTGGGCTAACCCACGACCCTACGTTGTCAGTTGATCTTGCAAATTCTCAACGGTCTTCTCTCCAAATCCCGGCACTTGAGTTAAATCTTTAACCGTCTGAAATGACCCATGCGCCGTGCGATAATCCACAATCTTTTGGGCTTTTTTCTCGCCGATTCCCGTGAGTTGTTGTAAATCACTTACGGTGGCGGTGTTCAAATTAACCACGGTCGCCGCCTTACCATCTGCTTTGGCTGCGCTCTGATTGCCCGCCCCATTTGCCGAGGACGAGGCTTGCTGATTGCCCGCGCGTTGTACCGTCTCACCCTTTAGCGGTATCTGTAACTGCTGTTGATCAGTCAGTCGACTCGCCAGATTAATCTGTTTGCGATCAGCCTTCCCCGTTAACCCACCTGCCGCTTTAATGGCATCAGCAACCCGCATCTCTGCGGAAAATTGATACAACCCCGGATGAGCCACCGCCCCCTGAACATCCACAAATACCCGCGTATCATGGCTGCTCACTTGATGCGGTGTACCGCTCACTTCAGTTGTGGCCTTACTGGTCGCGTGACTCGACTGCTGCGTCTGCTCCTGTGGGACTGTAGCCGGCAGGGCCTTGGCGGGACGTTGACCCCACAATAACCAGCCACCAAACACGACGCTTAGGAGCAGCACACTCACGCCTCCCAGCACGACTTGTCGCTGACGAGACAATCCCAGCCACCATTCACTTATTCTTTGCATTGTTAATTCCTCCCTTATCCTTAACTCCGTAATCGCGGGTGGAATTTTTTTCTTTTCAAAAAAAGAGTCCAGGAAAAATTCCCAGACTCTCCTTGCATGCCCAATAGAGATGGCCGAAACGCGGAAGGGGCGCTTAACCCGCTAGTCAAATCATCCCCAGTCAGGATTACTGTTCGCTAACGAATCGCCCTTCAACCCACGCTCCATTTAAGCTAATGTGTTTTTAAATAGTGAACTGCATCATCAAACGACTCAACCGGTACAACTTTCATATTAGGGGCATACTTTTTAGCCGTTGCCTTAGCTAGTTGATAGTTTGTTTGATGTTGCTCTTCATACTTCAAGAGTAGCTTGGTGGGTTTAACATACGGCGCAAAGAAGACCGTCGCACCAGCCCGCTTGGCAGCGATGATTTTTTTATCAATCCCGCCAATCTCACCAACATCCCCGTTGGCATCAATCGTTCCCGTTCCGGCAATCTTCTTGCCATGACGCAGATTCTGCCCCGTAACCTGGGTATAAATCTGCAGACTAAACATCAGACCACCGGATGGACCGCCAATGTCGCCAGCATCTACCGAGACTTTAGGTTTTGCTTGCACCTTAACGTTATCGGTCAACGTAATGCCAATCCCGGCCTTTTTAGTCGGTAATTGCATGAGCTTAGCCGTTGCCGACTGCGTTTTACCATTATGTTGATAGGTAATGGTGGTTTTCGCCCCGACCTTTTGCTGCTGGATATAGTGCTGATACCCGACCATCGAATTAAAGTGACGGCCGTTAACCTTAGTCACCGTATCGCCAACTCGGAGTTTGCCGGCAAAGGGCGACTTATCGTCCACGCTCAACACGTAGATCCCCAAATACCGACGGGTTACCGACTTGTGGGCAGCCTTGTAGGCGGTGTAAATGGATTCATTAATGGCACTCTGCATATAGAAATCCTGCACCTTGTCATACGTCGCATTGCTAGCGCCCCCCGTAACTGCATCAATGCTTTCGACACTGTAATATGAGTTCAGCTTGGCATATAAGTAGGTCGCTGGTCGGGCCTGAGCCAGCGCAACCGAGGTAATCATATATTTACCACTATGGCGATCCGGATGGCCCGGCATCTTCACGAACGTTTTCAGATTATCGGCCTCACCCGGACCTTCAATATATCGGGGAAGCGGTAAGAAGAAAAACGCTAGCACTGCCAATGCAGCGATTGCGGTGCCAATGACCTGCCACCACTGATGCCGCGTTAATTTCCACATGCGCTATTCACGCTCCAATCGATCACGTAGCCCCGCGGCAACCGCCGGTGGGACTAACGATGTCAGATCGCCCCCAAATTGTGCGACCTCTTTGAGCAGACTCGACGACACAAACTGATACTTAGGTGCCGCCATCAAACACACCGTGTCCATCTCAGCGGCTAACGTCCGGTTCATCCCGGCAATTCCCTGTTCAAACTCAAAGTCCGTACTATTTCTCAGTCCGCGAACCAAGACCGTCGCGTGGACCGAACGCATGAAGTCAACCGTCAGGCCAGTCTCTACTTGAACGGACACGTTATCTAAGTCCGCAATTTCTGTCTCAATGAATGCCACTCGTTCGCTTGCCGTAAAAACGCCGCGTTTCGCGGTATTCTGACCAACGGCGACGATGAGCTGGTCAAACATCCGACTAGCCCGCTCAATCAGATCCAAATGGCCATTCGTTAAGGGGTCAAAGCTTCCCGGAAAAACTGCAATTGTCATTCGTCGTCACTTCCCACTGCGTAGATCGTCAATTCTGTAATGCCATAGTCGCGGCGTTCCAGCAACCTAAAACCCGGTAGTTCATCGGGAAGCTGGGCCTGTTGATCGGTCTCGCAGACAATCCGAGCATGATCGGTCAGGAGGTTCAACTCCCGTAAAACCGCCATTTGATCCGCGATTTTTTGCAACGCATACGGTGGGTCGAAAAAGACTAAATCAAACGACTGTCCCTGTTCACCCAATTCCTTAAGCGCGCGGTTAGCGTCCCGCTTCAAGACGACGAACCGCTCGGGCGCCTTGGTCACCGCAATATTGTCCTTAATCGTTTTAATCGCTGCATACTGTTTGTCAATCAACACCGCCTGCTCAATACCACGCGAAACGGCCTCAATACTCAGGCCACCAGACCCCGCAAACAGATCCAGGCTGCGACCGCCATCAAAGTAAGGGCCAATAATATTAAACAGTGCTTCCTTGACCTTGTCCGTTGTGGGCCGCGTCGCCATTCCTGGTACCGCCTTTAACCGCCGGCCACCAAAATCACCTGCTACAATTCTCATTCATCATCATCCTTTGCCGCCGCCATTTCTTCGGCGACTCCGTTAAAAGTTTCGTTAATCGCTGGTCGTTGTGAGGCGACCACCCGTTTGACGAATCGTAAATGATTCAATTGATCCGTTAAGGTGGCGACCTCGTCACGGTTAACGTATAGTACCACGTACCGCATCTTTTTCGACACGTACATCACCGTGCCATAACGTTTCAGCTGCCGCGTTTGTTTCAAACTATACGTGTACACAATTAAGCTTTGACGCGGTTGTATCTCAAATGCCATTGGTCGTTCCTCCTCACTCAATGCGTCGCCCGGTAATGCTTTTGCCGAGCGCTAATATTCATGACGACACCCATTACCAGGGCTAGTGTCCACGTACTTGACCCCCCATAACTAATGAAGGGAAAGGTCACCCCAGTGATTGGGAGCAGCCCGAGCACACCACCTAAATTGAATAGCGTTTGAACCGTCAGATACGTCGCTGCGCCGTAGCAGATCAGCGCGTGATAGCTCGAATTGCTCCGAATGCCCACTAGGACTGTTCGGGTAATAATCAAAAAGAGCAGACTAATCACTGCCAGTGCCGTAATCAACCCCAGTTCTTCCGCTAAGATTGCCATGATAAAATCGGTGTTGGGTTCTGGCAAATATCCCGTCTTCTGGATACTATTTCCCCAGCCCACACCGAAAACACCACCATTACTCAGCGCATAATAGGAATTGACCAGCTGTTGGCCGACGCCTTGTGAGTGCTTGAACGGGTCTACAAACGCTACCACCCGTTGCAGCTGATAATTATTCTTAGCAAAGCTCAGCTCTGAGACTTTAATCGCTAGTGGAAAAACAACGCCGACAACAAAGAGTATGGCAGCCAGAAAATAAGTGATGGCGCGTTTCCAGTTGAAACCACTCGATAGCAGCAACACAAATACAATGCTGGCGTTGATCGTCGCGCCCCCGAGGTCGGGCTGAATCAAAATCAGGCCAACCATGCCGGCACTAATAATTACCGGTCGGAGCATCACTGCCCACCAGCCTTCAAGTGCAATTGCATCTTGCCGGCGATCAATCACGTGGGCCAACCACACAATCAGATAAAATTTCACAAATTCCGCGGGTTGAATGCTGATCGGTCCCAAGCGAATCCAACCAGCAGCCCCATTGATCGTCTTTCCCACCACTAACAGAAAGAGCAGTGAGCACACGGCTAAAATACTAGCATATTTTAAGACTTTTTTATCACGCAATTTATTGAGGTTCATCAACACCATGAAGGTATAGATCGCTAACCCCAAGATGACAAACATCAATTGCTTAACTAAGTAACTCCGTGGGCTTCCCCCGTTTTGTGCGCCAATATCAGCGCTGGCCGAGTAGACCATAACAATTCCAAAGATACTCAAAACTAAATATGGCACAAACAGCCAGTAATCTAAATATTTTAACTTTCGCATACGTTTTATTCGCTCCAAGTCCACCGTCCGTAAACGGCAATCGAATGGTTATATTATAGCATAGCTTCTGGTTAAGAATACCTAAAACTCATCGTTACCAGCCGGGACAAACGTCGACCTACCAATCGTTCAACCTGTTCATCATGTCCTTAGAAGTTGACTGACGAAATTCCCACCTTATACCCGTACCGATAGGAATTCCCACTGTTAAATTAGGCTAAATTGGTCGCACTCCGGCTGCCAGAAATTTCGCCTGCTGTGGGGGACGCTTCAGACTGGAAAACCACCCGTCTTCTCGCTCGATTTGGAGCCACGAAAACTGACGTGTACCCCAAAAGTTGGAACGTTTTATGCTGCTTGTGCTAGCTCAAAGTCACGTGGTGATAAATACCCAAGCTTACCTTGAATCCGATCATTATTATAATAATGAATC
>NZ_JAAXLK010000003.1:0-1984 GCF_012641185.1 Levilactobacillus tujiorum
TAAACGCTGAAAGCATCTAAGTGTGAAACTCGCCTCGAGATGAGATTTCCCATTCCTATATGGAAGTAAGACCCCTGAGAGATGATCAGGTAGATAGGCTGGAAGTAGCAGCGTCGTGAGGCGTGGAGCGGACCAGTACTAATCGGTCGAGGACTTAACCAAGTTGAAAACGTGGTTGTTTCCGGAAGGAAAAAATTGAATAATATCTAGTTTTGAGGGAAGAAGTTCTCTTATAGTGTGGTGGCGATAGCCTAAAGGATACACCCGTTCCCATGCCGAACACGGAAGTTAAGCTTTAGCACGCCGATAGTAGTTGGGGGATCGCCCCCTGCGAGGATAGGACGTTGCCACGCGGTTTTGGAGGATTAGCTCAGTTGGGAGAGCGTCTGCCTTACAAGCAGAGGGTCACAGGTTCGAGCCCTGTATCCTCCATTTGAGCCGTTAGCTCAGTTGGTAGAGCATCTGACTTTTAATCAGAGGGTCGACAGTTCGAGACTGTCACGGCTCATTCACCTACGGGTGTTGAGTAATTTGATACAAATGATACTGGCTATGCCGACTTAGCTCAGTTGGTAGAGCACCTGTCTTGTAAACAGGGGGTCGGAAGTTCGAATCTTCTAGTCGGCATTTGATTTTGCGGAAGTAGTTCAGTGGTAGAACATCACCTTGCCATGGTGGGGGTCGCGGGTTCGAATCCCGTCTTCCGCTTAGTACCGAGAGGTACTTAAGCTTCAATATAATTAGCGTTTTGCACCCATAGCGCAACTGGATAGAGTGTCTGACTACGAATCAGAAGGTTGTAGGTTCGACTCCTACTGGGTGCATTTAACGGGAAGTAGCTCAGCTTGGTAGAGCACCTGGTTTGGGACCAGGGGGTCGCAGGTTCGAATCCTGTCTTCCCGATTAAATAAAATATTTTTATTTAACATTTCGCGGTGTAGCTCAGCTGGCTAGAGCGTTCGGTTCATACCCGAGAGGTCGAGGGTTCGATCCCCCCCGCCGCGATTTGGACTTGGACTGGACCTTTAGCTCAGTTGGTTAGAGCAAACGGCTCATAACCGTTCGGTCGTAGGTTCGAGTCCTACAAGGTCCATTACCAGAAGGACTATTGTACTTGTTTTTATGGAGGATTACCCAAGTCTGGCTGAAGGGAACGGTCTTGAAAACCGTCAGGTGAGTAAAATCACGCGAGAGTTCGAATCTCTCATCCTCCTTTGCTTCTTATATATTATCGCGGGATGGAGCAGTCTGGTAGCTCGTCGGGCTCATAACCCGAAGGTCGCAGGTTCAAACCCTGCTCCCGCAATTGGTCCGTTGGTCTAGTTGGTTTAGGACGCCTGCCTGTCACGCAGGAGATCACGAGTTCGAGTCTCGTACGGACCGTTGTTATGCTCGTCAGCAGAGTGTAGCAACCATAACTCATTCTAAATGGCAAAATGGCTCGGTAGCTCAGTCGGTAGAGCAATGGATTGAAGCTCCATGTGTCGGCGGTTCGATTCCGTCCCGCGCCATTAAGTATATCTCATCATAATGCGGGTATAGTTTAGTGGTAAAACCACAGCCTTCCAAGCTGTTGTCGCGAGTTCGATTCTCGTTACCCGCTTTATATGGGCCTATAGCTCAGCTGGTTTAGAGCGCACGCCTGATAAGCGTGAGGTCGATGGTTCGAGTCCATTTAGGCCCATTATGGAGAAGTACTCAAGTGGCTGAAGAGGTGCCCCTGCTAAGGGTATAGGTCGCGGAAGCGGCGCGAGAGTTCGAATCTCTCCTTCTCCGTTTAGTTATGACCCGTTGGTCAAGTGGTTTAAGACACCGCCCTTTCACGGCGGTAACATGGGTTCGAATCCCGTACGGGTCATTGTTACAATTTAATATTATCGCGGGATGGAGCAGTCTGGTAGCTCGTCGGGCTCATAACCCGAAGGTCGCAGGTTCAAACCCTGCTCCCGCAATTGGTCCGTTGGTCTAGTTGGTTTAGGACGCC
>NZ_JAAXLK010000003.1:2074-153984 GCF_012641185.1 Levilactobacillus tujiorum
CAGTTGAGTCTTCCTTTTGTAGGAAGGCTTTTTTGTTGAATAAGAAAATAGACGGTAAGATGAAGTCCAATTGACTAACATCTTACCGTCTATTTGGTTAGGCCCAACGTTGTTGTAAATAGTGTCGTAAGTGGTCATCGTGAGCGTATAGATAGAGTCCCTTGACGCCACGCTTCATTAAAACGTTGATTGAATTGAGAATCAGCTGACGTTTGACCTGCGCAATTTCTACGGGGTCGGTTAGGTCGGAGCGGCGCTTAAAGGCCTCAACATCCGTGTAACGATCAAGATGAACCGCTAACTGATGGTCTTGATCTAGACTGACGGGTGGCCCCAAGATAATGCCGACGTAGTTGAGGTCGAAGCCTTGGCAGGTGTAAATTGAGCCCACTTCATTAATCGTTTGCGGGAGCTCGGCCCACGGGGTACTCGTATAGTTGTATTGATCCCAGGGAAGGTGAAAGCGACCTTCAGTAATATAGTGTTTACCGCCATCTAACGTGGAAGGGTACCCAGAAGTGGCGACTACTCGCGAGAGGCCCACTTCACGGTTGCGTTGGACGACAGCTTGGCGCATGGCTTCAGCATCGTCGAAGACACGTAGGTCATAGTTACTGCCCACGTGTGTTGGTAACGGTGTGAGGTGCTGGTGAGTGAACGCGTTAATCCAACGCACCAAATCGTCACTAGCCTGCATCCGGAATTGGTGGGTTAACCGATACTCTGCATGCGTGTAGGGGGATACCAGCGTTTCCAAACGTTGCTCCGTCCAAAAACTCTTCATCCGCAGAACCTGCGTCTCATCGAAGACGAGAATAATGACTTTGGCCGAGCGCATCAGTGAGGTGAGCTGATTGTCACCGTAAAAGTTATTGTAGTGATCAGCCTGGGATAACAGTAAATGCGCTTCATCAATAACTAGGACATCCGGGTGAACGCGTCCCTTAGTCGTTTGATTGATGAGGGACGTGGGTCGTTGAAAGTCTTTCTTTAGTAAGTGCTGCTGATGACCGGCAATCTCGCGGTAAACTTTCAGAATCTCTGGGTGGTTGACCAGAAAGTAATTTTCGGTGTGCGCTAAAGGCGAATCGGTCGCCGTGCGGGCTTGCTTTTGCAATTGATTAAATAGATGTGCTAACACCACGCTCTTACCCGTGCCGGCGTCACCATATACGGTGAAGATGGCCGGTCCTGGCTCGTTCAAATGCGCGGTCGTAAATTCTAGAATCTGGTTGACTAAATTTCCCTGTTCCGTGGTTAACGGAAGGTCGGGAGAGATCTTTTGTGTTGCTGCGTTCGTTGATTGGCTAAACAACCCATCGCCTGCTTTCTAAAAAGTGAATACTGCCATTGTACCGCGATTGGCGACCAAATGAAAAACCCTTCATCAACTGAAGGGCTAAAGTTAAGCTTGATCATGTTCGGGCTGCTTTTTAGGTGGGGCAAGTTGATACGTTGCCGCGTGGAAATTATTTAGTGAAGTTGCATATTTGGTAAAGGGTGCAAATTTATTAGAACGACGCCAAATCATAAAGGCATCGCTACTGTCCCAGATCGTCAATAAGATGTACTCGCTGCTATTCTTAAGTTTGGATAGGACCAACATCGTTGTCATACCGTCGGGCAGCGGATTAGCCGCAATCTTGTTGACTTCGCCTTCAAAGACTTTGGCACTCTCTGCGTTCAGATCGAAATAGTTGAAACTGAAGAAGCCTTGCCAATCTGGTTGACCGTGTTCAATTTTGACTTGATAATCCAGATGGCTCGTAAAAATACTCTCCTGACCAGAAATATCTAACAATTGTAGATCTTTAGCACCGCCAGTGGCCGCTAACAGAACGAAACGACGATCAGAATTTTGCTTGACGATTTTATCTAGAAGATCGCGACTACCGAAGGTCAATGATAATTGATGGAGCATGCTCATCCCTCCTAACTTGATTTCACTTCTATTATAATAGTCTCGGTCAGAAATACGAAGCGTTTACACTCTGTGGGAGACGCGCTACACTAGTGACAGAACAAAATTGAGAGGATGATTTTGATGAAATTGACGGTTTTAGGGTGTTACGGTGGCTACCCCCACAATGGAATTGGAACGAGCAGTTATCTCATTACTAGCGGTGAGTTTCACTTGCTATTGGACTGTGGGAGTGGGGCATTATTGGCTTTGGAAAAACAATTGAGTCCCCTCCAACTGAACGCTGTGTTACTAACGCACTATCATCACGACCATACGGCAGATCTCGGGGTCTTACAGTACGAATGGCAGCTGGCCCCAGGGGCAAAAGCGGAACCAATTCTACCGATTTATGGTCATACGGCAGACCCGTTGAACTTTGGGAGTCTAACGTGGCCTAACTCTACGGTTGGTCGGGCCTACAATCCGGCCAAAACGTTAAAATTAGGGCCGCTGAGCATCGACTTTATTCCAACCCATCATCCAGTGCCGGCTTATGCGCCACGGATTACTGAAACAGCTACGGGGGCTTCTTTGGCCTTTACAGCGGATACGGCGGCTTTTAGCGGCTTAACGGACTGGGCCCGGCACGCCGACGTTTTACTGGCCGATACGAACTTTTATGCCGACCATCAGGGAACCGCTTGGCATCTGACCTCAACGCAAGCGGGTGAGCTCGCCCAGCAAGCGCAAGTTAAGCGGTTATTGTTGACGCACTTGCCGCAAACGGGGGATCTTAACCAATTGGCCACTGAAGCTCAGGCGGCAGCCGGCAGTGACATTCCGGTGGAAGTCGTCAAGCCCCAAGCTATTTATGAAATCTAATACTATTAATTCGCAAAATGTTAATTGGACATCATCTAATAATCGACTAATATGCTGATCCCGTATATGATTTTGCCAATTAATAGACTAATGGGTAGTTATTGTTTATAACTTTTATTGTTAAAAAGCCTTTTCTTTCTCGAAAAATGCTGTATAATGGGTTTATTAAATCATTTATGCAAAACGAGGGAGGAAAAGATGATGACAGTCACGCTCTACACATCACCCAGTTGTACATCTTGCCGTAAGGCTCGCATTTGGTTTGAAGAACATGGCATCGCGTATCGTGAACAGAACATCTTCTCCGAACCCTTAACGATCAATCAGATTAAGTCAATCTTACGCTTAACTGAAAATGGGACCGAAGAAATCATCTCGAAACGGTCGCGGGTTTATCAAACCTTAACGGTAGACCTAGACGAATTGCCTTTGCGAGAAATGTATGAATTGATTCGCCAGAATCCGGGGATTTTACGGCGGCCCATCATGGTCGATGATCGTCGTTTACAAGTCGGATTCAATGAGGAAGAGATTCGACGTTTCTTACCGCGCCAAGTGCGTGAACTCGAATTACAACGGGCACAGCGATTAGTCAATGGGAACGAATAAGCTTAATTAGTTGCATCTAACTGGATTTGTGAGAGAATATTACTTGCAGTCCAGTTTTTTTGTTATGATTACTTTACAAGACAAATAAAATGGCTAGAATGAGACACAAGGACAATACCCAACCCACGAGAAAGGGGTGTTATTCAATGGAAATGGAACGAATCAATGAAAATACGATTCGAGTGGTCATTGGCAACGATGATCTGAGCGAACGCGGTATTACCGTCTTAGATCTATTGGGCAACCACAAACAAATCGAAGGCTTTTTCTATAGTATTTTAGAGGAAGTCGATGTTGACCACCAATTTCAAGATAACGACGCGGTCACCTTCCAGGTGCTGCCAAATCGTAATGGTCTTGAGTTGTTTATCAGCAAGAATGCGGATGAGGACAGCGCAACAGACGTTGATATTACGGATGCTAGCGTCGACAGCAGTCACCCCGATCAAGTGTCGGATCAGATTAAGGCGCACTTGTTAGAGAAGGACGGGCAAAAGGACATCTTCTCCAGCTATAAAGCGACGACAAGTGATTCCAACGATATTGAAGATTATTTGAATGACGAAGGTCAGCCAACGACGACTCGAGTGGTTCGGTTACATTCGTTTGAAGATATGATTAGTTTAGCGCGGGTGCTTCATTTGGAGAACGCCGCTTCTAACCTATATCAATACAATGGTGTGTACTATTTGGAACTCATCTTCTTTGTCAATGAGTCATCGCGCGAATCGATTAAGGATGAGCTGTCGGTCGCCTATGAATATGGGGACAACACTAAGGTTGCGCCTGATGTTTTAGCAGAACATGGAAAATTAATTATGGAGCACAGTGCGTTGGAATTGACGCGCTACCACTTTTTGAGTGATTAGGCTTCGGTTTGTGAGACGAGTTCCCTTCGGATGAGGGGGGCCCGCCTTTTTAATATGATTAAGTTAATCAAAATAATTGGAATACTACTAGAAAATTTAACTTTACCTGCTATAATTGCTTATCGGATGAATTAGTAATTACATGAATCATAAGGATAAATAGTGGTTTACGTGATGGATTGATTAGAACAACCATTAGGAGTGAGGGTATGAGTTTAGGCCAATTAGAAAGTTACCTGTTGTGGGCGACAGCGGTAATGGCAGTGGTCGTGATCCTGACAATTTTGATCTATTATTGGTATTCGCGCAAGAATTCCAACAATTACTTGGAAAATGATGACCTAGAATTACGTTATTTTATTCAAAAACAAGTCGATTATCGGGGCCAAACGACGGGGTACGAGTGTCTCTTACGCCAGCATCATGCGGATGGCACGTGGTCGTTGCCCCAAAAGCTAGATTCGTTGCCTTTACAACGCGTTATTTTTCTGCTGACCGATACGTTCAAGTCACTACCTGAAGAGCCCATCACGCTCTCCATTAATCTCGAATTCGATCAGATCCTTAGTCCGGATTTTCATTACTTTGTCCGGTGGGCCTTGGCGAGAATTTCGCCCATGAAGTTAGCGGTGGAATATACGGCTAGCGTCAATCAGCCGCGGCATAAGCGGTGGTTATTTCGGCGGCGGATTCGTGAGGCCCGGGCTTACGGGATGCAATTCGGAATTGATAACGTGGGGGCTTCCCTGAATAACTTGAAAAGTATTGAGTGGATCCTGCCAGAGGTTGATTCACTGAAGTGCTCCATGCGAAGTTTTCGGAAGACGGACCCCGATGAGTGGCTGGATCTCAATCTGCAATTTTGGAACCGGTTGTCTCAGCGCAACCATATTGAACTCATTTTGATGGGCATTGAGGACGCCAGTGATCAACGGTTAGCCGATCAGCTAAAAATTCAGACACGGCAGGGCTACTTATTCGCCCGGCCGACTAATCCGAAGAGGGGGTATGATCATGAGTAAGCAGTCTAATAATCGACAACAGCTTTATTCGGATGATTACTTTGAAAAGGGCCACTGGGGATTGAAAATCTGGCAAACGCTGGTGGGGCTCTTCGGCTGGGTCTGTGTGATTGTCCCCATTGTAACGACAGTCCTGTCATTCTGGGCAGCCTATCATCCCCATGTGCTTCACTTGTGGTCCTACAATGAAGGGATTTTTGAGATTAAATTTATTGGGATTATTCTGCTGTTTAGTTTTGCAGTGGTCTCGCTATTTGCGGTCGGGATGACGATTATTCAGAATCGTAAACGGGACCGGGTGGTTGAACAATGGCCGACCTTTAATCCCATCAATCAACGTAAACGTGAGGATCAACTGGAGAAATTTATGGATGACCGGTTTGGCAATCGAGAATTTCGGGAGCACGTACGTCACTATCAAGTTAAGCCAGAACAAAATTTAGACACGGATCAAATTCACCAATTGTATGAGCAGCACGACTTAAATGATTTAGATGAGTAGGAGGGGAGCGTAACGTGACCAACATCTTCATTGACAGTATTTTACGGGCAACCGTTGGTAAAACGATTCTGAATATATTTTTGCTGATTCTTTGCCTGTATCCCGTAGTCGGGTCGTTCTTTTGGTTTACGGGTGCGCTGTCCTATCGGTTCTTAAAAACCAATAAGCGTGATGGCGAGGCGCCGGCCATTCCTGCGGCTGAACAGCCAATGGTGACCATTATGATCCCTGCCCATAATGAAGAAGTCATGATTGAGGAGACCATCACGTATTTATTTGAAGACCTCAACTACGATAATTTTGAAGTCCTCGTCATGAATGATGGGTCGACCGATCAAACGGGACCCATTATTGAGCGGCTGCAGCTAAAGTATCCCCGTCTCAGGACGGTTGAAATCCTGAAGAATAAAGGGAAAGCGCACGCGTTTAATATTGGGATGTATTTTGCCAAGGGCGATTATATTCTGAGTAACGATGCGGATACGATTCCTGAGCCCGATGCGTTGCTGAAGTACATGAATTTCTTTATGCGCGACCGGGATATGAATACCTCAGCCGTTACGGCCAACATGGATGTGCAGAACCGCACGTCTTTATTAGGTAAGTCACAGACGGTTGAGTTTACCAGTATCGTGGGGGTCATTAAACGCAGTCAAACGGCGGTTAACGATTCCATGTATGCTTATAGTGGCGCCAATACCATGTATAAGAAGTCATTTCTGATTGACGTGGGGGGCTTTCGTCAGAACCGGGCCACCGAAGATATCAGTATCGCTTGGGACCATCAGATGCTGGGGGCCGTCCCCCGGTTTGCGCCGAATATTATCTTCCACATGAATGTGCCGGAAACAATTCGTGATCTTTACCATCAGCGCAAACGCTGGGCGCAAGGCGGCACGGAGGTGTGGTTGACCAACATCAAGAAGTTTTTACGGCACCCAATCGAACACCGCTACCAATGGTCGATGTTTGTCGACTCAACCCTGTCGATCATTTGGTCCTTTTTCTTCACGATCACGTCGGTAGCCTTCATTGGGTTGATGGTATCTTTCTTGATTACGGGCGATTATGAACGGGTAATGCACGGCATCATGATTTCCTTTATCTTTGTGACGTTTGAAATGTTCGCTGGCTTTATGCAATTGTTGGCCGCCCTGATTCTTGACCATCACGGGGCCAAGTTGAAGTATCTCTTCTTTGCGCCGCTATACATGTTGTTCTACTGGATGGTGAATCCCATTACCGTGGTGATGACGTTTATTCCAGCGCTCAAGACCATTTTGGGGTTCGGCTCGGGAACCTGGGTTAGCCCCAAGCGGCAGTCGATGAAGAAATGATAGCTGCTGAGCTAAACCGCAACGAGTGGTTCATGAAATAAATTGGGGCTAGAGGTTGAAACTTAAAAGGGGTTCTGTAAAAGCTGTGGCATTACATTTGAATGATTGAGGAATAGATAAAAAGATAATTTCTGCCGCCTTGCCGTTCGCTAAATTTGAGCTGGAACGTTGTGGGGAGGACGGCTAGAGCCATAGAGCGGTCTCTAGCCTCGCTTTGACCCGAAGAACACGTGTCAAAGTCGCCATTTACCAAGAAAACCACTTGGTAAATCCCACGACTGAGCTCAAATTTGGCTCGCTCTCGGCTACACAGACATTGTCATCTATATTTGCTAAGTGCTGATGTACCAAGTGATTAAACCGATTTGCTAATCGAAGACTAAAATAACCGGAGGAGGGCAGAGGTGGAGCCAGCCGTGACGACGGTGTTAGCCGATTTTTCGGCTTACAGCGTGGGACGTGTTTGGAGATCGGTGAACTTCCGAGCTTCAAACCGAGCTGGAGGACCGCTTCTCAGGCCGCAAGCGATCCCCACAGCAGGCGGAATCTCTGCCAGCCGCAGGTGCCGGGTTTAGGCTATTTTTCAGACTAAAATCCTGGTCACTTTAGCGTTGGTAATGTTTTTGGTCCTTTCAACCTTTAGATTGGGTAAAAAAAAGAGGCAAAGCCAACGACGAGTCATACTAGGCCGTGTCGTTAGCTTTACCTCTTTTTTGGCGTGATAGAGACCACTTAACGCCGTTCAATTGCCAATAAAAACGGTGGGTGATGAATCTGATTGATGAAGCCGTACTGTAAGACTTGATAAGTCTTTTGCGGCAGTTGTTGGCAAAAGGCTAAGACAGCATCACGTTCGGTGAGACCACCTGGGTGACCAGAGTAAACCACGAGGATCACCCGGCCACCACGGCGTAGATGGTCGAGTAGTGCTTTGACTGCGGTCAGAGTTGTGCTGGGATGGGTGATCAGGGATTTGTCACCACCAGGCAGATAGCCAAGATTGAAGATGGCGCCGGCTACCTGAGTTTCGGCGGTTAGGAACTCGCCGACGTGTTCATGCCCCATGGCGTGGAGTGAGACCTGCGGCGCTAATCCCGTCAGGTTCAATTGCGTTTGTGTTTCTTGCAGGGCTGCTGGTTGAATATCAAAGCCGATGACCCGGCCAGAATGACCCACCAGATTAGCTAAGAATAGGGTATCGTGACCGTTGCCGACGGTGGCATCAACCACCGTGTCGCCGGGACCGACACACTCGCTAAGTAGGGTGTGACTATAAGCTAAGGCATTTGGTAAATTCATGATAAATCATCTCCGTGACGAGTTAAGTACCATTGCGTAACAGTTAATAAAACGAAGCCAATCGACCAGCCCGCCACCACGTCGCTCGGGTAGTGGACGCCGACATAAACGCGGGATAAGCCAATGATGACAATCCACACGCTCAGCACGCCAATTAAAAGCCAGCGGTAGTAGTGGTGACGCCGCAGGTACCAGCCTAGTAAGACGATTAACGTGCCCCACAACAACATGGCGGTGATTGAATGCCCACTAGGAAAACTGTAAGAGCTGGCTGCGACTAGCCGATCAACGGTGGGCCGATCACGGCGGACCACGTGTTTAATGATGCTATTGCCAATGCCAGCCCAAACCAAGACGTTCCAGCCTAGGAATAAGGCATCGCGGTAGCGCCGAGCAATGACCAGAATGGCGATAATGATGAGTGTGATCCAGGTTACGGGCTGAGGATTACCAGACTTGGTGATCGTGATAATGGCCTGGGTCAGACCGTGTGGTAAAGGGTGACGTACCAAGCTGATCATCGTTTGGTCGAACCAGGCGAGCCAAGTTTGCTGATAGACGACGCCAATGAGGTCCAATAGAAAGATGATGCCAGCGCCTAAGGTGAAGCGCCAGCGAAGATGGGAAATCGGTGGCAAGAAGAGCCGCCTCCTTTATGGATTAAGTACCAATTATTTTACGTAGATCGTATCCCAATCAGTATAGCACATTGCGTGGTAGAAACGCGGCGGTAAGACGGGTGCGTGGGGATGAATGAAGGGGGCTAGCGGCCAGTGCCAGTGACGGGTCTAAAAAGACCGGCTCCAATTCCCGGTTTTCCTTGATTTTCTAAAGGGGGTTTGCTAAGATGAAACCAATTTGATTATTCAAGACGTTGATGAGAAGTAGTAGTTCTAAGGAGTATTTAGAAAGCGGATGGTCGCTGCAAATCCGTTACTTCTGGGATGAACTTATCTCTGAGTCTTTCTGCCGCAAGGTGGGCGTTTGGCGACGTTATCAGCCGGAATGAGCCCCAGAGTGACTTTGGGGAAATGTAGGTGGTACCGCGCTTAGACGCCCTACAGTAGCCCATTTTGGACTACTGGGGGCTTTTTTTGTGGCACGACGTCGGATTGAGAAAGGGAGCGAAGTTTTTGGCTTACAAACACGAGATTATTGAGCACAAGTGGCAACATTACTGGCGGGTCAATGATACCTTCAAGACCGCTGACAACCAGAGTAAACCGAAGTATTATGTATTGGATATGTTCCCATACCCTTCTGGTCAAGGGTTGCACGTGGGACATCCTGAGGGTTATACGGCAACGGATATTATGGCCCGGTTGAAGCGGATGCAAGGCTTTAACGTTTTGCACCCAATGGGATGGGATGCGTTCGGTTTACCAGCCGAACAATATGCTTTGAAGACAGGGCATAATCCTAAGGACTTCACGGCTCACAACATTAAGAACTTTAAGCGGCAGATTCGCTCACTAGGCTTCTCCTATGACTGGAGTCGCGAGGTCAACACGACCGATGAGTCTTTCTACAAGTGGACGCAGTGGATCTTCGAACAACTCTACAAGAAGGGGTTGGCTTACGAAGACAAGATCATGGTCAACTGGGCACCAGACTTCATGGGTGGAACTGTTGTGGCTAATGAAGAAGTCGTGGATGGTAAGACGGAACGGGGCGGCTACCCCGTTTACCGGGTCCCAATGCGCCAATGGGTGCTGAAGATCACGGCTTACGCTGACCGGTTGATTGATGACTTGGACGACCTGGACTGGCCTGATAGCATCAAGGAAATGCAACGGAACTGGATTGGTCGTTCCGAAGGTGCCAGCGTCTTCTTCCCAGTTGCTGGGCAGGAAGATACCAAGGTCGAGGTCTACACGACGCGGCCGGACACGCTATTTGGGGCAACCTACATGGTGCTGGCACCAGAACATGCTCTGGTTGATCAAATTACGACGCCGGAACAAGCCGATGCCGTTAAAGCTTACAAGGAAGCCATTGAAAGCAAGTCGGATCTCGAACGGACTGATTTGAACAAGGATAAGACTGGGGTCTTCACCGGCGCATACGGCATCAACCCGTTGAGCGGTAAGAAGTTGCCAATCTGGATCGGTGATTACGTGCTGGCTTCCTACGGGACTGGGGCTATTATGGCCGTACCAGCGCATGATGACCGGGACAATGAGTTCGCTCAGAAGTTCAATCTGCCAATTACTCAGGTGATTGCTGGCGATGACGATACGGATGTTCAGAAGGCAGCATACACCGGCGATGGTGAACACATCAACTCTGACTTTATGAATGGGATGGACAAGAAGACGGCCATCAAGGCAGCTATCGACTGGCTCGAAGAACATGATGCTGGCCACAAGCAGGTTAACTTCCGGCTACGTGACTGGATTTTCTCCCGTCAACGTTACTGGGGTGAACCAATTCCAGTTATTCACTGGGAGGATGGGGAAACCACGCTGGTACCTGAAGACGAATTACCATTGAAATTGCCAGCCGCTAAGCAACTGGAACCTTCTGGTACCGGAGAAAGTCCACTGGCCAACCTGACCGACTGGGTGAACGTGGTTGACGAGAATGGTCGTAAAGGGAAGCGAGAAACCAACACCATGCCACAATGGGCGGGGAGTTCATGGTACTTCTTGCGTTACATTGATCCACACAACGATCAAGCCATTGCCGATCCTGACAAGCTGAAGTACTGGATGCCCGTCGACCTGTACATTGGTGGTGCCGAACACGCCGTCTTGCATTTGCTGTACGCACGGTTCTGGCACAAGTTCCTCTACGACCTTGGCGTTGTGCCTACCAAGGAACCTTTCCAGAAGTTGGTTAACCAAGGGATGATCTTGGGAACCAACCATGAAAAGATGTCCAAGTCTAAGGGAAACGTCATCAATCCCGATGAAATTGTCGAGAAGGATGGGGCCGATACTTTACGCCTGTACGAAATGTTTATGGGACCACTGGAAGCTTCCAAGCCGTGGAGCACGGAAGGCATCAATGGGTCTCGTCGCTGGTTAGATCGGGTATGGCGGTTGTTGATCGATGATAACAACCATCTCCGTGACCGCGTAACGATGATTAATGACGGTAAGTTGGATAAGATCTACAATCAGACGGTTAAGACGGTGAGTGAGGACATGGAAGCCATGCGCTTTAACGTCGCCATCTCACAACTGATGGTCTTCGTCAACGAAGCCTACAAGACGGATAGCTTACCATTGCGCTACATGGAAGGCTTCGTCAAGATGATTTCACCAATCGTGCCGCATATCGCCGAAGAGCTCTGGTCATTAATGGGCCATGACGAAACGATTGCTTACGAAAAGTGGCCAACGTATGACCCTAAGCAATTAGTCGAAGATGTGGTTGAGATGGTCGTTCAAGTTAACGGTAAGGTCCGTGCCCACTTGAAGGTGGCTAAGGACGCCGCTAAGGACGAAATTGAAACTGCTGCACTGGCTGACGATACGGTAAAGTTACACACGGATGGGAAGACTGTTCGTAAGGTCATTGTGGTACCGGGCAAACTGGTCAATATCGTGGCGAACTAAAATTAAATTGATTTTGTAATTTGGGGTGTCAGTGACTTTCTTAAGTGAGAGTGACTGGCACCTTTTTTTGTTGGAAATTTGGGAGGCCAGGATAACATGGCGAGTCGATCAGTGTGTTTCTGAGTGAAAAGGCGCATTACGAAATGGCTTAGTTGTGATTACTAATGACCATGAGAAAAACAGCTCCCAGTGAGGAAGCTGTTTTTAGAAAATCCATTGGTGATGGCTCTATTCGCATGTGATAACATTGGCTTACCGACGACGGTGGCGAACAAACGTGAAGAAGTGAAGGATGCTGGCCAGTAAAATGTAGAAGATGATCACAAAGCTGGCGTAGGTCAGCCAGAATTTACCAGCTGCAAAGACACCGAACCACCAAGCTTGCAGGCCCATAGTAATCAGCGCCATGACAGCGATCATGAAGAAAAGCAATATGTAACGTTTCAAGGTATTATCATCCTTTCGTGGTCGGTTGGTAATCTTCTGAGCCAGCCGATGACATTCTGCCAGTTTGGATTCCCGTGGCGCGTGGGTGCCCCAGGTTCCAGTACCAACAAATTCACCCACCTTGATCAACCCAGCGCCGGTTAAGACGCGATCGATGGTCACAAAGGTTTGATCAGTAATCCCGGTGAAGAAATTCTCCGTTGAGCTGATAAAGCAGGTCGTCATACTCAAGTAATGCTTGTTCTTATATTTGCCGGGTAGGGTATCTGCTTTTGAGGTCATCCGAACCAGTCGGAAGCGCATGCAGTCAAAGAACTGCTTCATCACGCCTGACATGCCACCCCAGTAGGTTGGGGCACAGATGATCCAGAAATCACTAGCGGCCATCTTGGCCTCGATCTCGTCGAGTGCTGGGCAAGCCTTTTCCTTGGTATCTGGATAAATATCGTAGTCTCGTAAAAAGACGGTTTCAACCTCAGCCGAGTCCGGTAGGTCGTCTAAGACAGCTTGAAGGTAGCCAGCAGTAATGCCATGACGCTCGTGACTACCCAATAATGCTAAGTAACGCAAACTAATCGCCTCACTTTAAGTTAAGTCTAATTGATGACAACTACTTTGGCAGCGCCATCAATAACTATATAACTAGTATACCGCATATTGGAGATGCTTGAAGCCATAGTTTACCTAAAGTTTAGTGTGTTAGCTGTTTGTGGTCGGCAGTAGTTCTTTAATTTTCGATAGCCGAAATGTGCTGCACCAGGCAGACTCCTGTGCTTAACCCCATTAAGCCAAAAAGCCAAGCCCGGGCTTTTTATCTTAATGACGTTAATGCTCGGTGGTAGTTCTTTAATTTTCTATAGCCGAAACGTGCTACACCAAACAGCTAGCTGCGCTTAACCCCATTATCCTAAAAATCCAAGCCCGGGATTTCCAGGATAATGACGTTAATGCTCACTAGCTAAGCGTTTGGTTCCGCACTCTTTTACACAAAAAGCCCTCGCGGACCAACCGGTCAACGAGGGGACTTAGTGCTTAACTATTGCAGTAATTCTGTTAAAATAGCGAAGAACCGGTGTTTAACGACTTCATCTTCGCCGTCCTTGGAAAACTGGTAGTTGAGTAAGTGACGGTCAAATTCGTGGAAGAAAACGTCAGCCATCGTTTGATAATCGCTATCATTGGTCTGGTCGATCCGCTTAAAACTACGCCAGGTTGCGTAAATGAGTTGAGCGTCCGGTACTTTTGCTAACTCTGGAAAATGTTGTCGGATACTTTTGGTCATCCGCACAACCTGTTTCGCTCTTTCCGGGGACATCTGCATCTCCGGCGTTGCCGTTTGCGTCATAATGGCATTCCTCCTTGAATAGTCTGTTTCCTGACTACTTCCAGCATACCACTGTTCGGCGTATCCGGTAAGCAAACCGCGGCGGCCAGCTCATTTATAAATCTTTACCGAAACCTGACCTTTACGATTCCCAAGCTATGGTATAATAATTGTTTGATTAGCTCGACATTTAGTCGAGTATGGATTACGGTGAATTTTAGAAATTGAAAGTAGGGTGTCAAATGTCGACAAGGTCTGATCATACCGGTAATCAAACCGTGAGTGCACAGGATCAAATGGTCTCAGGTTCCGCGTGGATGACGGCCGGGAGTATTTTTTCGCGGATTTTGGGTGCGATCTATATTGTTCCCTGGAGTATCTGGTTCGGGACGTTCTTCCTGCAAGCCAATGCGTTGTATGGTAAGGGCTACAACATCTACAGTTTCTTTCTGATTGCGGCAATTGCCGGGGTTCCTTCCGCGATTGCTAAGCAGGTTGCACACTACAATGCGTTAAATGAATATGGCATCAGTGTCCGGCTCTACAAACGGGGGTTAGTCATTGCGCTGCTAACGGGAATCAGCATAGCCTTGCTGCTATTCGTGGGGGCACCACTATTTACCGGTGGTGATCGACATTTAATTCCGGTGCTGCATTCGCTGGCCTGGGCGATCTTGATTATTCCAACCATGAGTCTGACGCGGGGCTATTTCCAAGGCTTTCAGCAGATGGCGCCTTCCGCAATCTCACAGTTTGTGGAGCAACTAGCGCGAGTGGCTTACATGTTGCTGACGGCCTTTGTCATCATGTACGTGATGAAGGGCGACTGGGTCAGTGCCGTGTCACAGTCAACGCTGGCGGCGGCCGTTGGGGCGCTGTGTGGACTGATTGTCTTGGGCGTGTATTACTGGCGGCGACGCGACCATTTTCGCGGGTTAGTGGCTGGTAGTAATAACGAACTCGTTGTGCCGGCTAAACAATTATATAAAGAAATTATTGCCCAAGCGGTGCCGTTCATTATTTTGGGTGCCGGGATTACGATCTTTCAATTGATTGATCAGTATACCTTTGCGCCGATCATGCATTTGGCGGGGAATTACTCCGACGCCTATTTGAATGATCTTTTCGCGCTGTTTGGTGTCAATGCGAATAAATTGATTATGATTACCATTTCGTTATCGTCAGCATTGGCGGTAACGGTCGTGCCTTTATTGTCGGAAGCCTATACGCGCGGCAATAAGCATGAAATTTCTGGCCAATTGACGAATGCGTTCCTCATGTTTGAATTCGTCATGATTCCGGCCGCTTTGGGGATGGCTGCCGTGGCGCGGCCATTGAACATTGTCTTTTATGGTCAAACGCAAGAAGCGTTGGGATCTTCAATTTTGGCGTTCTCGTCATATCTGTCAATCTTGTTGGGGCTGTATACCGTTGTCTCGGCGTTGATGCAAGGAATCTCGCAAAATCGGCGGGCCGTTCACTACTTCGCGGTGGGAACGGTCGTGAAATTCATCGTCCAATGGCCATTGGTGTACCTCTTAGGGGCGTTTGGCCCATTAGTGGCGACCGGAATTGGTCTCTTCGTGACGTGCTACCTGATTATCCACTCGCTGGATGTTCAATTTGGCATTAACTATGCCACCATTGCCAAGAAGACCAACGGCATCTTATTGGCGTCAATTGGGACGTTTGCCATCGCCCGGGTTGTGGTGATGGTCGGGAGTTTAGCGGGGAGTAATGGCCGGATCATCAGTTTTGTGGTGACGGCCATCGCAGCTGCTTTAGGCGGTTACTTCTACGTTTACATGACCCTGAAGAGTCGGTTAGCCGATGCGATTATCGGCGACCGGGTGGCTGGTATACGACGGCGGTTACACATTCACTAGGAGGCAATGGCAATGAACATTGAACGTTACTTAACGGATCATCGGCAGGGAACACCGCGGCAGATCTTGCGGTTGCTGCGACAGGGACGGGTCACCGTTAACGATGCGGCAGTCGATTCGCCCCTGACGGATGTGGTCAAAGCCGATCAGGTCCGCGTGGATGGGATGGCCGTGACGGGACGTCAGCCCCAGTATTTAATCTTCAATAAGCCAATTGGGTTTCAGCTGAGTATGGATCCTACCAGTGCGCATAGCCTGGGAAGTCTGCTGAACACCTTGGATCAGGTCCGTCCGTTAAAAGCGTTGGCCGACCTGCCTAAGGAAGCCACCGGACTGGTGCTGGCAAGTGACGACGACCATTTTCTAACAGATGTGGCGGCCCAGAAGTGGGTCAGCACGCTGCGGATGCCACTGGCTGGTGTGGTGACTGAGTTGCCGACTCTAGCCGCTGATTTGACGTTTTCGGCGGTTAAATTGGTTCCGGATACGCTCCACCAGACCACGACGGCCACGGTGCAAACGCGGGATTTGAACGCGGCGGTTCCCACGTTACTCGCGTTGAAAGCGATCAATGGTCCGGTCAGTCGGATAGCCTTGGGACCGATGGCCTTACCGGTTGATCTATCGGTAGCTTCATATCGCGGATTGTTTCCAACGGAAATTGATGACCTGAATGGTCCATTGGAGTCGTCAACTGAGAGCCAAACGGAAACGTCTTCTAAGTTAGGCTAGTTATGCTGTGGCAGGATGATAATGCCGGCGATATTCTTATTAATTTTAGTTAACTAAAAACAGGAAGCAATCTCAGCGTGAGGTTACTTCCTGTTTTCGTCTAGTTGGCGATTTAATCTGGCAGAATGGTGACGTTAACCAGTCGATTATCTTTGATCGTCATCCGAAAAGGACTGGTGCCATTAAAGCCGTTGCCGGTGACGACCAGTTGGACGGTCCAAGTCGTGGCGTCGTCTTGGGTGAAATCCTGTAATTCAAAGTGGGATTGCTTACCAATATTGTCGGTTTGATTCCAGTTCGCAATCTCAGTTGGGCCGTGATACTCGGTTCCCCAATCATTGAGAACGGCATCAGGCGTGAATTGGGCGACAAATTGCTGGGAATCACCGGCATTGGTGGCGGCAATAAAATTGGTAATTGCTGATGGTAAAGTTAAATCATCCATAAATGCATGCTCCTTTGGCAAGGGAGTCAACGGTGTGGCTCCGAAAGTATCTTTAGTATGCCGACTTAGGGCGCTTTTTACAAGCCAGAACAGGTGTTAACTAATTCAGCCGTATCTCTGTGAAATTTACATCAGACCAAAGCTTCGTGTGCCTTCATAAATTGTGGCAAGACGTCGATGATTTGGTGGGGTAACACCACGTATTGTTTCTCCGCTAACATTTCGGCAATCGCACTGTGGCTGTAAACGGCGGCGAGAACGGCATCAGTAGCATTGCTAAACTGAGCAACAAAGCCGCCGACCATCCCCGCTAAGGTGTCGCCCATCCCGCCGGTTGCTTGGGCGGGCGTCCCCAGTGGATTTTCATACACAGCAGTGGGCGTGTAGATCTGGGTGCGGTGGGATTTGACCACAACAGTTGCGTTGAGTTTAGCGACGGCGGGCTGATTGTTAGCTACCGTTTGATCGGCGATGGCGATGCCGCTGAGTCGTTGCCATTCCATCTGATGCGGCGTAAAGATCAGGTGTGCCTCGGGAAGCGTCAGGTGATGCTGGGCGATTAGGGTAATGGCCGACCCGTCAATCACCACGTGTTGTTGCGGTTGAAGGGCACTGAAGGTGGTGTTTAGAGCCATTAAGCCAGCCTCATCCGCACCCAGGCCGGGGCCGATAACGACGACATCAGCGGACTGGACGAGGCTTTTCAGCTGTTCATGATTATTCAGATCGGCAAACATGGCTTCTGGCAGGCGAGCATGCAGACTCGTCTGATTGCTGGCATCGGTAATGGTGGTTACCAGCCCGGCGCCAGCATAAACGGCAGCGGCACTGGCCATCAGAATGGCACCACCGAAATTACGATTGCCGCCGATTAGCGTCACCCGGCCGTAAGTTCCCTTGTAACTGTCGGCTGGGCGTTGCCGGATGGTTTTGGTCAGAATGGATTGCGAGAGCGTTTCCATTATGAATTCCTCCTCAAAATTGGTTTCGCTTTCAGTATAGCATTTTAGTGGTAGAAAACGGCTTACAATTCGCCAGGGTTATGCTAAAATTGACAATAAGTATACTTTGGACATTGTTGTAGTCCGAAAAAATTAAAGGAGGTCCAATCATGGCAATTGATTGGCAACAGTTATCTGAACAGTACCGCGAGGATTATGTCGCTGACTTGACGACTTTAGTTGGCATCGACAGCGCACGTGATGATTCTAAAGCAACTGCAGACTACCCACTCGGTCCCGGCCCCGCAAAGGCACTGATCGCCTTTCTGGGATTAGCAGAACGTGATGGTTTTACTGTCAAGAACCTCGATAATTTGGTCGGTTACGTTGAATATGGTGAAGGTGATGAGACGTTAGCTATTCTCGGGCACGCTGATACGATGCCTGGTGGCAAGGGCTGGCATACTGATCCATTTACACTGACCAAGAAGGACGGCAACTTGTATGGTCGGGGAACCTCTGACGATAAGGGACCAGCATTGGCCGCTTACTACGGGTTGAAGATGATGAAGGATCAAGGGATTAAACCGACGAAGAAGATTCGGTTCATTATCGGTACTGACGAAGAGAGTGACTGGACGGGGATGCACCACTACCTCGATCTGGAACCAGCGCCAACGTTAGGGTTCTCTCCCGATGCTGAATTTCCATTAATCAATGGTGAAAAGGGTAATGTCACCTTTGAAAGTCACTTTGGCGGGGCCAACGGTGGCAGTGTCACGTTACGTGAATTCGATGCGGGATTGCGAGAAAACATGGTCCCACGGGATGCCGAAGCAACGGTTGAAGGTGCTGATGCCGATCAAATGGTGGCCGATTTCAACGCCTTTACTGCCGAACAACCGGTAACGGGTACGGCCACGGCCGATGAAGCTGGCGTGCACCTCCAAGTGATTGGTAAAGCAGCTCACGGGATGGAACCTAAGAACGGGATTAATGCCGGAACGTATTTGGCGAGCTTCCTGACGGGATATGACTTTGGCGGCGACGCTGAAGACTTCTTGGCGCTCTTAGCTAACGAATTGCATGACGATTCACGGGCTCACAAGCTGGGCTTGGCCTTCACCGATAAAGTCATGGGTGATCTGACCATGAACGTTGGTGTGATGACCTTTACCGCCGATAAGGGTGGTCTGATCAACACTAACTTCCGTTACCCAACGGGCATTGGGGCCGCGGAAATCTTAGTCGGCTTGCAGAAAGCAACTGAGATGATGAACGTGAACATTGAGCAGGGCCGTGAAATGGTGCCACACTACGTTGATCCTAGCGATCCAATTGTGACCACACTGATGGACGTTTACCGGCAACAAACCGGTGATACTGACGCCCAACCAGAAGTTGTCGGTGGCGGGACTTATGGCCGCTTGATGAAGCGTGGGGTAGCTTTCGGTGCTTTATTCCCTGGTACCCAGGACACGATGCACCAAGCAGATGAATTCCAACCAGAAGATGATTTAATTAAGGCGATGTCCATTTATGGGCAGGCAACCTATGAGTTAACGAAATAGGGTGACGAGAGCACCCACAAGGGAGTGGTAAAAATGTCCGAACGCTACGAGCGGATTCTAGTTGGAGTGGATGGTTCCCGGCAAGCAAAGCGTGCAGTGGAAAAAGCCATTGCGGTTGCTGTCAGAAACGAAGCTGATTTAATTATTGCCACCATTATGACGGGTGGCGATTACGTGGGAATCGGCAATAATACTAAGGTCGGTTTCGGCTTTGTTGATCAGGAAGTCATGGATGAGGCCCGCCAACGTTCGGAACAGACCGTCGCTGCGTACCGTAAACAAGCGGAGGAGGCAGGTGTCAAACACGTTGAAACGTCCGTGTTCTATGGTCATCCAAACATTGACCTTGCCAAGACCCTACCGCAGGAATACGGGGCTGATCTGATTATGATTGGCGCCATTGGTTCCAATGTGGTTGAACGTATGTTGATGGGCTCCACGGCCAGCGCGGTGGTGGCTAATGCGGTGACGGATGTATTGATCGTCCGGACCGACATGTCGAATCATTCTAATAAGCTTAAACACGTTTAAACTGACTGGTAGCCAAGCGTCTTGGTTGGCGCCAGTGACTCGTGTTAAGGGAAAGGCTACCTGTTAGGGTAGCCTTTTTTGTGTCACATTTTCCTGCTGGAGCAGGCGGGATTTCTGGCAGTCGGCGTGTGATCGGAATTATCATTGAGAGATTTCACTTGAATAAAACCCGATAAGCAGTTAGACTATATATAGTTGATCTGTATATAGTCTAACTTTACATAAGAAAGGGCGATTCAGGAGGAAAATGACACGAAATAAGAATTTACCATTAACTGAAACGACGTATTACATCTTACTAGCCCTCACACAACCCCTCCACGGTTACGCGGCAATCCAAGAGATTGAACGGTTGAGTCAGGGCACCGTTAAAGTGGCGGCGGGCACCATGTATGGGGCAATTGAGAATTTGCTGAAACTAAAGTGGATCAAGGAGGTACCCAGCAGCGACAAACGGCGGCGGGTGTATCACATCACGGAAACGGGTCAATCAATTTTACGATTAGAGACGCAACGATTACGGGACTTGGGGAAGCTGGCTGAACAGTTCGGCTATTAGAAATGGGGAGAAGAAGATGAAAAAATTTCGCGTGTTTTTGAGCCTTGATAGCGAGGAAAATTGGATTAATACGATTCAGGAAGGTGGTTACCGCTTGGATTGGGTAAATCCATATCTGCATTGCTACACGTTTCAAGAGTTGACGGCTGACGACCAATTCAATCCCTACACACGCTTGGATTTTCGGGATAAGGGGATGAGTCGGCGTGACTATCAGGCCTATCGCCAATTCTTTAGCGATAGTGGGTGGCGGTTAATTGCTGGGAGTCGTCATGGTGGCATCCAATATCTTCAGCAGAAAACAGCAACTTCGGATCGGGATATCTTTTCGGATGAACAATCCAAGGCTAGCGTAAAGCGCCGATTCGGCCGGTTCAGTTTCGCTTATGCAACGTTTTTCCTAACTTACGTCTTTGTCTACTGGTGGCTGACTGGTAACATCAACTTTTTGGATATTAAAAGCTGGTACTTAACGCCCGGGCTGTGGCAGATGCAGGGAGAATGGTTCTGGAAAGCAGTTTTGTTTGAGACACCATTTGTGTTGATGCGGGTGGCGCCGCTGTGTATATTTCTGATTGTCGGTATATACGATTTGTGTCGGGCAATTCAAAATGGTTATCGTTAACGGAAACGCAAAAAGTGGCACGTTGAAATCTCAGCGTGCCACTTGTGTTTAAATCGTATTCAATTAAAGACGGTGAATATCAAGGACACTTCCGGTGTTGGCGTCGGCCACAAATTGGTATTGAACTAATTTGTCATCCTCATAGCGGGTGATACCACCATAATAAACGCGAGATTTAACCGCAAATTTTTGGAAAGGCACCGCATGCTTCTCAATCCAGGCGCCTTCAATGGGGGATTCTTGGCGGAACTGATGCTTGACCCGTTCTAAGATGTTGTCGGGGTTCAAACGTGAGCCGCCACCAAAGAAGCGCGTGATGAAAATGCCCATGAGACCTCCGATTACACCGGTAAGGCTCAGTTGATAAAGTTGTCCGTTTCTAGCAGTCATCCTACCGCCTCCTCAGCAGTTATTGTTATAGACGTGTAAAAGTTTTAACTGCCCTTAGTATAGCAATGTTTGGCCGGAAGTTCCCGTAAAAAGGCAGAAAAGTTGCGAAAATAATTTTGTGGCTAGTATACGCAGACTCTGACAAGATGTAAAGGTTAACTATTTGAGAAAACGATTATTTGTTAGTCTTGATAGATTGTGGCAGATACATAGGTGAAATTAATGTTGATTCTATGAACGTTTAAAGCTAAATTATGAATATAAGGTTTGTGACATATTTGATAAGATGGATAGACTAGCAATGATCGTAGCATTGTTCCGATGATTTTATAATTGTTTTTACTCGATTTATTAGTTCTTACATAGAGATGAGGAGCCGCAGATGATTAAACAATCACGTGTATTAGGTAAAATGAGGCCTGCTTTTGCCGGTCAAAAACGTTGTCAATATTTAGCATTATTAGGAGTTTCGCTGTTCTCCGTGGCATTGACTCAAGAAAAAACAGTCACCGCGCAAGCAGCGGAAACTGGTAGTCAAATTGAAACCATCGGTAAGCGGATTGCTTCGGAAGATAAGGGATCACTTGTAGAGAAACCTGTGGTGGCACCGGTCACGGCTGATGTGGTCAACACTTCTGGCTCAGAAGAACAACCGGATAAGCAGGCACCATCAGCACCGGTTGCAGGTGATCAAGAAGTTGAGACTGAAAATATGGCTACCAAGCGAGACACACAGGAGGACAGGGATGTAGCTGGATCTAACCTGGCGAATACGGCTGACGCTGGTAATAAGGCAACGGCCACCAGTGAACAGATAGCGGATAAGGATGACGATAATCCAGTACCGTTACGTGAAACGACGTCTGTGCCGAATCAACCAACGCCCTATAAAAATCAAGTTACCAATGGCACACAATCAACAGCAAATGTGACGCCAAAAAAGACGGCGAAGGGTAAGGTCTACGTTCGTTACGTGACCGACCTGGGTGGTGAATTGCTCAAGGATGTCATGACCGGGCACGTGGGGGATAAATTTACGGCTGAGAGCTTAGAATTTACGACTGGCGACGATAAAGATTTCATGTTGAAGGATCCTTCACGAATCAGGGGTATTTATGGGACGCAAGCGCAAACGGTGACCTTTACTTATCGGGTTCCACGGGTACGTGCTACGTCTATAGGCGAGATGGGCATTTTCACTATTACTTACGGGGATGGTAGCTTAAAGTCGGTTCAAATTATCGACGGAGGATTTGAAATCAACCTGATCAAGGATATTCAAGGGCAGCCGGCCATTTCGGTGCAGACGATACCAGCGGGAAAACGGGCTTATTGTTCAACTAACAACGTGATTGATCGCGGCAAGTACGTTGGACTTTTCAATACGAAGAAGTATAGTTATATCTTTGAAAAGTCCTACGGCAGTGACACTATCCAAGTGTTGAAAATAAATAGTGAGACCGGTCATTTAACCGTTCAACAGATAGCAGCACAAACTAAAGTGGACGCAGTAGCTAGAGCATTGGACATCGGTCAAGATAGTGTGTTTGAAACATTTTGGCATAAGTTAGCGACTGGTCGTCAGTCATATGAGAGAGCACCTTATCAGAGTGCTGGCAAGCTAATCGCAGCGAGAAATCTTACGGGTAACCAACTTAAGGTTGGTGGTCCTTCAGAGATGCTGGCAAGGTTGCCACAGACTTCTGAGAAATCGACTAAGATGACGGTGTTAGGATACATTGGGCTAGCGCTCTCAGGTGTGATGGTTTTCTTGGTAAAGCGGACAAGGCGACTGTAAAATGAGGAGATTAGGCTAAAACTTTGTAATCCCCCGGCCACATTGCTATAATGATGTTTGTGTATTTTTTAAACTTAAATAAAGGAGTGCTTACCTCATGGAACAATTACCCAAAATGTCAGCCGCTGATTTGAAAGACGTCGTTAAAGATGGCAAAATCATGTTATTCTTTTCCGCTACTTGGTGCCCGGATTGCGCCTTCATTAAGCCAGCAATGCCCGACATTGAAGCTGAATATCCTGATTTTAAGTTTATTGCGGTCGATCGTGACGAAAATATCGACTTGGCTGCCGAATTAAACGTTTTCGGCATTCCTAGTTTTATTGCCTACGAAAATGGCACTGAAATTGGTCGATTAGTCAATAAAGATCGTAAGACTAAGGCTGAAGTTGAAGAATTTATTAATTCATTGGCAACTAACGCCGATTAAACCCGTTGGAAAGGATCCCACATGTTAATTGCTAGTTACAATCCCCAAGAGTTAGGGGATACATTGATTGTTATCGTTGCTCAAGATACGCCTAAGCAGGCCCACACCGTTCGCGATGGCATTGCCCGGATTTACGATGCTGAAACGGAAAAGACGTTGGGCTATAATTTCTTAGCTATTTCTAAGATCTTGCCAAACATCAGTGGCAACGGCCAAGTCATGTTGACCGTTGATGATGTTGCGGCCTTAAATGCTGCTTTGGAAGACGCTGGATTCAACGGTGAATTGGTCGCTCAGACTGAGTCTAAATTTGTCGTAGGTTACGTTAAGACGGCAACGCCACATCCTGATTCTGATCATTTGTTAGTCACGGATACGGTCGTGGATAATGATCAATCCGTTCAGATCGTGAGCGGATCGCCCAACATGCAGGCGGACATCAAAGTGGTCGTCGCTAAAGTCGGTGCGATGATGCCCAGCGGCTTGATTATCTGGCCCGGCGCTTTGCGTGGCGTTGAGAGTGACGGCATGATCTGCTCCGGCCGGGAGTTAGGCTTGGCCAATGCGCCTCAAAAGCCAGGAGCCTTAATCTTGCCAGACGATTACGAAGTTGGCGAACCGTTTGATTTTGAACGTGGCCAAACGATCTTCTCAGCTTCATAAAATTGCTTAAGAAACATTACGAAAGCGGGTTAGCCCTTGTCGGCAACCCGCTTTTTTGTGTACAATAGGGGAGATTGACTTTAACCATTCTAAGCGAATTGGTTAGTCGGGTGAAACGAATGCCCATTGATCGATTAAACATCTAAAAAAGACAACTTGATCCATCGAATCATCCTGGTAGGGATCAATCCGGTATCGACAGCGGAGACGTTAAATTTAATGCATGCCGGCCGGAAGATGTTGCCAAATTCAAGTAAATCATAAAACTAGTCATTGAATGCTAGATTAAAAATAGGGAATGAGTTAACCAGTCGCTAATCTTAAGCGGCGTCTCCTCCCGTAGTGTTGAAATTCGGCAGGTGCCGTGTGCACCCGTCAAGGAGGAAGAAACATGGAGCACTATGATGGACCAGCTTTTTTCCGGAAGTTTGCGGTAAAGCCGAGCCCCGAACAATTAGAAGATACGACAGCTGAACGGGCGCAACGCTCTGTCAATCAGCGCCAGGAACGCAATGATCGTTTACGGCAACGTGAGGAACGAGAGACACAACGACAGGCGGCTACCCAGCAAGCACACCAGGCCGCGGCTACGCATGCAACGCCAGAGAGTTCTGCGGCGGCGACTGCCGAGAGTAGTGCCAGCGCGGAGAACTACCGGCCATTTCAAGTGACCCCGATCCCTAAGCAATTGCATTGGTCACATCCGACTGCAAAATCACGGCGTCGTTATCGGCGTCTCATTGCCGGCTTACAGAAAGACGAGAGTAGTTTTTTTCTGTTTGGTTCGGCTGATGAAGCGGCGGACTCTGCGGCAACGATCACCAATCATTCGGTAGACGATCAAACTCACACGGCGACTACGGCAGTGAGTGCAACATCAGCAGCCGATTCAGCGGCTGTTCACGCAGACACAGTGGCAAATCAAGCAGCTGTGAAGAGTTCTGTTGCGGCGACATCGAGTGTGGCGGACTCAGCAACCGTGACTATGCCACAATCAGCGGCGGTCAAAGCAGCGGCGCCAACGGAAGTCTTTTACCCAACGTCAGCACAGTCAACGGCCACAGAGCCAGCTGATTCAGTGGCTTCGGCTACGAGTATGAGCAGTTCAGCGGCTGATTATTTGCCAGTCGGTATGGATCGCACGACTACGGCCAGTGAAGCGAGCCGGTCGGCGGAGACAACGCCGACGAGTGCAGCTACATCTGCAGTGTCGGCACGAGAAGCAACGTCAGCGGCGGTGCAGGTCAGTTCGGCGGCCGCTGTTCGCTCGACTGGTCATCTGGTGGTCAGCTCTGCCGCTGGCGTACCAGCTAGTGTGGCGTCAGCTAAACATCATCCGGCAGTGACTGCGACCGCTGCGGCTAAGCAAGTGTCCACGTCCGTCGCTGACTTGGGCGCAACCAGTTCTGCGGCGGCCACAACGTCGAGTGCAGACTCCACGCCGGTCTCGTCAGCAGCTATCGACCAGCGGCCTACCGAAGTGAATCAGCTGTTGGAGCGGGCGCAAGCGGACGAGCCCAAAGCAGCCAAGACGCCAGCTAAGCCTAAAGCCAAACCGAGTCGGGGGCTAGGCCACTCGCTCGGAGATATCATGCAAGAAGAGGGGAATGATCAACGGAACCTCGCGTTATTTGATCGGCCCACTACTGATACGGCACAAGCCAACGATACCGATGAGACAAGCACGCGTGGCTATCATTTTCCAAGCGTTGATCTGTTACCTAAGCCCGTCGTCCCTGACGAAGAGGCGCTGGATGAATGGATTGAGCATCAAGCAGAGGTCTTGGACGCGACGCTGAGTGCCTTTCACGTCGACGCTCACGTGACGGATTGGACTGTGGGGCCAACGGTTACCCAATTTCAGATCAGCCTCGCCTTAGGTGTCAAGGTGAATAAGATCACCAACTTAAATGATGATCTGAAGCTAGCCTTGGCAGCCAAGGACATTCGAATCGAAGCACCAATTCCGGGCAAGACCACGGTCGGGATTGAAATTCCTAATGTCAAATCACGGCCGGTCATGTTGTCTGAAATTCTCAATTCGGCGGCTTTCAAGAATAGTGAATCACCGTTGACGGTCGCACTGGGGGTTGATTTGTTCGGCAAGCCACAAGTGACCGACTTGCGAAAGATGCCGCACGGATTGATTGCCGGGGCAACGGGTTCCGGGAAGAGTGTGTTCATCAATTCTCTGTTGCTGTCGATTCTGTATAAGGCGACGCCAGCACAAGTGAAACTGTTATTGATCGATCCTAAGGCAGTGGAAATGGCGCCGTATGATGCGCTGCCTCACCTATTGTCACCAGTGATTTCCGACCCCAAGGCCGCTGCGGCTGCCTTGAAGTGGGTTGTCACTGAAATGGATCAACGCTATGAAAAGCTGGCTGCGGCGGGTGTTCGGAACATTGAACAATTCAATGACCGGGCGGATGCCAACGATGAGCCTTCGCTCAAAATGCCATATATCGTTATTATTATTGACGAGTTAGCTGACCTGATGATGATGGCTGCTAGTGAGGTTCAAGACTACATCGTCCGGATTACGCAAAAAGCTCGGGCAGCCGGGATTCACCTGTTAGTTGCGACGCAGCGGCCAAGCGTGGACATTGTGACGGGGACGATTAAGAACAACATTCCAACGCGGATTGCCTTCATGGTTTCTAGTCAGATTGACTCACGGACCATCCTGGATACTGCCGGAGCTGAAAGCCTGTTAGGTCGCGGTGATATGCTGTATCTCGGTAATGGTGCGAGCCAGCCGATGCGGTTACAGGGGGCCTTTGTGGAATCTGAGGTCGACGCGATTACTGATTTTGTCCGCACGCAAGGTAAACCGCATTACGCCTTTGAACCCAAGGGATTACTCCAACGGGAAACGGCTGAAGAGAATCAGGATGAACTGTTACCCAAAGTTTTAGAATATATTGCCCAAGAAAAGACCGTATCAACGTCTAAGTTACAACGGGTCTTCTCAATCGGCTACAATCGTGCCGCTAATCTGATTGATGATTTGGAACAAAGTCATTACGTATCACCACAGCATGGATCGAAGCCGCGTGAGGTCTACCTCACGCCGGATGATCTGGGTAAGGACCTCCCCGAACCGCACGACAAGGATGCACCATTTTCATCATAAGGTGAATAGTCGTCACGACTCTTTAATTGGTCTACGCCTTTTAAGGGGTGGGGGGATATGCTAGAATGGAAAAAGAGTCACTCGCACGGTTGGTGAAGTCCCGTGGCCTGACCGCAAAGAGTAGAAAAGAGGATCATAATGGATAACGCAACGGTTTATCATTTTGTCGGAATTAAAGGATCAGGGATGAGCGCCCTTGCCCTGATTTTACATGATAAGGGCTTCAAGGTTCAGGGGTCAGATATCACTCAGTACACGTTTACCCAACGTGGCTTGGAAAAGGCGGGCATTAAGGTCATGGGCTTTGATGACGCTAATATTCATGAAGGACTCACCGTCATTGCCGGGAACTCTTTCACGGATGATCATCCAGAAATCAAGAAGGCTCGCGCCATGGGCTTGCCCGTTTACCGTTACCATGAATTCTTAGGCCACTTGATCGAAGGCTACACTAGTATTGGTGTTGCTGGTGCACACGGTAAGACCAGTACCACTGGTTTGCTGTCACATGTGCTCAGCGGGGTGGCACCGACTTCTTACCTGATTGGTGATGGTACGGGGAAGGGTACGCCGAATGCTCGTTTCTTTGTCTATGAAGCTGATGAATACCGGCGGCACTTCCTGGCAACTAAGCCAGACTACGCAATTATGACCAATATTGACTTCGATCACCCCGATTACTACACCGGGATTGATGATGTTTACAGTGCCTTTGAGACTTGGGCTAACCAAGTGAAGAAGGGGATCTTTGCCTGGGGTGACGATCCAGAATTACGGAAATTGAAGACGGATGTGCCCGTCTACTACTATGGGACGAACGATCGTGATGATTTCCAAGCTAAGAATATTAAGCGTTCAACTACTGGGTCAACCTTTGACGTTTATCATGAAGGTAAGAACTTGGGGAACTTTGAAATTCACTTGTTTGGTGAACACAACGTTCTCAACAGTTTGGCAGTCATTGCCGTTTCTTACTTTGAAAAGGTCAACATGGACGAAATTAAGCGAGAATTGGCTGATTTCAAAGGGGTTAAGCGTCGTTTCACGGAACGTAAGCTGGCCGACATGACGATCATTGATGACTACGCGCACCATCCATCCGAAATCAAGGCAACGTTGGATGCTGCTCGGCAGAAGTATCCGGACAAAGAGATCATTGCGGTCTTCCAGCCCCATACCTTCAGCCGGACGATTGCACTGATGGATGACTTTGCCAAGAGTTTAAACTTGGCTGACAAGGTCTTCTTGACCAACATCTTCAGTTCAGCACGGGAGACGGAAGGTGCCGTTTCCAGCAAGGACTTGGCTGCAAAGATTGCCAAGGGTGGCGAGATCTTGACGGTGGACAATATGTCACCACTGTTGGATTTCCACGATGCTGTGGTGGTCTTCATGGGTGCCGGCGACGTACAGAAGTACGAACGGGCTTACGAAGAACTACTGAGCCACTTATCTTTGAAGAATAACTAAATTTGATTGATTTGAGGCGCTCGCTGGCAACTGCTGGTGGGCGCTTTTTTACGTGGTAAATCGGTAAGGCTAAACTGGCCGCACTCCGGCTGCCAGGGATTCCGCCTGCTGTGGGGACGCTTCAGCCTGGAAGGACCACCAGTCTTCTCGCTCGATTTGAAGCTACGAAACCCACGTATCTTCAAAGTCGCCCGTGCTGTAAAGCTGGCTAAAAATCGCCAGCTAACACCACTTTCACGGCTGGCTCCATCCCTGACCGCCTCCGGCTTTGACTGGGATTTACCACGACAACAGTTGGGGGAACAGGTTACTTGATGATTTTAATTCAATCGATAACGACTATGACTGTTATCATCTCAGTTGCCTAAGAGTGCTGTATCAGCCGTGAGGTCGGCAGATATGGGCTCAGGCGCGTCGTTCTACTTAGTCGGTGAGTGAACTTCTCGCTGGCTTAGTAGAAAACCAAGCTTGTAGACTCGGCACCTTCGAGGCTTCAAGTTGTGTTCGCACCGTTCCAGCCCATATCTGCTGACCGGCAAGGCGAAGGAACCGCTACGTTGCCTAGTTTCAACGTCACAGTTATTGTTAGGACGGTATAGTCAGGGAACAATCTGCCGTAAAGGGTGCTGACAGCGGTTATCCGATGGACTAGAATGATAAAGGTGAATACGGTTACATAGGATGGGCAGTTTGTCGAGGACATCTGTCCTGAAAATGGCCAAAATTGGGCTAATTTTCATGTGAAAGCGGATACATTTAGAGCATCACGTCATTGGGATTTGAGACGTGGTTTGCTAATCTTATCTTGTAAGGAGTTGCTTGGGTCATGAGAAACGATATCTTTGCTTTAGTGGACCAAACACCGCAGTTGCAACAATTGTTACGAACTTGTCCGTTACATATCATCAATGAATTTGAAGTTGAACAATTTGACGTGGGCGATTTCCAGTTTTTACAAGGAAATAAATACGACAATACTTATATCGTGGCAGCCGGTAAGGTAAAAATTTATCTCATGTCGGCTGGTGGCAAGGCGGTAGCGTTAGATATTTATGAACAAGGGGCATTTGTTGGTGAGCAGGAAGCCTTGCTAGACAAGCCTTACAGCGCTTCGGTGGTTAATTTGACACCGGTAACGGTGTTGAAAATATCAAATGATTTGTTTAAAGTCTGGCTCAAAGAAGATCAACACTTTTCGCAAGAATTGATTTACAATTTATCTATGCAGATTTTTACCTTGACGAATCGAACGGAACGTTATAGTTTACATTCGGCGTTGGATCAAGCAATTTCATATCTCATTTGGGCAACACAGCGTAACCAGGTGATGACGCGGGCGAATCTCCTCGATGAGATTGATACGTCTAGTCGGAACCTCAATCGCATTCTGAAACAACTTCGGGATTTAGGTGTGATTACGATTCGTAAATCCCAGATTGTTGTGACGGACTTACCACAATTGATCACCATTCTAAGAAATGAGGGATAGAAATGACAGAACCAGAACCACATACACAATTATTGCCGACAATTAATACGGATAGTGCCATCATCATGGGTGATCCTGCGCGGGTTGACCGCAGTCGTCAGTTTTTGGAAGACGTTGAAGACTGGGCATTCAATCGAGAGTATAAGTCCATCCTAGGAACGTATCAGGGCAAACGCATTCTGATCATGTCTACCGGGATTGGTGCACCATCTACTGGCATTGCAGTCGAAGAACTCAACAATGTGGGCGTGAAAAAGGTGATTCGGGTTGGTTCGGCTGGCGCAATGCAGTCTGGCATCGACCTGGGAAAGTTAATTATCGGTGAAGGGGTTGTCAGAGATGATGGCTTGACCAGTAAGTATGTGCCGGCTATTTATCCAGCAGTGCCGGCTTTCAGGTTGTTAGCGCTAGCCCACTATTACGCCCCCGAGGCTTACTACGGGATTATTCGGTCGCATGATGGGTTTTACATGGATGATAATGCGAAGAATGAAGCCTTTTGGTCAGCTAAGGGGATCTTGGGAGCGGACATGGAGTCCGGCGCGATGATGGTTATCGGTCGTCAGCGCGGGCTGGAGACACTCTCGATCCTGAATAACGTGGTGCTCTATGAGGGAGATTTGGCTGCGGGGGTCAGCGACCTTACAAATGGTGACGATCTCATGGCGCAGGGTGAAACCGCGTCAATCAAGCTAGCACTGAACATTCTGAGCGATCAGTCTTTGTAAATCAGCAAGCACAGTGATTATTGAAAAGGGGAATTCGATATGGACAATGCAAAACAACACAATTGGTGGTATAACCAGTTATTTACGAACTGGAAAAAATTTGAGGTCATCTACGTTTCAATCTTAATTTTGCTCCAACTGGTCGTTTACATGATCGTGCCGGATAGCTTCATTGGGATGATTTCTGGTGTTGGTGGGGTTCTGTGTCTGGTATATGGGATGAAGGGCCGGAAGATTTCGTTTATCTTTGGCTTGGTTCAATGCTTAGCCATGACATATGTTGCCTGGATTAGCCACGCCTATGGGTCTTTTGCTATGGATATTATTTATGTTATTTCACAACCCATTGGCTGGTACATGTGGGGACACGACGAGGCCACTCATTCCTTTAAGAAAAATACGCGGCGGTGGATCTTCATTGGGGCGTTCGTCGCTTGGGCGATCGGCTGGATTGTGCTCGCCGCTTTAAACGGTCAACTGCCATACTTTGACTCCGTGAACTTTGTGGTCAGCATCATTGCCCAACTCCTGTACATTTTGAAGTACAAGGAAAATTGGTCACTGTGGATCGTGGTAAATATTGCCAACGTTTTGTACTGGAGTATCTTGACGGTTCAGATTCTAATTGGTGCGACAAGCATTGGGACACTAGGGGCGAACCTTTCCCAAGTGGCCTTACAAGCAGCACTCTTATTCAACTCAATTTATGCGACCAAAGTTTGGGCCAGTGGCGAGGCCGATAATGAAGGTGGCGCCGGTAAATAATTGGCCGCAATATAAATTTAACAATTAAGAACAGCAAGGGGAGTGGCGCGGACCATTCCCCTTTTTGTTCGGCTTGTCCGCGACGGATTACTTGTATTTGGTGATGGATTTGATAGAATATACTCTAATAAACCAGAAGCAATGCCGCAATCGTGCGGTGTTCGGCTGGAAAAGTTTTGATAAAAAGGAGCGTTTCAATGAACAACTATGAACAGCAACCCCGTCAAACAATTAATACCGAGGTCGGCCTTAACGGTTTTATGACTAAGATGTTCGGTTGGATGGGCTTGTCTGTGCTGGTATCTGCTGTGACGGCTTTTGTTATGGCAACCCAGTTCAGAGGTGCCTTACAGAACCTCAGCGGCGGTATGATTATCTTGCCAATTGTTGTGTGGTTCATCTTACCATTCGTGATTAGCGGACAATCTATGAAACGTCCAACTGCGGCCTTGGTTGGCCTAATGGTCTACGCGGTCGTCACTGGGGCCGTCTTCTCAATCTATACGTTGGTTTACAGCAATGCTTCAATTGCGGCAGCTTTCGTGTCTAGTGCCGCGGTCTTCCTGACCATGGCAACGATTGGGGCCACGACTAAGCGTGATCTGACCAAGATTGGTACGCAGGCTACAGCCGCATTGATTGGGTTAATCGTGGCAATGTTGATTAATATCTTCTTGCAGAGTTCGCTGATTGCCATGATCTTCTCCTTCATCGCCGTGATTATCTTTGCCGCTTTAACGGCTTGGGATACCCAACGGATGAAGAAGATGTATCTCCAATACGGTGATCAAGTTTCAGAAACGGGTCTAGCAATTAACGGTGCCTTACAACTGTACTTGGACTTCGTTAACTTGTTCTTACAACTCTTACAAATCTTTGGCCTGTTTGGTGGTCGCGATTAATCACTGAATGGTCGACAGATAAGCGAGATGCCGGGATAACTGGTATCTCGCTTTTTGCATGCTGCAATTGAACGATTTTTGATGATTAACGGGTCGGTCGGATCCACATTGATCAGGGCTTGTTTTTCTGATCGAAAGGACATTGGCAAGTGATTAGATTACTGATATAGCAGCTTAATGTGTCATACAATTGATTTGTCGAGGACTCGGTGGTCAAGTGTGATAGGAAATACGATCCGTGGGCATGACTGCCGGTGGATTTTCAAGATTAGGCGCTAACTTCTTAGTTAAAACGGTTTTTCATTTCGGATTTTAAGTTATCTTTGGTAAAATATAAGCAGATTACGCGAGTGGCAGAGGTTTGGCCCACTCGGGAGGAGCGAATTATGGCGGACAAACGATTATTATTGATCGACGGCAACAGTGTGACCTTCAAGGCTTTTTACGCATTGTATACATCCTTGGGGCGTTTCACTAATAGCGAGGGTTTACACACCAACGCCATTTATGGGTTCAACACGATGTTGGAAACGATGCTGAAAAATGTGGACCCCACGCATGCCTTAGTTGCGTTCGATGCGGGTAAAGTGACCTTTCGGACGAAAATGTATGATGACTACAAGGGTGGCCGGGCTAAAACGGCCCCAGAACTTTCTGAACAATTTCCTTACGTTAAAGAACTGCTAGCGGCACGGGGCATTCAAACGTATGAATTGCCTAACTATGAAGCCGATGACATTATCGGAACCTTGGCTAAGCAAGCGGAAGCCGACGGGTTTACGACTACCATTGTGACGGGAGACCGAGATCTCACGCAGCTGGCCAACGACCACACGACCGTTGCCATCTCTAAGAAGGGGGTCAGCGAGATTGAACGCTACACCCCAGCCTACGTGAAAGAGAAGATGGGCGTTACCCCTGAGCAGATCATTGATATCAAGGGACTTCGAGGAGATAACTCCGATAATTATCCGGGCGTAACCGGCGTCGGACCTAAGCGAGCAGTCGATTTGGTGGGAAAATACGGCTCCGTTGAAGGCATCTATGACCATATCGACGAGATCACCGCTAAAAAACTCAAAGAGCATTTGGTCGCGGACCATGATCAAGCGCTACTAGCTAAAAAATTAGCCACGATTAATCGCGATGCACCAGTTGAAAAACAGGTAGCGGACTTAGTCTACGAGGGACCAAATCGTGACGAGCTGATCGCCTTCTATCAACGCATGAATTTCCGGACGTTCCTCAGCAAAATGGATTTTGAAGGGGAAACGCCAACAGCTACCCCGGGGCTTAAAGACATTGATTACACAGTGTTGACGGCGGACAACATCGCCGCCTTGCCAGATTTTAGCGCCGATGGGTGTGAATTCTATCTGGAAATGCCGGATGAAAACTATCACACGTCATCCTTTGCCGGTTTTGCGATTGGGGATGACGACCAGTGGTGGGTGAGCCGAGACGTCAGCCTTCTCCAACAATCCCCCTTAAAAGAGATTCTAACGGCCGCTGATACACCTAAACAGGTTTTCGACGCTAAACGGACGTACGTGGGCTTAAATCGCTTAGGCATTACGCTAGCCGGTGTTGATTGTGACCTACTCCTCTGTTCATACCTGCTCAACACGTATGATAACAGTAATGATTTGGGCCGCGTGGCGATGGAACACGGTTACGAACAAGTGGCGACTGATGAAGACGTCTACGGTAAGGGAGCTAAGCGAGCTATTCCGGATGACGATGAGGTCTTCTTCAAACATTTGGCGCGTAAGACGCGAGCCATTGAACAGCTGCGGCCTAAATTGTTTGAAGGCCTCGATGCTAACGAACAGACTAAGCTTTACAGAGAAATCGAATTACCGATGAGCTTCGTACTGGCCCGTATGGAAATTGCGGGCATCACGGTTGACGCTGAAGAACTTGAAGCGATGGGCAGTAAATTCACCGAACAACTTGCTGAGATTGAACAAACAATTTACCAAGAAGCTGGCGAAGAATTTAACATTGGCTCGCCTAAGCAATTAGGACACATCCTCTTTGAAAAGATGGGCTTACCCGTTATCAAGAAGACGAAGACTGGCTACTCAACGGCAGTCGGAGTCTTAGAGAAGCTGGCAGCTGATGCCCCAATCGCAGAGAACATTCTGCGGTATCGTAAGATTGCTAAGATCCAATCAACTTACGTGGAAGGCTTACTCAAGGTGATTCATCCCGAAGACCAGAAAGTCCACACGCGGTATTTGCAGACGCTAACGCAGACGGGCCGCTTGTCTTCGGTCGATCCGAACTTGCAGAACATTCCGGTTAGAACGGAAGAGGGCCGCTCCATCCGTAAGGCCTTCATTCCGCGGCATAAGGGGTGGCAGATCTTCTCATCCGACTATTCGCAAATTGAATTGCGGGTGTTGGCCCACATGAGCCACGATGCCAATATGCAAGAAGCCTTCAAAGAGGGGCAAGATATTCACGCGGCCACGGCTCGTCGGATCTTTAAGATGGCGCCCGATGCCGAAGTGACACCGAACATTCGGCGCCAAGCCAAGGCGGTTAACTTTGGGATCGTTTATGGGATTAGTGACTTTGGCCTATCGCAAAATATTGGTATTTCTCGGAAGCAGGCCAAAAACTTTATTGACACGTACTTCGAAGAATACCCTGGCGTTAAGGCGTATACGGAACGCATGGTTCAACAGGCGCACGAGCTGGGTTACGTTGAAACCATTGCGCACCGGCGGCGGTATCTACCGGATATTAATTCCCGGAATTTCAATCAACGGTCCTTTGCCGAACGGACGGCAATGAACACGCCAATTCAGGGGAGTGCCGCCGACATTATCAAGATCGCCATGATCCGGATGGAAGACGCTATTAAGGACTTGCAAGCCACAATGTTATTGCAGGTCCATGATGAATTGATCTTTGAAGCACCAGCTGAGGAGATTGCAACGTTGGAAAAGTTGGTTCCTAGTGTGATGGATTCAGCCGTAGACCTCGAGATTCCGCTGAAGGTGGAAAGTCACTACGGGTCAACTTGGTACAGCGCTAAGTAGCACCAAAAGGAGAGAAAGCCATGCCAGAATTACCAGAAGTTGAAACGGTTCGTCGCGGGCTCACGCAGCTTGTCGCTGGGGCCACGATTGACCATGTGGACGTTTACTACCCTAAGATGGTCCGGCCAGATGCTGAAATTTTTACGGCGGATTTAATTGATCGCAAAATTGAAAAGATTGATCGGCGGGGGAAGTATCTGCTCTTTCGTTTCAGCGGGGACCTGACCTTGATTTCCCATCTGCGAATGGAGGGGAAATATGATGTGCAACCTGAGGGGAGTCCAATTCCGAAGCATACGCACGTCATCTTTCATCTGAAGGATCAGCGGGAACTACGGTATAACGATACGCGTAAATTTGGACGAATGCGGTTAGTCAAGACGGGAACCGAGACGACCGAACTGAAGTCGCTGGCGCAGATGGGGCCGGAACCAACGGAAAGTGCGTTGACGCTGGCTTACATGCAACGTGTCTTCGGAAAGTCGCATAAGATCGTCAAACCATTTTTACTGGATCAGTCCAAGATTGCGGGTCTAGGAAACATTTACGTGGATGAGGTGCTGTGGTTATCGAAGATTAATCCGCTAACGCCAGCCGATACGTTGACCAAGGCACAATTAGCCGTATTACGGCAGAATATTATCGCGGAGATCGCGCAGGCAATTCAGGGCCACGGGACGACGGTGCACACTTTCTCAACGGCCTTTGGTGAGACCGGTGATTTTCAAAATGAGCTGCATGTGTATGGCCATGAGGGCGAGCCTTGTGAACGATGTGGCACTGAAATCGTTAAGATTAAGGTCGCACAGCGGGGGACTCATTTTTGCCCCCACTGTCAGCCGTATCCCCCTGAAATTCAGGAGGGGTTAGCCGATGACTGAGGTTTGGGGACTGACTGGTGGCATTGCCACGGGTAAATCGACGGTTAGTGCGTGGCTCAAACAGGCAGGATTAAAGATCATTGACGCGGACGTTATTGCCCGTCAGGTGGTGGCCCCGGGAACCCCCGGGCTACGCAAGGTTCTGGTAGCCTTTGGGCCGAACTATCAGCTGGCTGATGGCCAGCTGAATCGACGAAAATTAGGCCAGTTGGTCTTCAGCGCGCCCGCGGCCTTACGCCGACTAGAAGCAATCACGACGCCGTTGATTCAGACGGCCATTCAGCAGCAGTTAGCAGCCTACCGGCAACAGCAGGTACCCGCGGTGGTTATTGATGCGCCGACATTTTATGAAGTGGGTTACCTGATTCGGCTGGTCGATCACGTGATGGTGGTTGCAACGTCGCCGACGATTCAGCAGCAACGGTTGATGGTGCGCGACGGCTTGTCGGCTTCCGCGGCACAGGCGAGAATGGCTCAGCAATGGCCTATCACCAAGAAGGTGGCCCTGGCAGACGTTGTGATTGATAATGCGGGAACGATTGCCGAAACCCGCCAACAAGTGGTAAAATGGCTTGACACCACTAATTTGGGCTCATCTGCAGCGATTTTAACTGAGGGACTGGATTAAGCGGTGTGTTGGCCGATGGCTAGGTGATGGTCTGACAAGCAGCAGAACACCTGCCGGTTGCTGGCAGTAGTCAGCGGCCAATCAACTACCAGTGATACGAGAGTTAACGTGTAACCAATGAAAAAATGAGGTGACCAAAATGCAGTGTCCGCACTGTCATCATAATGGATCGCGGGTCGTCGATAGTCGACCGACCGACGATGGGCGCGTCATCCGTCGGCGCCGTGAGTGCGAGAGCTGTGGCTTTCGGTTCACGACGTTTGAACGGGTTGAAGTGACACCGCTGTTGGTAATTAAAAAGAACGGCACCCGTGAGGAATTTAATCGCGAAAAAATCCTGCGGGGAATCATTCGCTCAGCCGAAAAACGGCCGGTGGGGATGGACGTCATGACAAAAATTGTCGATGACGTGGAAAATAAGATTCGCGCGCTAGGCGTAAATGAAATTTCGAGTCAGTTGATCGGTGAATATGTGATGAACCGGTTGGTTGATGTTGATGAGATTGCGTATATCCGGTTTGCCAGTGTTTATCGGCAGTTCAAGGATACCGGCGTCTTCTTCAACGAACTGAAAGATATGATGGATAAAGATAAGGCGAAGGCGAAAGACCGGAACCATCGGCAAAGTGAGGCGAAATAGGGCATGGAGGATTCCTGGCACCAATTGCAGCCAAAGACGGGCTTTTTGGTTCGGTTGGCGGATCGGTTGACTGATCAGAGTTGGCAAACCCTAACGCAACTCTATCAACCGATCATTGGACCGAGTGCCACGGGGCTATTTTCGGCCCTTTTTTGGCTACCACAGCGTGAGACGTATAAGCGTCACGCTATTTTACTAGCGGAGCTGGGGTTAGACTTAGCCCACCTGTATGCCGCCCGGCTGCGGTTAGAGGCCGTTGGCTTGTTAACGACGCGAGTGAAAACGGAAGGTGACTTGTCGAGCTTTATTTACGAGTTGCACGCGCCGTTGACGCCCCAGAACTTTTTCAAAGATGATCTGCTCAGTGTTCAGCTGTTGGGGGTCGTCGGGGAAGAACTTTATCAGGCGTTAGTGACCGCGAACACGCCACATTTGGCTGCCGGTGATCATGAGCAGAATATTACCAAGAACTTTTTGGATGTTTTTCACGTAGACGGTGATGAGCTGCGGGAGATTCCTTCGGTGATTACGGCGCAACGTGACCAGCTTGCTCAGACCAGTAGTGCGCCTAATTTGGCGGCAGATAAAATGCAATTTGATTTTAAATTGCTGGGTGAGTTGTTGGAGCGTTCTTTCGTGGATACCCGCGCGGTCAGCAAGTATCGCCAATTGCTGTTGACGGAGCACGCCACGTATGGCCTGGATGAGCCCACAATGGCACGGTATATCGGTGAAGCGACGGATCTGGCAACCAACATTTTTAATCCGGATCAGTTCAAACGGATCGTTGCCCAGGCATTTGGCAACCAACACCGAGGCACGGCGGTTGCGGCGACCACTGAGCCAGCCCCAACTGCAACCACGAAGGGCGCGTCGAGTGCTGAACAAGCGCTGATTAAAGTGGCGACCACCACCGCGCCCGTGGCGTTTCTACAGGGGATTAAGCAGAATACTGGCGGCTTTGTTACGGATGGCGAACAACGCATTGTGCGTGATCTCGTGAGCCGGCAGCTATTCCCAGAAGCAGTGTTGAACTTGATGATTTATCACGTGCTCGTGGATGAAGATAAGCCCACGCTGAATAAAAATTTGCTAGACACGATCGCCAATGACTGGAGCAAGGCTAAGGTCAACACGCCACAGCTGGCTATTCAGAAGATTCGTGATCGACAGCAAGCGGCAACTAAGCCACGGCGATCGCGCCGGCAGCAGCCCACGGTCAAGGAAACCTTACCGGATTGGGCGAAGAAGCCGAGTGGTTCGGCGCAGCCCGCTAAGGCTAAACTTTCAGCAGAACAGCAAAAGCAATTACAACAACGGATTGCGCGGTTAGAGGAACGCAGTAAGGGAAAGGAGGACTAGCGGATGGAAGATTTAAGTAAGACGATGCAGCAATTGATGAGCCAACAGCACTTGAACGATAACTATCGGCAATTGATGGCCAAGGTCTATGATGATCCGACAGTCACCAAATTTTATCAGGACCATCAATCGGAGTTAGCGGATGATGTGCTGACACGATCGGCTGCCAAATTGTATGAGTTTGTCTCGGAACGGGACAAGGCTGCCAAGGGCGGTACGACGTTTGCGACGGGTTATGAACCGCAATTAATCGTGTCGAATCACCTGATTGATGTGGCTTACGTGCCAACGGCAGATACCCTGGAAAAACAGGCTCAGCAACAATTACGTCAACGCGTGAAGTCGATCGCTATGCCTAAGAGTATTCGTGAAGCCTCACTGGCTAACTTTGATCAAGACGAGGATCGGGCTGAAGCATTGATGGCGGCGCTTGATTTCATTGACGCTTACGAGGCCAACCCTAAGCGGCGCCACCAAGCCCTATATCTTGCGGGTAGCTTTGGGGTCGGGAAAACCTATTTGTTGGCGGCCGTAGCCAATCAATTGGCTACAGATGGCTTCTCCACCACGTTGGTTCACTTCCCAAGCTTCGCGGTCGAGATGAAGAATGCCATCGCCCAAAACGGGGTTGCGGAAAAACTGGATGCGCTTAAGAAATCGCCAGTGCTCATGATCGATGATATTGGCGCAGATGCTATGTCTGCGTGGGTGCGCGACGATGTGTTGGGGGTCATTCTGGAATACCGCATGCAAGAAGAACTGCCAACATTCTTTAGCTCGAACTTTTCTATGGCCCAGCTGGAGAAAGAACATCTACGAATTTCGACGCGTGGGGATGATGAACCTCTGAAGGCACAACGTCTCATGCAACGGATTCGGTTCTTAGCCAGAGAAATCACGATGGTGGGCGCAAATCGCCGACCACAGTAATGGCGAGCCTTGAATTCAGATTGAAACGTGGATGGTCATAAGATTATTTTTAGTCGCCACTGCTTGACAATATTTGGTCGCAAGTGTTTAATAGTCAATGAAACCACATGAGCTATGACGAAAGACATGATGCTCGCGGCGACGTTCACAGGAAGAGTCAGCCTAGCTTGGAAGCTGACTTAGCGCCCGCGAGAATTACCACTTTCCTAGCTGTCGAAAGGACAATTTTCGGCCGGTTCGTTCCGTTATCGACGATTAGAGTTCACGGGAGTAGTCTCGTGAAAAATATCGGGTGGAACCACGTTAATGACGTCCCCAGTGCCTTCTTTGGCACTGGGGATTTTTTCGTTGTTTGACCCCAAATCAATAAGGGAGATTGAAAATTATGGCAGGTATTTCACTTAAATTTCCAGATGGCAATGTTAAAGAGTTTGCTGCTGGTACGACGCCAGAAGACGTTGCCAAGTCGATTTCGATTAGTTTAGGTAAGAAGGCCGTTGCTGCTAAGCTCGACGGTGAATTGATTGACAACTTAACGCCAATCGCACACGATGGTAGCATTGAAATCGTGACTAAGAGCGACGAAGCTGGTTTGACGGTTCTGCGGAACACGACGGCCGCTTTGGTACGGATTGCCTTGAAGAAGGAATTCCCAGCAATTCGTTTGGGCGAAGTTAGTGCCGATGAGGATGGCTTCTACGTGGATACTGACAAGGATGACCAACAAGTTAGTGTGGACGAATTAGATGCTATTGCCGTAATCGTTGAAAAATTGATTGCTGATAAGGCTGACATTGAACGGCTGACTGTCAGCAAGGACGACGCTTTGGCTAAGGCTAAGGACGATCCTTACACGACGGCTTTGATCAAGGCGGTTGCTGGCGATCAAGTCAACTTCTTGAAGATTGCTGATCACGAAATCTTGAGTGACGGTGCACAATTAGCCAATACTGGTGACGTGAAGAAGTTCAAGTTACTCTCCGTAGCCGGCGCTTACTGGGAAGGTAAGTCTTCAAACCCAATGCTCCAACGGATTTACGGGACGGCCTTCTACAAGCAAGCTGACTTGGATGCTGACTTAGCTAAGCGTCAAGAAGCACGTGAACGTGACCACCGGGTTATTGGGAACCAACTAGACTTGTTCTTCGTTGATCCTAAGGTCGGTGCCGGGTTACCATACTGGATGCCAAATGGGGCTACGATTCGTCGGACGATCGAACGTTACATTATCGACAAAGAAGTCGCTAACGGTTACCAACACGTTTACACGCCAGTGCTGGCTAACTTGGATCTGTACAAGCAATCTGGTCACTGGGCTCACTACCGTGAAGACATGTTCCCACCAATGGACATGGGTGATGGCGAACAACTTGAATTGCGGCCAATGAACTGCCCAAGCCACATTCAAATTTACAACCACCACATTCGTTCTTACCGCGAACTGCCACTGCGGATCGCTGAATTAGGAATGATGCACCGTTACGAAAAGTCCGGTGCCCTGAGTGGTTTGCAACGGGTTCGTGAAATGACCTTGAACGATGGTCACACGTTCGTGGCGCCAGAACAAATTCAAGACGAATTTAAGAGCATTTTGGACTTGATGGTTAAGGTTTACAAAGACTTTGATATCAAGGATTACACGTTCCGTCTGAGCTACCGTGATCCTAAGAACACGGAAAAGTACTTTGACGACGATGAAATGTGGAACAACGCGCAAAAGATGTTGAAGGGTGCCATGGATGACCTGGGCTTGTCTTACGTCGAAGCTGAAGGGGAAGCTGCTTTCTACGGTCCTAAGCTGGATGTGCAAACTAAGACGGCTCTTGGAAATGAAGAAACACTTTCTACCATTCAATTGGACTTCATGTTGCCAGAACGCTTCGACTTACACTATGTCGGTGCCGATGGTGAAGAACACCGTCCAGTGATGATTCACCGTGGCTTGGTTTCAACGATGGAACGGTTCACTGCTTACCTGACTGAAATCTACAAGGGGGCTTTCCCAACTTGGTTGGCACCTAAGCAAGTGACGATCATCCCAGTTTCCGAAGAGAAGCATGGTGCCTACGCTGACAAGTTAGCTGCTGAATTAAAGGCTGCTGACGTTCGGGTTAACGTCGACAAGCGTGGTGAAAAGATGGGTTACCTGATTCGGGATGCCCAAACGCACAAGATTCCATACACGTTGGTTGTCGGTGAAGACGAAATGGCTAATGGGACTGTCTCTGTCCGGAAGTACGGAGAAGACGATAGTCAATCCATGAGTAGTGATGCCTTCGTCAAGGAAATCTTGGCTGATATCGCTTCTTACAGTCGTGAAGACTAACCTAAAAATTCTGGCTTTAAACCAGTGAATAGAAGGACGGGACTGCCATAAGGGTGGTCCCGTTTTTGTTTTGAGAGAGTTTAACTATGTCGGGTAGAGGCGTTAGCTAGCAGATTGGTTGGCTACTCAAACGCTTGTATACTGATTTGTGTTAAATATTGTTGTTTGGAAGATGCACCGGCTCAAAATGTGCTAGAGTAGTGACTCCCAAGGTGAACAGCGATTTATTTACAAACAGCCGTTGACACAAAACGTATCAGCTGGTATGATGGTTAAGTTGAGAAATTAAGCAGAGGCTTCCGCTTCTCGCCTTGTGGCTAACGCTGCTAGGCTGGATATGCACGTTAATCCGATTTAAGTATTGGATTTCTTGCGGGAGCCGTTTGATTTTCATCAAAGGTTCTCGCATTTTTTGTGAGTGAGATTCTGCAGTTCTCGGAGATTATTTTGGAGGTGGATTACCATAGCAAACGACACGATTGTCAACGAGGGAATTCGAGCACGTGAAGTACGGCTTATCGCTGGTGACGGCGAGCAATTGGGTATCAAGACCAAGCGCGAAGCTTTACAGATCGCCGAAGACGCAAACCTCGATTTAGTTCTGGTTGCACCGAAAGCTAAGCCACCAGTAGCCCGCATCATGGACTACGGGAAATACCGGTTCGAGTTGCAAAAGAAGCAACGCGAAGCGCGTAAGAAGCAAAAAGTGGTCAGTGTCAAGGAAGTTCGCTTGAGTCCTACCATTGATACCAATGACTTTAACACCAAGTTGAAGAACGCTAAGAAGTTCTTGGCTAAGGGTGAAAAGGTTCGGGTTTCAATCCGGTTTAAGGGTCGGGCAATTACCCATAAAGACATTGGTCGCGAAGTGCTTAATCGCATGGCAGCTGAAACGGCAGATGTCGCAACAGTTGTTCAACGGCCAAAGATGGACGGTCGGAGCATGTTCTTAATGCTTTCGCCCATCGCAGAGAAATAGTGTGAATTGATTGGGTAGCATTAGCTGCCGATTTAAGGAGGAAATTTCGTATTATGCCAAAGATGAAGACTAACCGCGCCGCAGCTAAGCGTTTCAAAGTGACTGCCAAGGGCGGTATCAAGAGTGCCAATGCTTACACGTCTCACCGTTTCCACGGTAAGACCAAGAAGCAACGCCGGAACCTTCGTGGTACCCGGATGATGAACGAAACGACTATTAAGACTTACCGTTCATTATTACAAAAGTAAGCGAGTCGTAGATTTTTCGGGTCGACGAAATGTCGACATAATGTTTGAATTGATTTAGGAGGAAAAGATTATGCCACGAGTTAAAGGCGGTACTGTTACACGCGCACGTCGTAAGAAAGTTTTGAAATTAGCTAAGGGTTACCGTGGTTCAAAGCACCGTTTATTTAAGGTTGCTAAGGACCAAGTCATGAAGGGTCGTCAATACGCCTTCCGTGACCGTAAAGCTACGAAGCGTAACTTCCGTAAGCTTTGGATTGCCCGGATCAACGCCGCAGCCCGGATGAACGGTCTGAGCTACAGCAAGTTAATGCACGGTTTGAAGTTAGCCAACATCGATGTTAACCGTAAAATGTTAGCTGATTTGGCAGTTAACGATGCTGCTGCATTCACTGCTTTAGCAGAACAAGCTAAGGCTGCATTGGCTGCTTAATTCAGTTAATGAGAAAGGGACTTCGCTGATAAGCGGGGTTCTTTTTTATTAGAGTGAGAGCCAAGGCGCTTAGATTTTGAGCATTAGGGAGCTAAGGGGCTTCTGTTCGGCTTAGCCGGACAGGAGTCACTTAGCTTGCTAAGCGCAGAAATCTGCCTTGGGGAACACGTTTCCGAGGCCGCTGGTTACCGAGTGAGAACTTCGAGAGATTGATTGAGACAAGATAATATTAACGTTCCGAGCCGGTGCTTAATGGGGTTAAGCGCAGGGACCTGCCTGACGACGCACGTTTCCGAGGCCGCTGGTTACCGAGTGAAAACTTCGAGAGATTGGCTGAGACAATATAACATTAACGTTCAGAGCCAGTCTTCATACAAGTATTATAGGCTTTGGATCTCATTAAGATTCTGAGGCTGAGCATACGAAATACATGCTCAATCAAGTAAACCGCTACCAACCGTACCGGGGATAGTCATCGCGTTTTGGGCCGACAATCGTTTCACATTCTCAGTCGTTTCGAGTGGTAAAGTCGGCGAAAATTGCGTATAATGAAATGCTAGACAGCCGGTAACGGCAAACGGACGAAGGGGGGCAGTCACCCGCATGGTTTCCGCATTCAAACCAACGTGGATGGTTACAAATATATATGATTTGACACCGGATCAGTTGAGAGCACATGGCATTAAGGCTGTGATGACTGATTTGGATAACACCTTAATTGCTTGGAATAACCCCGATGGCACGCCTGAATTACGGCATTGGCTAACCATGTTAGAAATGGCCGGCATTCAGGTCATTGTGGTGTCCAACAATAGCCGCGCGCGGGTTGACCGAGCCGTTGCACCTTTTAATTTACCTTATGTTCACCGGGCGCTTAAGCCTCTGACTTGGGGGATTCGGCGGGCACTACGCCGCTGGCACTTGCGCCGTGAAGAAGCGATTATGGTGGGCGATCAGCTCTTAACCGATGTGCTTTCGGCGCACCGAAGCGGCGTTCGCAGTGTCCTCGTGAAGCCGATTTTGAAGTCGGACGCTTGGATCACTAAGGGTAATCGCTTATTGGAAAAGGTTGTGATGTGGCGCTTGCGGCATGCATATCCAGAATTAACTTGGCAGGAGGATCTTAATGAACGAAAAACACACTGAACCCGTTTTAGTTGACGGTGAAGCTTTGCACTGTATCGGGTGTGGGGCAGAGATTCAAACGACAGACAAGACGGCACCGGGGTACACCCCGCAGTCAGCCTTAGACAAGGGATTAGAAAAGGAAGAGGTCTATTGTCAACGGTGTTTCCGCTTACGGCATTATAATGAGATTGTGCCAGTGGGCTTGACTGATGATGACTTTTTGAATTTGTTGACGCAAATTCAAGATGCCAACGCACTGATTGTTTACGTTGTCGACATCTTTGATTTTAACGGAAGTGTGATTCCTGGTTTACATCGGTTTGTCGGGGATAATCCGATCTTACTGGTGGGAAACAAGGAAGACCTGTTGCCTAGTTCTCTGAAGCGCAGCAAGTTGAAGGATTGGATTCGTCAACGGGCCAATGAACAAGGGTTGCGGCCAATTGACGTGACCTTACTGAGTGCTAAGACGAACCAATCCGTTGATCAATTGTTGACGATGATTGATAAGTATCGTGGTGACCGAGACGTTTACGTCGTCGGGGTTACGAACGTTGGTAAATCGACGTTGATTAATCAGATCATTCGGCAAAACACTGGGGTGAAGGATTTAATTACGACTTCACGATTCCCAGGAACTACGCTTGATAAGATTGAGTTGCCGTTGGATGATGATCACGTCTTGGTCGATACACCCGGGATTATTCAAAATCAACAGATGGCGCACTTCTTGGATGGTAAGGACCTTAAGATTGTGGCACCGCAGAAGCAGATTAAACCGAAGACGTATCAACTGAATGATCAACAGACGTTGTTCTTTGGTGGGGTCGCCCGGTTTGATTACACCAAGGGACCTAAGAGTGGGTTCATTGCTTACTTTGAAAACAACTTATATATTCATCGGACGAAACTGGAAAATGCCGACGACTTCTATGACCGGCAACTAGGTCAGTTGCTGACACCACCGCAACCAGAGAACAAGGATGATTTTCCACCGTTGGTCGCCCATGAATTTAAAACAACAGTTAAGAGTGATCTAGTCTTTGAAGGATTAGGATGGATTACGGTTCCAGCCGGTGTCAACGTTACGGGCTGGGCACCAGCAGGCGTCGGCGTATTGGTCCGACGCGCAATGATTTAATAGATGGAGGAAAACAACGTGTTACGAGGGAAACAAAAAAGATATTTACGTGCTCACGCACACGCCATGCATCCCATTTTTTCTGTGGGGAAGAACGGTTTGACACAGGTTTGGTTGGATCAATTGACTGGGGCGCTTGAAAAGCGTGAACTGATTAAGATCAATCTCCAACAGAGCGCCGAAGCGACGGTTGATGAGACGAAAGAATTCATCGAACAAGGAACGGATATTCAAGTCGTTCAAACTATTGGTCGCGTGTTGGTTCTTTACCGACCTGCAACGGATGAAGAAAACCAGAAGATTTCATCAGTCGTTGAAAATATGTAGGGGGTCTGGCAGTCGTGGTAAAAATTGCTGAACAAACGAGTACACAGGTAGCGACTCAAATGCAGGCGACCGCTAAGAAACGTCGCATTGGCATTCTTGGTGGGACATTTAATCCGCCGCATTTGGGACACTTAGTGATTGCCGATCAGGTTGCCACCCAGCTGGGACTTGATCAGGTTCTATTTATGCCCGATGCCGAGCCGCCGCATGTTGATCGCAAATTGGCCATTCCGGCAGCTGATCGGGTGGCCATGGTAGAAGCGGCAATTAAAGACAATCCGCTGTTTAAGCTGGAACTCACGGAGGTGCAGCGGGGGGGTAAGAGTTATTCTTACGACACTATGTTGCAATTAACCCGGGAGCATCCGGAGAACCAGTATTACTTCATCATTGGCGGTGACATGGTGGCTTATTTGCCAAAGTGGTACCGCATTGATGAATTGGTTAAGCTGGTTCAATTTGTGGGGGTTTGTCGCCAGGGCTTCACTCGTGAATCACCGTACCCCGTGTTATGGGTGGACGTTCCCAATATTGGGATCAGTTCAACGATGATTCGCGACCAGATTCGTCGAGGCCAATCGGTCCGCTATTTGGTGCCAACCATGGTGGATCTCTATATAAAGGAGCATCTGTTATACCGTGACTGAGTTAACGTATCACGCACAAATATTTCCTGGTACCCGCCAGGAGTTAATTGATCGTATCTCACAGCAATTACGGCCCAAGCGATTTCAACATGTGTTGCGAGTCGAGCAGACGGCGTTAGAGCTGGCAGAACCTAATCACGTCGATCTGGAACGGGCCAGCATTGCCGGACTGGTTCATGATTATGCTAAGCAGCGGCCGGATGCTGATTTTATTGCGGCGATCAAGGATTATCAGCTCAATCCAGAGCTACTACACTACGGGAATGCCATTTGGCATGGCGTGGTTGGTGCAGAGTTGATTAAACGAGAATTACACATTTACGATGAAGATATTTTGAATGCTGTTCGGCACCACACGACCGGGGCGGTCTACATGACGCCACTGGAACAGGTCGTCTATATGGCAGACTATATTGAACCCGCGCGAGATTTTCCGGGCGTTGATGAGGCGCGAGCCATCACCGCGAAAAATCTGGGGGCTGGCGTTGCCTTTCAAGCGCAACATACGTTACAGTACTTAATCGCTAACGGGCTACCCGTATACCCTAAGTCCTTAGAGACGTATAACGCTTGGGTACCGCGCTATCAGCATCATCAGTAATGAGACGAGAGAGTATCGAAATTTGAGAGGAGTACTTGCATGGATAGCAAACAAGTCTTAGAAATTGCAGTAAAGGCCGCTGAGAGTAAGCGCGCAGAAGATATGACCGCACTAGATATGCGGAAGGTCAGCCTCATGGCGGATTACTTCCTGATTGTCGACGCTAACTCTAGTCGGCAGATTCAAGCGATTGTCGACGAGGTTGAAGATCAAGTTAGTGCCAAGGGCGTTGCCATCAAGGACGTCGAAGGTAAGAATAGTGCCAACTGGATCTTGATTGATCTGGGAGATGTCGTTGTGCACGTCTTCCAAAAGGAACAACGGAGCCATTACAACTTGGAAAAGCTGTGGTCCGATGCCCCTGAAGTTGACTTGACGCAATGGGTAGAGGCGGAAGCATGATTTATCAGTCTTTTGCTGAGCTTTACGACGAATTGTTTGATCCAGCCATGTATGATCAATGGCTGGATTTTGTCGCTCAACGTGTCACGCCGACAGATGGCGAATTGCTCGATCTGGCCTGTGGTAGCGGACGTCTAGGCGTTTTACTGGCGCAGCAAGGGTATCAAGTCAGCGGTCTCGATCTTTCTGAGGAAATGTTGGCGTTGGCGGCTAAGCATGCGGAAGAGGCCCACGTGACCATGCCCTTAATGGCGGGAGATATGTTAGACCTCACCATGATTGGGGACTACCAAACGATTACATGTTTTGCAGATTCCTTCTGTTATCTTCCGGACTTGGCAGCTGTGACCGCAGCATTCCGTCAGGTTCACGATCATTTGACGGTTGGCGGTAAGTTCTTATTTGATGTCATTACGCCGCACCAAACGGATGATGTTTATCCTGGGTACATGTATAATTATGTCGATGACACGCGGGCCTTCATCTGGACCAGCTATGGCATTGAAGATGAGCCGCACGCGGCGGAACACGACCTCACTTTCTTCACTCAAAATGAAGAGACGGGTGACTATCACAAGGTAACCGAGCTCCATCATGAACGCACGTATGTGTTGACAGATTATCAGTCCGCGCTTAAATCCGCTGGGTTAACGTTACGACGGGTAAGTGCTGACTTTGGCGAATCTGAAGTGACCGCGGATACCACGCGTTGGTTCTTCGAGGTCACACGGGAGGCTTAGGCATGGCATTGCAAGCGGTGGGGATCATTGCGGAATACAATCCGTTTCACCATGGACACGCTTATCAGGTGGCTCAGGCTAAACAGCAGACGGGTGCCGATGTAGTAGTGGCTGCAATGAGCGGTAATTGGGTGCAGCGGGGTGAACCGGCACTGATGGATAAATGGCAGCGGGCACAAGCTGCGATCGCAGGCGGCGTCGATCTCGTTGTCGAATTACCCACGGCGATTGCCGTTCAACCGGCGCATTTATTTGCTGCGGGCGGGGTCGCCTTACTGGCGGCTTTAGACTGTCGGTGGTTAGCGTTTGGTAGTGAGCATCCCGATATGGACTATGAGCGGTTGATGGCCAACTTGCCTAGCGATCCGACCACGTTCAAACGGTTTGATCAAACCTATGCGTCGCTGTTTCAGGGTTACCTGCGTGAACAAACGGGGATTACCCTGAACGCCGCCAATGATATTCTGGGCTTCTTTTATGCCTTGGCTAATCGGCGGCAGGGGAATCCGTTGTCGTTATTGGCCTTGGCACGTAAGGGGAGTCAGCATAACGACCCAACCATCGCTACGGCTAGTCAGTTTGCCAGTGCGACCGCGATTCGAACGGCAGCTTTAGCTGGTGATTGGTCAGCGGTTGAACCGGTGGTACCGGCGACGACGCTAACTGCCTTGCAGCAGGCTCAACTGACCAGTTGGGCTGATTTCTGGCCGTTGCTTCGTTATCAACTGGTCAGTGGTGATGTGGCTGATCTGCGGCAGATGTATCAGATCACTGAGGGCGTAGAGTATCGGTTGAAGCGGGCAGCGTTAACCAGCGCCACCTTCGCTGAGTTTATGCACGCCGTCAAGACGAAGCGATACACGTATACGCGCTTGCAACGGCAGTCGGTTTATTTGCTCGGACAGATGAAGCCAGCCGAGATGCAGGCGGAACCGCAATACCTGCGGGTGCTGGGGTATTCAGCCACGGGTCAGCGCTACTTGCATCAGATTAAAAAGCAGGTGACCTTACCACTCGTTAGTCGCGCAGACCGGGATTGGCAAAAGGGTCCGGGAGCCCTTGACGATCGGTTGGGAGCCCTACGGACGTTAGTCACGGGGATTCCCCAGGATTATGGTCGAATTCCCGTAAAAATAACGCTTTCAGAGTGACTATCAAGGAAATTACCTTGACATCACATTTTTTGACAGGTATAATTTATCACGTTGCATTGGAGGGATTGCGATGAAATGGTCGTTGACCGAACTGCGAAAGAACCACCGAAATGATCCGTTGATGTTCGATGAAACCTTAGATTTAAAGGCAGATTTGATTGAACGTTATGGAAACGAGGTCTTAGACATTAGCCCCGTCCACGCGAAGGGAATTGCTTCCGTCGTTGGAAATGGGGATGTCGTTGTGGTCGCACAGGTAACGGCGGACTTAACGGTCCCGTCTAGCCGGTCACTTGCACCGGTTGATTTACCCGTCGACTTCAAGATGACGGAGTTTTACGTTTCTGACCCCACAGCAACCCAACGGTTTGAGAAGACCGATGTGGTGATGGTGGTCACCGATGACCAGATTAATTTGGATAAGGCCGTCGGGGATAACATTATTTTACAGATTCCGATGCACATTCTTTCTGACGCCGAACAACAAGGCGAAGCAATGCCAGCCGGTCAAGACTGGGAAGTTGTTTCCGAAGAGAACCTTGAAGCGGTGGAGAAAGAGAATCAACCAGTTGATCCACGTCTTGCAAAGTTAAAGGATTTCTTCCCTGATCAGGATGATCAATAATCGCCTTTGTAAGCCTTAAAAATTTTTTCACTAGTGGATATAATTTTATTTGAAGGAGGTGTTTTCTTTGGCTGTACCAGCACGGAAAACGTCTAAGACGAAAAAAGCTATGCGTCGTGGTCACATCAAGTTAACCACGCCTAATTTGACTGCTTGCCCTAACTGTGGTGAATTACGTAAGTCACACATGGTTTGCCCAAGTTGCGGTTTCTACGATGGCCGTCAGGTCGTTGCGGTTAAGAACGCAAACAACTAATTTAATTTAGTTCGAAAAACTCCCATGAAGTCCGCGGCTTCTGGGAGTTTTTTTGCGTCTTTTCCCGTAAAAAAGGTATAATGACGTCATTAATGAAATTGAGGAGTGAAATTTTGGCAATTAAACTAATCGCGACCGATTTAAACGGCACGCTGCTTCATGATGACCAGACTTTCAATCAATCTCTGTTCAAGCAGACCTTGCAAGATCTTAAGGCAAGGGGCATTAATCTAGTGCTATCCTCGGGTAATCAGTTTGCGCATTTGGAGACATTGTTTCATGAGGTGATGGCGGATAATCTCGCAATTGTCGCCGAGAATGGGGCGTCAATCTACCTTCAAGGTCAGCAAGTCTTTGATGGGAGCTTAAGCCCAGAACAAGTTCAGCACTTTGTGACGGTTGACCGGCGTCAGGATTTTCTTAAGTCGACCTACGTGATTTTGGTGGGTCAACGGGGCTCGTATACTGAGGCCGGCGCCCCCCAAGTCTTAATTGATGCGGCAGAAAAATTCTATGACAATTTGCAACAGGTCACGGACCTAAGTGCCGTTGATGATCGCATCAAGAAGATCAGTATTTCCGCTGCACCGGGTCAAGCAGCTAAGTTGGTCGCTGATTTGAATGAGTATTTTGCGGGTCACTTGCAGGCTCATGACAGTGGCTATGGGGTCGTCGATGTTGTGGCGGCTAACGTTGGCAAATTGCCAGCGGTCCAGTGGCTCGCGGAACGCTGGCACGTCGCAGCCGATGAAATCATGGCGTTTGGTGACGGAGCAAATGATGTACCCTTGCTACAATTTGCCAAGCACAGTTGGGCGATGCTAAATGCTCCAGATGAAGTTCAGCGCAGCGCTATGCGGGTAACGAGCGTGGATAACCAGCATGATGGAGTTTTAACGACGATTCAAGCGGCTTTAATGGTGATTTGACGCGAACGTAGGAGGTAAGATGGATAACTTTTTCTTTGATTTCGACAACACGCTCGCTGATTCCAGCAATGTTGCGGTTATCGCCACGCAGCGGGCCTATCAGGCTCGGAATTTAGCGATTCCCACTCGAGCGGCCATTGTTGATTATATGGGGGTACCCATTGAGGTGTCTTTTGCTAAAATGGCGCAGGAAACTTTGTCGGCAGCTGAGTTGGACGCATTATTCACAGAATTTCGACAACAGTATCAGCAGGCCGAGCGGACGGGCATGACCATTTTTCCAGGGATGGCAGCGACCATTGATACGTTGAAGACACAAGGCAAGCAACTCTTTGTGGTGTCGAGTAAGCATTCGGTACCACTGCAACGTAATTTGGAACAGATCGGTCTCGGCCAGTCGTTTACCGCAATCTGTGGGTCCGACATGGTGGCCCACTACAAGCCAGCACCGGATGGTATTCTGAATTTGCTGACGCGCTTTGATCTTGATCCTCAGCGTAGCGTGATGATTGGAGACGCCAAGTACGATATTCAAATGGGGCGTCGGGCTGGTGTGGCGACGGCAGGGGCTATGTGGGGCGCTGCTGATCCGGTAGCCGTGAAGGAAGAGCAACCAACCTATGTATTGGCAACCCCAGCAACACTGTTAAATTTATAAGAAGTTAACGCCGGGTCACGAGACCGCGGCGTTTTTTTGTACAGCGAGGGCGATCGCTAATAAGTGGAAAATTTTTCCAAAAAACCAGCGAACTCTCATAATTAAGGTCAGGGCTGGTTACGGGGGAGCCAATCAACGTCAAAAATTAAAATATAATGATGTTTATAATACGCCCTGTCAAATTTAACCGGATTTGGCCATTTTCGTGCGTCGGCAGGACGATTCTGCTATCTTTTCATGGCTAAGACGGCTAAACTAGTTATCAATGAACCAAAATAAAGGAGATTTGCCAGTATGTGGAAACGACGACTGCTACTGATGGGACTGGTAGCAGCGATTATGCTGTTAGTACACTTGGGACTGCCACACTTAGGATTCTCACAGGCACGGGTGAGTCGCGTGGTTCGTCAACTGGAAACGACGCTGCCAGGGGGACAAGACCATGCAGGAACGCCGGTGGAACGGATCGTCGCGGAGCACCCGTTACGGGCGGTCTATTACTACCATTTTGCGGCTAGCGTGCCGGTTAATGTTCGGCCAGTCTTTGAAGAAGCCGTGGCGATTTACAATCGGACGGGCGTTGTGAAGCTCGTCGCGGGTCAGCCCGGCCAGCACCAGAATGGGATTACCTTCTTTACTTATCATCGAGCGGAATCCGGGCAGCAGCCTGACTTTCTCGAATTGGGTGAAGGAGGACCGGAAATTCGCCGTTATGTGGGGCTGGGGGCCTATACCATCAATCGTGCCAAGGCCGGACTGAACTTAGCTCATCCGCAGGCGGGCATTCGTTCCTCAGTGGCGCTGCATGAACTGGGCCATGCGGTGGGGTTGGACCACAGCAAGAGTCGGCAGTCGACCATGTATCCACTAGATCAAGGCCACTTACGACTCTCCTCGGCCGATCTTAAAACACTCAGGGTGTTGTATAAACAGAATAGTTAAGTAGCAAGCACGGCTAGTCCTTTGGCCGTGTTTTTGTTCGTGGTCAAGAGATAGTTCCATTTCGCCTTACTGGTCATCTTGGGCAACATGGTGGTCCCTTCGCCTTACCGGTCGGCAGATATGGACTGAAACGCTGAGGTGTAGGACGATTCGTGCGGGAAAATGGTTAGTGAAGTTAGAGAAGTACTTCCTTTTTACTGTTTATTGGATTAACATATAGTTTATCCTATCAATTTTCAGTTAAAATTATATACATCGCCCAAGATGCACTGATGGTAAGCCGTAAGGTTCTACAGATACCGGCGCATGATTGGACAGAATGTCGTCTAATAAGGAAGGGGTTTACCAATGACGTGGTCACAGTGGCAGGTACCACCATTTGTATCGAGTATTTTCTTTATCCTAGGGGTATTTACCTTGTACTGGGTGACGTTTAATTGGTTAGACTCTTGGTGTCATCGGCACCACGTGGGTATTGCGGATGATGTGATCAATGGCTGGTACGGTGTGATTTATATGTTGGTCTTTGTTTTCAGCATGCAAACGCCAATTTTGGGTCAAGCTAGTGCGTGGGAGTTCATGAACTTTCAGTTGTTGGCGGTTATCTTTTGTGCGTACTTTTTGAATATTCACATTTCTTATTACCTATTTCCACCAATCATTCTGGCCTATATGATCTTTAACCAGTCACTCGGGTATTGGCAGTCCTGGGGGCATGCGATCACACTAGTTGCCTTCTTCATAGCCATGAATTGGATTAGACGGTGGCATCATAATCAGCGGTATGCTTGGCTGGCTTATATGGGAGTGGCGATTCCGTTCGGGGGCCTGCTATGGTTATGGATGAAATTCAAGTTCGACTTTAGCTGGCAGACGTTTCAAGAGGAGTGGCTGTACCTGGTGATCTTTGAAATGTTGCTCTACGTCTACGTGGATATGATTACCCATGACGGTGAACAGAAGATTCGGTTGGCCCGGCTGGCAAGTCACGATACGTTGACGGCGACCGGTAACTTTTCGGCCTACACGTCAGATGCCGAATTTTATTTTAAAGAAAGCCTGCAGTCCGGTCGGTCGTTAGCGATGGTGATGTTCGATATTGATCACTTCAAACAAGTGAATGATACGTATGGCCACTCGGCAGGAGATGCAGTGCTCCAGCAAGTGGCAGCCACGGTCCAACGAGTGCTGAAGCGAACGGATCCGAAGATTAAATTCTACCGGACCGGGGGCGAGGAATTTAATCTCTTGTTTCCGGGGTACGATGCCCAGCAAGCTAAGGCGGTGGCAACGACGATCTTTGATGCCATCAATCAGCTGAAGGTGCATACCGAAGAACAGGTCATCCAGGTGACACTTTCCATGGGGGTTTCTACGGTCGTTGCGACAGATGAATCGCCGATGGATTTTTACAATCGTGTCGATCAGAATCTGTATTATTCCAAGCAACACGGGCGTCATCAGATTACAGTAGCTTGACTAGAAAATGACAGGAGTTGGGACAGTTTCAGCTCCTTTTTTGATGCCAAATTACAGAAAAATGGTGAGGTTCAGTTACGCTCAAATTATAAATTTTAGATGATGGGTGCAAGAAACGAGGGATTTTTGAAAAGTGGAGCATAACAGTAGGGTAATTGACCTTCCTTTGGTAGACTGGTTAGTAGAAAGTAATCAGTGTCTGATCCCAGACAATTGGTAAAATTTTTTTAATAAAAAACGGTTTAAATGTCGTCTGAGCAGGCAAATCTTTCCAAAAATGAAAAAGTGGCTGTCGACTGGGAAAATTTAGGTAATTGTCTCGTTCACAAAATATAGTTGAGTAATAATCGCGTGGTGGCGGGCATCCGGCGAACAATTTGATGCGCATCTGAGTGGTTGATCGGACTGATTGCGGCGTGTTTTTGGCGCCTATGAACGATATTTTTTAGAATTGGACCGTATCAATTTACAAAAAGGTTGACTTTTCTATAAAATTTAGTATGATGAAGAAGTACAAAATTAACCTCTAATGATTTACGTTAATTGTTTAGAAGGATGTTATTCAACGAAGGAGTGTAAAATTCATGGCAGTAGATTACGATTCCAAGTCATACTTGGAAAAGGTTGACGCCTGGTGGCGTGCTACAACGTATCTTTCCGGTGGTATGATTTTCCTGAAGGACAACCCATTGTTCTCAGTTACTAACACACCAATCAAAAAAGAAGACGTTAAGGTTAAGCCTATCGGGCACTGGGGTACTATCTCAGGACAAACGTTCCTGTATGCCCACGCCAACCGTCTGATCAACAAGTACGGCTTGAACATGTTCTATATCGGTGGTCCCGGTCATGGTGGCCAAGTTATGGTTACAAACGCCTACTTAGACGGTACCTACACTGAAGATTACCCTGAAATTACTCAGGACCTCGAAGGTATGGCACGTCTGTACAAGCGGTTCTCATTCCCAGGTGGAATTGGTTCCCACATGACTGCACAAACGCCTGGTTCACTCCACGAAGGTGGGGAACTTGGTTACTCTCTCTCCCATGCAACTGGTGCCGTTCTAGACAACCCAGACCAAATTGCATTTACTGTAGTTGGTGATGGTGAAGTTGAAACTGGTCCTGCTATGACTGCATGGAACTCCATCAAGTTCTTGAACCCTAAGAACGATGGTGCCGTATTACCTATCCTTGACGTAAACGGCTTTAAGATTTCCAACCCAACGATCTTCTCACGGATGAGCGACGACAAGATCGCTAAGTTCTTCGAAGGTTTGGGCTGGTCACCTCGCTTCCTCGAAAACGATGATATCCATGATTACATGACTTACCACGAAAAAGCTGCTAAGTTATTTGATCAAGCAATCGCTGATATCAAACAAATTCAAAAAGACGCACGTGAAAACGGCAAGTACGAAGATGGTGAAATTGCACCTTGGCCTGTTGTTATCGCACGTTTGCCAAAGGGTTGGGGCGGTCCTCAAAAGAACCCAGCTGGCGAACCAATCGAAAACTCCTTCCGTGCTCACCAAGTTCCACTTGGTTTAAGCCAAAACAACTTCGACGAATTACCAGAATTCGAAGAATGGATGAACTCATACAAGCCTGCTGAATTATTTAACGCAGACGGTTCATTGAAGGATGAAGTAGCTGACTTTGCACCTAAGGGTGACAAGCGGATGGCTGCTAACCCAATCGCTAACGGTGGTCGTGCACGCGGCGAAAAGCCAGCAATGCTTGACTTACCTAACTGGAAAGACTTCGCTAACGACATTAACGAAAATAACCGTGGAACCCAATTACCAGATGGTAACCGGAACATGGATATGAACGTTCTGTCAACCTTCTTCGCTGGCGTTGCTACGAAGAACCCATCATCATTCCGGATCTTCGGACCTGATGAAACGATGTCTAACCGTCTTTGGGAAATGTTCAAGATTACGAACCGTCAATGGATGAGTAAGGTCAAGGAACCAAATGACCAATACGAAGCTCCAGAAGGCCGTATCTTGGATGCTCAATTATCAGAACACCAAGCTGAAGGTTGGCTTGAAGGTTACACCTTAACTGGTCGTACCGGTGTGTTCACGTCTTACGAATCATTCTTGCGGGTTGTTGACTCAATGACGACGCAACACTTCAAGTGGATCCGTCAGGCTGCTGCAGAACCATGGCGTAATGATTACCCATCATTGAACCTGGTATCTACTTCAACTGTATTCCAACAAGACCATAACGGTTACACCCACCAAGATCCTGGTATGTTAACCCACTTGTCTGAAAAGAAGTCTGACTTTATCCGTCAGTACCTTCCAGCCGATGGGAACACGCTTTTGGCCGTATTCAACCGTGCCTTCAACGATCGTCAAAAGGTTAACCACATTGTTGCTTCTAAGCAACCTCGTCAACAATGGTTCTCCATTGATGAAGCTGAAGAATTGGCTACTAAGGGTCTTAAGACTATCGATTGGGCTTCCACTGTTGCTGAAGGTGAAGATGCTGATATCGTCTTTGCTTCTGCCGGTGTTGAACCAACCATCGAAACTCTGGCTGCTCTTAGCTTGATCAACGATGCCTTCCCAGCCGTTAAGATGCGTTACGTAAACGTTGTTGAATTGGAACGTCTTCAAAAGAAGAACGGCCCTCTGAACGACGAACGTGCCTTGAGCGATGCTGAATTCAGCTCACTCTTCGGCGAATCCGGGACACCAGTTGTCTTTGGTTTCCACGGTTACGAAGACTTGATCGAATCATTCTTCTACGAACGTCAACACTTAGGCTTGCACGTTCATGGTTACCGTGAAGACGGTGATATCACGACTGCTTACGACATGCGTGTATACTCCGAATTAGACCGGTTCCACCAAGCCAAGGATGCTGCTAATACCTTAGTTGCTAAGGGTGTTATTGACGAAGCTGCCGCAAAGGCCTTCGACAAGAAGATGGATGACATCTTAGCTAAGCACTTCAAGGTTACTCGTGACGAAGGTCATGATATCGAAGAATTTACTAAGTGGCAATGGGCCCCATTGAAGAAGTAATTTCTTCAAGCTAAATTTTTCAAAAGAGGATCACTCCCAAGTGGGGTGACCCTCTTTTTTTTAGCTCAAAATGCTGGCGACAAGTTTCTTTCTCAACAACAAGGGTTATAGAACCCATACTGAATATTGACAGTTCCAAATGACTGGTCATACCGGTCCTAATGTAGTGATGATTGACACGGTCGTTATCAGTTAAACCGAAAACTCTAAACTCTAGGTATTCATACTTCCAAACTATTGTCTTGGTAAAATACAAGCAAAGCCGGAGTGCAGCCAATTTGACTTAATTTTGTGACGCAACTGCCTTCCATTATGGAATAGGGCGGTTTATTCATTCAAATTCATAATAAAACCCCTACGCTTTCACGGCAGCGCAGGGGTTTTGGAAGTATTGAAGTTTTTTGAAATTACTTGGTGAAGTCGACAACCATCCGGCCAACGATCTTGTTAGCTTTCATTTCGTCGATGATATCGTTAACTTCGTCCAGACGACGAGTTTGAACGATAGGGTGAACCTTGCCTTCAGCACCGAATTGGAAGGTTTCAGCTAAGTCTTGACGGGTACCAACTAAGGAACCACGAACTGAGATACCATCCAGAACAGTCTTAGCAATGTTTAATTCCATGTCACCTTGAGGTAAAGCAACGGCAACTAACTTGCCATCTGGCTTCAGGGCGTTAACGGATTGCGTGAAGGCGTCCTTGGTAACGGCAGTAACTTGAGCGTTGTCAACACCGCCAACCTTTTCTTGGATTTGTTCAGCAACATCACCATCATGACGGTTGATTAAGATTTCAGCGCCGTCCTTCTTGGCAGCAGCTAATTTGTCAGGGTTACCATCAACGGCGATAACGTGGGCACCGAAGACGTTGTGGGCGTATTGGATGGCCAAGTTACCTAAACCACCGGCACCAACAACTTCAACCCATTGACCGGGCTTAGTTTCACCAGTCTTAAGTGCCTTGTACATGGTAACACCGGCACAGGTGAGGGAAGTTGCTTCAACTGGGTCCAAGCCTTCTGGAACCTTAACGGCGTAGTTAGCATCAACGATACATTCTTCAGCCATGGCACCATCAACAGTGAAGCCAGAGTTCTTAACGTTACGGCAAAGCGTTTCACGGCCGGTCAAGCAGTATTCACAGTGGCCACAGCCCTTGAAGAACCAAGCGATAGAAACCCGGTCACCGATCTTTAAGTTGTCAACGTCGTCAGCAACTTGGATAACCTTACCAACACCTTCGTGTCCGATAATCCGGCCAGGTTGCTTACCAAAGTCACCAGCGGCAACGTGTAAGTCGGTGTGGCAAAGACCACAGTATTCCATCTTAACTAAAGCTTCACCATGGGTGATAGGACGTAAAGTAACATCTTTAATGTCAACGTATCCGTCAACTGAATCGCGAATAACAGCAGCTTTCATTTCAAAAAACCCCTTTTCTTTTTTCTACAATGCCTAGTATACTAAAAAATTCATCAATTTCAAGTGAAAATGTGAACAAAAACGAAAAAAGTAAAATGTGATATGTTGTGCAAAGCCGATAATGATTGCTTTCATGGGTGGTCAAGCAAAATATATAATGTGAAAGAAAAACTTTGAAGGGCTTTCAAAGGCAAGACGACTGTTTGTATGCAACCGGTTGTCTGACAAACTCAACCTGAAAATTAGCGGGTGAACGGGTACTAAATGAGATAAATGTGAAGCGACTGGTGGTTTTCGCATACAATTATGAGAAACTATGATAAAATTAAATGTTGAAATGAATAACGGACGCCCGCTACCGGTATGGTTTTTGGTTGGTAGTGGACGCATTTAATTAGTCAGAGGAGTTAAAGCGCAATGAGTCGTATTTTAATTATTGAAGATGAAAAAAATCTTGCCCGCTTTGTCGAGCTTGAATTGAAGCACGAGGGTTATGAGACTAACGTGCAGTTCAACGGTCGTACAGGGCTGGAAGCAGCGCTGTCCCAAGACTTCGACGTTATTTTGCTGGATCTTATGTTGCCAGAACTTAACGGGATTGAAGTGGCCCGTCGCGTTCGCGAAGTCAAGAGTACGCCAATTATTATGATGACGGCGCGCGACTCCGTGATTGATCGGGTATCTGGGTTAGACCATGGGGCGGACGACTACATCGTTAAGCCATTTGCTATCGAAGAACTGTTGGCACGGGTGCGGGCCTTACTACGGCGGATTCATCTGGAAGGCGAACAGAAGAACACCAAGCAGACGACCGTTAAATTCAAGGACCTGACCATCGAGAAGGAAAACCGGATTGTGCGGCGCGGTGATGAAGTCATTAACCTGACTAAGCGGGAATATGAATTACTGTTGGCCTTGATGGAAAATATCAACGTTGTGTTAGCACGGGATGTCCTGTTGACCAAAGTTTGGGGCTACGAGTCTGAAGTTGAAACCAACGTGGTTGATGTCTATGTACGGTACTTACGGAATAAAATTGATGTGGCCGGCCAGAAGAGTTACATTCAGACGGTTCGAGGCACGGGGTACGTGATGCGTTCGTGAAATCAGTAAATATTGACGATCGCGAGGCTACCGAAGAGGAAACTCAACAGAAGCATGGTTTTCGTTTCTCCCTTAAATGGGAGTGGACGCTTTCCACAGCTTTAGGTGTCCTGATTATCTTTGCCGCCATCGTGATTTTAATTTTTAGTAGTTTTATGACTGTGCTGATGAGACAGGAGAAGACCCACGTTGCGGACTCACTGAACGTGGTGGTTGAACGGTTGAGTAATCAAAGTGCCGCGTTGACGGATAGCCAGGTCGATCAGTTGTTACGTCCGCGAAACGTGTTGGCGGATGAAACCAGCGGCGAGCCACAGGGCGCACCCTACAATAATGCGGTGGTGACGACTTTAGCCCGGGACAGTCAGACGGTAACGGTCTATAACAAGACGGGAAGAGCCCTCTTTTCAACGGGGGACACAACGGCCCGATTTAAGGCCGTTAATAAGCAGCATATTGCGGTAACGACGCTAAACCATCGTAAGCACTTAGTGGGCCGCATGCCCATCCATAGTAAGGAAAACGATCAATTGCTAGGCTACGTTCAGGTAACCGATAATCTCAAGGACTATCGAGCAACGCAGGTCAAGCTGTTCCAAGTGGCAATTGTCCTGGGGTTGATCGCAGGGCTAGCGGTGGCGATTTTGAGCTATATCTTGGCGTCCTTCCTTTTGCGGCCAGTTGAGGCGATTCGCGAGACCATTCACGCTGTGAGGGACGATCCGCAAACCGACAAACGGGTGCCGGAAATTCGGCATACGGATGAATTGAGCGATTTAGGAAACCTCTTCAATGGCATGTTGGACACAACGCAGGGGTATATGGATCAGCAGCAACAGTTCGTTGAGGACGTCTCACATGAGTTACGAACGCCGGTAGCCATTATTCAAGGCCATATGGAGATGCTGGATCGCTGGGGTAAGGATGATCCTGAGGTGCTGGATGAATCAATTAAGGCTTCGCTGCAAGAAACGAAGCGGATGAAGAGTTTGGTTCAAGAGATGCTGGACTTGCAGCGCGCTGAGCAGATTGAGGTTAATTACACCAACGAAGTGACTAACGTCAGTGAAGTGGTTCAGCAGGTCTACGATAACTTTAAGATGATCCATCCTGACTTTACTTTCATTTTGGACGACGATGTTCATCAGCCAGTTCAGGCGCAGATCTATCGGAATCATTTGGAACAGATTTTGATTATTTTGCTGGATAACGCGGTGAAATACACGCAGACGCGTAAGGAGATTCACTTGACCTTCGAGAGTGACTCTAGAAACGTCGAGGTGGCCGTTCAAGACTTCGGTGAAGGGATTTCCCAGGAGAACCGTAATCGGGTCTTTAACCGCTTCTATCGGGTGGATAAGGCGCGTTCCCGGACTAAGGGTGGTAATGGTCTGGGATTGGCCATCGCCAAACGGCTCATTGAAGCCTATCGCGGCAAGATTACCATTGAAAGTGCCGTGGGTTACGGCTCAGTCTTCCGAATTTCGTTGCCAATTTTGTCAGACGAAGCAGCGCGTGTCTTAAATGAGAAGAAAGAGCGTGCACAGGCCGAGGCAAATGGTACTGGGATTCCCGGCATTAAATCAGCGTTATTGGAAGATGCCGACCAAGATCAGCAGTCGGACGAGTCTTCAAAGTCATCGGATCAATAAGATTAAGCGTTACATGAGAATAGACAGTTAGGCGTTTGGGATGGGTATCCCGAACGCCTTTTTTGAGTCCGCGGGTCTGAACATAATGATTTTTATTTTTAGGTTGACAGGTTTTGTTTCGTCAGGTAAGATATGATAATCAGTTAGTTACTTAAGTAATTAACCAAATGGGGAGGCTATTAAAATGAAATTTCTAATCAAGCTGGCGGTATTTTGTGGTGTTGTGCTGGTCTTAGTCGGTTTGGGGGCAGCGCTGACGCCAAATTTGACCAAGAATCGCGGTTCAGAACTGGCGATGGCGATTGATAATGTGAATCCAGCGGTGAAGACGGAGACCGTTTACGCGGATACCACGGTCAAGCCTGTTCGGCACTACATTGGTGGTGGCGGTGAGCACGAATACGTTTACGAGATGCAGACGTATAATCAAAAGGGAGAAGCGCGCAAGCTACATTTTGAATCGCAATGGGTGTTGAAGCCCCATCGCTACTTGAAGATCACCACGAAGGGACAAAACGTTGAAACGTGGGAAGCCATCGATCGGGGCAATGTGCCGAGTGGTGTGCGGCAGAACTTAATGATGTCATAATTTAAAAGCGACCGGCTACTGAATGAAGTGGCTGGTCGCTTTTTATGAATTAAGTGATATTGTGAGTGATACCCTCCCTGGAAATGGTTAGTTGTGGGCTACAATCATTCCGTCTGACATAGGCAATAAGCGTGAGAGTAGTCAATATAAGATGGTGAGCTTTTTCAGGAGAGCCGGCTAAAACGAGTGGACTGAACAGGTAAGTGATATCTGGCTAGTCCCAGGTGGGAATTAACCGACGATTTCGCAGGGGCTTAACTTCCAATTCAAAAATGAAGATTAAAAAGCGGCCGAGACAGTTGTCCCGACCGCTTCATTGACTAGGTTAATGCAAGTGCTTAATGATGTCGTTGTTGCTTACCAGCGTTACGATTACGATTCTTTTGCTGCGTCTTGGCCGTGGCTTCTGCTTTAACGGCAGGCGTCACAGGCTTAGGTGCTGGTTCAACCACTGGTGCTGGCCGATCCTTCATCTTTTCCTTGATTTCGCGCCGAATCTTAGGCCGGTAGAAGTTGATGATTAACGTCTGAACACAGGCGAACAGCCCACCGACGAAGAAGTAGAGACCTAATCCTGCAGGTGAACTCAACGTGAAGAAGAGAATCATGACAGGAGAGAGCAATAACGTAATGCGCATTTGCTTCTTCTGATCTTCGGGCATGCCCAGCATGGAAAGGTAGGCCTGCAACAGGTAAGACAAGAAGGAGAGGATGGCGAGAATCCAGCTAGACTTCCCTAAGGGGATCGTCATAAATACTGCGCTGGAAAGTTCTGGTGAGTAACGAATTGCGGCGTACAACGCTGCGAAGATCGGCATCTGAATCAGCAATGGTAGGCAGCCAATTCCACCCGTCATACTAATTCCATTTTCCTTGTATAATGCCATCATAGCTTGACCAGCCGCCGATTGTTCTTCCGGCGTTTTGGCCTCTTTCTGCCGCTTTTGTAGGGCAGCCATTTGTGGCCGAACCATCGAAATCTTTTCTTGCTGGATGGTAGCGCCGCGCATCTGCTTAATCATGATTGGGAGAAGAACCATCCGGACGATCACGGTTAACACAATAATTGCCCAACCATAGCTATTGCCAAAGATCTGGGCCAGCCAGTTCATCACGTGCTGTCCGGGAACGGCCAGGTAGTCGTAAACAAAGCCATACGGTTTACCGTTCTTAGTCTGCACACAACCACTCAAGACGAGGGCCATGGCTGCTAAGGCACCTGTAACCGTGACTTTCTTGGAGATTTTCATATTATTTTTGAACCCCTTTGTATTAAAAACGTAGAGCGCGGACGCCCCCAAAACGACGAAAATGCCGCTAACATCAAACATATTACTTGATTTGTAGGCGATTTTCAAATGATTATCTAGTGATTATTCGAAAATCGAAAAAACGTTGGGTCCGAGCTGGTGAAATTTTGAGTTGACTGACCCGTGCCCAAGGGTTAACACCACGGTTGATTTGATCGGCGAAGTCGGCCAATTGCGCTGGCTCACCGCTCGCCACGATGGCAACTTGGCCCGTTGGTAAATTTTGTACGGTGCCGGTGACCGCCAGCTGTTCGGCCAGTTTGGCGACGGACCAGCGGAAGCCAACGCCCTGTACCCGTCCGCTAATTAAAAAATTTTGTGTAACCACGAAACGTCCCCCTTACGCTGGAAAATTTAGATTAATCATAACGCGAAGTGTCGCGGTTGCCTAGTGGTATGGTAGAATTAACGATGCACATGGATGGCAGTTTTTAGGGCTTCTCTGGCGAGTAACGCTGGATGACCCCTAATGGCTGAAAATTAAATCTACTATATATAATGTTATCTTTAAAACCAGTTAGGTTAGCGGAGGGTATTGAATTGAAGGAAAAGATTACGTCGAGTCAGAACAAGCGGGTCAAACAGTGGCGGGCGTTAACGTCTAAGAAGGGACGTAAGGCAACCCAGTCTTATTTACTTGAAGGATGGCACTTGGTGCAAGAGGCGATCAAGGCTGAGCTACAGTTGACAGCCATTATGGGAACCGCCGAGCAGTTGGCGGCACATGCGGCTGAACTTCCCGCTAACGTGGATGTCTTTGAGCTGACGGACAGCATTGCGAAGACCTTAGGGGATACGAGTACGCCGCAAGGAATCTTTGCGACGGCACCGATGCCCGATGATACGGCGGTTGATCCCGCGACCGCTACGGGAGCTTGGTTATTTTTAGATCAAGTTCAAGATCCTGGTAACATTGGCACGATGGTCCGGACGGCTGATGCGGCCGGCCTTACCGGGGTTGTTTTGGGACAAGGCAGTGCGAGCCGGTTTTTGCCCAAGGTGCTCCGTTCGATGCAGGGAAGTCAGTTTCATCTTCAACTTGTGGAAGGTGATCTGCATGAATGGATTACAACCTTTACTCAACGTGATCTGCCGGTCTACGGGACCAACTTGGATCCCCAAGCACAGGATTATCGCGATATCGCACCGGTAACGGTGGGGGCGATTGTCATGGGTAACGAAGGAAATGGGATGGCACCTGATTTGCAGCGGCTGACGACACAAAATCTTTACATTCCAATTAAGGGACAGGCAGAATCCCTTAATGTCGCTGTTGCGGCGGGGATTGTGATGTTCCGTTTGGTAGGATGAACGTTAAGAAACGGTAAATCAAACCGACTTTCAGAACATTTTCATTGCTTTTTGTTAAAAAGGAAGTATGATATAGGGTAATTGAGAAAGACTAAAATCATAATTCTAAATGAAAAGGAAGCATTCTATGACCAAACTTACTTGGCGTGATGACCCCGAGTACCTCGCTTTAGTTTCTGATTTGTTGGAAAAGGAGCCAGTTCAACGCCTGGCGAATTATACCCAGCATCACCATTCAACACGATTAGAACACTCGATTTCGGTGTCCTACAACAGTTATTTAATTGCAAAGAAGCTAGACTTGAATACCCGGGCCACTGCACGGGGTGGGTTGTTACATGATTTGTTCTATTATGATTGGCGCACGACGAAGTTCAACTTGGGCTCACATGCCTTTATCCATCCACGGGTTGCTTTGCGGAATGCGGAAAAGCTGACCGACTTGAGTCCCATGGAAAAGGATATTATTTTGAAGCATATGTGGGGAGCAACGCTGGCTATGCCTAAATATCGGGAAAGTGCGATTGTTTCCTTGGTTGATGATTACGAAGCGGTTCACGAATTCTTTGGACCAACGCGTAAGCATGTCCAAGCCTTAGTTGAAAAACTTACGCCTAACGCCTAGTTTCAATCGAAACACGGATGGGAGGCTAGGATTACTATGCAAATGACGTCATCGAAGTCTACGGCAGACGGTACGGTTGATTTTTCACTTTGTCCACGGTTTGAGCAAACCTTCTCATTTTTAGGGAAGAAATGGAACGGGTTGATTATTGACGTACTTCTTCAAGAGGGACCCCAACGGTTTAGAGACCTGGCGCGGAAGATTCCCCGTTGTAGCGACCGTGTTTTAGTTGAACGTTTGAAGGAGTTAGAACTTAATGGGGTCATTGTTCGACGGACCTTTCCAGATAATTCATTGATCGAATATGAATTGACGACGAAGGGTGAAGAGTTCAAGGACATTATGGCCGCGGTACATGCGTGGTCAGATAAGTGGTATTGTCCCACTGAGGCAGATCAGAAGTAGTTGACAGGTGACAGAAAGTCAGCTAGTCTATTACTTGTAATAGTTAAAGACGATGATAGAAAAGCAGTAGCCGGTGCAATTTGTCAGGGAGAGTTTGCCAAGACTGGAAGCAGACTTCAAATTACTGGGTGAATTCAGTTCTGGAGTTGTAATCGGGAGTCGTGGATACACGATGAATGATTTTCCGGCGAGTGACCGTTATCACTTCTGAGTGTGGTCGATTTCTAACGTGAAATTGACTGAATCAGGGTGGTACCGCGAAGCTTCGTCCCTAGTTATGGGGCGGGGCCTTTTTTTGTGGCATTTTTCCAATGGCTGGGTCCATTGGTGAAGAGGCCGTAATCATTGATAGTAAAGCAAAGTAGAGAAAATGGAGGATGACGTATGTCGTTAAAGGATAAACTCAGCGAACTGCGGCAACGTGGTTTAGCAGATATTAAAAAATCTTCAGACTTAAAAGACGTTAATCAAGTGCGCGTCCAGTTATTAGGGAAAAAGGGCCCAATTACCGAAGTTTTACGGGGAATGCGGGACTTAGATGCTGAAGAACGGCCTAAGGTTGGTGCATTTGCCAACGAAATTCGCGATGATTTGACGAATGCCTTGGCTGAACGGAAGGCGGAATTAGAAGAAGCCGTCTTAAACGCCCAATTGGCTAAGGAAACCATCGATGTGACCTTGCCGGGAACGCCGGTGGCTAAGGGTGAACCACACGTCATCCAACAGATTGTTGATCAAATTGAAGACCTCTTCTTGGGCATGGGTTACCAAGTGTTGAGTGGCCCTGAAGTAGAAGAAGATAAGTACAACTTTGAAATGATGAACTTACCTAAGAATCACCCCGCACGGGACATGCAAGATACCTTCTACATCACGAAGGAGATTTTGATGCGGACGCAGACCTCACCGATGCAGGCCCGGACGTTGGAAAAGCATGACTTTAGCCAAGGACCTTTGAAGATGATCTCTCCCGGAGTCGTTTATCGGCGCGATACCGATGACCCCACGCACTCCCACCAATTCCACCAAGTTGAAGGATTGGTGATCGACAAACACGTGACGATGGCGGATCTAAAGGGGACGCTACAAGTGCTGGCCCACGAATTATTTGGAGATAAATTCGATGTTCGGTTGCGGCCAAGCTACTTCCCATTCACGGAACCTTCTGTTGAAGCTGACATTACCTGCTTCAACTGTGGCGGTAAGGGTTGCAAGGTCTGCAAGAACACTGGCTGGATTGAAGTTCTGGGTGCCGGGATGGTTCACCCGAACGTCTTGAAGATGGCCGGTGTCGATCCTGATGTATACGGTGGATTTGCCTTTGGGGTTGGTCCTGATCGCTTCGCCATGTTGAAATACGGTGTTGATGATATCCGGAATTTCTACTTGAATGACGTCCGGTTCCTCACCCAATTTACAAAGAAAGGATAATCGCCAACCATGAAGATTTCATACAATTGGATTAAAGAATATTTAGATTTAAACGTTAAACCCGCTGATTTGGCGGAAAAGATCGAACGGACTTCCGTGGAAGTCGACGACGTCACTACGCCTAGCGATGGTCTCAAGAAGATCGTGGTTGGTCACGTGCTTTCTCTGGAGGCCCACCCAGATTCAGATCACTTGCACATTTGCCAAGTGGATGTTGGGGAAGACGAACCCTTACAAATTGTGTGTGGTGCCCCTAATGTAGCCGCTGGTCAAAACGTCATTGTGGCCTTACCGGGCTCACGGATTGCTGACAACGTGAAGATCAAGAAGTCTAAGATGCGTGGTGTTCCTTCTGCCGGAATGATCTGTGCGTTACAAGAAATTGGGTTCAGTGAAGACGTTGTGCCTAAGGACTACGTCGACGGCATTTATGTGCTGCCCGCCGACGCAACGCCAGGGGATGACGTTTACGATTACTTGGGCATGAATGATAGCTTGATTGATTTAGACGTGACGCCTAACCGGGGAGACATGTTGAGCCTCTTTGGGACGTTGCATGATCTGGCTGCGATCTATGACCAGCCCGTTACGTTGGATAAACCAGAAGTTAAGGAAGCCGGCGCTGACATTGCTGATCAATTGGCCGTTCACGTCGATGATCAATTGTCACCACAATACCGGATGCGGTTAGTTAAGAACGTTAAGCTGGCACCCAGTCCAATGTGGTTACAAATTCGTCTGTGGAACGCCGGGTTGCGGCCAATTAACAACGTGGTGGATATTACCAATTACATCATGTTGAAGTATGGTCAACCACTGCATGCGTTTGATTACGATAAATTTGCTGGCAATGACGTCTACGTGCGGACAGCTAAGACCGGAGAAAAGCTAACGACCTTGGATGAAAATGATCATGATCTGGACGAAAGTGACATTGTGATTGCTGATGAAAAGGCCCCAATCGCCCTTGCTGGTGTGATGGGTGGCTTAAGCACGTCAATTCAGGATGGCACGACGACGGTGGCGATTGAAGCCGCCGTCTTCGAACACGATCATATTCGGAAGACCGCCCAACGCCACAACCTGCATACGGATGCTTCCCAACGTTTCGAACGGGGAATTAATCAAACTGGCGTCCAAGAAGCCTTAGATGCGGCCGCTCAGATGATGAATGAACTGGCTGACGGTGAAGTTCAGAAAGGTTCAGTCGTGGGTAGCAGCAATATTCCTGAACCAGCGGTCATTGAACTCACGTTAACTCACGTCAATACCGTTCTGGGAACGGACTTATCCATGGATCAAGTGACCCATATTCTGGAAAGCCTTGGGTTTAAGGTTGCCGTTCATGACGATACGTTGACGGTTACGGTAGCGGTTCGGCGCAATGATATTCATATTCCAGCTGATTTACTGGAAGAGATTGCCCGGATCTACGGCTACGATCAGCTTCCCGCAACGTTACCAACTGGTCGAATGACCATGGGGACGTTAACCGATAAGCAACGGTTGATGCGGGCCACGCGGCATTCACTGGAAGGGCTGGGGTTAAACCAGGCCATTTCATACGCGCTGACGACTGAGGAAAAGGCCCAAATGTTCATGATGCAGGCTAGTGAAACCACTCATTTGGCTTGGCCAATGACGGTTGACCATGCTGTGTTGCGGATGAACTTGGTATCTGGTCTGTTGGATGATATTGCCTACAATTCCGCTCGTAAGGTGAAGGATGTAGCCCTCTATGAACAAGGTCGGGTCTTCTACCGCGAGGACGGCGTTGATCGGCCTAGTGAAGAAGAACATATCGCTGGCGCAATCACCGGAACGTTGATGCCAGAATCTTGGAATCAACCAGCTAAGGCTGTCGACTTCTATCAAATGAAGGGCATCGTGGCTGCTTACTTGAAGGATATGGCGGTTAACGGGGATATCACCTACGTGCCAAACACCGATATGCCGGAGATGCATCCTGGCCGTACGGCAGATATTTTGATTCATGGTCACCGGATTGGTTTCTTAGGTCAAATTCATCCGTTGGTTGCTAAGAAGTTTAAGATTGCCGCAACCTACGTCTTTGAATTGAACTTGCAAGCCATCATTGATATGCCTAAGCAGGAAAATCAGTATGACGTTATCTCACGTTACCCAGCGATTACGCGGGACATCGCCATGCTCGTGGACAATGACATTACGAACGAGCAAGTCGTCGCTTTGATCGAACGTCGTGGCGGGGCCTTCCTGCAATCAGTCAAATTATTCGACGTTTACGATGGTGTCAAGGTTCCTAAGGGGAAGAAGTCCCTGGCCTACACGCTGACGTATCAGGATAAGCACGAAACGTTAGTCGACGATGCTGTTACACAGGCATTTGAGAAGGTATCTAAGCGTCTAGAGGACGACTTGGGTGCACAGATTCGTTAATAATTAAGTTAAGGACGCGTTTGTCTTCGCAGTAGGAGGCCAAACGCGTTTTTACTGAATGTTCGCGGAATGATCAGTTTATTTATTACATTTTTATCAAAGTAGCGCTTTCAGGTTTCCGCTCTCTAGGAATTTCTGTATAATAGAGAAGACTATGGCATAGAACGGAGGAAATAAGTTGGATAATGGCAATACGCCCACACCGTCAAGGCAGGATTCGGGCAGAAAGCGGTCGTTTGGCCGACGCATCATGATTGGTGTGGCGAGTCTGTTGGTTTTACTGGCAGTGATTATCGGTATTTTTGGCTATCACTACTTCCAGACAGCACTCAAGCCAATGAATACGAAGGATCATAATGTGGTGCAAGTCCATGTCCCACTAGGGGCAACGTCGAACAAGATTGGACAGATCTTGCAAGACCAAAAAGTTGTTAAGAGTGGAATGGTCTTTAACTACTACGTAAAATCAAATAAGTTCACAAACTTTCAGGCGGGGTATTACCAGTTGAAACCGTCCATGACGCTCAACCAGATTGCCAAGCAGCTCCAAAAGGGGGGGTCAGCTGAGCCGATCCAGAGCACTTCGGGCAAGCTGTTAGTCCGTGAGGGGGAGACGGTGGATCAATTAGCCGCCGAGATCCCCATTCAGACGGATTTCACCAAGGCGGAGTTTCTGAAGCTAATGAAAGATCCAGCCTTCTTTAATCAGTTAGAGCAGAAATATCCACAGCTCTTGAGTTCGGCCAAGAAGGCGAAAAATGTGCGTTACCGGCTAGAGGGATACCTTGCTCCGGCAACGTATCAAGCTGGGAAAAAGATGACGCTTAAAGATATCATCACCCAGATGGTGGCCAAGTCTGATCAAAACTTGCAGGGCCACTATGCGACGATTAAGAAGCAGAAGCGTACGGTGCAAGAAGTGATGACCTTGGCGTCATTGGTTGAACGCGAAGGGGTTTCACAAGATGATCGCGATAAGATTGCCGGCGTTTTCTTAAACCGAATTAAAGCGGGGATGGCCTTACAGTCTGACATTTCCGTGCAATATGCGTTGAAGACCACCAAGAAGACGCTGACTTATAAGGATTTAAAGGTTAAGTCACCGTACAACTTGTACGTGCACACCGGTTATGGTCCCGGACCATTTGATAATCCAAGTGCATCTTCAATCAAGGCCGTATTGCATCCTAAGGATCAGAAGAAGGGGTACTACTACTTCATCGCGAATACGAAGACGGGGAAGGTCTACTTCTCTCAGACTTATGCAGAGCACCAAGAAAAGACGAGTTCATTAGCAAGTGACAATAAGTAAAGGATGGCGACAATGTTGGCAGACAAAAAGCGACCGATTATTATTGGAGTTACCGGGGGTTCTGGTAGCGGGAAAACCACGGTTAGCCGGGCAATTTTTAATCAATTGATTGGCCATTCAATCATGATTTTACAACAAGATTCATACTACAACGATCAGTCGGACATGACGATGGAGGAACGGGCAGCCGTAAACTACGACCATCCACTGGCCTTCGACACAGACTTATTGATTTCACAGCTCAAGCAGTTATTAGATCGTAAACCGATTGAAAAGCCGGTTTATGACTACACGCTTTCTACGCGGAGTAGTGAGACGATTCATCAGGAACCACGCGATGTCATTATCCTGGAAGGAATCTTGATCCTCGATGACGAGCGGCTGCGGGACCTGATGGATATCAAGGTTTTCGTCGATACGGATGATGATATTCGGATCATTCGGCGAATCGAACGTGATATGAACGAACGGGGTCGCTCTTTAGAGTCCATCATTCAACAATATCTCGCGACGGTTAAGCCAACGTATCATCAATTCGTAGAACCAACGAAGCGTTATGCCGATCTGATTGTTCCCGAGGGTGGCGAAAATCAAGTCGCAATTGACCTGTTGGTAACCAAGATTCGGGCAATTCTCGAAGCTAGTGGCAATGAACAAGTTTTTGACAATCCAGATACAACCATATAGAATAGGACGGGTTAGCTGATCTTTCGGCTAACCTTTTCTACAATTTAAAATTTAGGTTAGCGCTCGGCGCGTTGACATTAAAAAATACTTACTTAAAAGGGGTGGCCAGTGTGGCACAAGATAAAATGTATCCAATGACTGAAGAAGGTAAAGAGAAACTCGAAAACGAACTAGAAAACTTAAAAATGGTTCAACGGCCTAAGGTAATCGATCGGATTAAGATTGCCCGTTCTTATGGTGATTTATCCGAAAACTCGGAATACGAATCAGCCAAGGACGAACAAAGTATGTTGGAAACGCGGATTAGCACCGTTGAACGGATGTTACAGTATGCCCAAATTATTGACAACGACGGTACGGATAAGGATGAGATCACGGTGGGTAAGAAGGTCACCTTCAAGGAATTACCTGACGAGGAACCTGAAGAATACACCATCGTTGGAGCCGCTGAAGCTGATCCAATGTCCGGGAAGATCTCCAATGACTCAGCCATCGCTAAGGGGCTTTTAGGTCACCGTAAGGGTGAAGAAGTTACTTTTGAAACGCCGGGTGGCGACATGTCCGTTAAGGTCTTAGACGTCGAATAAGCACTTTCTGAAGATCAATCCTCCGGGGTTGGTCTTTTTTTATCGGAAGTTTTGGCAAGCAAAATGGTGGTAGATCGTCGGTTGGTTGTGTACAATTAGTAGTATGAAAACTAAGTCATGACTTGCCAAACACGGGTCTTGCATGTTATAAAGAAAGGGAAACGTGAAAACGGATTCATAGTCTACCTAAGAGGAGTCTTGGATAATGAAAATAACGGTGACTGATGCAGCAAGTAAATGGTTTCGCGACGAAATGGGAATGACGGGCCGCGGCATTCGCTTTTTCGGTAAAGTTTACGGTAAAACGCCGGTTCATGAAGGATTCTCACTAGGGATGACGCCAGATGATCATCCCCGTGATCCAATTGTTGCGGAGACTAAAGATGATGTGACGTACTATATTACGGAGGGGGATCAGTGGTTCTTCGTGGGTTATGATCTCACGGTAGACTATGATCCTAAGACGGACGGACCAACTTATCTTTACCAGGAGAACGGCGAGCTGGACGCACAGGCGCAATAGCTTCTAATTCGCACTGGTCGACGGATACATTGTTCTTAGGCCTTCGCCTTGCCGTTCGCCAAATTTGAGCTGGAACGCTGTGGGTAGGACGGCTAGAGCCATAGAGCGGTCTCTAGCCTCGCTTTGACCCGAAGAACACGTGTCAAAGTCGCCATTTACCAAGAAAATCACTTGGCAAATCCCACGGCTGAGCTCAAATTCAGCTCACTCTCGGCTACACAGATATTGTCATCTATATTTGCTAAGTACTGATGTACCAAGCGATTAAAGCAATTTGCTAATCAAATGCTAGCTTAACCGGAGGAGGGCAGAGGTGGAGCCAGCTGTGTCGACGGTGTTAGCCGATTTTCGGCTTACAGCGTGGGACGTGTTTGGAGATCGGTGAACTTCCGAGCTTCAAACCGAGCCGGAGGACCGCTTCTCAGGCCGCAGGCGGTCCCCACAGCAGGCGGAATCTCTGCCAGCCGCAGGTGATGGGTTTAGGCCACTTTTTAGACTAAAATCCCTGGCATTTCCGCGTTGGTAATGATTTTAGTCCTTTCAACCTTTAGTTAGTTAGCAAAAAACCAGTGACACCATGTAATCAATACGTGGTGTCACTGGTTTTTAAGTGAAGGTGCGATTTAGTGGCGACGATGGCTCAGCCACCAGCCGCCGGTCAATGCGATCAGAGTTAACCCGCTGATGAGCAGGCCAAGATTCAACAGTGGTGGCCAGTAGGACAGGGTTACGGTGTTCCGTCCCTTAGGCAGCTTAAGCGCCGTGAACATGTTGATGGTCTTGTACGTCTTGGCGGTCTTACCGTTAACAGTGGCGTGCCAACCTGATGAGTAAGGGATAGAGGTGTTAAGAACCTCACCAGCCTTAGTCGTGGTAATCTGTCCGCTAAAGTAGCGACTTGTATGTTTGGACAATTGCCAAGGGTGCTGCTGCAACTGGGCGATTGCCGTCTTAAACGTTCCCGTGTTCAGGCGATAGAGTGTAAAGTTCTCTAACCAGAGGGACCCCTTCTTCAGGTTAATCGTCAGTTTAATCGTCTGGCCCTTGGCGTGGTCAGCCGCACTTACCAGAATGGTATTGCGGTAGGTCTTGTACTGGTTGAGCGCCTTACCGTTGAGCACAAACGTGGCGTTGTCGGGATTGACCGTGGAACCAAACGTCAGGTAGTACGGATCATTGGTTGTGGGTTTGATGGTCAAGGTGATACTGCCGGGCTTCAACAGGTTCTTCTTTTGAAGAATGGCGCCCGTAATTTTAGTTTGTTGATTGATATTGTTAAAGGTAACTTGATCGAAGTTCTCTGCCGTGTAGAGCCGTTTATCCGCTGAATTACCAGTCAATGCGGCTAACCAATTCGCCTGGTATTGGGCGGGATCGGCAGTTTTATTCTTGAGTGACAGAATTTGTGAGTCTGCCGCATAACCCACTGGCAGGGCGTAGGGGTTCTTGTAAGTGGTCGCCCAGTGGTCGGTGCCGACTGGGTCGTAATCAGCCAGGTCGGCCTTATTAGCTGTCGCTGGGAGCATGCTGGCACCACTTAGTGCGCCCGAGAGCGGTTTATCTTGGAAGTAATACTTCATGTTCAACAGGGCATCGGTCACAAGTGTACCGTTACTGTAAGCGACAAAGCCGTCCCCGTCAGGATTTCCCGTGTTGCCGTAGAAGGTCGGCACAGCTTTAGGCAGGACTGAGGAGAAGACCCCACCACCGTTGAATCCGGTCTGAAAGGCGTCCCCCTTGGTGCGCATAAAGGTCTTGCCGATCCGGTAAAAGCCGTGATCCTTCTTCTGAACGGGATTTACCAAGCGTTGAAGCTCATTCGTATAATTTCCATATTCCCCCTGCGACACGTAACTGATGTTGTTCAGTGATGTAAAGGCATTGGCGGAGATTTCGGTAACGCCAATGACGAAGAACAGGAGAGGATAAATCCAGTGATGTTTGATAGGCAAGGTGGTCAACACGAGCGCCATGACCACGAAGAACATCCCCAGTAGAACCTGATTCATTTGAAGAAATTTAAATTGTTTGAGGTTTAAGGCCACGTAGGCTGCCCCAGCCACCACGATTACCGTGACCATGGCAATGGCGAGCCAACCGGGTTCGAAATCATCAGTTAGTGCCTGGGCGGCCAGCCAAATTAGCCAAAAGCTCACGATAAACGAGAAACGGTAGGGGTACCACACCGGAAATTGCCCAGCGTGCCATAGGAGATCCAGGGGTTGCAGGCACAGAGAAAGTGCCAATACAACGGTAATGATACCGGCGGTGAGGCGTGTTCGCAGGACGATGGCACGATTACTGAAGTAAAAGAGGGCGCCTAGTAACGCAATGGCGCCAATAAAGAGATTGGCCGTCCCATCAGGCATCTGATCGAAGTTAAATGCTCCCAGGAAGAATTTAGCCAGCATTTTCGGTGGGAAGAATTCAAACTTCCATTTGAAAGACGTCACCGTGTATTGGGCCTTACTCTGCGCAAGCGACCACCAGGTGGGCAGCAAGACCACTGCGGCGAGTAGTCCGGCAGTGATGGAGGTCCAAGCAAAGTTACCGGCTTGTTTTAACAAGTTGCCCCAAGTCGTGTAACGATCCACAGCTAGGAAAATAAACGTCAGGATCATGAAGAGGCAGATCATGTATGCCATGTAATAGTTAATGATGAGCGAGAGGGTCAGCCAGACGACGTAGGTGCGCAATTTACCAGTCGTCATGAGGAGATAGGCCCCATAGAAGACTAGCGGTAAGAGGTAGGCGGCATCCAGCCACATAATGTTTAATTGGTTGGCAATGGACCAGCCCATCAGTGCGTAGGCCGTCGCCAACGTGATGGCCTTAAGCCCGGATTGCTGGGTCGTCTTCAGTAGTAGCCAAGCAAAGGCTAGACCGGCTAGACCGTATTTAATGACCGTCAGGAAGAATACCCCAGTGGTCAAGGAGGCGCCGGGACACAGCAACAGAATCCAGTTTAACGGGCTCAACAGGTAATAAGCCCAAGTCCCCAGCATTTCGCCCCCCAAGCCGTTAGCAAATGAGTAAAAGATACTGCTAGGATCATGTAACAGGGCCCGTCGCATATACGCGAAGAAGTCGATGTATTGTTGCCCAAGATCGACCGTCAGCAGGCTGCTTGAACCAAATGGGACCATTTGACGGTAAATAAAATAAGCCGTCATTAAAATAAAAGGCGTCAGAAAAGCCCCGAGTAAGGTAAATTGGCGTGGCGAGAGGTGCCAACGCCGGTTATGAAATTGCAAATAAGCCACCTCAATCTTTAGAAATTGTAAAAGTTACTTTGGAGCCTGTACATTTTGCTTTCTGCTCTCTAGAATAGCATAGAAACATTAAATTTCGGTAGTGGGATAGTTGTCTCAAGCGAAGTTTGGTAAAATAGTAGCTGTACAATAAGGAGCAGAGCTGTTGTGAAGAATTTTTATAATCGAGTTAGCAACCGGAATCGACGGTCTGGCGGCCCCCAGAAGTCCCAGATCCCGTTTCGGTTAAACTTCCTATTCATTATCGTTGCCCTGTTATTTGCAGCGCTGATTGGTCAGTTGGCGTACTTGCAGGTGATGTATGGGTCAAAGTTCAAGGCGGAGGTCAATTCGACCGATACCACCATTGAGACGACCAATGTTCAACGGGGGATGGTTTACGATTCCACCGGGAAAGTCTTAGTGGGTAACAAGGCCCATCAGGCGATTTCATACACTAAAGGGGTCAACGTATTGTCGACCAGCATGTATGACATTGCCAATAAGCTTGGCCAATACTTGACGGTGTCAACCAGTAGCTTGACGCCGCGGCAATCGATTGATTATTACTTGACCGATCAGAAGCGGTTAAAGGCAGTCGAAAGTAAACTTTCTGGGACCAAGGGGTTGACGGAGACTCAGCTCTACGATAAAGCGTTGAGTCACTTGGAGAATGATTCATCTTTCAAGCTGACCCCAAAGCAACAGAATGCCGCAGCTATCTTTGCTAAGATGAGTGGGGCTTACGCTTTGTCGACGACCTACATCAAGGATTCGGATGTGTCGAGTACTGAAATTGCTCAGATCGGTGAACATTTATCCGAAATGCCTGGCGTACAAGTCGGGACGAGCTGGTCACGGGATTATCCAAATGGTAAGTCGATGAACTCGATTATCGGGACGGTGTCGTCTGAGAAGACGGGGCTGCCTAGCGATCGGGTCAATGAACTGCTGGCCCAAGGCTATTCGCGTAACGATAGTGTGGGTCAATCCTACCTGGAGCAGGAGTATGAATCAGTCCTGCGGGGGACCAAGGCAGAAAAGCAGGTCGAAGTGGCTGGTAACAATACCGTGACGAAGGAAGTTAAGAAGTATGGTGGTCAAAAGGGAGACAATCTCCAATTGACGATCAACTCTAAATTCCAGAGTAAGCTACAGTCACTGGTTAAGTCCGCCGAGTCCGGCGCCGGTGGGAGTTCAACGGGGACTTATGCCGTTGTGATGAACCCTAACACTGGTGGCGTCATTGGGATGGCGGGTGTCGACCGCGATCCTTCGACGGGTAAGGTTACCGACAACGCGTTGGGCACCATTAATAGCGATATTGTTATGGGGTCTGTCGTCAAAGGAGCGATGGTTTCTGGTGCCCTGATGGACGGCGTGATCACGCCAACCAATAGTACGTTAACCGATATGCCGATCACTGTTGGTGGGGTCAAGAAGTCATCGTGGTTTAACCACGGTGGTGGCTCTAACATTGCGGTTAATGCAGCTGGTGCCCTCGAAGTGTCTTCTAACTCTTACATGATGCAGTTGGCCATGAAGGAAGCGGGATTCCACTATTCCTCTGGTGCGGCTTTAACGATGAGTACGAAGGCGTTTGATATCGAACGGGGATACTTCAAGCAGTTCGGTTTAGGTGTTAAGACCGGAATTGACTTACCGGGTGAAAGCTCTGGTTTGGAAGGGTCGAGTTCATTTGCCCACATTGGGAACGCCTTGGACTTGTCCTTTGGGAACTATGATGCGTATACCGTGATGCAAGTTGCCCAGTACATGTCAACGATCGCTAACGGTGGGACACGGATTGCACCGCACGTGGTTCAATCCATTCGTGGGACGACTTCAGATGGAAAGCTGGGGGCCATTAAGTCCACAGTGGAACCTAAGGTGTTGAACACGATTAATATGACCACCGCGCAGAAGAACTTGGTTAAGGAAGGCCTCTATGACGTGGTTCATGGGAGCAACACCTACAAGACTGGTGGCATGATGTCGTCGATCTCACCTAAGATTTCTGCGAAGACTGGGACGGCGCAGACGTATTACAAGGGAAACGAAACCGTTACTCTGAGTCTTGCTTCCTACGCACCATCTACGAAGCCACAAGTTGTCGTAGCTTTGGCGATGCCTAACTTGGGGGTCAACGCTGAAAGTAACAACATGGCGCTGGCTAAGCAGATTTATTCAGCTTATTGGAAGATGGTTCAATCAACGTCAACGATTGATCAATAGGATTTAAAATGGTGTGGGCTAACCGCTTGGGTGGGCTTACACCATTTTGCGTTAACCGCAGGTGGTCTCGTAATCATCATTTTACGGGTTAAATCAGCTGTTAAGTATTTTTCCTTAACATATTTGGAATTATGACTGGTAATTGCGCCGGATTAATGGTAATATATTACGAGTTAAGGCTCATGCCTGTAATTCTGAACAAGTTGGGAGGTCACCCAAAATGCGTGTACACATCACTTTAGAATGTACTGAATGTCACGAACGCAACTACTTATCCAGCAAGAACCGGCGTAACAACCCGGACCGGGTTGAATTTAAGAAGTACTGCCCGCGTGAACGGAAAGTAACTTTGCATCGCGAAACTAAGTAAGGGTACGGGCGAGAGTCCGACCCTTTTTTTATATCATCAAAGAATCAAGGGGGTAAATGATGCCAAGTAAAGCAGAGATCCGACAACAAACCATGCAACAACTAACGGCGATGTCCGTGCCTGATCGGCGGCGGGCGTCCGATGAGCTCTATCAACAGCTCTGGGCGCTGCCGGCGTACCAACAGGCCAAGACCATTGCGACGACCATCAGTGGCGGCTTTGAGCTGGCAACGCGGCCCATTATTGAGCGGGCGCAGGCAGACGGTAAGGTCGTGGCGGTACCACAGACGTTACCACACCGGCAAATGGCGTTTCACGTGATGGACGAAACAACCACGCTGGCGCGGACTAAGTTTGGGCTGATGGAGCCCCAAGATAATCAAATCGTTGATCCAGCAGCTTTTGATTTGTTGGTGGTTCCTGGATTGGTCTTTGCGTCAACCGGCGAACGCTTGGGCTTCGGTGGAGGGTATTACGACCGCTACTTACCGAAGACAACCGGGGTGAAGGTCGCCTTAGCCTTGCCTGCACAGCAAACGGCGCAACCAACTTGGCCCGTAGATCCTTTTGATATATTATTGGACGCGGTACTAGCCGCTAATTTAGAATAGAGAGGAAGCGGCGGCTTGGCGCAATTTAAATATCGACTTAATCGACTCAATCAGTATCCGTTTATGACAATTGGCTTGATCGCGATCATGGTACTGATTTACGGTGCAATGACGCTCGTGGGCGGAAGTACCAACGTCAATGTGCTCATCACTTTTGGTGCCAAACTCAATGCCCTGATCCAACAGGGGGAATGGTGGCGGCTCGTGACCCCTATGTTCCTACACATTGGGTTTACGCATATTTTGATGAACATGATCACCCTGTATTTCGTGGGGATGCAAATTGAAGCAGCGTTTGGACACACCCGCTTTCTGGTCCTGTTTCTGGTCGCTGGCGTGGGCGGTAACGTGGCTAGCTTTTGTTTCTCGAATAGTTTATCAGCGGGGGCCAGCACGGCGATCTTTGGCCTGTTTGGGGCCTTCATGATGCTCGGTGAATCTTTCTGGCAAAATCCGGTTATTCGCCAGCTGACCCAAACTTTTCTTGCCTTCGTGGTGATGAATATTCTGTTTGATTTATTCGCTCCAGGAATTGATCTTGCGGGCCATCTTGGTGGACTGGCTGCCGGCTTTTTGGTAGCGTATTCATTAGGTGTACCACGAATTGGTAAGGTTAGCACGATCAAGCGATTTGTAGCAACGATAGTCCTTATTGGTGGATTGGTCTGGTTATATCTGCACGGAATGGCGCAGTAGAATCGAAAATGTCTCGTGCAATTTCACGGAGGTTGTGGCACAATGAAAACGTTATATGATGTTCAGCAGCTACTTAAAAAATTTGGTATTTATGTATACGTGGGCAAACGTCTTTGGGACATCGAAGTCATGGCATTGGAATTGGATCACTTGCATCAAGCGCGGGTGGTTGATGATAAGACCTTTGTGGCGGCTAAGGTGGTTCTCACACATGAACACCGCATCGAAGTACAAGAGGCAAAAGATCAACACCAATCCATTGGAGGGATTTAGAGTATGGCACGGAATTTAATTGGAATTGACTTAGGTGGAACGACAACCAAGATGGCATTTCTGTCCACTTCCGGTGAAATCCTTGCGAAGTGGAGTATTCCCACGGATATTTCGGATGAAGGAAGCCACATTGTTCCAAACATTATCGAGTCAATTACCCAACACATTAGTAACTCAGTTTTTAGTAAAGCTGACTTTATTGGAATCGGGATGGGGACACCCGGTTCAGTAGATATTGAAAATGGAACGGTCATTGGCGCCTTCAACCTAAATTGGAAGAAGCGGCAACAAGTGCGTGACCAGATTCAAGCCGGTCTAGGGCTACAGTTCGTATTGGATAACGATGCAAACGTGGCCTCACTGGGTGAATACTGGAAGGGTGCTGGTGAGAAGGACGCCGATGTCGTCTTTGTTACCTTAGGCACTGGCGTCGGTGGTGGGGTCATCGCTGGCGGTCACCTACTCCACGGAATCAATGGTGGTGCCGGTGAATTGGGTCACGTGACGGTTCAACCAAACGGGTATCTATGTACCTGTGGTAAACGCGGTTGCTTGGAACAATATGCGTCTGCGACCGGGGTTGTCCACGTGGCTGCCGACATGGCGAAGGACTTTATGGGGACTTCGCGGTTGAAGGAAATGGAAGATAATCAAGAAAGTGTGACGTCAAAGATGGTCTTCTACTTAGCCGATAATGGCGACATTTTGGCCAACCAAGTTGTTGATCGCGTGACCTTCTACTTAGGGTTAGCCTTAGCTAACGTAGCCAACATTTTGAACCCAGCTAACATTATTATTGGTGGTGGGGTTTCTAACGCCGGCAATACGCTATTACAGCCAACGACGCGTTACTTCCAAGAAAATGCCTTTCCAGCAGTGCGTGACTCAACCAAACTGCGGTTAGCACAACTTGGTAACGATGCCGGGGTTATCGGGGCGGCTTCATTGGCTCTGCGGTTTCAAAAAACAAATTAGACATTTAGAGGATTAGGAAGGAAGATTTCGTTTTGGTTATTGGTGCAATCTCAGGATGGACGGTCTACACGATTGTCCTCATTATTCTTATCGCCGTGTGGGGCGGCTGGCAGTTGACAACGATTATCCGGCGTAACCGGGTAGCTAAGTTGATCGACGCCGAAACATTTGAAGCTGGTATTCGGACGGCTCAAGTCGTTGACTTACGGGAAAAGAAGGACTTTGACGCGGGACACATTTTGGGGGCGCGTAACTTTCCTTATTCGACGTTTAAGGCTTACCACTCTCAGTTACGAAAAGATCTACCGGTTTACTTATACGACCAAGGTAAAACGCTGAGTACCCGGGCAGCCATTATGTTAGGTAAAGATGGGTTTGACCAGATCTTTATCCTGAAGAATGGGTATGTTCGTTGGGAAGGTAAGACGAAGAAAACGAAGTACTAAAACACAGAAAGGTGCATCAAAGGGTGATATCGCCCCTTGGTGCACCTTTTGCTATGTCTACTAAAGGTTGAAATTTAAAAAGGTTCTGTAAAGGCCGCGGCATTACGCTTGAATGATTGAAAAATGCCGCCTTGCCGTTCGCCAAATTTGAGCTGGAGCGCTGTGGATAGGACGGCTAGAGCCATAGGGCGGTCTCTAGCCTCGCTTTGACCCGAAGAACACGTGTCAAAGTCGCCATTTACCAAGAGAATCACTTGGTAAATCCCACGGCTGAGCTCAAATTTGGCTCACTATCGGCTGTATAGATGTCGTCGATTACTACGGGATAACTGCTGGTATTTCGGCAGTTTGAGATAGCTCGATGTTCAACGACTATCGTAACCGGAGGAGGGCAGAGGTGGAGCCAGCTGTGTCGACGGTGTTAGCCGATTTTCGGCTTACAGCGTGGGACGTGTTTGGAGATCGGTGAACTTCCGAGCTTCAAACCGAGCCGGAGGACCGCTTCTCAGGCCGCCGGCGGTCCCCACAGCAGGCGGAATCTCTGCCAGCCGCAGGTGACTGGTTTAGTCTACTTTTCACTCGATCATCATTGTCACTTCAGCGTTGACAATGATTTTAGTCCTTTCAACCTTTAGATCTGTAAATAAAAAAGGAACCCAGTGTGGCACCGGGTTCCCAGCAGTCTAGCCGTGATGAGCAGAGTGGCTCTTCCGGTTAGCGCGTTTGCGGTTTTCTTCAAAACGGGCTTCTTGATCTTCGATGGGTTGAACGACCTTCTTTTTAAAAGAGAAGACGGCACCGGCAACGGCACTGGCTGTGGCAACGACGCCAAAGAGGAAACCTTTAGTGAAGTGTTTCATAATATCGACCCCTATCATTTTAATAAATTAATTATCCGCTTCCATTATGCTGGTTTTACGCGTAAATAGCCAGTGATTAGCAAAACGAAGTCGAAAAAAACGGCGAATTTATGGTACGCTAGGATTCAGAAGAAGACGAAGGGAGTGGCGATTGTGTTTAATCGGCAACGCACACAGGTTATCGCGCATCGGGGAAGCAAGGGGACTCGTCCAGAGAATACATTGCTAGCCTTTCAGGCAGCGTTGGATGCCGGTGCAGACGGCATCGAAACGGACGTTCAGTTGTCACGGGATCATAAGATGGTGATTATGCATGATGAACAGGTGGATCGGACGACGAACGGGACGGGCAACATCCGCGATTTGACGTTGGCCCAGATTAAAGCGTTGGATGCTGGTAGTCACTTCGGCCCAGCATACGCTAAGACGCCAGTTCCGACCTTGGATGAGGTCATCCAGTTATTGGTGCAGAATAAGTTTACGGGGATTTTTAACTTGGAGTTAAAGACCAATAAGTTTCCGTATCCGGGAATTGAACAGCAGTTGGCGACCTACTTTGCCCAGCATCCCGTCCCGTTTCGACTAGTCTTTTCCAGCTTCCGCGCCCAATCGTTAATGACGTTACGTAGTCTCTACCCACAAGCGGAGTATGCCAAGCTTTTTCAAACGGCTAGTCGCCAAGCGAAGAAGATGCAGCGGCTACATCAGGTGGCGGATTTACACCCAGATATCCGGTGGGTCAAGGCTCATCGCTTCTGGTTACCGCACATGCAATTGCGCCCCTGGACGGTGAATTCAACGGCAGATATGACCTATTGCTTTAAGCACCACTTTGCGGGAATGATTACTGATTATCCGGCTCAGGCGATTCGCTTACGTCGGCAAATACAAGGAGAATCTGATTCATGGAAAAAGTCTTAGCAATTGTAGGGCCAACGGCAGTGGGGAAAACGGCGTTGGCTATTGAGCTGGCGCAGAAATTTGATGGTGAAATTATCTCTGGGGATTCGATGCAGGTCTACCGTCATTTAGATGTTGGTACGGCTAAGGCGACGCCGGCCGAGCGGGCACAAGCCGTTCACCACTTGATTGATGTGCAGGACGTGACCCAGCAGTATACCGTGGCCCAGTTTGTTGCGGCGGCTCAAGAACTGATTACGGCCATCACGGCGCGGGGACATTTGCCCATCATTGCTGGGGGAACCGGGTTTTATTTACAGGCTTTATTCGACGGCCTAAAACTGGGGGCGGACGCGCCGGGTGATCCAACCGTTCGTGAACGCTTCCGTAAGCTTGCGGCGGAACGAGGGCCAGAGTATTTGTGGCAAGAGTTAAATCGGCAGGACCCGCAAGCTGCGGCTAAAATTCCGGTCACCAACATCCGACGGACAGTGCGAGCACTAGAAGTGATTACGGTTACCGGTAAGCCATTCTCTCATCAGGGGGATGACGGACCCCAATATGATGAGTTGTACCTCGCGCTGAATACGGATCGGCGCCGTCTTTACCAGCGGATTAACCAGCGGGTTGACGTGATGATGCAGACGGGACTATTGGATGAGGTGCGCTGGTTAGCGGCACAAGGGGGAACTAAGCTGCCAGCGGCAACGGGAATTGGGTACCGTGAGCTCTTGCCGGTGCTAGACAAGCCGGCCGAGTTGCCAGCGGCCGTTGATTTGGTGAAACAGGATTCGCGGCATTATGCCAAACGGCAATTGACGTGGTTTCGCAACCAGACCACCGCGACTTGGTATGATTTGGTCCAGCACCCGGAACAGCGCGAAGATATTGATAAGCAAGTAACGGAATGGTTGAGTCGCTGATTTGGTATAGAAAATTAACTAAGATTTTTTTAAAAGCTGGCTATCATGTCACAAAACATGACATAAGTGCTTGACTCCCTGTCTGGGGGTGGTATGATAGCCTCATAGTTAAAGGGGGCCAATCACATGAAGGAGAAAGAGTTACGCCGATCAATGGCCGTACTGCCAATGGGAACCGTGATGAAGTTGACGAGCTTAACGGCGCGGCAGATTCGTTACTACGAGGCTCAGGGCCTCATTTCTCCTGAACGGAGTGATGGCAACCGGCGGCTGTATTCGTTGAACGATATTGACCGGTTGCTGGAAATCCGTGATTACTTGGCGGATGGCGTGAATGTGGCGGGAATCAAGGCCATTTACGATCAGCAACGCGTCGCAGCGCAAGCTAAACGTGAAGCCCAACGACAACCGCTGACCGATGAAGATGTTCGCCGTATCTTACAGGATGAGTTTATCCGGCAAGGCGGCCTAGGACATCCAGAACCGGGGCTGCAACAGCGGCCTCTTTAACCGGTGATTTTGTGCGATACAAAAATTGACAGGGAGCGATTTTAATGGCAAAACGGGATTATTCCAAAGATGACATTCGCCAGATGGCCAAGGATGAAAATGTTAAGTTCTTACGGCTAATGTTTACCGACTTATTCGGTACGATCAAGAACGTCGAGGTGCCTATCAGCCAATTAGGCAAGTTGTTGGATAATAAGTTGATGTTTGATGGGTCATCTATCGACGGCTTCGTTCGTATCGAAGAAAGTGACATGTACCTGTACCCAGACCTTTCGACCTGGATGATTTTCCCTTGGAGTACGGAACGTGGGAAGATTGCTCGTGTGATCTGTGAAGTTTACACCACTGATGGCAAGCCCTTTGAGGGTGATCCCCGTAACAACTTGATTCGGGTCTTAAACGATATGCGTAAAGCCGGCTTTACCGACTTTAACATTGGACCGGAACCAGAATTCTTCCTGTTCAAGATGGATGAAAATGGCAAGCCAACGACGGAACTCAACGATAAGGGGAGCTACTTCGATATGGCCCCAATGGACTTGGGTGAAAATTGCCGGCGAGAAATTGTTTTAACCTTGGAAGAAATGGGCTTTGATGTCGAAGCTGCCCACCATGAAGTGGCACCTGGTCAACATGAAATTGATTTCAAGTATGCCGATGCCTTAACTGCAGCTGATAATATTCAGACCTTTAAGTTGGTTGTGAAGACCATTGCCCGGAAGTACGGCTTATATGCGACGTTTATGCCAAAGCCGTTGACGGGAATCAACGGCTCCGGGATGCACTTGAACATGTCTCTCTTCCACGATAAGGGCAATGCCTTTTACGATGAAAAGGGGAATATGCAGTTGTCTGAGGACGCATTCCACTTCTTGGGCGGCCTGTTGAAGCATGCCCGCAGCTTTACCGCCGTCTGCAACCCGATCGTCAACAGTTACAAGCGGCTGGTTCCTGGCTATGAAGCACCAGTTTATGTGGCTTGGTCCGGTTCAAACCGGTCACCATTGATTCGAGTTCCTAATTCTCGTGGATTGTCCACTCGGTTGGAACTGCGGAGTGTTGACCCAGCAGCTAACCCATATTTGGCAATTGCTGTGGTCTTGGAAGCGGGATTAGATGGTTTGCGCAACCAATTGGCACCACGCGAAGCGATCGACCGGAACATCTACCGGATGGATGCCGAAGAACGCCAAGAAAATCACATTACCAACTTGCCAGACACCTTGCACAACGCGTTGAAGGATTTGGCGGCCGATGATGTGATGCGTAATGCCATGGGTCATCACTTGTTCCAGAGCTTCATGGAAGCTAAGAATCTGGAATACAACTCTTACCGGACCCAAGTATCGCAATGGGAACGGGAACAGTACTTGGAATTGTACTAAAAGTGAAATTAACAGTGGGATTGGGCTAGTTCAGAAGCGAAGGGATAGCCTATCCTGAGGGAAATAAATATTAATTGAGAAGGCTGTGGTCGTAGCGTTATTGTGGCGAGCACAGTTTTTTTGCGCTTTTCTTAAGGGTAACTGCAGCTGGCCTCACCTCTGACCTCCTCCAAATAAACTAGTTTTTAAATGACAAGCTGTTTTTAAGTATCGAGGCATAAAGCCATGCATTGTGTCGCATAAATATACTTATAATATGCACGGTGAGCTGGTAAAGTCAGCAACCGGATTTTAAAAATTTCATTGTTTTCCCGTGAATTTAAGCGAAACTGCTTTATTCTGCGGTGTTTTTTGGTAACATGAATGTATAACCAAATTGTTTTCAGCACAGGCTGGGGAACATGAGAATGAGGGATAATCCATGGAAAATCAAGAACAGCAAGCCAATGCAGCCGATGCCTTGACGCAGGCAATCGCGAATAAACTCGATTACTTAAGTACAATGCAAGCAGCGGTTCAGCATGGTGATGACCGAAAAATCTACGAACTTCTTGATCAAGTTCGCTACTACCAAGAAGTAAAGAAGACTCGTACTAACCGGTCTGTGAACCACTTAGCCGAGTTGGTCGACAACATTCATCCCCAAATTAGCCATTATTTGAGCGATAACTTAATCGATTACTTAGGGCACATTTACCCCTTCTTTTACTACGAAGAATATACCACGGGGATGTTCCATATTTACTTTGGTAACTGGTGGGATCGCCGGTTATTTGGGGACCTCGATGTGATTAATGTCCGTTTTGAATTTGACCAGACGGAGTATCAGAAGTTGCGTGATTCTTTTGCGTTGGAAGGCCAGAATCAACGGTTGAATACGTCCAAGATTGAAGCGATTTCCGCGGAAAGTGAAAAGCTACAAGAGCTAGTGGACGCACAACCTAAGCGAGACAACCAAAAGACGCAGCTACGGGAACAACTCAAGGAAAATAGCGGCAAGAGCAGTATGCCTTGGGAATCCGGCAAAGTTAAGGGTGAACGTCAGGAGATCATTGATCAACTGACACAGTTGGCCGATGAAGATGAAAAGGCCCTGAACGCCCACAAACTAATTAAAGAAAACGATGATAAGATTTTAGTATTGTCTAAGGAAGATACAATTCTTAATTACGAAAAGCAAAGCATTCGTGACGCTTTCGACGATTTTGAACACTTCGAAGCGCACAATGCCAGCTTGTATGCCGACTACTTGAACAGCCTATTAGGCAAAAGCGAGGGTGAGGTGACAGTCGATGATTAACGAAAACGATCCGTCCACGTTAACCACCAGTGGCCGCCTATTAAATTATAACGAGGCCATTAAAGACGGTTTGCAAACGGGGATAACCTTTACTAAGCTAATGGATCAGTTGATTCGGACGACCGATCCAGATGAATTGGTCGATGCCGCAACGCAGCTGGCTGATTTTAAGCTGGATTCGGATTACGTGACGTTCCCTCACCAATACAGCAACGCAGACTATTATTTACTCTTTATGTCACGAATGCTGGAATTGCACGATCAGGGGAGTCAAGTGATCGTGCAGTCACGGGATCATCATGAAGAGTTAATCCAGCAATTGACGAGTCTGGGCGACCGGGGCTCCTTCAACTTTCGGGTTGAAAACTCTGAAAATGGTGGTGTGTTCTACCGCGAGCGCACGACGGGCCAGTCTCTGTTCTACTTGAACTTGGAGCGGAAGATGTTCCGCTTTAACAGTCACGCGTTGACGCAGTTGTTCATTATTGACTTGCACGATACGGTGCCGGCTGAAACGGTCAAGACGTCGGTTCAGGTGTTAATTGATTTCGCACGTTACTTGAAACAAGACTACGGCTATTCCGTTGACTTTAATATTTTAGATGCCGCCAACCGGCAGAACTATGCCGTACGAGCAGCAGATTTGCCTGCGGGCATTGTGGACCGTCTGTTCGTGGTAGCAGCTAAAAATGAGTACATGCTGACGAACGGTGTCAATGGTAATGGCGCTGAGATTGCGTTGGACGATGGCGTAATCGTGGATATTTTCAACAACCAGTTAGAGGGTCAGCCAGAGTGGGTTTTGACGGTTCACGATGACGAACAGAAGATCTCCTGGTTCGATGTTCTCTTGAAATATCCGTTCATGCGAGACTGGTACTTAGAAAACCTTACGGATCTGGAAATTAAGTCAGATCCACTGATCTTTGAATAGGAGGCAGATGTGGTGTTAGAGTTAGCAAAACTAGTGCAACAGTCAATCGCGTTAGATGAGCAGATCACTCGCGAACGCGATATCGAGTTGCCACGGAAAGTTCAGATTGAAAACGCCTACGTGGCGCTGGATGTTGAACTGGCAGAAACGGCAAACACCTCCGAGTGGTTCAAAGTGTGGAAGACTCACCGCGGCAAGGCAGACGAAGGCCGGACACCACGGGCCACCTTGCTGACAGAGTATACGGATGCCATGGACTTCTTCTTCCTGGTGGCGGCCAAGAAGACTTGGACACACCTCATTATGATCACGGAAGAGGACTTAGCGGGGTTAGAAAAGAGTCGCCCGGCTAAGGATTTAGATCAACAATACTTAATCTTAAAACGCATGCTGTTTAACAGCCACTTTGATCATCGGCAAGAGGACTTTCGTCACGCCTGGCGCTTGTTCTTGAAGTGGGGGTTCGTCGACTTCGGGTTTAGCCAAGATGAGATTCAGGCGGCCTATGAAGCTAAGCGACAAGTTAATTTGGACCGACAAGCCAATGGTTATTAACAGATAGTTGAATGGGGGGATCGTCTTTTACGTCGATCCCTTTTGCTTACTTAAACCGCGATAAAGAACCCATTCCTGAAGATTCGTGGAAGATAGCTGGTGTTTTAGCTGAGAGACTGTTAAAATGCAAGGACTATTGAGAGTTACCAACTCATCTGTCTGGGACTATTCGCCAGGCAGCAATCATGATCATCGCCATAAAACGTATCAGACGTTAATCGTCGCTGGCTTGAGCTGAAGGGACGATTTTACTGGTGACTCAAAGGGAGGGGACGACCATTAATCATATTGATCCACGGGTCATTCGTACGAACGAACGGCTCCGCCAGGCGCTTAGCATTTTGCTGGAAGATCATCAATTAAAAGAAGTTTCTGTGCAGACCTTGACTAAGACCGCACAAATTACGCGGGGAACGTTTTATTTACATTATAAAGACAAAGCTGATTTTCTCTTACAGACTGAGCAACAAGTGATTGCGGAATGGTTTGACCAAGCGGAAATGGTGACCGCCATTGCGGATACTAATTCTGCGGAGGGCATCACGCGTGTCGTGGGCTTTGACCTGAACGCCGGGCTACAATTTGCTGATCAACACCATCAGATTCTGACGACGTTGTTTGATGCGCAGTTTTCATGTTTTCGCAAGCAATTGCTGGAAACCCTCAGTCAGAAGTTGTATCGCTTCGGGATGAGTTTCGAGGGTGATCAAGAGAATTTTCATCTCACGGAAAATGAAATTCCGGCGAGTTATTTGGCCTCCGCATTTATGGGAATGGTGATGCAGTGGTTAGCCGATGATCGGCGCTTTAGCTATGAACACGTAGGTCGTAGCTTTGCTAAGCTACTGCCAAGCACCGAGGTAACTCGGCTCAGTCAGTGGTTCCTCACGTCCAGTCTTGAATGAGCGTGACGTGAAAATGAAAATAAAGCTTGACGGAAATTGACCCATCAAGTATAATTTTCATGTTGTATTTGTGGACTTCCACAGCTGCAACCGCTCGGAACGAGTTTCTAAGTTTTCCGCTTACGGAGCACTCGTTTTCGGCGAGTCTAAGTCTCAAAATACAAGGAGGTGCACATACATGTACGCAATTATCGTAACTGGCGGCAAGCAGTACAAGGTCGAAGCAGGCCAAGCTGTTTACGTCGAAAAGCTGAACGTTGAAGCTGGTGAAAAGGTTACTTTTGACCAAGTTGTCTTTGTCGGTGGCGACACGCCTAAGATCGGGACACCAACTGTTGCTGGTGCAACCGTTACTGGAACTGTTGAAAAGCAGGGTCTGGAAAAGAAGGTTGTTACTTTCAAGTACAAGGCCAAGAAGGGCCAACACACGAAGAAGGGTCACCGTCAACCATACACTAAGGTTGTCGTTGATGCTATCAACGCCTAAAGCCTAAAGATTAAGAGAGGCGATCTCGATGATTCATGCGACGTTCCATCATGGAGCTAACCGAATCGATTCATTCCGAATCACTGGCCACGCTGACTCAGGTGAGTATGGTCAAGACATTGTTTGTGCTGCAGTCTCGGTGCTTGCGATCACGACCGTTAATAGTCTTCAACGAATCGCTGAGATTCCAATTGACGTTGACAACCGTGATCAGGAAGGTGGTTATCTGGAAGTCCACCTTCCACCAAAGCTGGAAGCAACGGCTGAACTAAAGGGACAGACACTCCTCCAGAGTTTCGCGGATGGATTAAGAGATGTCGCCACAAATTACGCGGATTTTGTCAAATTCGCAGAAACCAAAGATTAATTTGCGGAGGTGAAACTTATGCTGATGAACATGAACTTACAATTCTTCTCTCACCATAAAGGTGGTGGGTCTACTGCTAACGGTCGTGACTCTGCTGGTCGTCGTCTTGGGACGAAGGCTGCTGACGGTTCTACTGTTACCGGTGGTTCTATCCTTTACCGTCAACGTGGGACGCACATCTACCCTGGCTTAAACGTAGGCCGTGGTGGTGACGATACGTTGTTTGCCAAGGTTGCTGGCGTCGTTAAATTCGAACGTCTTGGCCGTGACAAGCGTCAAGTATCCGTATACCCAGTTGCAGAAGAAGCAGCTAAATAACACGAGGTTTTCCTCGTAACGACTGAAGAGCTTGAGGCGAGACCAATTCGCTTTGAGCTCTTCTTTCTTCTCTCAAAAATTTTAGTAAGTGTCAACTTCATCTCTAAACAGGATAAGGAGGCTGGGTTTATGACGACTAGAATTGACCGTTTACGGGCACAATTTGATCGGTTGAGCATTGACAGTTTCTTGGTGGCAGATGCCAGCAGTCAACAATACTTAGCGGGCGCGAGCGTTGAAGGTGGCGACGGGTATTTACTCGTGACAGCCAGCGACGCGATCTTTATTACGGATGCGCGGTATTTGACGGAATTGAAGCAAACAATTCCGGACATGCCGTTAGCCATTACGCGTAATTATTTACAAGCGGCTAATGACCATTTACAGGCCGTTGGTGCAACGGTGTTGGGAATTGAAGATAGTATGCCTTTAAGTGATTACCAGTGGTTAGACGAGCATCTATGGACCGATATCGTGCCACTTAACGGTGTCGTGGGTAACTTGCGCCAAATCAAAGAACCAACGGAAATCGCTGCGATTCGACGAGCAACTGCTCTGACGAGTCAAGGGATGACGGCGTTGTTTGACCACTTGCAAATTGGCATGACGGAACGTCAAGCTGCCCAATGGCTGGAGCACTGGATGGCAGACCACGGTGCAACGGGAACTAGCTTCGCGACAATTGTGGCGAGTGGTAAGCGTTCCGCTTGGCCGCATGGGTCGGCCAGTGATAAGCTATTGGCGGATCACGACATGGTCACCATTGACTGTGGCTTTTACGTGGATGGGTATACGTCTGATGTGACCCGGACCGTCGCTTTAGGTGACCCCGGTGAGCGTTTGAAAGCAGCCTATCAGGCAGTCCAAACAGCACAGGCCAAGATTATTGCGGCCGTTAAGCCCGGCGTGACTGGCGGCGAGCTTGACCAAATTGGTCGTGATTATCTCGCGGAGCAGGGTTTGGGTGACGCGTTCATTCACGGAACGGGCCACGGCATTGGCCTAGACATTCACGAGGGTCCCAACATTGGTCATGGCTGGCCGGATGTGATGGCGGCCAATGAAGTGATCACGGTCGAACCCGGGGTTTACTTCGCGGGTCTGGGCGGTTTACGGATTGAAGACGATCTGTTGATCACTGCCACCGGCCACGAGGTGCTGACGACGGCACCACGGAATTTAATTATTCTGTAAGTCGCACGCCTATCTTGCTTTTTAGGGGTAAGAATTGATATTATAAAGAGGACATATTTTAGGAGGCTGAACACATTATGGCAATTTCTACTGCTGATTTTAAAAATGGTTTAACTATTGAAGTCGATCACGCTATCTGGCGGATTATTGAATTCCAACACGTTAAGCCAGGTAAGGGTGGCGCATTCGTGCGCTCAAAGCTGAAGAACTTACGGACTGGTGCTGTGCAGGAAAAGACTTTCCGTGCCGGTGCTAAGATGGAACGGGCAGACATCCAAACGCGTTCAATGCAATACTTGTACGAAGATGGTGATAACCGGGTCTTCATGGATACGGACAACTTCGAACAAATTGAAGTTCCTGATGAACAAATCAAGGATCAATTAGCTTACTTGCAAGAAAACATGAACGTTGACTTGATTCAATTTGGCAACGAAGTGTTGGGGATTGAAGTGCCTAACACGGTTGTTTTGGAAGTGACGGCTACTGAACCCGGTATCAAGGGGAACACGGCTTCTGGTGGTTCCAAGCCAGCTACCATGAACACTGGTTTAGTCGTTCAAGTACCTTTCTTCGTTAACGAAGGTGACAAGCTCTCTATCAACACGACTGACGGTACTTACATTTCTCGTGCCTAAGTTTTAAACGTTTAAACAGTAAGGGAGGGTCAACGAATGGCAGAAGATACTAATATCATTTTAGAATCAAAGGAACCCGCGCTGGGCAAGATCGAAGTCGCACCACAAGTCCTCGAAATTATCGTCGGCATTGCGGCTAGTCAGACGGAAGGTGTTGCGCGGATGCGTGGCTCACTGGCAAACAGCGTCACGGAGCTTTTGGGTCGCAAGGAACAACACGGCAAGGGTGTTAAGCTCGTGTTCGATGGCGATGAATTAGCAGTTGATGTTTACGTTTACTTGAATTATGGGGTAGCGGTTCCTAAGGTTGCCTTAGCCATTCAGGATAGCGTGAAACAACAATTGTTGTTCATGACCGACCTCGATTTACGTGAAGTCAACGTTCACGTGGAAGGCGTCATTCCCGAAAAGACGGCGCAACAGGTTGATCCAGATCACCTGTTTAACCAGACCGATGAAGGAGACAGTGACCAATAGTGACACTTACACGACATCAGATTCGGGAACGCGCATTTCAAATGCTGTTTGCATTGAATGCCAATCCTGAAGCCGATCAAGATGCGTTATATCAACGTGTCCTGACCGATGACCCGAACCAAACCGTTCCCGTGCCTGCTTATCTGACGACCTTAGTCCAAGGCGTCTTGACTAACCAAGCCGAATTGGATGCTCAGATCGACCAGTACTTGAGTACCGGCTGGCAATTGAAGCGTATCGCTAAAACCGATTTGGTGATTATGCGCATCGCTTTCTTTGAAATCGAGCACGTGGAAGAAGTGCCTAACCGGGTAGCTGTCAACGAAGCCTTGGAATTGGCCAAGAACTTCAGTGACGACCGTTCTCGGCGGTTTATTAACGGTGTGCTGGCCCATACTTTGGACGGCGACTCCGCAGATTCACAAGCTTAATTTTTAGAGACCGACTTCCTTGGGGAGGCCGGTCTTTTGTTTACAACTAGCCGAATTGAAGAAGCAAAAATTTAGTGGCTAAACTTAAGTGATCTGGATAATCAACTGAAAGATAGATTAAATCAGTCACCTGCGGCTGTCAGAGGTTCCGCCTGCTGTGGGGAACGCCTGCGGCCTGAGAAGCGGTCCTCCGGCTCGGTTGGAAGCCCGGAAGTCCACCGGTCTCCCAACGCGTCCCACGCTGTAAGCCGAAAATCGGCTAACACCGTCGACACAGCTGGCTCCACCTCTGACCTCCTCCGGTTAAGCTAGTCGTTGAATGACCAGTTAGCTTAGCCATCTGGGACAACAGGGTTCATTTAACACGACAGTAATTGATTACTTCAAATGTAGCCGTGAGTGAGTCAAATTTGAGCTCAGCCGTGGGATTTTCCAAGTGGTTTTCTTGGGAAATGGCGTCTTTGAGACGTGATTTCCGGCTCAAAGCGAGGTTCGAGACCGTTCTGTGGCTCAAGCCGTCCTGCCCGCAGCGCTCCAGCTCAAAGCTTGACGAACGGTAAGGCGGCAGTTTTATCCATGCTGTCTCAAACGTCCAGCGTCAAGTGCTGGATAGGGGAATTTGGCCGGTACCTTCATACAGTTTATAACGAACCCGATAATCATTTTGGTTGTGAGAACGGATACCTTGCCCGTTTTCAGAAGAGGTATGCTAGAATGGAAAGTAACTTGGATTTTAAGGGGAGGACAAGTCTCAATGGCAATTATCATTGACGGTAAACAAATCGCAAAAGACCTCAACACGCAGACACAGCAACGGGTCGCCACGTTGGCCCAGCAAGGGATCGTTCCCGGCCTCGCGGTGATCATTGTAGGTGATGACCCGGCCAGTGCTATTTATGTCCGTAATAAGCATCGCAAGGCGGTCAAGTTAGGCATTAAGTCCGTGGTTCGTGAGTTGCCAGCGACAATCAGTCAGGCAGAACTCCTTGAAATCGTGCAGACGTATAATCATGATGACAGTATTCACGGGATTCTCGTACAGTCACCACTACCAGTAGGTTTAGATGAACAAGCGATAGTCGCAGCGATTGATCCTGCCAAAGACGTCGACGGGTTCCATCCACTAAATGTGGGGCGTCTCTTGGCTAATCTACCGGGCCATTATCCTGTGTCATGTACCCCACGCGGGATCATGACGATGCTGGGCACGCTGAATGAACATTTACGTGGAAAGCAGGCCGTGGTTGTAGGCCGAAGTATGATTGTGGGTCGGCCAATGGCAGCCATGCTGCTGAACGCCGACATGACGGTTACCATCGCCCACGTACACACGAAACATCTGAGTGATCTGACCCGGACCGCTGACGTGCTGGTCGTGGCAACGGGTGTGACGCATCTGATTAAAGGAAACGATATTAAGCGCGGTGCCATCGTGATTGATGTGGGGATGGACCGCGATGAGAATGGCAAATTAACTGGCGACGTTGACTTTGACGCTGCCGTGGATCGGGCAGGTGCGATTACGCCGGTTCCTGGTGGCGTTGGGCCCATGACGATTGCCACGTTAATGCAACAGACAGTAGATCTATGTGAGTGGAGTGAGCAACTTGGCAGCAACTGATTACTTAACCGTTACGGCGCTGACCCAGTATTTAAAACGCAAATTTGACGTGGACCCGTACTTGGGTAAGGTGTATTTAACGGGTGAAATTTCCAACTTTCGCCTCCGGCCACACGCCCACCAGTACTTCAGTCTGAAGGATGATCACGCAAAGATTAGTGCGATCATGTTTCGCTCGGCCTTCGAGAAGCTGAAGTTCACCCCAGAGACCGGGATGAAGGTGTTGGTCACCGGGCGGATCTCACTGTATGAGCCGACCGGGCAGTACCAGATTTACGTTGAACGGATGGAGCCGGATGGCATTGGTCAGCTGTATCAGGCTTATGAACAATTAAAGAAGAAGCTGGCTGAGGAAGGCTTGTTTTCGGCACCTAAACGACCATTGCCACGCTTTCCTAAGCGCATCGCCGTGATTACAAGTCCTAGTGGTGCCGTGATTCGCGATATCATCACGACCACGCGGCGGCGTTACCCAATTGCACAGATTGTGTTATACCCGGCAGTCGTGCAGGGGGATGGCGCTGCGCCGGATTTGGTGCGGCAACTGGAACGAGTAAATCAGGCCGGCACCTATGACACCTTGATCATTGGTCGTGGTGGGGGTTCGATTGAAGACCTCTGGCCCTTCAATGAAGAAAGTGTCGCCCGGGCAATTGCGGCGAGTCGCATCCCAGTCATTTCTTCCGTCGGGCATGAAACGGATACGACGATTGCGGATCTCGTTGCGGATGTTCGGGCTGCGACGCCAACGGCAGCGGCTGAACTGGCCGTGCCGGTCTTGACCGATGAAGTCTTAAAACTGCAGCAACAGCGGACTCGACTATTTAATGCGATGACGAACCGCATTAATTTCCAGCAGGAACGATTAAATAAGTTGATGGCGGCCTATGTCTTTCGCCAACCCCAGCGCTTGTACGAGACTTACGTGCAGCGACTGGATCGCGCGCAACAGGGGCTATTGCGCAACATGCAGCAGCGGTTGCGGCAAAGCCAGCAACGGTATCAGTTGGCACAGCAGGGGCTACGAAACCAGAATCCCTTGGCCCGAGTTCAGCGGGATCAACTAACCGTTACGCAACTGAGTGAGCGGTTGAAGACAGAAGCTAAACGTTATTTGGCAGATCGACAGGAACGGGTCGGCAAGCTCATCAGCGGGTTGGATTATCTAAGTCCCTTGAAAATTATGGGACGCGGTTATAGCTATGTCACCCAGGATGAACACGTTATTCGGCAAACGGCCGACTTGAAGACGGGTGCCGCAACCATCCATTTGAGCGATGGTACGGCCCACGCAGAGATTACTAACATTCAACCAGCAACGGAGGATCAGCATGAGTGAAGAACAAAAACCAACCTTTGAAGAAAATTTAACGACTTTAGAGAATATCGTTGCCCAATTAGAGCAAGGCGATATTCCGTTGGAACAAGCACTCGCCCAATTTCAGAAGGGCGTTGCATTGAGTAAAGAGTTACAAGGAACATTACAGGGTGCTGAAAAGACTTTAGCCACGATGATGGATGATCATGATCAGAAACAAGCCTTCGAGACGCCACAAGGAGGCACGGGTGATGCCGATTGAAACGCGGCTTACACAGTTTGAAACAACTTGGGTACCACGACTAAACCGGCCGTTACAAGCCGCAATTGTCCAGGATACCGGGGATCAACGTTTGGCCGACGCGATGACTTATTCGGTTATGGCTGGTGGCAAGCGGTTGCGGCCATTATTGACCGTAGCGACCTTGCAAGCGTTAGGCGTGACTTTTGACGAGGAGCGCTATTGGCGCCCCGTCATGGCGTTAGAACTCCTCCACACCTATTCCCTTATTCACGATGATTTGCCGGCTATGGACAACGATGAGTTGCGGCGCGGTGAACCGACCAATCATGTTAAATTTGGTGCGGGCATGGCGACGCTAGCGGGCGATGGCTTACTGACATTAGCTTTTCAGTGGTTGACGGCGACTAATTTATCTGCGACGACCCAAGTGCAATTGGTCCAAGCGTTAGCTCAGGCAGCTGGTCCCAGCGGCATGGTTGCCGGGCAAGCTAAGGATATCCAGTCAGAGCACGTTGACCTTCCTCTGGATCGGTTACGGGTGCTCCATCGAGAGAAGACGGGGGCGTTACTGCACTATGCGGTTCAGGCCGGGCTAATTATGGGGGCGGCACCACAAGCGCAATGGCAACCGTATCTCCGGTTTGCCGACGCCTTCGGACTGGCCTTTCAGATCTACGATGATATCTTAGACGTTGTTGGTACAGCCGCTGAACTGGGTAAGGCAACCCAAAAGGATGCGGGTGAAGCTAAAAATACGTATCCTGGTAAATTAGGTTTGCAGGGCGCCAATCAAGCACTGATTGCGACGATCCAGACGGGGAAGCAAGCGTTGGCTGAACTACCAGCCAGTGATGGTCGTGACTTATTGGCGGCGTTCTTTAGCTATTTTGATACGAAACGGGTGAAACCATGAAACGAAAACGCGTTGCAGATTTATTAGTTGAACAGGGACTATTCACCTCGTTAGATGAGGCCAAACGCGCTGTGATGGCGGGTGAAATTTTAGGGACTAATGAAGAGCGGCTCGATAAACCGGGGTCGTTGATCCCAATTGACACGGAACTTCATTTGAAAGGTCACCCGTTACCGTACGTTTCTCGTGGTGGCTTCAAGCTGGAAAAAGCGCTCAAAGTTTTTCAGATTGATGTGACCGATCGCATCGTCTTAGATATTGGCTCATCGACCGGTGGCTTCACGGATGTGATGCTTCAAAACGGAGCCAAACTCAGCTATGCGCTAGATGTTGGGAGTAATCAGCTGGTGTGGAAATTACGGCAGGACCCGCGGGTCGTCGTGATGGAACATACGAACTTTCGGTACAGTAAGTTAGCTGATTTTACCAACGGTCAACCAACCTTTAGTTCTATCGACGTGTCGTTTATTTCATTGAAGATGATTCTGCCACCGCTAAAGAATATTTTGGCGGTCGGTGGCGACGTGGTTGCATTGATTAAGCCCCAATTTGAAGCCGACAGGGAAGATGTTGGTGCCCATGGCATCGTCCGTGAGCGGTCTGTCCATACGGCCGTCGTTCAGAGCATCATTGACTTTGCTGTGGCAACGGGTTTTAGCGTTTTAGGGTTAGACTTCTCCCCAATTAAGGGTGGCGAAGGTAATATTGAATTCCTGGTCCATTTACGTTCGGTTGATAAAAATGCAGTTTGTGCAAGTTCAGTTTCCGTCGATCAAACGATAGATGCGGCTTATGAAGGCCTAAATCACTAGATTATGAGAAAATTATGAGAATTTGCTTTCCAAATACTTAGGTCTGGTATATGATAAGATTATGCATTTTTATCAGAGAAAGAGGGGGCCAAGTATGAAGAAGCAAGAACGTCAGCAGTTGCTTAAACGTTTGTTAACGTCGCGGGAGATTGAACGTCAGGAGGATTTTGTCCATTTACTAGAAGCAGATGGGATTCACGTCACTCAGGCGACCATTTCGCGTGATATTAAAGAAATGCAACTGGTGAAATTGCCGGCCGATTCGGGCGGGTATCGTTACAGCTTGCCAGTTCAAAAGAAGATTGACACCCAAAAGAAGTTGCAACGAACCTTACAGAATGCCTACGTTTCCTTTGCGATTCAAGGGGAATTTACTATTTTGAAGGTCTTACCCGGAAATGGCCCAGTGATCGCATCACTGCTGGATCAGATGCGTTATGAATTTGTGTTTGGCACGGTGGGTGACGATAGTTCCGTGTTAACGGTCTGTGTTTCCCACAAAGGCGCGTTGCAATTGGAAGAGGCAATTAACCGGATGATTGCCGATTAGATAATGACCACGACTGACTGACCAGCACGGTGCTGACGAAGCGGCTGTGGTCGTTTTAGTCTAGGCTGGACAAGCGGGAGGGTTTCTCGTTAAACTAAGGACAGGATAATGGATGAATCTAAGTATTCATGCGTAACGTATAAAAATAACGATAACGAATAAAACGATGCGACGTTTGGGGAGGCCAGAACGTGTTACAGGAGCTGTCGATTAAAAATTTTGCCATTATTGATCAGTTAGATGTGGCGTTTAAGAATGGCATGACGGTGTTGACCGGGGAAACTGGTGCCGGTAAATCGATCATTATTGATGCTGTGGGATTACTGGCGGGCGGTCGTGGCTCAGCCAGCTTTGTTCGCACTGGGACTGATAAGGCGATTATTCAGGGAAGCTTTGTCTTTCCGGCTGGAGGCACCACTTACCGGGTGTTGGATGACCTCGGCATTGATCACGACGATGGGAGTGTTATTCTTCAGCGGGAAATTCACGCCAATGGCCGCAACACCTGCCGGGTCAACGGCATGTTGGTTAATACGAATACGCTTAAACGAATTGGCGAGACTGCCGTGGATATCCACGGTCAAAATGAGCACCAAGAGCTGATGCAACCGGAAAAACACCTCGGGATGCTTGATGAATTTGCTGGGACCAAGGTAGCCAAGTTGCGTGAGAAATATACGAAGAAGTATGCGGCATATACGCAACTTAAAGCTACTCTAGAGAGCAGACGCGCTAATGAAAAGGAATGGGCCCAGCATTTGGATATGCTGAAGTTCCAGGTGAACGAGATTGATACGGCCCAGCTTAAGGCCGGTGAAGAACGAGAATTAGTGGCCGAGCGGGATCGACTAGATAACTTTCAGAAGATCAATGATGCTTTGCAACAGACGCAGGTGATTCTGACCGGTGAAGAGACTAGCGCGGGTGCCAATGATCAGATTGGCAGTGCCATGCAGGCGATGCAGGCGATTGCTGATTTCGACCCAGCATTTAAGCAGATTGCCGCTAGTCTGGAGACGGCCTACTATGCTCTGAGCGATGCCGTCGGGGATGTTTCCTCGCAGCTCGATCTGTTGGAGTGGGATGAGGGCCGACTAGACGAAATCGAACGTCGTTTGGACGTCATCAACCAACTCAAACGCAAATACGGCGATTCCGAAGAACAAGTGCTCAGCTACTATGACAAGATTGCGGCGGAATTGAAACAAATGCAGGCAACGGATGAGACGGCCGATGATTTGGAGGAACGCGTCGCAGGACAAGAATCTGAGCTATTACAGTTGGCGGAAAAGTTAAGTAAGGCGCGGCAGGAAGCGGCTAAACATCTGGAGAAAGCCATTCATGGTGAGTTAGCGGATCTGTACATGGATAAGACTGTCTTTGCGGTACACTTTACGCGAGCTAAAGCACAGTCGTTGATGAGTACGGGCCTAGATCACGTGGAATTTTACTTGCGGACTAATCCCGGTGAAGCCATGCGGCCCCTGGCGAAGATTGCCTCCGGCGGGGAACTATCGCGAATCATGTTGGCTTTAAAGACGATCTTCTCTGAGTCGCAAGGCATTACGTCGATTATTTTCGATGAGGTTGATACCGGGGTCAGCGGGCGCGTTGCCCAGGCCATTGCCGAAAAGATCAGCGGTATTGCTCAGGCTTCACAGGTGCTGTGCATTACGCATTTGCCGCAGGTGGCCGCGATGGCCGATCACCACTACTTTATTGCTAAACAAGTAGTGGCGGACCGGACGGAGACCTCGTTAACCCGGTTGGACGAAAGCAGCCGAGTGGATGAATTAGCACGCATGTCAGCGGGAACCCAGGTGACGAAGTTAGCCCTAGAACACGCGCATGAATTGCTAAAATTAGCTGATGAAGTTAAGTCAGCCCACAGTTAAATCACAATTGAATAAATGTATAATTAAGGCGTTATCAAGTGATTGATAACGTCTTTTAATATTAGGGATAACTTAGTTTAATACCATTATAAATTTGCCCTTAAATTAAACTAAAACTTGATATATAATTGGCCTGACAAACAAAAATGGTGTAGAGGTGTACGTCATGTGGAAAAAGTTTTGGTTATTGGGGTTTAGCCTACTGATAGGAATCCTGGTTTTGTTAGGTGGCAGTCAGCTGAAGGCCAGTGCGGCTGATTTAACGGGTGATGTGACGGGGAGTGTGACGACACCCAGCACCATTATGGAAGATGGGGTTGCTGAGCCAATCCCAAATGATTCGGAACTGCTGAGTAGTCAAGGCTATGTGTTGACTTATAACTGGGGAATTAAGGACCAACAACCTGTGAAAAGTGGGGACACGGTTGCCGTGCAGCTTCCCGCCACAGCAAGCTATGATAACTTTCTGACTAGTCCCATTGACGTTGAGCTTTCCGGTAGTGATAAATCAGTGGGGACCATGTCTCTTAACCCGAAGAATGACAAGCAAATGATTATTACCTTCAACGATAATTTGGCAAATACTAACACTGGTCGTAAAGGCGTTATTAATATTCATGTTCACGGAACTAAGGCGGATAGCTCTGGAACCGGTGGCGGTTCAAACTCTACACTAATTAGCAAGAATGGTTGGCCGATGAAGTATAATCTGGATGCCAATAATAATCCAGAATACATTATTTGGCAGATTGTGGTCGATCCTGATAATAAAAATTTAGGGGATGTGACACTAACAGATCAAATTGGACCACATATGACCTTTTACAACAATCCTGACGATTCAACCGATCCGCTAAACTTAACCGCAAAAGAAAATGACGTTGACCGAGCATTTACACTTAATGCTAATGGGTCTACAGTGACGATTAATCTCAAAAATGTTACCCGCAAGATTGATATTATTTATAACACCAGAATTGATCCACAATATTTTAATGATTATAAATGGGGTAACTTTAGTAATCAGGTGAGTTTGAGCAGTACGTCTGGCGGGGGAGATTCAACGTCGACTTCTGGTACAGCAGATGGTATTCCGGGTAGTGGAAGTGTCGTAAAAAATTATAGTTGGGGTGCCTCTGCCGTGATTAATGGTTGGTATTTAGGCTCTTTTGAACTTACCAAGACGGCATTGGGAGATTCAACAAAATATTTAAGTGGCGCTACTTACGATTTACAAAGACAGGCCGCAGACGGTTCCTGGAAGAACTACCAAACGGGATTGGTTACGAATGCCAAGGGTGTTCTGAAGGATCCTAGTCTTGAGACAGGGACGTACCGGTTAATTGAAACGGCGGCTCCGGATGGTTACTTGATGGACAATAAAGGGGCGACGGCTGGTACTGCGGTGACGCCTACGGAGTTTACAGTTTCGGATACTGATGGGACAACGGTTCATATGCTAAAGCAGAGTGATAGTCCCAATGGTGCTACGCTGATCAAGAAGAATCCTACCGGTAGTTTTGTTAAGGGAGCGACGTACCGTTTGGTTAGGGGAACAGCAGACACGCCAGATGATACGTCGGTCGTCAAAAGTGGTTTAGTTACGAATGCTCAAGGACAGGTGACGGTTAGTCAGTTGTCGCCGGGAACCTATTATTTTGAAGAAACTGATTCGCCAAGTGGCTACCAAAAAAATACGGAACCAGTGAAAGTGACGATTAAAAATACGGATACGACAATTCAAACAGTCAATCAAATTGATGTGCCGTTGAAAGATAGTGGGTCATCGTCCAATAACTCAGGAAGCACGAATACATCTACCAGCTCGGATAACGGTTCGAATGAAACTAGCGATTCTAGTGACTCCGACAGTACTCAAACTGGCAGTACCCCCACGATTGCACCTAAAAATAACTCGAATAGTACCTCGTCCACCAAAGCTAAGCACACTATTGTAGCCGCTGTGGGGTCGAACAGTTCTAGTTCGACAGCAGCACACAATGGTGATGGTACCGCCAAGACAGCCGATAATGTCTCAGCTCGGACAGCTAAGCGTCAGGCCAGTGGCAATCGCTACCTGCCACGAACTAGTGGTCAACGGAGCTTATTAGCCATGCTAATTGGTATTCTGATCTTGGGATTCAGTGTAGCTGGTTGGCGTTGGCATCAAATCCACACTACCCATTAATAAAAAAATAGCATCGCTCGGATTGATCATCTGAGTGGTGCCATTTTTGTTCGGTATATCGGTAGTGTGACTACGGATAAGTCTAGTATTAGTGTATTTTTAGTAGCCTAATGGGCGCGTTGAATTGAACGTAAGAGTCTGCGACTGACGATGGTGGTTAACGCGTGGCTTTGCTTTAAAATGAGGTGACCAGCGGCGTCTTCTTTCAGGGTGCCCACGACCGTTGCGGGAGCAGCAGTCGGTGCACTCTTGAATTGCAGACGAACTAGGTAATGCCGGTCAAGCGCCTGTTGAATGAAGTAAGTTAATTGAAAGTCGGGCATTTGCGGATAAACAACTTGGCCGTCAATGACTGGCAAGTCACTAAAGAGTTCTTTGTACGCCGTTGCTACCCGATCAGACAGGGCAGTTGTGCCATTCGTAATTAAGTTTTGCATGCTGATCACCTCGAACATTTGTTTGTATTTATATTATACGAACGCGTGTTTGATTTTGCAAGCCTTTTTTCTGATCGAGCTAAATTAATTTGAGGATTGTATACCCAGAACGAATGAGCCAAGAACTAGTTCAGATGGAAGACGATCATGGGACCGACTAATTCAGGAGGGCGATTCAGTGAATTTGCTGGAATTTTTCGCTCTTTTCGATGTTAAAGGGAAGTATTTCTTCTTAAATAGTGGTAATATAGTAACCTATATAGCTGAAGTCAAAGATGCTTGACTTTAAACGACACGGTGCCCGCGGGTAACGGTGTCATAATTAAATTTTTATTGAAGGGATTTTTAAACGATGGCTAAACGTGGAATGCTCATTGTGCTTTCAGGTCCATCCGGTGTTGGTAAGGGAACAGTGCGCAAAGCGTTGTTTGATACCGGAGAAACCGACTTTTCCTATTCCATTTCGATGACAACGCGGAAACCGCGTGAAGGTGAAGTGAACGGGGTCGATTATTACTTTGTCTCCAAGGAAGAATTTGAGGAGAATATTCGGACGGGCCAGATGCTCGAATACGCCAAGTATGTTGACAACTACTATGGCACCCCGTTAAAATATGTTAATGAGACCTTAGATCAAGGCAAAGATGTCTTCTTGGAAATTGAAGTTAATGGTGCAATGCAGGTGCGGGCTAATTGTCCGGACGCTGTGTTCGTCTTCTTGACGCCGCCAGACTTGATGGAATTGAAGCACCGTTTGATTGGTCGCGGCACTGACGCCATGGATGTCATTAACAAGCGAATCAAGAAGGCTGTTGGTGAAATTCAGATGATGCGCAACTACGATTACGCAGTGGTCAACGATGAAGTTTCTAAGGCGGTTGATCGCATTCAAATGATTATTCGCAGTGAACGGTTACGGGTAACTCGGGTGATGCCGGATTACGAACAAATGATTGGAGACGAATAAATAATGCTACTTTATCCCTCAGTTGATGATTTATTAGCACAAGTGGATTCACGGTATTCTTTGATTATGTTAGCTAGCAAGCGGGCCCATGAATTGGACGCCGGTGCTAAGCCACTTTTGACGGATTACAAGTCCCCTAAGACGATTGGCCGGGCGCTTGAAGAAATTGCAGCCGGTGCTTTAATGATCGATCCGGACGAAAAAGATTTGAACGCCTAACACGGGCATTTCAGAAAAAGACCAGGTTGCCGTTGGGTAATCTGGCTTTTTTTATCAGTAACGGGACATCAAGTTGAGTTGACATGACCCCGGGATGGAGGAAAGCTATGTTTGAAGGAAAACATGTGACGTTGACGGTGAGCGGGAGTGTTGCGGCGTATAAAGCGGCGACGTTAGCCCGTGAGCTACAGCGTGCAGGCGCCGCGGTGCGGGTGATTTTAACGCGTGCAGCTACTAAATTTGTGACGCCCGCAACCTTTGCGGCATTGACGAAGCAACCGGTACTAACGGATGAGACGTGGTGGCGCAATGATGGTCAAATTGCCCACGTCGAATTGGCAGACTGGACGGATTTAGCCCTGGCTGCCCCTGCGTCCGCTAACCTAATGGCCCAGTTGGCCCAGGGACAAGCGGACGACGTGGCCAGTGCCACTTGGTTAGCCACGGCTGCGCCCAAAGTGGTGGTGCCAGCGATGAATAGTCATATGTGGCAGGCCGCAGCGACCCAACACAATCGGCAACAGTTATTAGCTGATGGTGTCGTGGTGCTTCAGCCGGCTACGGGGGCCCTTGCCGAAGGCTACTCGGGAACTGGTCGTTTCCCTGAACCCGCGGAAATCATGACGCAACTTCAACAATTGAGCATGTTTGCCCCGCAAATTCTGCAAGGTAAACACGTCATTGTGACCGCTGGAGGCACCCGCGAACGACTCGATCCCGTTCGCTTTTTGACGAATGATTCCTCTGGTAAAATGGGGTACGCCGTCGCAGCCGCAGCTCAGGCGGCCGGAGCCGATGTCACCTTGATTACGGCACCGACGCGGTTGACGCCGCCAGCAGGGGTAACCGTGGTTCCAATCCAAAGTACGACGGACTTAGCGGATGCCGTGTTAGCACGCTTCCCACAGGCGGACGCGTTGGTGATGGCAGCGGCCGTGGCGGACTTTCAACCGCTCACGGTGGCTGATCAGAAGATCAAGAAGACGGCGGATAACGATGAACTTATTCTGAAGCTGAAGAAGACCCCGGATATTTTAGCTGAGGTGGCTAAAATCAAAAAGTCAGAGCAGGTCACCGTTGGTTTTGCGGCTGAGACACAGAATCTACTCGCTAATGCCCGACAGAAATTGCAACGTAAGTCGTTGGATTTGTTGGCGGCCAACGATGTTTCTCAGGCGGGGATTGGGTTTGACAGCGATGACAATCAAGTGACGTTCATTCAGGCCGATGGGACGAGTGACCAGACGCCTAAGACTAGCAAACGAGTCATTGCCACGGCTTTGATTAAACGATTAGCAACTATTCTAGAAACAAAGTGAGGTGACTATCATGGCCCAAATTGGCCAAATCTTAGTTGATGTCCCGACAATGCAGACCAACGATCCTTATTCTTATGCCATTCCTGCTGAGTTAGAACATCAAGTACAAGTGGGGATGCGGGTCGTGGTTCCCTTTGGTCGCGGCCACCGGTTGGTCTCCGGTGTTGTGGTAGGGCTAAGCGACGTAACGAATTTTGACGGTCAGCTCAAACCAATTGAAACGGTGCTGGATCTCGCGCCCGTATTAAACTCGGAATTGCGGCAGTTAGCCGATTGGCTGGCGACGACCACTTATGCGTTTCGGATTACGTGTATTCAAACGATGCTGCCCAATCTATTGAAGACGCAACCCAAGCGTCAGGTTCAACCAACGGAAACGTTAACGCCTGCTGAAATGGCGACTTATTTTCCGGAAGGCGCGCCCCGAGATTTTGACACCTCTAAGCTGGATGCCACGACGTTAGCAGGCTTGTTGAAGCTGCAACGAGCGGGCAAGGTTGAAGTGGTGTATGACGTTAAAAATAAGGCGGCAGCCAAGACGACAACGGGCATTACACCGGCGCTTACGCCGGCTAAGCTACGCGAGATTGCCGCAACGGTTAGCAAGCGGGCGCCCAAGCAAGCGCTCCTCTTGACCTACTTGGCGCAAATGACGGGGGACAGCGCCCAAGCACAGACGGTCGTGGCGAAACGAGCGGGGGTGACGCCCGCTGTCATCGCAACGGCTGCCGATAAGGGCTGGCTGAAGAAGTCAACGTTAGAAGTTTATCGTGATCCCTTCCACCAGCCCGTCAAGCCCAGTCAGCCGCTAGAATTAAACGCGGAACAGCAGACGGCAGTGACGGCCATTACCCAGGCAATTGACGCACAACACGCGCAAAATTTCTTAGTGGAAGGTGTGACAGGAAGTGGCAAGACGGAAGTCTACCTGCAAAGCATCGCCCAGGCGCTTCAGCAGGGGCGTACAGCCCTCATGCTGGTTCCGGAAATTGCGCTGACACCACAGATGGTCAACCGCGTTAAGGCACGGTTCGGTCAGCGAGTGGCGGTGCTACACAGTGGCCTCTCCAAGGGGGAACAGTATGATGAGTGGCGCCGCATTGATCGTGGGGAAGCCACGGTGGTGGTTGGAGCACGTTCGGCGGTTTTCGCTCCCGTTGAAAATTTAGGCATCATTATCATGGACGAGGAACATGAGAGTAGTTACAAGCAGGATGAGAATCCTCGCTACCATGCCCGCGATGTCGCCCTGTGGCGCGGAAAATATCATCACTGCCCCGTAGTTTTGGGGAGTGCCACCCCATCTTTAGAGACTCGTGCGCGGGCGGCTAAGGGCTTATACACGCGGTTAGTTTTGTCTAAGCGCGCTAAGGCCCAGCCGATGCCCACGGTTCACGTGGTGGACATGCGAGAACAGTTGAAGCAACAGGGTGACAGTGATTTTTCAGAGCCCTTGATGACCGCCATCAAGGAGCGGTTGGACCGCCATGAACAGGTGGTATTGATGTTGAACCGTCGCGGATACTCTTCCTTTGTGATGTGCCGGGATTGTGGCTTCGTGCTGAAATGTCCTAATTGTGATATTTCGCTGACGCTCCACATGGATAGCCATAGTATGAAGTGCCATTATTGTGGTCACGAAGAACCCATTCCTCACGTTTGCCCTAACTGTCATAGTCGAAAAATTCGCTACTACGGCACGGGAACCCAGAAGGTCCAGCAGGCACTGGAAAAATTGCTGCCAACTGCTAAAATTTTGCGGATGGATGTGGATTCAACCCGGCGTAAGGGCGCCCATGAGCGAATTTTGCGGCAGTTCGGACAACACCGGGCAGATATCTTGCTAGGGACACAGATGATTGCCAAAGGCTTGGATTTTCCGAACGTCACGTTGGTCGGCGTGTTGAATGCCGATACCGCGCTGGGATTACCGGACTTTCGCGCGAGTGAGCGGACCTTCCAGCTACTGACGCAGGTCAGTGGGCGTGCGGGTCGGGCGACGAAACCGGGAGAAGTCTTTATTCAAACGTTCAATCCGGATCACTACGCGATTCAATTGGCGCAGCATCAAGATTATGAGCGGTTCTTTGTCACGGAAATGCATATTCGGCATCAGGGCAACTACCCACCGTATTATTTTGCCGTTCAGTTAACGGCTAGTCACGAAGAAGAGGCGGTTGCCGCTAAAGCCATGTATCAGATTGTGGCGGCCTTAAAGCAGGGATTAAGCCCGGCGGCAATTATTCTGGGTCCTACGCCTAAAGCTATCGCGCGAGTGAAGCGCAAGTATTACTACCAAGTGGTGGTGAAGTACAAGCAAGAGCCACAGCTCCGACCGGTCTTGGAGCAGATTCGCCAGGCTGCCCAGATTCCGGCCCGCCACGGCCTCTCGGTGACGATTGATTCCGAGCCGATGAACTTTATGTAACTCGACTAAGGGTTGAAACTTAAAAGTTCTGTAAGGGCCGTGGTAGCACGCTTGAATGATTGAGAAATAAACAACATAGATGATTCCTGTCGCCTTACCGTTCGCCAAATTTGAGCTGGAACGCTGTGGGCAGGACGGCTAGAGCCATGAAGCGGTCTCTAGCCTCGTTTTGAGCCGAAAGAACACGTCACAAAGTCGCCATTTACCAAGAGAACCACTTGGTAAATCCCACGGCTGAGCTCAAATTTGGCTCACTTACGGCTATGTGGTTGTTATCAGCTACTATTGCCTAAATGCTGACGTGCTGAGTGTTTAGCCCACTTTTCAGACGACAGTCCTTGTCGATCAAGCGTTGGCAAAGTTTATAGTCCTTTCAACCTTTAGGAAATCAATAAAAAAATCGCCTAAATGTCCAAAGGTGATAGGGATTGGGCGCCCAATCTGCTATGATTGGGATAGTATGAATGAGTACGAGTAGCGGCTTAGTCTGGCAGATGAACTTTTGCACAGTGTTCAAGCATAGTTGACTAAAACGACTGGTAATGCCTGCAGTTATGTAACGGTCAATTTATCAATAAGAGAAATTAAAAACAAGAAAGTATGGTGTACGATGACTTCAGTAATTTTTATGGGCACGCCTAAATTTTCGGCGCCCATTTTGAGTAGTTTAATTGAGCGGGGGTACGACGTTTTAGCTGTCGTGACGCAACCCGATCGACGGGTGGGACGTAAGCACGTGTTGACGGCATCCCCCGTAAAAGAGGTTGCGGTGGCTCACAACATCGAGGTGCTACAGCCGCAGAAGATTTCAGGCAGCGAAGAAATGGCACGGGCCATCGAGCTGGCACCGGATCTGATTGTAACGGCTGCCTTCGGCCAATTTCTGCCGACCAAATTATTGAAGGCCGCTAAGGTGGCTGCGGTCAACGTTCACGCGTCACTATTGCCTAAGTACCGCGGCGGGGCACCCGTTCACTATGCCATTATGAATGGCGATAAGGAAACCGGCGTCTCCATTATGTTCATGGAAAAGAAGATGGATGCCGGGGCCGTGTTGGCACAACGGGCAATTCCTATCACGGACCAAGACGATGTGGGCACGATGTTTGATAAATTAAGCATCGTGGGCCGTGATTTACTGCTGGAAACTTTGCCGAAGTTGTTGGCGGGTGAGATTACGCCAGTCCCGCAAGACGAGTCACAGGTGACCTTTTCACCGACGATCAAGTCCGAGGAAGAACGGATCGACTTGAACCTGAGTGCCCATTTAATTGACTGCAAGGTTCGGGCGTTACGGCCTGCGCCGATTGCTCATATTTACTTGAACGGGGTGCGGACCAAGCTCTGGGACGTTACCGTCTTGGACGCAACCACTGACTTACAACCGGGCGCTTTGGTCAGCCATGATAAGCACCACTTGGCGATTGCGACCGGAGAACATGGGGTGTTGAGCCTTAATGAAATTCAACCGGCCGGGAAACCCAAGTTGACGATTACAGACTTCTTGAACGGCACGAGTGACGCACTGACAATTGGTGAACAGGTGGCTAAATAATGACAAAAAATACAACACCTCGGGCTTTAGCCGTTGAAGCATTGACGCGCGTAGCTAATGGGGCATATTCAAATTTACAATTGGAACAGACCTTGGAGAGCCACAATTTAAGTGATGTGGATCGGCGGTTCGTTACCAACTTGGTGTACGGCACGATTCAACATCAATTGACCTTGGAATACTATCTGGCTGAGTTTGTAAAGTCTAACCAGAAGGTGTTGCCATGGGTTAAGATGACGCTATTAGTGGCGTTATACCAAGAACTTTACTTAGACCGCGTGCCAAAGCGGGCCATCTTCAATGAAGCGATTCAACTGGCTAAGGATCGGGGCCACGAGGGGATTCGGCGTTTCGTGACTGGGGTACTCCACGCGATGGATCGACAAGGCTTGCCAGACATTAGTCAGATCAAGGACCCCGTCCAACGGTTGAGTCTCCAATACTCCGTACCAGAATGGTTGGTTAAGGCGATTCAAAAGCAAGTTGGGGCAGAACGTGCGGTCAGCATTCTAGAGACCATTAACCAACCCGCAGCACAGTCCGTGCGGGTGAATACGGCAGTGGCGACGGTTGAATCGGTCCAACAATCCCTTGAGGATCAAGGCTATACGGTGACCCCTAGTGTGGTTGCGGGGAATGCCTTTCGTTTGGACGACAAGGCAGCCAACCAAAGCAATGTCTTTGAAACGGGTGAGCTGACCATTCAAGATGAGAGTGCAATGTTGCCGGTGGAAGCTTTGCAGGTTCGACCAGGTGATCAAGTCTTAGATGCTTGTGCGGCGCCTGGGGGTAAGACCACTCAGATTGCAGCCTTACTGGATGCCCATTCGGGTGGCAAAGTGACGGCACTAGACTTGCATCCAAAGAAAGTTAATCTGATCGAAAAAAATGTGGAACGGTTGCAAGTGGCCGATCGCGTCGACGCTGAGGCCTTAGACGCCCGCAAGATTAACGATCGTTTCCCTAAGAAGCAGTTCGATCGTATCTTAGTGGATGCACCTTGTTCTGGCTTAGGCTTAATCCGGCGTAAACCGGAGATTCGCTATGAAAAGACGCCACAGGATATTCAACAGTTACAACGGGTACAGTTGGACATCTTGGATGCAGTGAGTGAAAAATTAAAGCCAAATGGTATTTTGGTCTACAGTACCTGCACGATTCTGGACACCGAGAACGCCGATGTCGCAGCTAAATTCTTGGCTGACCATCCGGACTTTGAATCAATGCGGGTAGAGACGCAGTTAAACGTTAAGGATGATCGCACCACGGATACGTTAGCAATCTATCCGGATGATTTTGATTCAGATGGTTTCTTCGTGAGTGCCTTTCGTAAGAAAAAATAGGGGTGACGGGCAATGAAAGTGGCATACCGAACGTCAATTGGCAAGCAACGCCAAGATAATGAAGATTACGTGGATGTTTTCACGAATTTAGCGGGCCAACACCTGGCCATTATCGCGGATGGAATTGGTGGCCATCAGGGGGGCGACGTGGCGAGTGCCATGGCGGTTTCTCACTTGGGCCATGAGTTCGAGCAGACCAGTTTGACGACTCCGGCGGCTGCGCGCACCTGGATTACGGGTGAGATCACGGCGGAGAATCAATCCATCATTGATAAGTCCAATCAGTTCGCTGACCTTAACGGGATGGGTACCACGCTGGTAGCGGCGCTGTACTTTACCGATGAAGTGGTGATTGCCAGCATCGGCGATTCGCGGGCGTATCTGTTACGAGACGGCCATTTTCGGCAGTTAACGGAAGACCATTCCTTGGTGAACGAACTTGTCAAACGTGGCGAGATCAGTAAACAAGCGGCCCGTCATCATCCACAAAAGAATGTGATCATTCGTTCTTTAGGAATTTCGTCCGACGCTCATTTTGATTTGAACACGTACCCATTAGTGATTGGGGACCAGTTATTGTTGTGTACGGATGGTCTCACCAATATGGTGACGGATGAGGATATTCAACGGGTGCTGCTCAGCAAGCGAACGGTTAATGAAAAATGTGACCGGCTGGTTGAAATGGCCAATGCTGCCGGTGGACTAGACAACATTACGGTTTTAATCATCGCCAACCTTGACGGGGAGGTGAGCTGATGCGCGCGGGTTATACGCTAAACGGCCGTTACCGCATTGTTCGCGCTCTGGGCGAGGGCGGAATGGCTAACGTTTATTTAGCACACGATTTGATTTTAGATCGGGACGTCTCGGTCAAACTCCTCCGATTGGATTTGCGAGATGATCCGGGCACCGTCCGTCGGTTCCAGCGAGAGGCATTGGCGGCTACGGAATTGGTGGACGACAATATCGTCCAGGTCTATGATGTCGGTGAAGAGAATGGCATGCAGTACTTGGTGATGGAGTACGTCGAAGGTACCGATTTGAAGGCGTACATTAAGCGGCATTTTCCAATCGCGTACCAAGAAGTTATTCAAATCATGGAACAGATCTTAAACGCGGTGAAGACGGCGCACGAGCATAACATTATTCATCGGGATCTGAAGCCCCAGAATATCTTAATTGATGAGCATCAGGTCGCTAAGATTACCGATTTCGGGATTGCCGTGGCTTTGTCGGAACATAGTCTGACGCAGACGAATACGGTGTTAGGTTCGGTTCACTATCTGTCGCCTGAACAAGCGCGTGGCGGTATGGCAACGAAGCAGTCGGATATTTATTCGCTGGGGATTATTCTCTATGAGATGCTGACCGGGACGGTTCCCTTTGAGGGGGAAACAGCCGTTTCGATTGCGTTGAAACACTTCCAGTCGGAAATTCCTTCCGTGCGGGATATTGATCCACGGATTCCGCAAGCCTTGGAAAATGTGGTGTTAAAGGCAACTGCCAAACGCCCCGCCGATCGGTATACCGATGTGGCGAGCATGGCAGATGATTTGCGCACGTCGCTTTCGCCTAAGCGGGCGGGGGAAGTGCGCTTCACGCCGGCACAAGACGATGATGGTGAGACGAAGGTTCTACCGGTCAGTGCGTTGAATACCACGCCGGTGCCGCATGCGATTGCGAAGCCGGTTGGTGAACAGGATCAGGCTACTCAGGATGAGTCACAGTCAGCGGATCAGCCAGATACGGGTAAGAAGAAACGTAAGAAGTATCGCCACCCACGTCGCCGCAAGTTCCTCATCGCAGGGGGGATTATCCTCTTAATCTTCCTCGGCATCATCATTGGCGTGGCCCTCTTTCGGCCGCAGATGACTAATGTTCCCGATGTGATTGGGGATAAAGAGTCGGTGGCGCGCAGTGCACTGGTCACGGCCAAGTTGAAGGTAGGAACCGTCCACAAGACCGCGAGTGACAAAGTTAAAATTCACCGGGTTGTGCGGACGGAACCGCGTTCGGGAACGCAGCTGAAGCAAAAGAGTGTCGTTGATTTGTGGATTAGCACGGGACCTAAGCGGTACAAACTGGCCAATTATCAAGGCGATGCTTACGCTAGCACGGCGGCCAAACTCGAGGCGTTAGGCTTCACCGTTCACCGTGAGTCCGTTCATTCGACGAGTGTGCCGGCTGGACGGATCATGCAGCAGAGTCTAGCGGCGGGACGTAACGTGGTCCCTAGCAAGACGGATCTGACGTTTACGGTGTCGACGGGGTCAGAAACGGTGACGTTGGCTGATCTGACCAATAAGACGAAGAGCCAGGCGCAGAGCTATGCGACGAATCATAATCTGAATTTGGCCTTCCAATATGCCTATTCGAATGACGTTGCCAAGGGTCGCGTGATCCGGCAATCGCCAGGTGAGGGCGCAGTTGTTCACGAAGGAGACGAGATCACCTTAACCATGTCGCGCGGTGATCGTAGTGAAAGCAGCTCGAGTGTGGATGAATTCAGTGTGGACGTCAAGATTCCGTTCGATAGCGGCTCTACCGACGATCAGAGCACGGATGATGACAGCTCTAGCAGCAGTTCCTCCAGTAGCGACAGTAATTTAGTTCAGATCTACTTGAAGGACCAAGATCACTCGTTAAGCTCGATTTACAAACAGATGACGATTACGGACGATACAACGGTTACGTTGCCGTTTACGGTCACATCGGGTAAATCTGGGGCTTATAAAGTGGTTCGTGATGGTCACGTCATTGCTTCTGACAATCACGTCACGAAAAATTAGTGAAAAAACCTGCATTTATAGCTCAGTTCTTTTATAATGATAAAGGACTGAGTTTTTTGGTACTTAGTGGCGCCCACCCCGTGAATATGGAGCGGGCGTGAGCGAACCAAGATAAGGGAGGTGCTGCATGTCAGAAGGACAAATTCGCCAGTCATTGAGCGGTTTTTACGACGTTTTCAGTGATGGCGAGCTCTACCGGACGCGTGCTCGGGGAAATTTCCGGAAACGGCGAATCACCCCGCTGGTAGGCGACCGGGTACAGTTTGAAAGCTCAACGTTAAAAGAAGGCTACATTTTAGAAATTTTACCGCGAGATAATGCGTTAACCCGTCCCCCAGTGGCCAACGTTGACCAAGGCGTCGTTGTGACGGCGGTGGCGTCACCTGAGTTTTCTACGAATTTGTTGGATCGTCAGTTAATTGCGCTGGAAGTGAGCCACATTACGCCGGTGATCTACTTCACCAAAACGGATTTAATTTCTGATGAACGTTATCAGGAATTTGAAACCTTGGCGGCGGGCTACCGGCAGATTGGTTACGATGTATGCTTAACCCGCGAACCGTTTGCGCAGAGTGGTTTGGATGATCTGCGGAAGTTATTAGCGAATAAGGTCACCGTGATCATGGGGCAAACGGGGGCTGGCAAGTCGACCTTGCTCAATCACATCTCACCGGACCTCACGCTAGCGACCGGCGAGATTTCGACGGCTTTGAATCGCGGGCGGCATACGACGCGGAAAGTGAGTCTCATGCCAGTGGCTGACGGTTTGGTGGCCGACACCCCAGGATTTTCATCCTACGACACGTTGACGATTGATTATCGCGAGTTGGGGCAATACTTTCCTGAGTTTGCACTAGCTTCTCGCGACTGTCGTTTCCGCGGCTGCGTCCACGTCAACGAGCCTGGTTGTGCAGTCAAAGCAGGGATTGCTGCCGGTGATTTTATGCAAAGTCGCTACGACAATTACTTGTTATTACTCACGTTGTTAAAGAATCAAAAACCTATTTATAATAAAAAGAAATGAGGAAGAGATTTTATGATTAAAGTAGCGCCATCAATTTTAAGTGCAGATTACGTCAATTTACAACCTGACATTGAAAAGGTCGACAAGGCCGGTGCCGAAGTCTTACACATCGACATTATGGATGGTAACTTCGTGCCAGCTTTATCGTACGGTCCAGGTTGGGTGAAGGCAATTCGGCCAATCACCAAGATGGTATTAGACGTGCACATGATGGTTCAAAACCCAGAACGGTACGTTGATGACTTTGCTAAGGCTGGTGCCGATATTATTGGTGTGCACGTTGAAGCAACGCCACACATTCACCGGGCTTTACAAATGATTCAAAATGCGGGGGTTACTCCAGAAGTTGTCATCAACCCTGGGACTCCGGTTTCTGCTATCGAACCCGTCTTAGACATGGTTGGTCAAGTCCTCGTGATGACGGTTAACCCTGGCTTTGGTGGTCAGAAGTTCTTGCATAGTACGGTTGAAAAAATTGCGCAACTCGATGCCATTAAGAAGGCTAAGGGTTACGACTTTGACATTGAAGTTGACGGTGGGGTTAACGACAAGACGGTCGTTGACTGTGCCAACGCTGGGGCAACGGTTGCCGTAGCTGGGTCGTATGTTTTCAACGCCGATGACCCGGTTGAACGCATCAATGCCTTGAAAGCAGCGACGAAATAGTGCCACGGGGCGGAACGTTCAATCTCCTCGTGGGTGGGCCCAAGGCCGAATGGCCGGACGACCTGCGTTCACGGAAAATTGACGGCTCCTGGATTGGCGTTGATCGGGGGACGTTACGGTTAATCGATCACAATATTCAGCCGGTAGCGGCGATTGGCGACTTTGATTCACTCCAAGCACCTGAATTACAACGGGTGCGGCGGAATGTCAAAGATATTCGTCAGTCACAACCGGAGAAGGATTTTACGGATACGCAACTCGCGGTATCTGTGGCGCTGAATGACTATGGTGCCGATAAAATCGACATTTATGGTGCGACGGGTGGTCGGTTAGATCATTTCTTAGCTAATCTGTTTATCGTGCTCCAACCGGAGTATAAGCGGTATGCAGACCGTATTCGGTTAATTGATAAGCAAAATACGATTTCATTTTATTTGCCGGGGCATTATCAGATTACGAAGGAACCAGATAAAAATTATCTGGCCTTCATTCCGCTAACGCCAATTGATCATTTGAGCCTCATTAATGAAAAATACCAACTCCATAACGAGCCAATTCCGTACCCAATTTCTTTTGCCAGCAACGAGTTTGTCGGGGACACCGGCGAATTTCAGTTTGACACAGGGTTACTCTGCGTTATTCAAAGTTGCGATACCTATGAAGCGCGTCACGAGTAGTGAAAACAGCTCAGCGCAGAGGTTGATCATAAACAAGTTAATAAAAATCGCCACGGATCAATTATTTAACGATCCGTGGCGATTTTTGAAATTATTGATAAAAAATTCACACCGCTAAATTAGGTTGAATTTGCCGCACTCCGGCTGCCAGGGATTCCGTCTGCTGTGGGGACGCTTCAGACTGGAAGATCACCAGTCTTCTCGCTCGATTTGAAGCCGCGAAAAAGCTGCGTCTCCAAAGTCGCCCGTGCTATAAGCTGGCTAAAAACGCCAGCTAACAGCACTTTCACGGCTGACTCCATCCCTGGCCTCCTCCGGCTCTGATTGCGTTCTATCTTAAAAGTACAGTTATTCTGGTTCAATTGATCACCGGCCGTGACTGTCGATATCTCTGTTGTCTATTGAATGCTATGTTAAGTCGGGAGGTCGACAGCTGGAGGCTTAGACCGTGTTGCTCACGTAGACTCAGCTGAGTTATCCGGAGACAACTCAGCTACCTTTAATCAGAGGCGGAGGTACCGCCGATCCAAGAACAACTTCTCAAGCCGCAGACGGAAGCCACTGACCGCACGAAAAAACGAGGGGCACAGGCGAACCTGTACTCCTCGTTTCTTCGTTTAACCGTGTCCGTATAACTAGACGCGGGTTACCTTACCTGATTTCAAAGTCCGAGCAGAAACCCAAACCTTCTTCGGCTTACCGTCCACTAAGATGCGAACCTTCTGTAAGTTCGGCTTCCAAGCGCGACGACTTGAATTCAAAGCGTGAGAACGCTTGTTACCGAAGCGCGTCCGCTTGCCGTTGATAAAATCCTTTGCCATGGCGTAAACCCTCCTTTGTTGATTCATTCATTACTTTTTTAAAAAGCAGTGCTTTTTGCTCACCTGACTAATTTACCATACTCTTTTACGGAACGCAACGTTTTCTTTCAAGGAAATCTACTTGACACCTATTTCCCCTTGTCGCGAGCTTTTCAGACTTCAGATTTCTATTTTTGCCGTGGTTGTGGTAAGATTAATTTCTGTTAAGATTGTATACTCAGAAATAAGGAGGCTATTTCCATGGCCGTAAAGATTAAGACTCAGTACGGAACAATTGATATTACAAATGAAGTGATTGCGACCGTAGTTGGGGGTGCCGCGACTGATAATTATGGTGTCGTGGGCATGGCAAGTAAAAATCAGATTCGTGATAATGTAAATGATATCTTACGGCGGGAGAACTATGCCCGCGGAGTGGTCGTACGCCAGGAAGAAAACGGCGTGGCGATTGATGTTTACGTCATCGTAAGCTACGGGACCAAGATTTCTGAAGTGTCACGGAATGTTCAATCTAAAGTCAAATATAACCTAGAAACGATGTTGGGCGTTACTGCAAACTCCGTCAACGTCATTGTTCAAGGGGTGCGGGTGTTGGCTGATTAGCCAGACGTACTGAAATCAAGGAGGATACTTAGTTGAAAGTAACAGAAATTACTAATCTTGAGTTTGGTAAGATGGTCCAAGCCGCATCGCAAAAGCTAAACCAGAATGCCGATTTTATTAATTCATTAAATGTTTTCCCGGTTCCAGATGGAGACACGGGAACTAACATGAGCTTGTCCCTACAGAGTGGGGCCAAGTACGAACGTGACGCCGATACTGAAGCAGTGGGTGCATTAGCCACGGCTTTAGCTAAGGGACTACTGATGGGGGCCCGGGGAAACTCTGGCGTGATTTTATCCCAGATTTTCCGGGGTTTCTCACGCAAGTTAGCCGACAAGCAAACTTTGACGGCGCAAGACCTGGCCGATGGGTTCGCTGCTGGTGCTGAGACGGCTTATAAGGCCGTCATGAAGCCCACCGAAGGAACAATCCTAACGGTGGTCCGTGAGGGGGCTCAGGCTGGTTTAAACACGGCTAAGAAGTCCGACGACATCTTAGCTGTCATGGATGCAGTCTACGAAGCCGCCAAGGCCGCCTTAGCCACTACGCCCGACCTATTGCCTGTGTTAAAGCAGGTCGGTGTGGTTGACTCTGGTGGTCAAGGGCTGACCTTTGTTCTCGAAGCATTCAATGATTCATTGAATGGCCGGGTAGCTGAGGAAGGCGACTACAAGCCGGATGATGCGGAAATGGACGAAATGATCGATGCTGCCCACCACCAAAGCGTGCAGGGTAAGCTTGATCCAGCTAGCATCAAGTACGGTTACTGTACCGAAATTATGGTGCGCATTGGTCGTGGCAAGCAAGTTCAACATGACTTCGACTACGACACGTTCTACAAGTATTTGGCTGACTTAGGAGACTCTCTGTTGGTCGTGAATGATGATGAAATCGTCAAAGTTCACGTCCACACGGAGCATCCAGGTAAGGTCATTGCTTGGGGCCAAGAGTTTGGTGATTTAGCCAAGGTCAAAGTGGATAACATGCGGATGCAACAAGAAACCATCATGGAACATGATGAAGAAACTGCGGACGCCACCCCAGCTGCTCAAGAAGAAGCGCCAGCCGATACGGCAATCATCGCGATTGCCGCCGGTGATGGGTTAGCTACGCTCTTTAAGAGCCTAGGCGTAACGCACGTGGTCAATGGTGGTCAGACGATGAATCCAAGTACCCAAGATATCGTCGATGCCATTAACGGCAGTCAAGCTAAGCGCGTAATCGTTCTGCCAAACAACAAGAACATCTTCCTTGCAGCGGAACAGGCGGCTAAGGTAGCGGATATTCCGGCGGTCATCGTACATTCCACGACGGTTTCTCAAGGAATGACCGCCATGCTGGGATACAATCCAGATGCCGATCTTGATGACAATCAAGCAGCGATGGAAGAAAACTTGGCGGCGGTTAAGAGTGGCCAAGTCACCCACGCCATTCGGGACACCGAACTTGATGGATTTGACATCAAGGAAGGCAACTTCATGGGCATTGTCGATGGCACCATTAAGGTAACCGATGCGGATCTGCTTAAGACGGCGGTCGCAACGGTCAAGGCCATGCTTGATGATGAGAGTGAAATTGTGACGATTATTTATGGGACGGACACGACTGAAGAAGTTGCCGATCAACTTCAATCAGCGGTGGAAGACTTAGATGATGAATTAGAAACGGAAGTTCATAATGGGGGCCAACCGGTCTACCCATTCTTGATTTCTGTTGAATAATAGTGCAATCAAAAGGGGTCCAGGACGTTTGTCCCGGTCCTCTTTCGCTTTTTCTACGTGACGACTTTCGCACGGACGCCAGAAAGCGTAAAATTAATAAGGTTAAACGGTTATTTAAGTCAGGCACCAGGTCAGAACGGACAACTTTTGTGGCCATCTAAGGGCAATCGGTTCGGTCAGTTTTAGGTAAGACGGTGAAGCTTGAATGAACCGTCATCACATGAAATGAGGGAGGAATGGGACATGGTAAGTCTAAACGACGCGGTTAGTGAGCTTGCTGGCGTTGGGCCTAAGCGGGCTCAGGCGCTGAAATCATTAGATATTGAAAACGTCAATGACCTGTTGACCTACTTCCCGTTTCGTTACGAGGACCTGCAAGCTAAGCAGCCGGCGGAACTCACGGATCAGGCGAAGGTCACATTGAAGGGGACGGTCGCGGCGGCACCCGTGATCTCGCGCTTCGGTCGGCGGAAAACCCGCTTGAACTTTCGCCTATTGCTCGATGAACATACCATTATCCCGGTCACTTTTTTTAACCAGCCGTGGTTGAAGGATAAACTGGAGGTTGGGGCTGAATTGGCCGTGTATGGTCGCTTTGACGCTAAACGGCAGAGCCTGGCGGGGATGAAGATTATCGCGAGTGCAGATGGCGGCATGGGGTCAATCTATCCCGCCAATAAGGAAGTTCGTCAGGGGACGATTCAGAAACTGGTGGAGAGTGCCTACGCGACGTATGCGCCCGTAATTGTAGATTTGATCCCAGAACCCTTGCGAGAACAATACCGGTTGCTGCACCGCCGGCAGATGATTCACGACATGCACTTCCCAGCTGGAGACGCCGCAGCGAAGGCTGCCCGGCGTACGGCGAAGTTTGAAGAGTTCTACCTCTTTGAGACCCGCTTACAGATCGTCCGGCAGCAGGATCATACACTGAACGGTCAAGCGTTGGCCTATGATCTGGCAAAGTTGAAGGCGTTTATCGCAGCATTACCGTACGAGCTGACGCAGGCACAGAAGCGGGTGGTCAATGAGATCTGTTTTGATTTGAAGCGGCCCGTGCACATGAACCGTTTGCTCCAGGGGGATGTTGGGAGCGGTAAAACGGTAGTGGCCGCAATCGCGATGTATGCGGCGATTACGGCGGGAGCCCAAGCCGCATTAATGGCGCCAACGGAAATCTTGGCGGAGCAACACGCGAATAATTTGGCAAAACTGTTCGCGGACTTTCCCGTTAATGTGGCGCTACTGACGGGAGCGACTAAGCCGGCCGCCCGACAGACACTGCTACCACAGATTGCCAATGGTACGGTGAACTTGATCGTAGGGACCCACGCCTTGATTCAACCGGAAGTGGCCTACCACGATCTGGGGTTAGCGGTCGTTGACGAACAACATCGCTTTGGGGTTAATCAACGGCAGGCGCTGCGAGAAAAGGGACGGCAACCGGACGTCTTGGCGATGACCGCCACCCCCATTCCCCGGACACTCGCCATTACAGCGTACGGTGAAATGGATGTTTCGGTCATTAACGAATTGCCGGCCGGGCGCCAACCGATTAAGACAACGTGGATTCGCAGCAATCAAGTGGATGCCACACTGCGTCAGGTGAAAGCCGAGTTGAGTAGTGGCTCACAGGCCTACGTCGTCACGCCACTGATTGAAGAGTCGGAAGCCGTCGACATGAAGAATGCCGAGGCGATTTACGCCCGCTTCAAAGAAGAGTTTGAGCCAACTTATAAGGTGGGCCTGCTGCACGGTCGGATGAAAAATGACGAAAAGAATGCCGTCATGGACGCGTTTAAGGCGAATGAATTTCAAGTGTTGGTGGCAACGACCGTGATTGAAGTCGGGGTCGATGTGCCCAACGCCACGGTCATGCTGATTTATGACGCCGACCACTTTGGGCTTGCCCAACTCCATCAGCTGCGCGGTCGGGTTGGCCGGGGTCAGAAGGCGTCGGCATGTATTTTAATCGCTGATCCGAAGAATGAGTTAGCCGTAGAACGGATGACGACCATGACCAGTACGAACGATGGCTTCGTGTTATCGCAAAAGGATTTGGAATTACGCGGCCCAGGTGATATTCTGGGTAAAAAGCAGTCAGGGGTTCCGGACTTCAAAGTCGGCGATCCGGTCGCTGATTTGAACATTTTGAGTGTCGCGCAACAAGCGGCAAAAGAGACCGTGGCTACACCCGACTGGGCCGAGCAAGATGACAATCTAGCGCTGGCTGCGTTTCTCAGTACCACGGCTCATCAGAACACAACCATGGATTAAAAAGGAGACGAACTATGAAAATTGCCGTTGACGCAATGGGTGGCGACTATGCGCCCACAGAGATTATCAAGGGAGTGGAACAAGCTCGCGATGCCTACTCTGATGTAGAATTTTTAGTATATGGTCAGGAAGAACAGGTCAAACCGTTGATTCAAGATAGCACGCGGATCACGTTGATGCCAGCCGCTGAAGTGATCACCATGGAGGATGAACCGGTACGTGCGATTCGCCGTAAGAAGCAATCGAGCATCGTGCTGGCAGCCACGGCCGTTAAGGAAGGCCAAGCCGATGCGTTCTTCTCTGCAGGGAACTCGGGTGCGGTCTTAGCCGCTGGGTTATTGATCGTTGGTCGGATCAAGGGGATTGATCGCCCCGGTCTGACCACGACCTTGCCCGTCTTACGGAAGCCTGATCAATCCAGCTTTGTGATGCTGGATGTGGGGGCCAATGCGGACACGAAGCCTTTCAATGTGGTTCAGTACGCCGTCATGGGTCAGTATTACGCACAGTCCATCATGCAGGTCAAGCAACCACGGATCGGCCTACTGAATAACGGAACGGAAGCAGATAAGGGCGATATGGCGCACCAGGCCATTTATCAAGCGCTGGCGAGCGTGGATAGTTTGAACTTCATTGGTAACGTCGAATCACGTGAATTGCTCAATGGGGCCGCCGATGTGGTGGTTACCGATGGATTTACGGGGAACGCCACGTTGAAGGCCATCGAGGGCACGGCGCTATCGATGTTGAAGCTCATTAAGGGTGAAATCATGAGTGGTGGCTTAGGCGGTAAGATTGGGGCTAGCATGTTGAAGCCCGTCTTCAAGAATGTGCAGCAAGCTATGGATTATTCCCAATACGGTGGTGCTGTGCTGTTGGGCTTGAAGGCACCGGTTGTGAAGACGCATGGGTCCAGTAAAGCCCCGACGGTTAAGAATACGATCGGTCAGATTCGGGAATTAATTACCACTAAGAGTGCCGACCAGTTAGTCACGTACTTTGCGGATCACACGGATGAGATGGCTGCTTTAAAGGAATCATTGAAGTAAGCGTCGTTGTGGGGTCACTAATTTGCTAGACAAGGCTTGCCAAAACGGTTAGACTACTTATTGAATACTGTGAGTGAGGGATTAGATATGACAAGAACTGAAATTTTCGACAAGATTGCGGATATTATTGCCGACCGGTTTGAAACGGATCGGGATCAGATTAATGAGCAGTTAAACTTCAAAAAGGATTTGGATGCTGACTCCATTGATTTCGTGGAATTTGTCTTGGAATTAGAAGATACTTTTAACGCTGAGATTTCTGATGAAGATGCTGAAAAATTGACGACGATCGGTGAAGTGGTTGACTACGTAGTCGCCCACCAAGGCGATGCCAAATAAGTATTGAGCGAGTCCGGGCCGCATTCTTTGTCCCGGGCTTTTTCAATCAGAAGCAGGATTATCTGTGAGTTGTGAGGAATTAGTGGATTACTAGAAATGAGGGATTAGCGCGTGATTGCGGGATTAAATCAGGAATTAAAAGATAATTTTAATATTCATTTTAAAGATCAATCACTGTTGGACGAGGCGTTTACGCAAGCCTCCTATGTCAACGAGCACCCCAATCAGGGCCTCAAGTTTTATGAACGGATTGAGTTCTTAGGGGATGCCGTGATGCAGTTGGTCGTCTCCAATTATATTTTCCGGCGGTATCCTAAAATGCCACAGGGACGGTTGACGCGGCTGCGGGCGGCCATGGTTAACGAACAAAGTTTTGCCAGTTTTGCGCGTGAGTGTCACTTTGACCAGTATATTCGATTGGGTCGGGGTGAAGAGAAGGCGCAAGCCCGGCAACGTGATTCGCTGCTCTGCGATATCTTTGAATCGTTTATTGGGGCACTATACATGGATCAAGGGCTAGATCAGGTGGTTAAATTCGTGACGACGGTCGTCTTCCCTAAGCTGGATGAAGGCCGCTTCGATGAGTTCTTTGATCATAAGACGGAGCTACAAGAATTGGTTCAGAAGAACGGTTCCGTCAATATTGATTACCGCTTGTTAGACGAAGAGGGTCCCGACAATGATCGGGCCTTCGAAGTTGCCGTCTACGTTGATGGCAAGAAATTGGGTGAGGGCCACGGCCACTCGAAGAAGCACGCGGAGCAGAATGCAGCGCGCCACGCCCTGGAGAATTTGAAGACAGAGTAGGGATGACTAACGATGCGGTTAAAGACATTAGAAATTAGCGGGTTCAAGTCCTTCGCGGATAAAACCCGAATTGACTTTTTGCCGGGAATGACCGGCATCGTCGGCCCAAACGGAAGTGGTAAGAGTAATATTTCTGAAGCGGTTCGTTGGGTTTTGGGGGAACAATCAGCGAAGAGTTTACGGGGTAGTAAGATGCCCGACGTGATCTTTGCGGGATCAGCGGATCGGCACCCGTTAAATCGGGCCGCCGTTTCGATTACCTTAGATAATAGTGATCATTATCTAAAGAGTGACTATACAGAATTGACGATTAGTCGGATCCTGTATCGTTCGGGGGATAGCGACTATCAATTGAACGGGCAGAGTTGCCGGTTGCGGGACATTACGGAGCTCTTGATGGATTCGGGGATGGGGCAAGATTCCTTCTCGATTATTTCACAGGGGCGGGTAGAGGCCATTTTCAACAGCAAGCCGGAGGATCGGCGTAACATTGTTGAAGAGGTTGCGGGCGTCTACAAGTACCGTAAGCACAAAGAAAAAGCGCAGCGTGAGTTAGAAGAAACGATGACCTATCTGCACCGAGTAGAAGACATCGTGGCTGAGCTGGAAGGCCGACTGGAGCCGCTGGAAGAACAGAGCAGTCTGGCTGAGGATTATTTGGATCAGCAGAAGAAATTTGCGCTGTTGGAGAAGACACAGTTGGTGCGGCAGTTACACACGGAGCTCACGCAGAAGACATCGGCCGATGAGCTCGTGCAAACCAAGCAACAGCAGGTGACCGATCATCAAGCTGCGGAACGGCAGCAAACGGCGACCGTGCAACAACTTAAGCAGCAACAGACGGATTTGTTAGCCCAAAAGGACGATTTACAGGCTAAGTTGGTAACGGCTACGCGTCAGGTGGAACAGTGTCAGGGCCAGGTGAATTTGTCTGGTGAACAGCAACGGCACCAGGATGAACAGCGGCAAACGGCTCAGGATCAGCTTAAACAATTGCAGACTGATCTGCAGACTAACCGTAAGCAGCTGGTTACAACCGAAGAAAGTCTCGCGACGTTAGCCACGGCTTTACAGACGGCAAAACATGATATTCATGACTTGGTTAAAGCGACTGATCCGGCGACGGTTACGGCGTTGCGTGAGCAGCTAGAAAAATTACGCACGACGTATTTTGATCAGAAACAAGCGGTAGCCAATTGGCGTAATCAGCGTCAATATATTCAGCAGAATCAAGAGCGCCTGCTACAACAGGGCGAACGCGTCGCCCGGCAGATCAAGGATTTGCAGGCGGCGGAACGGGATGCCCAGGCGAAGGTCACGGTAGCAACTGCGGCGGCGACAAAGCATAAAGCAACCTTGAACGAGGCTGAACAGGCGTTGGACCAAGAAGCGGGGCACTATCAGCAAGAGCAACAGGCCTATCGCCAGTTACAGCACAATTGGCAGGCAGCGCTGGAAGTTTATCAGCGCGCACAGACCAAGGCAGCCAGTCAGCAGGCCGCTTCGGCTGAGTATGGTGGCTTCTACCAAGGTGTGCGTGCCGTTTTGAAAGACCGGCAGCAGTTTCCGGGCCTTCTGGGGGCCGTTTCCGAGCTGTTGGATGTGCCGAAGCGCTACACCACAGCGGTGGAGTATGCGCTCGGTGGTCAGTTACAACAGCTCGTGGTCGATAATGAGGCAACGGCTAAGGCGGCCGTCGGTTATTTACGGCAACGGCGGGCTGGACGCGCGACCTTTTTACCGTTGACGACGATTCGTGGTCGTCAGATTGACCGGACTACGCGTCAACACCTGCAAGCACTCACCGGCTTCTTAGGAATCGGGAGCGAGTTAGTCCAGGCAGACAGCCGGGTGCAAACGGTCCTACAGCATTTGCTGGGAACGACGATCTTTGCCGCCGACTTGGATGCCGCCGTCGCGATTAGTCAGCAGATTCAGCATCGCTATCGGGTGGTGAGTCTAGCCGGCGACGTGGTGAGTGCTAGCGGGGCGATCACTGGGGGTCAGACTCGGCAGAATCATACGAGTGTGTTACGGCAACAGCAAGATCTACAGGCACTGCAAGCTTCAATTGAGCAGATGAAACAGCAGCTACAGGAACAAGAGACGAAGATTAAGGCCGCCCGTGAGACGATGCTAGCCAGTGAACAGCGGAGTCAGACGCTCCAAAGTAAGATTAATCAGTTGCAGCCACAGTGTCGGCAATTGGATGATGATTTGGCCAATGCACAAACGACGCTGGATCAGGCTAGTCGCCAAGTTCAGGCTGCACAGTTAGATATTGATCAGGCTAAGAATGCTGGCGATGACCAGCAGGATGCCCACTTGGCTGAACAGATTTTGACAGGTGAGAAGCAGATCACGAGTACTGAAGAACAGGTACGCGCGGTTCAGAAGCAGATTGAAACACTCACGGCGGAGCAAGCAACCAAGCAGGCACAGTTAACTGAAAGACAAACGTGGCAAGCGGGGGCTAAGGAACGGCAACAGCAACAGTGCGCCGTTTGCGCCGATTTAAAAGAACAAATTAAGTCTGCCCAACAGCAGATGGCCACGGTAACTGCGGATCTTAAACAATTGGATCAGCAAGAAGCATTGACCCCGGCGGCAGCGCAACAACAGTTGGAACAGGCCCAGGCGACTCGAGCCACGGTAGATCAAGAACTTAAGACTAGTGATGAGCACCTGACGACGGTCAATGACCAACTTGCAGCCGCTGAGACTGCCAATCGACGGACGAGTGGCTTGTTACAGTTAGCCAACGATGATTTGCAGCAGGCCCAGGTCAAGCAGACCCGGCTAGCCGCCTTGATTGATCAGCAGCAGAACCAATTGGCGGAAAAATATCACGTCAGTTTGGCTGGTGCCGAGCAGGAAGTGAGTGATCTGCCGGATAATGAGCTGGCCGTTCAACTTAAACTGCTGAAGCGGGGGCTAGACGAGATTGGTTCCGTCAATGTGAATGCTATCGCGGAGTACAAAGAGGTCCGGGAACGTTATGATTTCTTGACCAAGCAACGGGATGATCTGTTAACGGCGCGCGATCAACTGACGACGACCATGGATGAACTGGATGGTCAGGTCAAGACGCGCTTCAAACAGAGTTTTGATCAGATTGCCGCGAAGTTTTCCGCAACGTTCCGCCAGATGTTTGGCGGCGGGAAAGCGGAATTAGTGTTGACGGATCCCCACGACTTGCTGACGACAGGTATTGATATTATGGCACAGCCGCCGGGCAAGAAGTTCCAGAATATGGGCTTACTTTCCGGGGGTGAACGGGCGTTAACCGCCATTACGCTATTATTTGCAATTTTACAGGTACAACCCGTACCATTCTGTATTTTAGATGAAGTGGAAGCGGCGCTCGATCCGGCCAATGTGACCCGATTTGCCCGCTACATCCACCAGTTCCAGAATCAAACACAATTCATTGTCATCACGCACCGGCAGGAAACCATGGTACAAGCCGATATTCTTTATGGGGTGACAATGCAGGAGTCCGGCGTTTCTAAAATGGTCGCCGTTGATCTGGATCAAGAGACCACTCAGGAAAGGAAGCAATCCTAATGGGATTATTTGATATTTTTCGGCGTCGGGCCAAAAAAGAACCCGAGAGTGAAGCGCCACAAACACCAGCGCCTAGTAGCGCTACCGTAGAGCCGGCGAGTTCGGCTGCTTCGGAAAGTCCAGTGAGCGACGCCTCCACAAGTGCGGCGGCAAGCAGCGCTGCGGAAACGCCAGCACCAGATGCACCGGTCAGTGAAGCCAGCGCGACGTCTGCTTCAGCTGATGCGGAAACGACACCAGCCAGCGAGACTGCGCCTGACAGTTCAGCCGCTGAAGCTCCGGTGGAAGTTCCAGCTCCGTCAGCCGCAGAAGAGACGCCGCACAGTGCCGCGACCAAACAACCGACAAGCGCGGCATCCGTTGCCCCAGAGGTCGCCGACTCAGCTGTATCTGAGCCAGCAACTTCAGCAGCGACTACGGATGATACGGAGACACCAGCGAGTTCAGCCGCGACTTCAACAGCTGCGGAAACGGTGGCAGACAGTCAGGCCGAGCCAGAGCCGACAAGTGCTGCAGCGACCGACGAACACCCAGCAGCTGCGGATGAACAGCCGGTCAGCGATGAGCAATTGTACGATAAGGGACTGGAAAAAACGCGGCATACCTTTGGTGAACGGCTAAATGCGTTGCTGGCTAACTTCCGCCACGTTGACGAGAGTTTCTTTGACGATTTGGAAGAAACCTTGATTGGTGCCGACGTTGGTTTTGATATGGCGGTAAAGCTTAGCGATGAGCTACGTGACGAGGTCAAACTGCAAAACGCCAAGAAGTCCGCGGATGTTCAAAACGTGGTGGTCGAAAAGCTGGTTGAAATTTACGATGAGGCCGGTAACAATGAGAGCACGGCGTTAAACATGGCCAAGGAAGGTCCCACGGTCATCCTCTTCGTCGGGGTTAACGGTGTCGGCAAGACGACGACGATCGGGAAGATGGCGAACCGGTATCATCAGGCTGGAAAAAAGGTCTTATTGGCCGCAGCCGACACGTTTAGAGCCGGGGCGACCGAACAGTTAGATGTCTGGGCCAAACGCGCTGACGTGGATATTGTGACGGGTAAGCCGCAATCTGATCCCGCCGCCGTGGTCTTTGACGCTGTGCAAAAGGCCAAGCGCGAAGATTATGATATTCTATTCGTCGATACGGCCGGTCGTTTGCAAAACAAGGTTAACTTGATGAATGAGTTGGCTAAGATGAAGCGGATTATTACCCGTGAGATCCCAACGGCGCCGCATGAAGTGCTGCTGGTGCTAGATGCAACCACCGGGCAAAATGCGCTGACGCAGGCTAAGCTGTTCAAGGAGTCCACTGACGTCACGGGTATTGTGTTAACTAAGCTAGATGGAACGGCGCGTGGTGGGATTGTCTTAGCCATTCGCAATGAGCTACACGTTCCGGTGAAGTTTATTGGTTTAGGTGAACAGATTTCTGACTTGCGACCGTTCGATCCTAACGAATTTGTCTATGGCTTATTCAAAGGGTTGATTGACGTCAAGGCGTTGGAAAAATAAAGTCAAACTAGAGCTAGGTGAGCGTAATCGTGTGGTGCGGTTAGGCGAGTCTGGCTTTTTTAGTCTAGTAACCAAAGGTTGAAACTTAAAAAGGCTCTGTAAAGGCCTCGGCATTACGATTGAAAAATAGATAAACAGATAATTCCTGCCGCCTTGCCGTTCGCCAAATTTGAGCTGGAACGCTGTGGGGAGGGCGGCTAGAGCCATAGAACGGTCTCTAGCCTCGCTTTGACTCGAAGAACACGTGTCAAAGTCGTCATTTACCAAGAGAACCACTTGGTAAATCCCACGGCTGAGCTCAAATTTAGCTCACTCTCGGCTGCACAGATAATGTCATTTATATTTGCTAAGTGCGATGGTCCAAGCGATTGAACCAATTTGCTATCAAAGACTAACATAACCGGAGGAGGGCAGAGGTGGAGCCAGCTGTGTCGACGGTGTTAGCCGATTTTCGGCTTACAGCGTGGGACGTGTTTGAAGATCGGTGAAATTCCGAGCTTCAAACCGAGCCGGAGGACCGCTTCTCAGGCCGCAGGCGGTCCCCACAGCAGGCGGAATCTCTGCCAGCCGCAGGTGACGGGTTTAGACTACTTTTTAGACTAAAATCCTGGTCACTTCAGCGCTGGTAATGATTTCAGTCCTTTCAACCTTCAGTCTAGTAAATAGCTGACTTAGCGAAAAAAATTGACGAAACCACGAAAAATCGGTACTCTAGTAGAGTGTGTAAGTGCGTTTGCTGACGATGACGTGGGCAAACGGTCACGGGTAACTATCTGGGAGGACCAAGCATGGAAATTGAAAAAAATTATCGGATTAATTCCTTATTTGCGTTCTACCAGCCGTTGTTGACCGCAAAGCAGAACAATTATATGCAATTATATTATGGCGACGATTATTCCTTAGGTGAAATTGCCGAGGAATTTAACGTCAGTCGTCAGGCGGTCTACGACAACTTGCGGCGAACCGAAAAAATCTTAGAAGATTATGAGGGTAAGCTTCATCTTTATCAAGAATTTACGGCACGTAACCAGCAAGCTGATGAGATTCAGTCGTACGTAGCGGATCACTATCCCCACGATGCGACGCTTAACCGGTTGGTTGCGGGACTTGAAAATCTAGAAGAACAATGAAAGTTAGGTGGCAAAACGAATGGCGTTTGAAGGATTAACAGAACGACTACAAAACGCAATGCGCAAACTCAGAGGAAAGGGGAAAGTTTCCGAGAGTGATTTGCGCGAAACGATGCGCGAGATTCGGTTGGCGTTACTGGAAGCCGACGTTAACTTCACAGTGGTTAAGGACTTCGTTAAACAAGTGCGTGAACGGGCCATGGGTGCCGACGTGTTGGAGGGCTTAAACCCCGCCCAACAAATTGTAAAGATTGTTGACGAAGAATTGACTAAAACGATGGGGAAAGAAGCCGTTCCCCTGAATAAGTCTGAGAAGATCCCGACGATCATCATGATGGTCGGGCTTCAAGGGGCCGGGAAGACGACAACCGCGGGTAAGTTAGCGCGGAAGTTGAAAGAAGATCAGAACGCACGGCCACTGATGATCGCGGCCGACGTTTATCGGCCAGCGGCCATTGAGCAGTTGGTTCAAGTGGCTAACGGTATTGACGTACCGGTCTTTCAGTTAGGTACCGATGTTGATCCCGTGGAGATTGTGCGGCAAGGGTTAGCCCAAGCCGAAGAGAACCACAATGACTACATCATCATTGATACGGCCGGTCGTTTGCAAATCGATGAACAGTTAATGGACGAATTGGCGAAGATTAAAGCCTTAGCTAATCCGGATGAAATCCTCTTAACGGTTGATGCCATGACTGGGCAAAACGCGGTGGCGACTGCCGAAGGCTTCAACGACAAGCTCGACGTTACCGGGGTGGTCTTGACCAAGTTGGATGGTGATACTCGTGGTGGGGCCGCACTTTCAATCCGGGCCGTCACTGGCAAGCCAATCAAGTTCATTGGTCAAGGGGAAAAGATGACCGATCTGGATGTCTTCCACCCTGATCGGATGGCATCACGGATTCTGGGAATGGGGGATATGCTCTCCTTAATTGAAAAGACCCAGAAGGAATACGACGAGAAGCAAGCCCAAGAGTTAACGGAAAAGATTCAGGAAAACTCGTTTGACTTTAATGACTTTCTCGACCAGATTGCCCAGATTCAAAAGATGGGGCCAATGGACGAAATCATGAAGATGATTCCGGGCATGGCGAACAATCCAGCCATGAAGAACGCCCAGATGGACCCTAAGGATATGGAACACTTGAAGGCTGTCGTCTATTCCATGACGCCGCAAGAACGGACCAATCCGGATCTGTTGAATCCATCCCGGCGCCGGCGGATTGCTGCTGGTTCTGGTCGGCCGATTCATGAAGTCAATCGGATGATCAAGCAGTTCAACCAGATGAAGAAGATGATGAACCAAGTCTCCAAAGGGAACATGTCTGGTATGGAACAATTGATGGGTAATACCGGTATGGGCGGTGGCATGGGCCGGATGCAAAAGATGGCCATGAACCGCATGTCCCGGCAGATGAAGAAGAATAAGCGTAAGCGGTTGAAGGGTAAGAAGAAGCGCCGGAAGTAAGTGTTCTGTTGCGTGCCGCTTGTGAATAAGTGAAACTGGGAGCAGCTGCGAGGCTGCTCCTTTTTTGCGAAATTTAAACGTATTTCATTTCTAATAATTTTAGGATGTTCAAGCATATCAAATAATTGGAAAAAAGTTGACTTTTATCGTGACACGTAGTATTCTAAAATCACATTGATGAATCATAGATTTGACTTTGCCACGCATTGCCATTAATGATTTGAGGAGGAGCTTTATGGAAAAGTATTAGCACCAAGTGTAGATAGACGCGTCCGTTTCATTAGAACCGGTGCTCGCCGGTTGAGGACGTTGGATTCACTTGTAGATCTGCTGCAGGCACTTACATTGCGTCCACGTACATATCAAATTACCGATATGGACCGCGCTGAACTATTCGGATCGTGGAGGCAACAGTTGGATTTAGTGAATAAATTTCTTAGCGGTCAATCAGAGTCCCCAGAAGATTTTGAGATGCTTTCTAAGGGTGAATTCGAATTTTCTACTGATTCAATTAGTCCAGAAAATGCCGCATATCACCGTGTGGCTGCAAGTAGACTTCGAAGAGTGTTACTGGGACTTTATAATATTGTGACATTATCTGGGAAAAATTATGAAACCACAACAGTGGAGCTACAGGCATTAATCAATCACTTGGAAGAACAGTATAAGGAAACTTATAATGCGTATGACTTAGAAGCCAGTACTAATAATTTTGTGGCCAGTCTGGGGGCGATTAACTACTCGGTTCTTTGCCTAAACGTTAACGGCAAGATTAATACAGTTGCGTACGAGCATGCTAGTCTCATGAATGACGTTTGGCCAGCGTTGGTGAATAATGGGCTCCCTGATGTCTTATTATTGAACGAATTGTCTCGCAGAGAAGTTGGCTTCGAAAACTTCGTGAAAGCGCTTGAACGCGCTGGCTACCGGGTTCTTCATGATACGCGTCCAATAATGTCAGGATCGAATGAGGCTTTGATTGCTATTGGGCCTCGACTCTTACTTAAGTCGACCAAGGTTGAGATTATTTACCCAGATAAGGAATCGGGATTGGACGCTATAGCAGCCGTGTTTAGTTACTTTGATAACACGAAACTTTGTCTTATTGCTTGTCGTCTTCACTCTACTGTTGATACCAGCGATTTGTACGAACACTATCAGAACATCGCCGATAATGCTATTCCGCAGCTTCGAGGTTTTCTAACTAATATTAGGACACGATTTTCTAATAGGATTAGGTTCATAGGCGGTGGTGATTTCAACAATGGAAAGATTAGACAAAGCTACGATGGCCTTGCACAGGCACCTGCGTCACATAAGAAGATAAAAGATGGACTTAAAAAATTAAAGATTGATTTAATCACACCTGATACAGGTTATTCGAATCGGAAGCAGCATACAGAGATTGATCACATGTTCACTTCTGAAAGTATTAGTATCAAGAACTCAAACTATAGGGAACTATTATCTCCAAACATTGACCATAACGCAGTTGTAGCGGACGTGATCATTCCGCTCTTATCGGCTGAGGATTATTATCAAGGACTTTTGAAGAGCAATACTGGTAAATAAGATGTTCATTTAGCCACATTAAAAATGTATTCACATCCAGAGGTGGTAACTTTGAATTTACTTGATCATATCGATCCAAATCAAGAGGGGACTTATCTGGTAGAGACATTGTCTGGTTCACAGTACGAGATAACTATTGCAGAAGATGAAAAATCTTTAGTACGGGAGCCAGTGAGAGAAGAACTTACTCTGCGCAAAGACGGGCGCAGCATAAAGATTATATCGATGATCGAGGTGCAGGTAGGTCGGGGCGCCAAATTCCTTCTAGAGCCGTTGGGGAGCGGTGATAGCACGATGCGATTGACCACGATTGTCAAAACGATTAGGCGGTATCCATTACAGTGAGTAGTCTGCTAAGCTTCTTTAAGATAGTACAACTTGTCAAATACAATGCGTTTTTCGTGAGGAGTGAGTACAGATGAACCCTAAATTAGGACCGATGAAATATCAGCTCAACGATCGGGTAGTCTTTAAATTTCAGGATGAAGTGCTAAAGGGGCGTATTGTGGTCGCAGATTTTGGCGGGTCATTGGAAATGCTCGGCAAGTGCCATTCCTATGACCTACGCTGCCAGCGTATGGGTCAGGGCTGGTTAATTAAGCATGTTCCGGAGAACGATATCATTGGTTTCCAAGCAGGTCAGGCTTAGGCAAGAGTCGAAATCTTTCTCGCGTTTTGCTAGACGCTTGTGAGAATATCCGGTATACTACCCTTAAAGCAATTCATAAGGGAGTAACTAGCAGGGTATCCTGTGACAATATCGTCAGCAAGAAGCCAATCCGGTATTGTCTTAAATGGTGAGACTTATGTGTGTTCACAGTTTTGTGTGCATGCGTAGGCCTCATTTTTTTAACCACTCATAATGGGCGTTAACCATTGTTGTGGCTTAACTAAGATGAGGCCCTCGCACACCATTAGGAGGAAAAGTAAATGACCAAAGTTCCGATTTATCAACAGCCAGTGTCCACTATTTATCAGGACCTCCAGACCAGCGAGCAGGGCCTTACTGCGGAGGTGGTGCAGCAGCGACTGGAGCAAAATGGCAAAAATGCGTTGAACCAGCAGAAGACCACGTCGCTCTTGCAAAAGTTTATTGCCCAATTCAAGGACTTCATGATCATCGTATTGTTGGTGGCCGCGCTGATCGCCGGGCTGACGGGTGAAGTGGTTGATGCCGTCATTATCTTGATCGTGGTCGTTTTAAATGCGATCTTCGGTGTCTTTCAGGAAGCCAAGGCGGAAGAAGCGATCAATGCGTTAAAAGAGATGTCGGCCCCCAACGCCACGGTACGTCGGGGTAACGTCATCACCACGGTAAAGAGTGATGAGCTAGTCGTGGGTGATATTGTCCTACTCGAAGCAGGGGACATCATTCCCGCCGATCTGCGGTTAGTCGAGGTGGGATCGTTAAAGGTTGAGGAATCCGCGCTCACGGGGGAATCGGTTCCCGTTGAGAAGAACGCGGCCACGTTAGCCGCTAATGACTTGGCAATCGGTGACCGGACGAACATGGCCTTCATGAATAGTAACGTGACGTATGGCCGGGCCACCGGGGTTGTCGTGGCCACAGGGATGCAGACGGAAGTCGGTCGAATTGCGGGGATGATTGAACAGGCCGATGAGACCACCACGCCCCTGCAGGCCAACCTGACGCAGCTAGGGAAGTCCCTAACAATTCTGATCTTGGTGATTGCCGCTATCGTCTTTGCCATGGGAATGTGGCGCCAGGCGGAAAGCCTCATCGACATGCTGTTAACGGCCATTTCCTTAGCCGTTGCGGCCATTCCGGAAGGTCTACCCGCGATCGTGACGATTACGTTGGCCTTAGGAACCCAGCGCATGGCGAAGCGACACGCCATCGTGCGTAAGCTTCCGGCGGTGGAAACCCTGGGGAGTACAGACATCATTGCCTCCGATAAGACGGGGACGTTGACGCAAAACAAGATGACGGTTGAAAAGGTTTACCAGGATTTGCAGCTGGTAGACGCCCACAGCCTAGATTTTCAGCGGGATAGTCGCTTAGCCCAGACCATGATTTTGAGCAACGATACGCAGATGACCTCGGAAGGGTTGACGGGTGATCCGACGGAAACCGCGTTGGTTCAGTATCAGTTGGACCGCAACTACCCGGTCGTTCAGACTTTGGCTGATTTGCCACGGGTGGCTGAGATTCCGTTCGATTCAGAACGAAAATTAATGTCAACGGTCCACCCATTGCCGGATCAGCGTTTTCTGATTGCGGTTAAGGGGGCGCCGGATGAATTGCTCAAACGAGTGACCCAAGTGGCGGTTAAGGGGCAAGTAACCACTCTGTCGGCTACCACGCGGGAGACCATCCTGACGACTAACCATGAGATGGCTACGCAAGCGCTTCGAGTATTAGCTTTTGCCTACCGAATTGTCGACGAAGTGCCTAATGAGTTGACCAGTGACCAGGTAGAAAACCAACTGACCTTTGCCGGGATGGTCGGGATGATTGATCCTGAGCGGCCAGAGGTTGAACAGGCCGTCTCCGATGCTAAATCAGCCGGAATTCGGCCACTGATGATCACCGGGGATCACCGGGATACGGCCGCCGCTATTGCGACGCGGTTAGGCATCATTGAAGCGGGAGAGACAGCAGCTGTGGTGACGGGCGCAGAGTTGGATGAAATGGACGATGCGACGTTTGCTAAACGGGTTAAGGATTTCGCCGTCTATGCGCGGGTAGCCCCAGAGCATAAGGTCCGGATCGTTAATGCCTGGCAACAGCACGGCAAGGTGGTCGCCATGACGGGGGACGGCGTTAATGACGCCCCCGCTCTCAAGGCCGCCGACATTGGCATTGGTATGGGAATCACGGGTACCGAGGTATCTAAGGGGGCCAGTGACATGGTCTTGGCCGATGATAATTTTTCTACGATTGTCGTGGCCGTTGAGGAAGGTCGGAAGGTCTTTGCGAACATTCAAAAGGCCATCCAGTACCTGTTGTCAGCCAACTTGGGTGAGGTTCTGACGTTGTTTATGATGACGATGCTCGGCTGGCAGATCTTAGCCCCAGTGCATATCCTGTGGATCAACCTGGTGACGGATACGCTACCCGCGATTGCGTTGGGTGTTGAACCGATGGAACGGGACATTATGAAACAAAAGCCGCGTGGTCGGCAATCGAACTTCTTCTCGGGTGGCGTCTTTGGCGGTATCTTGTACCAAGGACTCCTCGAGGGGGGCATCACGCTCTTCGTTTACTGGCTGGCGATCACTTATCCCGTGCACCAAGCGGCTAGCTTAGCGCATGCGGATGCGTTGACCATGGCCTTTGCCACGTTAGGTTTGATTCAACTCTTCCACGCCTTTAACTCCAAGTCCATTCACGGTTCGATCTTCACGGTCGGCTTGTTTAAGAATAAATTCTTCAACTGGGCGATTCTGATTGCCTTTGCCCTGTTAGCCATGACCATTCTTGTGCCTGGCCTTAACAGCATGTTCCACGTGGCGACATTGAATATGTTCCAATGGGGAATTGTCCTGGGTGCCTCATTTATGATGATTGTGCTTGTGGAAATTGTTAAGTTCTTCCAGCGGCGCGTGTTAAAATAAGCCTAATGATTAAATTGGCAAGTCGCCAATAAAGATGGGGTGAAGAGTGTGGCACTGACGTATCAAGCGTGTTTGCAGGCGGCTAATGTGGTGTTAGCCAGTGGAAATGTGCCAACGATTGTAGGCGAGGCGGGTATTGGGAAATCGGCTCTAGTGGCGGATTTGGCCCAACAACGACAAGCCAAGCTATTTACGACGGTGGTGAGTTTGGTGGAAAAGGGTGACTTAGTCATTCCCGTTCCCCCGCTGACCAGTGACTCGTTTGTCCAGACGGCACAGTACGGCTCGTTAGCCGATGTGCAATTTGGCTATTCCCACACGCTGGTCGCGATGATTCGTTACGCGGAGGCCCACCCGCACCAAGAGATCATCTGGTTCTTGGATGAATTCAATCGCGGAACGCAGGCTGTGCAGAGTGAGCTGATGAACCTGGTCTTACAACGGCAGATTAATACGTTAATTCTGCCGGAGCAGGTTCACTTGATTCTGGCGGAAAATCCGGACGCCACGATGGCCGGTTTTGAACACAGCCATTACGGGGTGACACCGGGGGATGCGGCCATTGCCGATCGAACCACGCGACTAGTGCTAGCCGCCGACACGACCTCGTGGCTCAAGTGGGCTACACAGGTGGTCGACGGTGCACCGCGGATTGCGCCGTTAGTGACCACTTATTTGGCGGAGAATCCGGCAGATTTACACGTGGTTGCCGATGGCGAAGCAACGGTCGACGATGATTTACAACCGACCCCACGGGCTTGGGAGCGCGTTTCGCAAGCCTTGCATGAGCTGGAACAGCAGCAACTCTTCAGTCAAACGGCAGTCGTCACGGCGATTATGCAAGGAAATTTGGGCATGACGGTGGGGACGGCTTTTGCCGGGTACGTGCAAGAGCAACGCCCGGGACTAACCGTCAAACAAGTCTACCGCGATGATACGGCACCAGCCGTCTTTGCGACGTTGGCCCCCGCACAGCAACAGCAAATTCTGCAGTTGTGCTTGGCCGATCAGGCGGATTGGCCGTTGACCACAGGAAGCCACGCACAGCGCTTCAGCGAGCTGCTGGCGGCGTGTCCTGCCGATGGTCAGTTTGCCATTGCACAGGCGATGGCCGACGTGCCGGACCTGTTTGAACAGTTGGCGGCGGTGGCCGCGACAACGCCGGGCGTGGACCGGTTGTACCAGCAACTGACGGCAATTGGTCAACGTGGTAGTCAGATCGAGGTGTAGCAGATGCCGAGTTTAACTCAGGATTTAAGCCGACTAGCAGCCGGGGCGGCCACTGAACAGCCACTGCTGGCTCGTCAGGCCTATCAGGATGCGGTGATCTATTTGCTCCAGACGGACCCCTTCTATGGCCGGGTGTTGAGTCGGCTGACGGTGGAAATGGGCAACGGTCGCTCACCACTGGCATTGCGACCCACGACGAAAGATTGGCGTTTGCAGCTCAATCCTGCGGTTATCGGCCAGCAAGCCTGGACAGGCGCACAGTGGACGGCAATGCTACGGCATACGGTGCTTCATTTATTGTGGCGGCATCCACAGCGTTACGCCACGGCACTAAAGACGCCTGCGCAGGCTGGTCTGGTTCGTTGGGCCACGGACGCGGCCGTTAATGATTACCTTACGGATTTGCCTGATCGAGCGCTGACGAGTCGCAAACTGGGACAATTGATGGGGCAGCCGGTCGAACGCCGCCAAGATTCGGCGGTCTACTTTCGCCAGCTACGAGCTTGGCAGGCCCAACATCAGCAGTCGACCAAGACGCAAACTACTGGTGGGCCTAATACGCTCGGCGCGGGTACGTCGACCAGCGTGGTGCCTGGAGATGAACCGGCTGACTGGGACGGCCACTTGACTTGGCGCACGGCTGAGACGTTGTCCGCAGCCAGTCGGGAGCAGTGGCGCCAGCAGCTCTTTCAACAAGCGGCAACCAGTCTAACCGCTAAACAACGGGGGACGTTGCCGGGGGCCATTCAGGCAGCACTCACCCCCACGGTGGCTGAACACCCCTTGGATTGGCGCCAGCTGCTTAAACGAGGCCTGGGACAGGTGCCAGCTGGTCGCCAACCGGCATTCGGCCGTTTCAACCGGCGCCAACCGGCACGAATGGAACTGCCGGGTCAGGTGGTGGCGACGTGGCAACAAATTTCCGTGTTCATTGATGAGTCTGGTTCGATGGGCGATCGCGAGATTAGCTACCTCCTGGGACAATTGGCGGCGTTATTGGCCGTTTATCCGGCTCAGGTGACCGTTTACCCCTTTGATGTGGTCGTGGACCCGCAAAAGCGGTTTAGCCTTGAGCGGCGTCCTCAGCACCTCACACGTACGGGTGGTGGCGGAACACGGTTTCAGGCCGTGTTCGATGCGTTACCGCGCTTGTTACCGGGAATCAGTGGCCAATTGGTCTTAATTCTGACTGATGGTTATGGTGAAAAAGACCTGCAGCCTACCTTGCCAGTGCCGGTTATTTGGCTCCTGACGAGTCCACTGGCGGCGTTCTCGGTGGCACAAGCACCTGGAACGGTCGTCAGTCTGGCGGATGATCCTCAGTGGCAGGCGATAAGGAGGCAGACAACATGACACAGCGCTTAACGGCGATGGAATTAAGAGCATTGATTCAACAAACGGCCGCTTATCGAAATGCGCAGGCGATCTTAACTAATGAGTGGGGAAGTCGCGCACTGGCCAATCCACTCTTTCAAGCGCCGATTACCGTGGCGGATCTGCAGTTTGCTAAGGATTTGCAGGCGGTTGGGGTTAGTACGGTAAAATTAGACTTTACCGATTACGGTGCCGTGCAGCGATGGATTGCGGCCAATCAGCAGTATTTGACGGCGGATGATCGGGCCTGGTTACAGCGTCCTTTCGATTAATTTCGAGGTGTAAAGAAAAAACCCTTTACATCATATCCAGAAACTGGTATATTATTACTCGTTGAAAGAAATACAGGAGGTGTCTACATGTCAGTTAAGATTCGTTTAAAGCGGATGGGCTCTAAGAAGCGTCCATTCTACCGAATTGTGGTTGCCGACTCACGGAGTCCTCGTGATGGCCGTTTCATCGAACAAGTTGGAACGTACAATCCAGTTACCCAACCAGCTTCGATCACGTTGAAGGAAGAATCTATCATGAACTGGTTGAACAACGGTGCTCAACCTTCAGATACGGTTAAGACTTTACTCTCCAACGCTGGTATCATGAAGCAATACCACGAAGCTAAATACACTAAGAAGTAGTGATTAGCCATGACCGATTTTAAGGCATTAATTCTAGCAATTGTTAGCCCACTCGTGGAGCATCCGGAAGCTTTGGTGATTACACCAGAGGAGACGGAGCGATTCTATGAATATCGGTTAACCGTTCATCCGGACGATATCGGTCGGGTGATCGGCAAACAAGGCCGCGTGGCGCAGGCGATTCGTACGATCGTCTATAGCGTTCGCGTTCAAGGCAATAAACGGGTCCGACTCATCATTGATGACCGCCCGGCAAAGACTCTCGAGTGAGGCGGCAACGTTTCCTCGAGTTTTTTTGTACCATAAATAAAAAAATAGTAAGAAGATAAATTTAAAAATAGGTAGGGAGGCCAGTCAGATGGCATATTACACAGTTGGCACCATCGTGAATACGCACGGCATCAAGGGTGAAGTCCGCGTCGTCGCAATTACCGATTTTCCAGAGAGTCGTTTCGCCGTGGGGGCAACCCTCTACGCCTTCCAGAAGGGGCAAACGCAGCCCGTTAAGTTAACGGTGGCGTCGGAACGACTACACAAGAATTTTTACCTGTTGAGTTTTGAAGGCAAGCCATCCATCAATGATGTCGAAATCTATAAGCAAAGTACGTTAAAGGTGACGGATGATCAGTTACAAAACGATCAGCTCCAACCAGGCGAATACTACTATCACCAAATTGTTGGGTTAAACGTTGTGACCGAGGATGGCGATGAATTGGGTACGATCAAGGAAATCTTATCGCCAGGAGCCAATGATGTATGGGTGGTTGACCGTCCGGGTAAAGACGATCTGTTACTGCCAAAGATTGACCAAGTGATTAAGGACGTCGACTTGGATCGCCACCAGGTCACGGTAGAATTAATGGAGGGACTCGAGTAATGCGCATCGATGTATTAAGTTTATTTCCCGATATGTTTTCTGGCCCGATGCACGACTCTATCGTCGGTAAGGCGATTGAAAATGGCCATTTGACGATGCCGGTGACGAATTTTCGGGACTATTCGACCAATAAACATGGCAACGTGGACGACTATCCCTTTGGTGGCGGAGCGGGAATGCTCCTACAACCGCAACCGATCTTTGATGCCGTGAAAGCGACCCAGGAACAAGCGGCGGCTGAGGGGTTACCTAAGGGTCGCGTGATCTTGATGGATCCAGCCGGTGTGACGTTTAATCAACACGTCGCCGAAGAATTTGCCCATGAGGAGCACCTGACCTTCCTGTGTGGGCATTACGAGGGCTATGACGAACGAATTCGCACGCTCGTGACGGATGAGGTCTCCTTGGGAGATTTCGTGCTGACGGGGGGCGAACTGGCCTCGATGGTGATGATTGACGCCACCGTTCGACTCTTACCTGGAGTCCTGGGCAACGAGGAGTCGGCGCCCGGCGATTCGTTCTCTTCGGGCTTGCTGGAATACCCGCAATACACGCGTCCGGCTGATTTTCGCGGGATGAAGGTGCCGGATGTCTTAATCAGTGGTAACCACGGCAAGATTGACGAGTGGCGTCAAAAAGAGGCGCTGCGGCGGACCTATACCCGGCGACCAGATATGATCGACCACAGTCAGCTGACCCAGGAACAGAAGCATTTACTGGCAGACGTGCGGATCGAAGAGGAAGAACGCGCGGCGGCTGAGGACGAGTCAAGAAAATAACCTTTACAGGTATTTCGAGATATGATACACTTACTTTTGGCTGTTTAGCCACCAAAAACAACATTCCGCTGTCGAAACTGAGAATGAATGTTGGCGAAAGGATAGAATTTATTATGCGCCAAAACAATTTAATTGCTAAGATCAACCAAGAACAATTACGGGACGATGTTCCAGACTTCCGTGCTGGAGACACTGTTCGGGTTCACGCCCGGATCGTCGAAGGTACCCGCGAACGTATCCAGTTGTTCGAAGGTGTCGTTATCAAGCGTAAGGGTGCTGGCATCCAAGCAACTTACACGGTACGTAAGATGAGTAACGGTGTCGGTGTGGAACGGATCTTCCCATTACACTCCCCACGTGTTGCTAAGATTGACGTTATTCGTCAAGGTCGTGTACGTCGTGCTAAGCTCTACTACCTCCGTGAACTTAACGGTAAGGCAGCGCGGATCCCAGAACGCCGTCGCAACTAGTTACATCTCAAGATACCAATCACTTCGGTGGTTGGTATTTTTTTATGGAGAAATTTCTGTTCGTAATAGGAGAAGTTTCAGTGATGGGGTTGGAAAAGTAAAAATTAGGATTTGCTAGTCTGCAAGTCATTGATGAAGCTATCTTTGATGAATGCAAATAATGATTGACAATTCCTGTCTGATCCTGTATAGTTACTTATTAGAGTTTAAGAGATGCTAATAAAGAGATTCAGAGAGATTGTTTAGCAAGCCGGAGTTTCTTAGATTTGAAAGTCGCTCGCCCATTCGTAGGAATGGCGGGCGACTTTTTTGTACCTGGCAAAATTGATGCTAGCCAATAGAAGTCATTTACCCACCGATTGATTTGGACAATGACCTTTTCAAACCGACCATCCCAGTTGGTATTTTCAGTGGCAACCATTATGATGAGACCAAATACCGAGGGGGAATTTCACATGCATAAGACGCTATTACGGCTGTGTATCGAGGTGATTGGCGGGATGGTGGTCTCGGCGGGGCTTTTGTCTTTGATTATTTCTGGCACCTACGCCTACGTTCATGCCTCAGGACTCGGCCATTACAATTTAAATGTGTTGGGACTTTCCTTCTTTCACATTAGCTATGCAGCTGGTCATTTTCACGGCCAAACCAACTCATTGGGGATGGGGTATGCTTGGTTGGCAGGTACGGCAATGATTCTTGTTTTAGGTGAATTGCGTCACCGATTAGTTACCCATCGGTGGTTGTAGGGGGCACGCACATGCGGCTAACAACACAGAAGCTCACTGGGGTGGGGATGCTAATTACGCTGGGCATCGTGTACGGCGATATTGGGACCTCACCTCTTTACGTGATGAATGCCATTATTGACCAAGCCGGTCGCCACGAAACGGCGGCGGTGTCCACGGTCATGTTAGGGAGTATTTCGCTTATTTTCTGGACGTTAATGTTGATTACCACGGTGAAATATATCTTACTCGCGATGCGCGCTGATAATCGCCATGAAGGGGGCATCTTTGCCCTGTATGCGTTGGTGAGAAACGCCGCGAAATGGCTGATTTTTCCCGCTTTAGTCGGTGGTGCAGCTTTACTGGCAGATGGGACACTTACGCCAGCCGTAACGGTGACCTCGGCAATTGAGGGACTTAAGAGTCAGACGCTGGGGCCCGTACACTTTAGTGGGACTCAGGGGTGGGTTTTGCTGGTGGTCACGGGAATCTTGGTGGGTCTCTTCTTGGTACAACGCTTGGGTACCCAGCTGATTGGCTGGTCGTTTGGGCCACTCATGCTGATCTGGTTTAGCTTCATCGGGTTAGTTGGCTTACGCAGTCTCTTAACGGACCCCGGCATGCTACATGCATTGTCGCCTGTCTATGCGTTGCGTTTTTTAATAAGTCCAGATAATCATCAGGGAATCTTCATTTTGGGGAGTGTTTTCTTAGCCACGACCGGAGCCGAAGCCCTTTACTCTGATATGGGGCAGGTTGGTAAATGGAATATTTACGGGACTTGGCCGTTTGTTTACGCCATGCTGATGTTGAGTTATTTAGGCCAAGGGGCGTGGGTCATTCACCACGCGACGCAATTAGGCGTTCGGCACCCGGATAATCCATTTTACGCGATGGTGCCCGGCAACTGGCGGATGTTTGCCATCGGGATTGCGACGGTGGCAGCGATCATTGCCTCACAAGCGTTGATTACGGGGTCATACACGTTGGTTCATGAAGCAATCGGACTGAAATTATTGCCGCGCTTACGGATTAAGTTTCCCGGTAGTGAGAAGAGTCAACTGTACATTTCGACAGTCAATTGGTTACTCTGTGGGGTAACGCTAGGCGTTGTCTGGTTCTTCCGGACTTCTAGTCACATGGAGGCGGCCTATGGTCTTGCGATTACCATCACCATGTTAATGACGACGCTGCTCCTCCAGGCATTTTTGCGGCAGCGCAATCATCGGCTATTAGCGACTACATTTGTCGGTGGTTTTGGTCTGTTGGAGGGGTTGTTTCTGATCGCAAGTCTCGCTAAGTTTGCACATGGTGGCTATGTGACCTTGGGCATCACGCTACTGATTTTGACGATCATGGTGTTCTGGTACTACGGTAATCAGCGGCGGAGTGCCCACGTGGTGGATGCGGAGCATGTGTCGCTGCTGGACTTTTTACCGCAGCTGCAGGCGCTGAGTCGGGATCGTGAAGTTCCACCGTTTGCGACAAATTTGGTGTACGTTGGGCATGTTACACCGGACTACGCGATTAAACGCGCGGTGGTTTATTCGATCTTAGATCAACAGCCGAAGCGTGCCGCGGTTTACTGGTTTGTGACGGTTAATGAGGCCGATACACCGTATGAATGTAGCTATACCGTGGAAACTTTAGGGACTCGTAATGTGATGGATGTCCAGATTTACTTGGGCTTTAAAAAGCCACAGCGGTTGAACGTCTACCTGCGACAAATTGTGAATGATCTGTTGGCGGCGGGCGTTTTACCCGATCAAACGCCGCGGTATTCTAGTGTGCCTGGTCGGCAGGTGGGCAACTTTAAGTTCGTGATGCTCAATCAACAACTGCAGGATTTAGGGGCTCAGGATGATTTACCAGCATTGGATCGCCTGTTGATCGGTGGGCGTTTGTTGCTACAACGAATCAGTTTGTCTCCGCAACGGTGGTACGGCCTGGAATTCAGTGATGTGGTCGAGGAGCGGGTGCCGCTGTTTATTGGGCATGCACCGGATCGGACGTTGCGGCGAAAGTGAAAAAGAACCGTGAGTCTGACCTTCTTGTAGTTTGATGATTCAAAAACTTAAAGACGCTCTGTAAAATCCAATCGATTTTACAGAGCGTCTTTAGTATCAGTTATAAACGTAATTAATCCTTATCGTCAGCCAGTTCATTTTCCTTCCGTGAACGTTTTTCAGCGTTCCGGTAGAAGATCCAAGCAACTGTCCCGAAGAAGATTGGGCCGATGATCGTCCAGAAGGCGGTCTTGTAATCGGCATCCATGATTGGTTGAAGACACGTGAAGACGATCCCGCCAATCAGAACCAAGAGCACGATTGCCACAATAATATTGGTAAAGGTCTTGTTCTTGTAAACCACGAATGGCCGTTCCAAGTCGGTCCGCTTCTTAAAGAATGGGAAGGCCCCAATCAAGAAGAGGTAGGGTGCCGACGTGGAGACGTTAGCCATGTTGGTCAGAATTTGATAAAATTCCTTAGCTGCGGAGCCACCAAAGGAGACGAAGAAGATGAAGACGGCAACCACCGTGGCTTGAATCCACATGGAGTAGGCGGGGACGCCGGCCTTGTTGAGGCGGGTCATCTTCTTAGGCCATAATTTTGGTGATGATCCTAAAATAAATGATTTCAATGGTGAATAGACCAGGACGAAGAAGGACCCTAAGTAGGCCATGAACATGCTTAACCCAGTTAACCGGGCTAACACATCCCCAATCATCAGGGAAGTCCCGTGTGAGAGGTTCATGGCGTGTCCCATGACCAGTCCCAAGTTGTTCATCAACACGTAGGTAATGTTCCCCAAGTTAACGGAACCGCTGCCTAAGACGTCATGCCAGTTAGCACTGACCCCCCAGAGGAAGATCGAGACGGAGTAGGCAATGGTAATGGTAATCGTGGAAATGATCAGCCCCTTAGGGAAAGTCTTTTCCGGTTTATCCATGCTATCCGTGATTCCACCCATGGATTCCATGCCGGCGTATGCGAAGACGGCATAAATCACGAAGGACAAGAGCGCCATTGGTGACTGGAATTGCGGGTTAGGCGAAGCAATGAAGCTGTGCAACCCGTTGACTGGTTCAGCCAGCTGGCCCTTATTCAAGATCCAGATCAGGATGCTGGCAATGAAGAACAGGATGGTTAAGCCCATCACGAAGATTCCTCCCAATGAAGAAATCTTCGCAATTGAACTCACACCACGTGTCGCAAAGAAAGTGACGGTGAGGATCCAAATGATCCCGAGAATCCCGATGGTTTGCGTCGAACTTAGGCCGAGAATCCCCCAAGTCTGCGTCTGGTCACTACCAGAGATTAAGGTAGATAGTGGAATCCACACCTTAGTAGAAGTTGATAGCATCCAGATGATCCAAGAGGACAGCCAGATAAAGGTCCCAATGAAGGCTAACTTTTCACCGATGGATTCGGCTAACCAGGAGTAGATCCCACCCTTGGCTTCCTTAAAAGTTGACCCATATTCGGCCAGCATTAAGGCGCTAGGCAGAAAGAAGAACAGGGCGGCTAAAACATACCAGATAATGCTGGCATAGCCCATTTGGTCATACGCGACGGTTCCGTTTGCGAAGCCGTAGATGGCCGAAAAAATCATTAAGATTAGACTGAAGAGTCCAATCTTTTTTTGCTTTTCCATTAGATTAATATCTCCCATTTATGATGAGGACTAGTGAACACTAGTCCGAACCGTATGTTATAAGTTGAGGTCCTGTTGGTAGTTCAATGGACCCAAGTCGGTCGCCTGAGTAATCAGGGTGGCCGCTAATTCACGATAACGCCGAATTCCCAATGCGGCGTTCGTAAAGGCTTGTTGCGTTAAGTAATGATTGAGTTCCGGGCCGGATAAAGTTTGACCCACGGCGTCAGTCTGTTGGACAGATTGCTTGAAGGCAATGCGTAGTTCCTTTTGCACGGCACTGACGGTTGGCCAAGCTTCATGGTAGTGTGCGTCGAGCAGCACGCTCACCAGCTTGTAGACCCAGTAAGCAGATTGTGCATCGTAGGTCTTTTCTCCCAAATGATAGGCGTCCGGCGTCTTGTCGATACCGGCGTAGAAGGGCACGTAAACACTCTGCGCCCCGACGCCCATGGCTAACCATTGGATGCCAGCGAGGGCTGAGTCCATTTTCGGTCGAAGCTGAAGCACGTGTGACTCTTGCGTTTTAGCCAGGCTGACTGGACGGAAGCGGTGACGCTGATCAGTGGTACCGGCACCTACCGGATCATACGGCGTTTCTTCAAAGTGACTACTGAGGTAGCCCTGTGCATCGTCGACACTGAGTAAGTGATCGGCGAATTGGATGAAGGGGAGGTCGAACGATTGGGGTTCCTGGGCAATTTCTGGATTAAACTGACGCTGGCCGTACCAGACCCGTGGGGTGTTGTAGTACAGGTCAGACTGGTCTTGAGTCCCGAAGATGTCGCGCCAACTGAACCGGTCGCGTGCCGGATTTAAGTGATTAGTGGTCACAAACTCCTGGAGATGGCGCGCGTACATGAAGTTATCGTGATCGTTGAAGTCGATATCTTGGATTGCCATTTGGTTGGCAACAACCGCATACCCGTTAGCTGGGATACGTTGGGCTACCCAGTAGTGACCAGCCCCCGTTTCCAGATACCAGGCTTCCTGTTGATCGGCAAATAAAATACCGTTGGATTCGCTGGTACCATAGTGTTCAACGATTTGGCCTAGTCGAGCGACGCCTTCGCGGGCAGACTTAATATAAGGAAGAACGACGGTAACCATCGCTTCTTCACCAATGCCGTCTTTGACTAACGGATCGGCGCCCAAGACACGTTCATTGGAGTAGGTGCTTTCGGTAGCGCTCATAGCAACGCCGAATTCATTGATCCCATCTTCTTCAAACAGGCCATACGCATCTGTCCACTCCGGAGTGGCGGTGTACTTAGCCGCTGCGAGTGGCAGGGGCATCGTAAAGCCGTTGTCCGTGCTGGTAAATGTGGGTGGTGTCGTGGCGGTCTTAGCGGGATGGACGACGAAATGCTTGGGCCAAGCAGCCTTGGCATCTTCATTACGCCCAATAATAACTGAACCGTCCGTTGTCGCCTGAGGACCAATTAAAATACTGGTACAAGCGGAATAATTCATGGGAGCACTCCTTTCTGCATATTAAATAAAACTCGATACTATTCTATCATTTTTAAGGATTAACGGGGGTGTTTTCGGTAACTTTTTAATTATTTTTGCATAATTTTCTGGCTTCAATAAATATTTATACAAATTTATGATTGATAAAAACTGACTGTTTTCAGGCGACGACCAGTGGAAAGGTTGCCAGACAGGTTGTTTAGGGACTAGCTAAGTCGTAGCAGATGTGGTTAAATGGTGAAAACAACTGGCGGTTGAGAGGAGTGAAAATGAGAAAAATGTTAAAAACTAATCGTCGTGAGGTGGGCAAACACCTCTTAATTTTAATCGGATCGGCTATTATCACGGCCATTGCGCTGAATGAATTCTTAGTGCCTGGTAAGATTTTTAGTGCGGGAATCAATGGGATCTCTCAGATTATTGCGACTTTGCTAGCAGCTGGGGGCATTCATTTAAGCACCGGGTGGTTTATCCTCCTGTTTAACATTCCAATTGGATTGCTGGGCTGGTTCAAGGTGGGCCGTGGCTTTACCGTCTATTCGATCATGGTAGCCATTTTGACATCAGTTTTAGCCATCATTGTCCCGGTCAACAATATTTCTAATAATGCACTGCTGGCCGCCTTATTTGGGGGTATCTTAACTGGCGTCGGGGTGGCGTATCCCCTGAAGTATGGCTTCTCAACGGGTGGCATGGACATTATTGCGGTAGTTTTGGAAAAAACGACGGGCCGAACGATTGGGACACTCATGCTGATGATTAACTTTGGCATCGTGATCGTGGCTGGCTTTCTCTTCGGCTGGGAGAGCGCGTTATACACGATTATTTCCATTTATGCAATGTCTCGCGTGGTGGACAGCATTCATACGCGGCATCAAAAGCTCACAGCCTTTATCGTGACCTCACAGCAAGACGCAGTCATAGCAGAACTTAATCAAACTCTTATTCGCGGAATCACGGTGATTCCATCATTTGGAGCTTATACTCGTCAAGCCAGCACGGTCTTAATGACCGTTATTTCGCGGTATGAACTTTATACATTAGAGCATGCCGTTAAGGAAGTGGACCCCAGCGCCTTCGTCAATCTGGTGAATACGGTCGACATTGAGGGGAACTTCTATAATGAGACGGAACAGTTGAAATTACGGGAGAAGACGGCGAAAAAGTAATAGTCGACAGGGGTTTCGCCGTGGTATGATAATGACTAGGTAAGTTTTTAATAGACGTAATCATATTAGGGTGAGTGAAGATGCAAGCAGAACTGGAATTTGAAGACCGATTAATCGATTATTTGACCAATATTGGTGGTTCTAAACAGTGGCAGTATGTGCCATCAATCAAGACAACTGCGGCACTTTGGCAGAACTTTAAACATATTTTGGAACAGAATAATCAGGAAAAACTTGATCAGCCGCTGAGTGAGAGTGAGTTTGCTCAAGTTAAAAAGCAAATTAATGATTTAAGAACACCTTATCAAGCGGGTAAATTTTTATATGGGTTAAATGGCGTGTCCCAAGTAGAGGTTGATACTGATGCTGGAGAACACGTCTTTTTGACAGTTTTCGATCAAGCATACGTTGGTGCGGGAGGAACGGTCTATCAAGTGGTTAATCAGATCGAACGTCCGGCAAAGTTAGCTAATTGCCGAAATCGCCGCTTTGACACAACGTTGTTAATTAATGGATTGCCGATTATCCAAATTGAGGAGAAAACGGCTGCCCGAAATGTTAAAGAGGCTTTAAACCAGATGCATCAATACATACATGAAGGCCAGTTTTCAGACATCTATTCGACGGTCCAAATTTTGGTTGGAATGACACCGGATGATACGCGTTATATGGCAAATACCACCGAAGATAAATTTAATCTAGATTTCGCTTTTCACTGGCAACGCGAAGATAACAATCAACCAGTAATGGCATGGCGTGACTTCTTGAATCGAATGCTGTCGATACCGATGGCCCACCAAATGGCGACAAGCTATATGATCCTAGATGGAACGAAACATAGACAAATGCTAAAAGTTATGCGGCCATATCAGGTCTATGCGACGCGTCGAGTGATTGAAAAAATTAGGCAGTCAAGTTTTGAATTAGATAGTCAGAAACTAGGGTACATTTGGCATACGACAGGATCTGGGAAGACGATCAGTAGTTTCAAGACTGCTTGGCTGGCATCACGTTTACCTAATGTTGATAAGGTAGTCTTCTTGGTTGATCGGATTGCATTGACGCAGCAAACGGCTGACAATTACTCAGCTTATGATCCGGATACTAACGATGAAAATAAAGATGGTATCATTTTTGATACAGCTAACGTAAATGTTCTGGCACATAAGTTACGACAACATGGTGGAATTATCGTCACGTCAATTCAGAAATTAGATCGACTAGGGACTGTCTGAAAACTAAAAATTCAGGTATAATCTGAGGAAAAACGAATCGAGGCATTCCGATGACAACACCTAAACGATACGAACTAGAAGATGCTCAGTGGGACC
>NZ_JAAXLK010000030.1 GCF_012641185.1 Levilactobacillus tujiorum
TTTGGTTTGTCGAAACAATGTTCAGTTTTCAAAGGTCTACCTAAGCGATTACCGAAGCAATCAGCTTAATTATCATATCATGTTACTGATTTGATGTCAACAAGAAGTTTGATTTAACAACGTTTCTCGCTGATTGGCTATCGCAAACGCGACAACTCATTAACTATATCATGTAACGTAATTGTCTGTCAACAAGCAATTTCAACTTTTTAAATTGGTCTAGCTTGGCTGACTCAATACGACAACGGATATAACTATACCAAGTAAACCCTGTCCCGTCAACGAAAATCGCAAATTAATAGTACCTTTTTCAAAAAGGCGAATACCCCCGGCGAAACTAGTTACTTTGATCCGGATAGACCGTGTGTTTCCTTAAAGATATTCTAATATGGTTCGCGCGCCTTTTTTAAGTTTGGAACCACCCCAACCATTAATGCCACGACAATCAGACCATTGACGGCTGCACAAAGCAGAAATAACCACGAAAATGCTTGTGATGTTCCAATCACCAGGCCACCAAAAACTGGCCCTACCGCTTTACCTAATGAAGAAAAAGCATTGACTAATCCTTGATACTTTCCTTCATTACCGACCGTATAGGCATTAATCAACGCTGGAACCCCCGGAACATAGATCGCTTCGCCCAACGTCAAAAGAGTCATGGCCGCAAATAAGGCAACGACCCCGGACACACTACTTAATAGAAGAAACGAACCTGCAATGGCACCCAAGCCTAAAACGATTTGTGCCGGCAATGCCTTCACGTGACTAATCTTGGTCATCAGCGATTGAACAATGATCAGTAAAATTCCGTTATAGACCCATAGATGACTATACAATCGAATACTCAACCCTTGATTTTGAATGTAAACCGAAACGTTACTCATCCATTGCGCGTAGGTTAACCACATCAACGTCAAACTCAATAGTAGCAAACTAATTTGCACGACGCCCAGCGACAAGCGTTTGCTTCGCGTACGAGCCACTGGTTTTCCCGTATTCGCTGCACGAGCCGGAGACTTTAACCGGTCGGCATACTTCACCCACAATCCTATGGCCCCGCCATAACAAAGAATTAATAGGAAGAAAATGGGTTGTAAGCTATGGTGAAACAGAATGCCAATGCTTGCCGTTCCTACGACTAAGCCAAGGTTGATAAAGATATAAAGCACGTTGAAGATCCGCCCACTCCCTTGGCTCAGTTGGGCAGCCAACGCCGTAATTAAAGTGAGCATGCCTCCTGTCAGCAGGCCAAAGACGACCAAGACGATCGGATAGGCTAGTCGGTCATTCCAAAAGAACCCGATAATGGCATCGCTCACCAATCCACCGAGCAATCCCAAACCAACCCATTTAACCGAGAAACGATCCGTCAGTAGGCCACCCAGATAGCCACCCAGCACGTTAAATCCGGAATACACCGCTAAGATTAACCCACTGATCACTAAACTTAAATTCAAATTATTATGAAGGTAGATAGTGGTTAACGGCCACATCACACTATAAGCCGTGTTGACTAGCAGTCCTAACACCAGCAATGGCCATAATGAACGAACAACCTTCCACATATGAAATCCCTCCTTACAATAACCATCAGTCTATCATGCCTATCCGGGTGACCGAAACCCACTTCGACCCGGAAAATAAAGTAATTTGTATTAAACCGTTTTCATTCCACTGGCACGTTCATTTTCCATCGTGGATTTCTGTTTTTTCCTTGTTTAACGGGCGATTAGGCTTGCTTATTGACTAAAAATCAACTAAATTTAAGAGAGGTCTGGATTCATAGAACTTTTGAATCAATACTTAATAGGAGGACACAAAATGGGTAACAGCAAAAATAATAATGCCGCACCGACCGATCTGAATGATCAGATGCAGGTTCGTCGGGATAAAATGAACAATTTACAAGAACAGGGCATCGCGCCTTTCGGTCACCGCTTCGATAGAACTGACGACAGTAAGTCGCTCACTGAAAAATACGATAAGTACGATAAAGAAGAGCTGATGGAAGACAAACATTATGTTGCTGTTGCGGGTCGAATTACCGGTAAGCGTGGTAGTGGTAAGGCCGGCTTTATCGATTTACTCGACAGAACTGGTGTCATCCAAGGTTACGCCCGTCAAGACGAACTGGGTGAAGACAAATACGCTCTCTACAAGACGTTAGACTTAGGGGACTTCATTGGCGCCAAGGGTTACGTGATCAAGACGAATACGGGCGCTTTGACCCTTCGTTTTACTGACTTTGAATTCTTATCTAAGGCTTTACGGCCACTTCCAGACAAGTATCATGGTCTGACTAACCCTGAAACCATCTACCGTCAACGTTACCTGGATCTCATTTCTAACCGCGACAGCTTCGATCGCTTCGTCAAGGTGACCCAAATCAAGCGGGCCATCCGTGAATACTTAGACGGTGAAGGCTACCTTGAAGTCGACACGCCAGTCTTACAGACGGAAGCCGGTGGTGCTGAAGCTCGGCCATTCGTGACCCACTCCAACGCCTTCGATATTCCATTGTACCTGCGGATCGCTACGGAACTTTACTTGAAGCGATTAATCGTCGGTGGGATGGAAAAAGTTTACGAATTAGGCAAAGACTTCCGGAACGAAGGGACCGACTTACGGCACAACCCTGAATTCAACATGGTGGAAGTCTACACCGCCTACGCTGACTACACAGACGTGATGGACTTAACTGAAAACATCTTCCGTTTCGTGGCCAACAAGGTTAACGGTACTGGGAAATTGACTTACCAAGGCAAGGATATTGACCTGGACAGTGACTTCAAGCGGGTTCACATGGTAGACGCTGTGAAGGAAGCCACTGGTATCGACTTCTGGCAACCAATGTCTGATGAAGACGCCCGGAAGATTGCCGAAGAGAATGGCATTCACTGTGAATCTTACTGGAAGGTTGGTCACATTATCAACGCCATCTTCGAAGAGAAGGTCCAAGATAACCTGATCAATCCAACGTTCATTTACGGTCACCCCGTTGAAATCTCACCATTGGCTAAGAAGAACCCTAAGGACCCTCGCTTCACTGATCGGTTCGAACTCTACATCAATGGTAATGAATTCGGTAACGCCTTTACTGAATTGAACGATCCAATTGACCAAAAGCAACGGTTCGAGGCCCAAGACGCAGAACGGGCAGCCGGAAACGAAGAAGCCCACGGGATTGACTCCGACTACATCGAAGCCATGGAATATGGTATGCCGCCTACTGGTGGTCTGGGAATCGGGATCGACCGGATGACGATGCTACTGACTGACTCAGCATCTATTCGCGACGTCATGCTCTTCCCAACCATGCGCCCCAACGACTAATTCGAAAAGAGGCATTTGCATGAGAGTAAACCAATTGATTGCGCTTCTTGAAGAACACAACTTGTATCAAGGAACGACGCTATCTGATGATGTTACCTTTGAGGGCCTCGCCTATGATTCACGTAAGGTTGTCGCTAACAGCCTCTTCGTTTGCAAGGGATTTAACTTCTCCGTGGACTACCTCCACCAAGCGATCGACAACGGGGCAATCTGCTACCTTGCCGAAAAAGATTACGGTCTAAGCACTCCCGGAATTTTCGTCACCGACGTGCGGAAGGCACTATCATTAGCCGCTCAGTTGTTCTTCGACTTTCCCCAAAATGACCTCTTCGTCATTGGCTACACCGGGACTAAGGGCAAGACCACGTCCACGTACTTTACGCGCAACATCTTGGAGCAGACTTTTCCTAAACAAGTGGCGATGTTTTCAACCATCAACCACATCTTGGGGCCTAAGCCCACGGATCAATTTAAGGCTCATCTGACAACAGCCGAGTCTTTCGATATCTTCCGCGAAATGCGCCAAGCTGTGACGAATGGTCAGAAGGTTCTGGTCATGGAAGTCGCCTCACAAGCTTATCTGTTAGATCGGGTCTATGGCTTAAAGTTCAATGTCGGTTTATTCTTGAATATTTCGCCGGATCATATCGGGATCAACGAGCACCCGAACTTCGCCAACTACTTGTTCTGCAAGCAACAGCTGATGTTAAATTCGGATAACTGTATCATCGACGCAGATACTGACCACTTTGCCGAAGTTTTAGCTGCGGCTAAGGTGTCAACGGCACCAGAGCACATCTTCACGTATGGCGTGAACCAGCCTAACGCGACCGTGTCCATAACCAGCGATGCGGCAACATTGACGGATAGTCAATTTAGCCTCACCGTGAACAGTGACGATCCTCAGTTAGCCTCACTAGCGACCACGTATAACGTTTCCGTCCCCGGCGACTTTAATCAAAGCAACGCCACGGCGGCCATCTTAGCGAGTCACTTAGCTGGCGCTCACGTTGCTGATATGCAGACTGGTTTAGCCAACACGACGATTCCTGGACGCATGGAGGTCTTAACGACCCAACGCCACGGAACTGTCTACATTGACTACGCTCACGATTGGGGGAGCATGAACGCCCTGCTCCACTTCCTCCACGCGCAGTTCCCAGATCATCAGATTAAGGTGGTCTTGGGTAGTACGGGTGATAAGGGTGAGGATCGACGCGAAGGGTTTGCCAAGGCGCTCAATGACTATGCCAACGTTGCTTTCCTGACCACCGACGATCCGGGCCATGAAGACCCCGTCACGATTGCCCAGGAAATCGATAGTCATATCGACCACAGCAAAGTTAAAACCACGTTGATTCTCCGACGCGAAGACGCCATTCAGCATGCCATTGCCACCGCAACCAATGATGACTTGGTCATTCTCGCCGGTAAGGGGCAAGATGCTTACCAAAAGATCAATGGCGTTGATACGCCCTACGCAACCGATCCAGTAGTTGCTCAGGAAGTTATCGACGAATTAGAAGCCTAATTAATGGCAACAAAAAGCTCAGGACCGCGGTCCTGAGCTTTTTTTATTACCGTTTTTTACGCCGGTTGCGCCGGCGTTTTCGACTGTATTTCAACTGCTTAGCTGGATGCTTCTTCGTCAGCTGCCGATCCGTCGTAAAGAGTGATCGTCCCTCTACTGGATGCGCATTTAGGTAATCGCGCGTAAACTTATCAACTGCCGCATGATCGTTAGTATCAATCCCCGCACGCCGCATAGCAGACGCCAATTCCTCGTAAAAACTCTCCAATTGTGGATTGTACATCGTGACCAACGCGGTATGATTCTTCGTTACCCATGCCAACAACGCATGAGCTTGCGTCAATTGGTGTTGCGTTGCCAGATAACGGAACAACGTGGTCAAGGCGAAAGGAATCAGGTTGAATAATGCGGGCACCCGGTCAGCCTTATCCAGCAAGTGCGTGAAGGGGCCAAACATAATGGATGAAATCCCGGCAACGTCCCAGTCGACTGGTTGACACCGTTTCCCCGTAATCATGAGCTCAGCTGTCGTGTGAACGATTGTCACAAAATACTGACGATCCTGGGCGCTAAGATTAGTGACCTCTGGCTGCGTCTCCATGGCTTGTAGCCATTGCTCGACTAAGGTAACTACCCCTTCGTATGCCTCCTGTTCGTCTTCCGTTTCCGCATGCTTCTCGACCAACGCTGGCCGGGCTTGCTTCAGCGCGGTCAGGAGCTCGGTCAAATGAGGTGCCGCTTGGGCCTTAAAGTACGCCGTCAATACCGGAACCACCGCCACATAGTAAACGTGTGGCCGATCGACCAGTGTTGGTAACGCCGCTAAGGTCCCAATCACCTGCTGGGCAGACCAAGCACCGGTTCCCAAATTGACTGTCTGTCGCGCTTGGGTAACATCGTTCAAAATATCACTGGCATACTTTTGCTGATTGGCGGATAGCCGCGCCAAATTCCCTGGGGTCAAGAAGGCCGTGGGTGTCATTAGTTCGGTTGTTGCTTCAGTTTCTTCCATCACTACAATTCCCCTATCTGTCTTGAATTCCACCTTCTATTATAAGCGATGACCGTCAGAATGAAAAATATCGGTAAAAGTCCCCTTACTTTCACACTTAGTCAGCGTTATTAGGGGAACTTTTTTTAAGAAAGCCCGAAATATTCCAAGGAAGGTCGCTAAATGCAAGACAAATTGTACAAAGTCAGTTATATTAAGGGTTCGGACACTTATCGGAAAAGGAGAACGAATTGACATGGCAGAAGAAGTTGTAATCGTTAGTGCTGCACGCACCCCTATTGGTAAATTTGGCCGTGGTTTACGGTCAGTTTCTGCCGTCACGCTCGGGAGTATCGCTGCACAAGCCGCGGTGACGCGGAGTGGCCTCGATCCCGCCATGATTCAGCAGACGATCTTTGGTACTGTGCTTCAAGCTGGCCAAGGCCAAAACGTCGCTCGTCAAATTGAACTTAACGTCGGCCTTCCTGAATCTAGCACCGCAATGACCATCAACCAGGTCTGCGGATCAAGTCTCAAGGCCATTCGCCTAGGTCAGGCCGCTATTCTCATGGGCGATGCCGACGCTGTGCTAGTCGGCGGGACGGAGAGCATGAGTCAGGCACCCTACCTCAATAATCAGTCACGCTGGGGGCATAAATTTGGTGATGTGACGCTAACCGACAGCCTGACTCGCGATGGCCTAACCGACGCCTTCACCAACGTCCCCATGGGAATTACCGCGGAAAACGTGGCCGAACGCTTCAATGTGAGTCGCGCGGCCCAAGATGCCTTTGCGCTTAACTCCCAGCAAAAGGCCGTTCAGGCTCAGGAACACTTCCGTTTCAACGACGAAATTGTGCCCGTTCCCGTGGGCGATACACTCGTCACCCAAGACGAGGCCGTTCGGGCAGACACGTCCTTAGCTAAGTTGGCGGCACTGCCCCCCGCTTTTCGTGAGGACGGCACCGTCACTGCCGGCAATGCCGCTGGGTTAAATGACGGCGCAGCGGCCTTAGTGTTGATGCGCAAATCAGCGGCTCAGGCGGCCAATATTCCTTACTTAGCAACCTTAACTGGCTACCACGAAAACGGGATTGATCCTGATATTATGGGTTATGCACCCGTTTATGCCATTCAAGATGTACTGGATCAACATCACTTGCGAATCGACGATATCGACCGCTTTGAAGTTAACGAAGCCTTTGCGGCCCAGTCGGTCGCCGTTGCGCGTGATCTCAAATTGCCCAGTGAACGTCTCAACGTTAACGGCGGTAGCATCGCTCTGGGACATCCGCTCGGAGCCTCGGGAACTAGAATTGTCGTCACCCTCCTCCACGAACTCATTCACAGTGATCTACACCGTGGCTTAGCCGCAATGTGTATTGGTGGTGGCATGGGTATCGCGCTACTGATCGAACGGGATTAAGTCTAGTTAACCCGCCTTCTGGTATAATAACGACAAACACTTAGACAAAGGAAGCGCGCTATGCTAACGACAGACTTTGACGTTAAAGTTAAGTTAATCATTTTAACCGCAGTGGGACTACTGGCTCTCGCCGGTGTGCTGGGCTATATCTACCACCTCAATCACCAGCTGTCTCGTCGAGCGATTGGTATTGGAGCCGTGATGCTGGTCTTGCTCTTCATCCTGATCTCACTGCTCATGATTCATCAGTAACTTATAAGGGCTTCATCGCAATGACCATGGTCGCTGTGATGAAGCCCTTTCCTTTTACCGATTAATTTGTTTCCGCGGAACCGTCACCAGATGACCAGTCGCCAGCAAATACAAGTACTGCTCACTGACCGGCTGCCCCGTCATTTGTTGTAACGCAGCAGCATAAAGGTTCACCTGGCCGCTATACCGCTCAACAACCTTCGCGATACTCCGGTCAGGCGCCTGAACGTTCACATGGTCCGTCTTATAATCAAACAGAATAATCCCATCCGGCGTTTGCAAATAGCCATCCACAATCCCATGCACTAGGACTTGTGAATCTGCTTCCTGAAAATCTTGGAACAGACTCTTAGCTGGCATCAGCAGAGAAAATGGTACTTCCCGGTGAAGCTGATCAGGGTGTGCTAAGATCGCCGCCCCTACTGGTGTCGCAAAGAACTGCAAGATGAGGTTGGCCTGAATGCGTTGGGCCACCGCCGCAGATAGAATCTGATCGGCCACTAGCCGTTCAATGACGGCTTGAATCGAGGCTTGCGTTGGCGGCACCGTGACATCCAATTGCTGCAAGACTAAGTGAGTCGCTGTCCCAATCTCAGTAGGCAACGGCGTCCGGACTTCCTGCAAAAACTCTGGCCGGGCAAAGTCGTGCGTGACAAACCGCCGACCATGTTGTCCGTTACCGACTGGCTGGTATTCCCCCAGCGTCGCATTGTCGGGATCCTCAAACAACCGCTTGGCTTCCGAAACGGACTGATACGCCGTGGTCTGCGTGGCCGCTTGATGTGGATAGCTAAAGTTCATGATCTGATCAATCCGATCAACATCACTGTCCGTCGTGGCCACCTGAGCAGCCTCGGGTTGGTTGGCTTTAACCCAATCTTCCGCCTGTGTCTGCGCCGTAGTCACGGTCCCTAAGTCGGCTGCCGTGGCAAACGTCACTTTAAAGTCAGCCGGATCGCCAGCCAATGCCGACAGCCCTGCTGAAGGCTCGGCACCATCGACTTCAAACTTAGCATCGCGAATCAAGCACATCCCAATCCAATCCAGGTAGTTTGCCATCGTGGATTTCTCACGTAAGGTGGCGTTCAACACTAGGTTAGGGCTCTGAAATGCCTGTTGCCAAGCACTCAATGCTTCTTCTTTAGACTTGTGTGACCCCACGATATAGATTTGTGATTCTGCCCGGGTCAAGGCCACATACAGTTTTCGCATTTCTTCAGCCAGACTGGCCCGCGAGATTGCCTGCGCGGTGACCATCTTTTGGAGACTAGGCGCTTTGATTCGGGTCTGCTCGTCCAGATAGTCGATGCCGATGCCTTGCTTACTACTCATCACGTAGCTCCCCTGTTGATCTTGGCGATTAAATTGACGGGAGGCATCCATCACAAAGACGACTGGAAATTCCAGCCCCTTACTACCATGGATCGTCATGACTGACACAGCATCTTCAGCCGCTTGTACCGGGGCACCGGCAAGATCGTCGTCCCGCTCCTGCAAGCGCTCAACAAATCGCACGAACTGGAATAATCCCTTAAAACTACTCTGCTCATAGCCTTGTGCGCGTTCGTATAACGCATGGAGGTTGGCCTGTCGCTGCTCGCCCGCGGGCATCCCGCCTACATAATCCAGGAACCCCGTATCTTGATAGATTCGCCAAATCAGGATCACCAGCTGGTTTTGCCGGGCGATATTTCTAAACGTCGCCAGCTGCTCCAGAAAGTGACTGATCTTGTCATGCAGCTCCTGCTGGAAGTCACTCGCGTGCGCGGCAGCAAAGTTCTGTTGAAAATGCAGCACGGCCTGATAATAATCTCCAGTCCGCTGATTAATTCGCAGTGCCGCTAACTGGTTTTCGTTTAAGCCCACAATTGGTGACCGCAACACTGCGGCTAACGGAATATCCTGGTACGGATTATCAATCACTCTAAGCAGCGCCATCATAATCTGAATTTCCGTCGTTTTGAAATAACTCTGCGCATCATTAACCACTACTGGAATCCCCAGTCGCCGCAGTTCATCCGTGATGATGAGGTTATTCGTCCGCGTCGGGGTCAACAGCGTAATATCACCGTAGCGCATTGGCCGGACTTGCCGCGCATCCCGATCATAAATTGGGGTCTTGGCGGCAATCAATTCCTGAATCTTCTTCCCGGCCAGTAACACTTCACCCTGATGCTTATTATCGACTTGGAAGCTTTCATCCATGGCTTCCTGATCGTCGGCCGCATCGTCAGCGGCTTGCTCATCCGTTAGATAGACCAACAGCTCCGCAGAACTGGTCACCTCTTTCGGATAATAACTCGCGCCAAACTTCAACTGCGCGGCTCCCGTATAATCAATCTCACCTAACTGGCGATCCATCAATTGTTTGAAGATCAAGTTGGTAAAGTCATCGACATTCTTCATCGACCGGAAATTATCTGCTAATACAATCAGACTACCTGCTTGTTGATCCGCCGTATACCGATCCGTCTTCGCCATAAATAACGTTGGATCGGCTTGCCGGAAGCGGTAGATGGATTGCTTCACATCCCCCACCATAAAGAGATTTCCCTGTGGTGCTGGCTGCGCAATCGCCGTCAAAATCGCTTCCTGCAGACCATTCGTATCCTGATACTCATCAATCATAATCTCTGAATACTGTTGCCGTAGCTGTGCGGCCACTTGCTGAGACTGCGTCGTATCCTGCGTCAAAATTTCCAGAGCGGCGTGTTCGACATCCGCAAAGTCTAAGACGTGACGGCGCCGTTTCTCCGCGGTATATGCCTGCCGGAAGACGGTCACGACACGCGCCAACTCACCGACCAGCTCACCAGACTTTTTGATCGTGATTACGGCTTGTTCCTCCGATTGCAGCAAATAGCCCTTCTTTAGACTATCCAGCTGTTTTCGCGCCGGATCATAGTACGTCGTCTTCAGCCGGTTATAGATGGGAAAGTCTTCGTTGGCTTTGCGAACACTCGGCATCCGTCCCCAGTTAAAGCCACTCACAGCCGCTCTCAACGCATTCCAACTCCCGTGATCTACTAGACCGAGAACCTCGTGCAACTGGCTAAGCACCGTTGTTAAATGGTCCAGCTGCTTGGTTAAGTTGGCCTGCGTAGCCAGTTGCTGGGCACTGGTTAAATCAGCTTGGATTTGCTGTAACTGCTCGCTAAATAACGGCTGTAATTGTTCCTGATAAAAATGCGTTGCCGTTAACTGATCGCTTTCCAACTGATAGGGTTTCGGCAGATCCGCCAACCAAGCTGCGGGGTCAGCCGTCGCATTGGCAAAGGTATAAGTTCGCTGAACTAGCTCAGCCAAGCCGTCATCGCCGCGATCACCCGAAAAGTTTTCTGTGAGTTGTGCAAAGAGGCTTGGCGTCCCCTCCGCAATCAATTGTCTCGCTGACAACGGCCGTTCGCCTTCAGCGTAGAGCTGCTCACGAACGTCGGCCCACACCTCATCGCGCAACAGCGTGTTTTCCGTTTCATCGGCCAATAGCCGAAAAACTGGGTCAAAATCAATCACGTAATAATAATGCTGCAAAATGCGTAAACAAAAGGCATCCAACGTACTAATATCGGCCACCGGTAATTGATTCAACTGGCGTAAATAAAACTGTTGCCGCTCACTATCACCCTGACTGTTGGCCAATTCTTGTCGCAGGGCCTTTTGAATCCGTTCCCGCATTTCTGCAGCAGCTGCCTTGGTAAACGTCACGATCAGGATTTCATCAATGCCGATTCCGGCTTTTAATTTTTCAATCACTCGTTGGACCAGCACCCGGGTCTTCCCAGAACCTGCAGAGGCCGAGACCAATAAATTATTGCCCGAACGGTGGATCGCCTGATCCTGGCTCGGTGTAAAACTAAACTTAGCGCTCATGACGGCCCTCCTTTTCCAACTCGTCTTTAATCCGTGCCAACACATCGTCTTTCTTCAAAGGTACTAAATCTCGATAATTATTTTCCGTCAACAAGGGGTCAAACTGCATAATTGACTTGTATGGTGAATACTGTAGCGCCGTCTTGCTCTGTTCTCGCGTCGGGGCCAAATCAACTTTACCCTCAAAGATTTCACTGGCGGCCCGTTTGATCAGTTTCTCTGTATGCGCCAGCAGTAAGTCCAGCTCAGCCGGATTGACTAACATCTTGCTATAGGACGTGTAATTTCCCTTAACGCCCCGCCGTAACCCCCGGAAGAGTAACGAACTGCCATGATAATCTGGCGTCGCAAACAGGGAATCCAAGTTACTCAACAAATCGGGATCATCTAGTAACAGCCCCTGATATTGCTCCTCCTTAAGCAACGCCATCAGTGGGTCTTCATCTAATACATCGGCAGCACGCAGGACGGGGTTTTGCAGATGAAGATAAACAGCTCCCGCCAACTCTGCCTGCTGATGACTGAGATCCGCCTGATCTAGCAGCTGGGGCATGTTCTTCTTGACGGCATCCAGATACGTGAGCATCTGCATCGCTTGGCCATAGTAAGCGTCTTGATAACTAAACTTATGCTCGGAACTCTTATAATCCACGATACCCAGATAGGTTTTCTGGTCGTCTTTAGGTTGTAACGTGTCCAGCCGATCAATTCTCCCACGAACCGTCACCTTGTGTTGATTAGCTAGGTCAAACGACAAGGGGGCTAGCCCATTGGGATCGCCAAAGCCAAATTTAACTTCCATCTGCTTGGGCCGTAGTCGCGTGCGGCTACTCTGCTCACGCAAGGTCTTAGCCATCTGGCGCATCGTCTTAATTAATTGCTCACGGATATAACGCATCCGGTGCGAACTCTCTAAGATCGCAAATTGTGGATTCTCATCCGTATTGAGTACCCGTTGTACCGCCTCATCCGTCAACTCGCGTAATTGCTGGTCGTCAAAGTCCGCTAGATTAAGATGTTCTGCCTTCACCTGATTCAGCAGTCGCTCCATCGTGGCGTGGAAGAACTCTCCCGTACTAGCTGGCGATAATTCAAAGACATCCCGTTCTTGTAAGCGTAGCCCGTACTTTAAGAAGTACGCGTAGGGGTTGGCATAATATTCTTCCAGCTTAGAAATCGAAGTACTGATCTCGCGGCCATACAAGTGAATAACCGTATCCTGTGTCAATTTCGTTGGCACGTTTCTATAATCTAGACTACTCAATAGCTTGGCCGTCAATTGACCATAATCCGGGTCCTGACGTAGATCATGCCAAACGTATAACCATGGTTGTGAAAGCGGTGTGCCGCGCAACTGACCATCATGGCTGGCCTGAACTAAATGACGCAAGGTCGCCCGGCGTGTCCCAACAAACGGAAGAATGTCAGTCATCTCAGCCGTTGGTGTCGCATGGGCTACTAATAATGGTAAGTCGAAATATTGGCGAATCCGCGCCACGTATGGGGAGATCTGCAACCCATTTCGATCATCATCGCTGGTCGCTGGATAGCTAAAAATGAGTCGTTCACTGCCACTCAGGAAAGCCAAGTAATTCAGATAGGGCTCACCCGCCAATTGTGTCGCCGCATCATCGCGCAAATAGCTGTTTTCATCCACTGCTTGCAACTGCTCGCTTAAATCATGCCGATCATTATCGGCTAGCAGGCTGGTCGGCAGCTGATCATCCGGCATCTCATCCGCAGTTGCCCCCATCAGAAAGGTCACTTTGCGATTATTAGCCTGGACGATTCCACTTTCAGTGATCGTCACCTGATCTAAGGTTGATGGAATCTGACTGAACTTCGCCCCGGCGAACCCGGCCTGCAATAAGGATTGAAAGTCTTGCTGGTCAAAGGTCACCGTTCCTAAGATACTGTGGAATTCATCCAACATCTGGCAGAAAGTCGCCCACGTCTGTTCCGGCTGCCCCGCACGCATCAAATCACCAGCGGCAATCGCTTGATCACGCCAAGCCATCAATTGCTCGCTGACCCCCGCATTATCTAAAAACTGATACAGAACCGTTGCCGCGTCCGTATAGGTCTTAGCGGCCTTCAATCGCGCAAAGAATGGCGGCAATGTCTGCTTCACAAAGTGGCGAATCTGATTAATCTGGGTCGTGACCTGTTCATCATGTGATGTCTGCACCTCATCATCACCAGCGGATAGCCGCAAGTACACCCAATCCTTTTGCTGCGTCCACCAATGCTGGCCTTCAAACCCGTTTTTCAGCACAAAGTTTTCCGTTAACGCCAACGCTTGACGATAAGCCGCCAACTGCATGGGGTCACCATTTTCATCGCGCGGCAAAAGTAATTCCGATTTTAAGACGCGAAAGACATCTGCGTACCGGTAATTCCGCCGATCAACATCAAAGAGTGCATTGATCAATTCTACAAACGGATGATCTGCCATCTGGACATCTGCATCGTCAAAGTACGGAATCGCCTGTGCTTTGAAAATAGGGTCAATAACGGTCTGATAATGATCCAAATGCCGCGCCATGACCAGGAAGTCCCGGTAGCGGTACTGGCCACTGGCCACCATTTGCCGAATCTGCGCTGCCACCCGTGAGACTTCAACGTACCGATTCGCTGCCTGGACCACTTGAATCGTCTTAGGCGTTTGCGCCGCTGGCCGTGGTTGTGGCGTCAACGCATTGGAGGCCTGCCAGAATTCATCCAGCGCCAATAAATCAGCATTTACTCGCGGCGTCCGCGCATGTTGATCCTGCAACACGGGAACCGTTGCTGCACGCGCAATGCTATACAGTTGATGGTAAAGTTTGCCCGACTGAAAAAACAGACTAGTGGTTGCTGGCAACTCCTGTGGATAGCCCTTATCTAAGTTCAAGGCTACCGTCACGCTGGCTGCGCGTTCAATTAGGGCCGCCGTCAATTTACGTTCCTGCGCACTCAGCTGCGAAAAGCCCTCTAAGTAGAAGTGGGCATGACTCAAGTCAATCTTCGTCAGTAAGAAGTCTGCTAACTGATTCAAGAGATCCGTGTTTTCAACGTACTTCCCCACCATCTGTTGTTCAAACGCATCGTAAATAATCATGAGATCATGTAATTTAGCCTGTAAGTCTGCGTTAGCGGTCCCCATTTGTTCAATCGCCGTCACAAGGTCCGCCGCAGTCACCTGACCAACCTTAAGTTCGGATAACTGGGTCGTCAGTTGGCTAATGAAACCCGGCCGGTCGATCTCACCGCGAAAAATGGTCAATTCATCCGCATGACTTTGAATAATCTGATAGATTAACATGTTCAAGCCCGCCGTCGAAATGCGGGGAAGTTGGTAGACTGGTTCATTTTTCATAAAGAACCAGGCTAACCGCGTAAATGAAAAAACCTGAACTTGCGTCTGTGCAAATAAGGTCTGTTCTGGTGCTAACCGCTGCTTAAGTGCTGACAGAACATCCACTTCAGTCTCAAACTTAATGTGATTGGGTACTATGTAGTAGCACTGATCCGTGGGACTTGTCGTCACTTGTTGGGCCATCGCCGTCACCATCGGCGTCCGATGATCTCGACCTGCACTGCCTAGAATAAATTGTAAACTCATCTGCCGGCCTCCTAATCCGTCTCAAAACGTCTCTGTTTAACCATTATATGCCAGTTCAACCCCAGGTTAACCGGTCATTTAAACTTTTCAATCTCTACGTTTCAGCTTAACTTGATTATATTTTAGCATAAGTCACAGCAAAAGCGAACGTATGTTTGCTACAAATTTCGTGATATTAGGCTTTCTTCACAGAATAGTCGCCAACCGGCGGCGGACGTGCTAAACTTAGCATTAAAATATGATGAGAAAGCGGGCAATGTACCTTATGGACGAACACGAAAAAATTCAGATTCTTCAGCACTTAATTCAAATCAATTCTGTCAATGGCAATGAAGCCGCGGTTGCTGACTACATTCAGCAGCTCTTCACCGCCCACGGCATCACCGCCAAGCAGGTTCCCTACACCTCAGGTCGGAGTAATTTAATTGCCGAAATTGGCGATTCCACTAGCGACAAAGTCTTCTCCTTGGCTGGCCACTTAGATACCGTGGCTACCGGTGACCCTGCTGATTGGCAATTCGATCCGTTCGCTGCCCACATTGAAGGTAACCGTCTCTACGGCCGCGGCAGCGCCGACATGAAGAGCGGCTTGGCCGGCATGGTCATTACCCTGATCAATCTGGCTGATCATCAAGACCGTTTGAAGGGACGCTTACGTTTCATCGGTACGGTTGGTGAAGAAAACGGGGCCATGGGGTCGCGGATGCTGACCGAACAAGGCCTCGCTGATGACTTAAGCGCTATGGTAATCGGTGAGCCAACGGGCGGCAACATTGTCTACGCCCATAACGGTTCCCTCAACTACCACGTCTATTCACAAGGCAAGGGTGCCCACAGCTCCATGCCCGAAAAAGGAATTAATGCCGTCACTAACCTAGCAAAATACATAACTGCTGAAGCCACTGCGTTCGACGATGTTCCCGTCAGTCCTGAACTCGGACCACTGGTTCATAGCGTTACCGTCTTCAACGGTGGTGATCAAGTTAACAGCATCCCCGCCAAGGCCGAATTACAAGGAAATATCCGGCCAATCCCAGAATTCGACAACGCTGCCGTGATTCAGCGACTAACTGACGTTGTTGACCGCCTTAACGAGGAACCAGACCAGCATTTGACCTTACACATCGACTACAGTTTCAAGCCCATCATCAGTCAGCAAGATTCTCCCCTCGTTCAATTAACGAAACGCATTGCTGATCAAGAATTCAGTCGTGACACGCAACTCCAAGTTATTCACGGCGCAACGGATGCTTCCGAATTCACTAAATCAGCGAACCCCTTCCCCGTGATTGTTTACGGTGCTGGCGAATGGAGCGAAGCCCACGCCACCGACGAGTATGTCGATCTCGACCAGTTTATTCATGTTCAACACGTCTACCAACAGCTTGCACAAGACTTCTTAGCCTAAAAAAAGATTGGTTCTGCGAAAATTCGTGGAACCAATCTTTTTGTCTTTACTTACCAGCCGTGCGATAATCGTGCGCGCCAAAGTATTGTAAACCTGGCAGCGTCTGGTAATTCAGCAGCTGACTAACCGTGACTAACTTGTAGCCCTTAGCTTTCAGTCGTTTAATAATCGTCGGTGCTGCAGCGACTGACTGCGCGTGAATATCGTGCATCAAAATAATATCGCCACCGCGCGTATCGCGCATCACTTCGTTAATATCCTTCGTCTTATTCAGGTAAGCCCAGTCGCGTGAGTCCACCGACCAGCGAATGATCGGTTGTTCGATCGCCCGGCCTTCAGCCGCCGTGATGTTCCCATATGGTGGTCTCACAAACTGTGGTAACGTCCCCGTCGCCTGGTAAATGGCCCGGTTAGTCCGCGTGATCTGGCTAACCGTCTTGGCCGTGCCAATCCGGTTGAAGTCTGGATGATTCCAGGAATGATTGCCAATCTCGTTACCGCCAGCGAGAACCGCACGGGCAATCTTTGGATTCCGACTGACATTTTGCCCGGTTTCAAAGAAAGTGGCGTGAACTTTATACTTCTTCAAAGTCTTCAGAAGCCGCGGCGTCAACGTCTTATCTGGCCCATCATCGAAAGTCAGGGCCACCATCTTCTTAGTCTTAATGGCTTTCGTGCGCTGTGTCTTAGGCAAGTAACGATTCAGCACCTTGCCTTTTAACTGCGAATACGGAATCGTAATCTGCTTGACCTTAAACTTGTTGGCCAGCAGATTCATGCGCAAGCCCTTCGGTGTCAACGTGGCCTTCTTGGTCATGTGTTTGGGTAATTTCACTTTGTAGACCGCGGCGACTTTACTCCCCTTGGCGTGCGTCTGTTTCAAGATTTGTTGCCGTGCTGCCTGGCGAATTGCCGCCAAGCGGTGCGGATTCTTATTGGTTAACTGACCAAAGGTAACCGTCTTATTCGTCGTCTTGGCTTGGGCGGGAAGCGTGCCTACTCCTAGCATCGCTACTGCTGCCACCGCTAGCCAAACCCAACGTTGCCATTTCTTCTGTTTCATTAAAAACCCTCCTCAAAGATGACTCCCCTAAAACTACCTTCAGTTTACCAGTAACACCAGCAAAATTATCACCAAACGCTCTACAATTTTGGCAATAAAAAAATAGCCTAGCTAACTTGCTAGACTACCTACTCTTCACCATTATCTGGTGGATTAATTGCTTGTTTATTTTCCTTTAAAACTTCATTGGTGTAGTATTCCAAGTCAGCCAATACGGATTCATTGGCCGACTGCTGCGCTGCCATATTCTCCGCAATGGCCCACCGTGCCAGGGCGTCCGAGATTGGAACAATATCTTGGATGATCATCATATCGGAATCGGCTGCGTGCTGTTCTTGAATTGCTCGGAAACTATCAATATCCGTGATTAGCCGCAATACCTTGCCCGTCCGTTTTTCAACCGACTGGAAAATAACGAAGTGCGCCTGCTGATTGGCTTCCTCCATTCGTTCCCGAATTGCTTGTAATTGTTGCTCGTCTATATTTAATGCCAATGGCTTCACCCCACTTCTCTTATTCTAACAAACTATTGACTAAAGCACGCAATATTTCAGGGGCAAATTCAAAACTTTGCGAAAGATTTAGCAAATGGCCAATGACTGATAATCATGCTCACCATTCAGCAGGATCTGAGTGGCAACCGCCGCAACCGTTTCACGTGAAACATGACCTGCCGGTACCGTGGCCCCTTCCGGAATAATCTGGGGCTCGGTCTCAGCGTCCGCCGTCAAGGTCACTGGTCGTAAGATGGTATAAGGAAATTCCGACTCATCCACCAATTTAGCCGCATAGCGTTGTTGATTCAAATACTCCTTAACGTTAGTGATGTCCGGATAGGTCAGTTCACCGTTAACTTCATGGTCCACGCCAGCCGTACTTAACATCACAAAGCGGGTCAACATCAACTGCTGATGGTACTGCGCATCAAATAACGCCTCAAAGGCCAAATCAACATCCAACCCCTGCAAGGCTGAAAAGATGACTGGTTGATCCTGTAAAGCCGCTTGATAAGTGGCCTCTTTCGTCAGATCGCCCACCTGGTCGGTCACGCGTTCCATCAATTCCGCCGCAACTTTTTCATTAGGTGCATGCAATAATCGAATCGGATCAGTCGTCTGCGTTGCTAATCGCCGCGCCACACTCTGACCCAACGTGTTTGCGCCAATAATTAAGTAAGTTGTCATCTATATTTCGCTCCTTTGCTTCGCCTCCCAGTGTAACAGAAATACCCACCTACCGGATAGCTATGACTGATAAGATTGTGCTTCTTCCGGCACCTTTTCCGCACAAAATTCGGTATAATTAAGGTGGCTCAATTGTATCCGGTTTCACATTTTTAATGAGGAGGTTCACCATGACACACGATATGGTAACGATCGGCAAAACTGATATTCACACAACACCACTGGGGTTAGGAACGAATGCGGTTGGCGGCTACAATCTCTTTCCCAACCTAAACGACGCGGACGGCTTAGACCTAGTCAAAACCGGTTTGAATCACGGTATTCAGCTTCTGGACACCGCGTTTGTCTACGGTCTAGGGCATTCTGAGGAATTAGTTGGTCAGGCCATCCATGACTTTGATCGCCACAGCTTTACGCTGGCCACCAAGGGTGCGCAAGACTTCTCTAGCGGTGAACAAGTGATTAATAATGATCCCGCATTTTTGACCCAACAGGTCGATGCCAGCCTACAACGCCTCAATACAGACTACATTGATATTTACTACATTCATTTTCCAGACAAGCGAACCCCCAAGGCAGAAGCCGTCGGTGCGCTCGAACGGCTGAAGGAACAAGGAAAAATTCGCGCAATCGGTATCTCTAACTTCAGTCTTGAACAAGTCAAAGAAGCCAATGCCGATGGCTATGTGGACGTTGTCGAAGACGAATTCAGCCTGCTTCACCGCGACCACGAGACTGACCTAATGCCTTATCTCAACGAGCACCAAATTAGCTTCGTGCCCTATTTCCCATTAGCCTCGGGCTTGTTGACTGGTAAATACACTCAAGACGTTACTTTCCCTGACGACGATATCCGCAGCCAAATCAGCGATTTTCAGGAACCCCGCTACAGTCAGATCCTACAGGCGGTGGCCGCTGTCAAACCAATCGCCACAGCCCACCAGGCAACCGTCACCCAAACCGTACTGGCTTGGTACCTGCAGAATCCTGAGATCAGCGTCGTGATTCCCGGCGCTAAACGAGCAAGTCAAGTTGCCGCTAACGCCCAGGCGTTAAGCGTCACCCTGAGTCCGGCAGAATATCAAACAATTGATCAGGCATTTGCTAGCTTTAAAGCACGTCCTAGCGGCAAATCACTAGCCGATCCTGATTAAATCAATCCTTTCGACCAGCTCAGCATAGTCACTGAAAGACCGGCTAATGGCCGGTCTTTTTAATTTACGAACAATCTTTTTATAAATTATTTTCTAATTCGTGATTGCTTTATCTCATTTTTAATGTTAAGCTCTTTTAGTAGTGTTTTGAGAGATAAGTCCGAACGATACGAGAGAATGTTCGGATTCTACTATGATTTAAGGGAGCGCATAAGATGCAGAGAATTGCCAAATTTTTTCAATTTGAAGAATTAGGAACCAACTATAAAACAGAAATTTTAGCCGGGATTACGACCTTCGTATCCATGGCCTACATTCTGTTCGTTAACCCCCAAGTTTTAGGAGCTTCCGGTATCAGCCAGGGGGCAGTCTTCACTGCCACGGCTTTTGCTTCCGCTTTCGGCTGTGCCTTAATGGGGATTTTAGCCAATTATCCCATCGCTATTTCCGCCAGCCTAGGGATTAACGCCTTCTTTGCCTACTCCGTCGTCATCGGAATGAAGGTCCCGTGGCAAACGGCGCTGGCTGGGGTCTTCGTGGCGTCCATTCTCTTCATGATTTTGACAGCCTTCAAGTTACGGGAAAAGGTCGTTGACGCGATCCCCCGCGACCTTAAAATGGCCATTAGTGCTGGGATTGGCCTGTTCATCGCGTTTATCGGTCTCAGCCAAGGTGGGTTAATTGTTGCCGACAAATCCACAGTGGTTACGCTGGGATCGTTACACGTGGGGAGCACCTGGTTAACAATCTTTGGTCTGTTAGTCACACTCGTTCTCATGAGTGCCAGAGTCCCCGGCGCCATCTTTATTGGTATGGTCGCCAACTCCATTCTGGGTCTAATCACCGGCTTAATTCCGATGCCAGCTCACATTGTCTCCGGAATTCCTAGTATCAGTTCCACCTTCATGGTTGGTTTAACTCACGCCGGCAGTATCAATTCCTTGCAGCTTATCGTTGTGGTACTAACCTTCCTGCTCGTGACCTTCTTTGATACCACTGGGACGTTGGTTGGACTGGCCGAACAAGCCGGTCTGGTTAAGAACAACAAGATTCCGCGGATCGGTAAGGCCCTGATGGCAGACTCGACCACCATGGTTGCCGGTTCACTGCTAGGAACTTCTCCAATGGGTGCCTTCGTTGAATCCTCCGCAGGGATTGCCGTGGGTGGTCGCTCCGGCTTTACCGCCATCGTGACAGCTATTCTCTTTGTCCTAGGCGCTTTCTTTTCTCCACTATTAGCCGTGGTTACGAACCAAGTGACGGCCCCCGCTCTGATCATTGTTGGGGTGCTGATGGCCCAATCCCTAAAGAACATTCACTGGGAAAAATTCGAAGTTGCGGCACCAGCCTTCTTGATCGTTCTAGGAATGCCTTTAACTTACAGCATCTCAGACGGAATTGCGCTGGGCTTCATCACTTATCCTTTAACGATGATTGCTGCCAAACGTGGAAAAGAAGTCGGACCAATGATGTACGGCCTCGCCGTGGTCTTTGTCCTCTTCTTGTGGATTCTAAACGCTGATTAATACTAAAAAACCACTGACGCCTCAGCTCAACTGAGAATAGTCAGTGGTTTTGTCATCTTGTCTAAACCAGGTCCTACGCGACTAGGCTAGCGGCTATGAAAATACGCTAACCGGTCATCTCTGTGGGGAACATCTAAAATAACCCGGGAAATTCTGCCATGTCGGCTCATTTCCCGGGTTATTTAGTATGCTGGCTAATTAATGCCGCCGCTGTGGCCACCACCAATGCCAGCTGCCTACTGCCATCAGGATGACGATCCCGACCCCGGTTAAGCCACTGCCTAGGAGTAAGCCAGGCGTATGATAAGTCAACTGAATATGGTGGGTTCCCGCGGCTAAACGAGCACCCACGAACCCATCATTGACTGGTTGGGTCTTCACCGAACGACCATCGACCTTCAATCGCCATCCCGTAGAATAGGGAATGGAGGTCGTCATCACACTTGGTGTGGTCGTCGTTAAGTTGCCCGTTACCCGATTAGAACTGATCGTCGCATTGTTAAGGCCCCGTTGCTGGGCTGCATGCACCTGCCGATCGTAAGACTGATGATACGGCATCGCAATCAATTTAACTGCCTTGAAATCGATCTGCCGGGTGGCATTAAACGTCACATCAATCGTCTGGCGCCGTTGCTTAGAATAGCCCAGATTCAGTAGCATCCGGTGCTTAGGTTCATAATCCGATAAATTATCAATCCCAAACTGAGAAAAACTATTGGTGCTATTGCGCGTCTTAACCTTAATCCAATAATCACCCATATCTGGATTTCGGACCGCCGTGCGCCAATCATCAAATTTAGTGAGCGTTGACCGCGGCGTGTTGCCCAGAACACTCGTATTGTCCTGATCGTGCAGTTGCTCAGCGGTGGTAAGCTTTTGCGCACTGATCCCATCTAACGCGAGATACAGTTCTGTCCCCTGTGCTTGCTTCGGACGGGTGATCGTGAGTGTATATTTAAGCTGTTGTCCCTGCGCATCGCTGGTCATCTGTCGTAAACCGTGTTGATTAGCCGTTGCCGTGTCTTGTAAGATCTGTTGGTTCGTGGTCAGCACGCAGTCTAACGCCGAACGATGCTGATCCAATTGAACTTGTGCGGCGTATTTTCGCTCGTCTTTTCGACTGATGAGACCATTTTGATCCGGCTTCAAATCTGGCAATTTAACGGAGCTGCCGTAATTATCTAGTTGCTTATCACTAAGCCCCTTCTTTTGCCCCGCCAAAGCCTGTTGTAACCGATACTGAACGACTTTATTCGGACTATCAATCACCGGCACGGCATCCGCCGTCACCTGATAATCCAGGCTTCGAGCAGGCGACCGATAAGTTGCTTGCCGTACCCCAGCCCACTTGGTCGGAGTCACCGCCGCTTGCGTGAGACTCCGCTCGCGATCAACGCTGGATAACTGCCGCCATTGTTGCGCCGTCAGCGCTTGTGGTTGCGTATAAACTAACGGAAAGTTCAATGATGTCGTCAGTAATTGCGTCCCCGTCCCATTCGACAACCCATAAACGGATTGTTCCGGATAGACTTTATTCGCGGCGTGATAGCCATAAGGGATTGCCAGCCGATTGGTGACCTGGTCCTCGCGCGCAAAGAGCGTCTTGACCCCTAGCAGATGGTTGAAGGCCGAGCGATTATCCCCCTGCCCCAGCGGTGAATTCATCGCATATTCTGAGTTTTGTAAATCGCGACTGAGCTGCCCTACCGCGCCATTCTGAACCGAAAAGTAAGACATGATACCGTGCAGATCATGGGACATCGTCATGTTGTTGCCCACCGTCCGGAATAAATTAAAGTTAGGCGTTGTATTGACCCGCGAGAAGGTCTTTTCCCGACGAACCGACCGATCGGCCTCATCAAAGTAATCTCGAATATAGCGCGTTGCATCGCCCTTCCGCAATTGCTGCGTGGCTTGTTGACTGGCGTTGGGGTTGTAATAGCCCCACGCGTTATTTACCAAGTTAAGCCCGACCAAGGTACCCACTAAAGCTAGCGTCACCCGTGACGGCAGCTGGGCGCTCCCAGCCAATACCACCGTCACCGCTAAGAGTAGACCGTACGTGATGAGATTACGATTGGGATTGTTGAAGACGAGACCATTACTCAAATAGACGACGATTAATAGTCCAGTTGCTCCCCCCATTAGCCACCAACGATCAGCCGCCGTCAGCACCGTGACATGATCCATCAACACCATCAGCGCTAGGGTAAAGGGCACTGCCGCCAGAAAGATCCAGCGATTCGACGGGGTCGACAGTACGTTGAAGAATGCTGCCACCGCAGGGAACAGCAACCCGGCGACAATTAAAGTCAGCGTCCCGGCCAGTGCCCGGTGGTGTTTCCAATGAACCAACGTGTACACACAGCCCAGGTATGCGAGTCCCGTCATCCCGATGACTGCCCAATAGCTCAGCGCGTTCCCCGTCGTCAATACGGCGTTGCCCAACTTCAGGTAATAACTGACAGGATACAGCCACAGTCCGTTCGCAAAAATAACGCCAGTTCGCGTGGACCCTAGCATCATCAGAAATGACGGCACCAACAAAACGCCCGCAAGCAAGAAACCCGTCACCGCCGCCATGACTAGTCGTCCGATCAGTTGGCGCAGCTTAAGAACTGCCGCGATTTGTTGACGCTGGCTCAGATAGCGAATGATGACGTAGATGAGGCTTCCCAGCCCCAGTATGTACGCAAAATAAAAATTACTTAATATGGTCAGCCCGGTCACTACCCCCAGGGGGACCCATCCTTTGCCGGCGAGTACCCGGTCAATCCCCCAAAACAGTAAGGGAAGCCAGATCATCGGCATAATGAAGAAGGGATGGTGAACGCCGATCATCAACGAATAACCCGCAAAAGCATAGGTTAGGGCGCCAACCAGCTGGCTGAAGGGCTTAAAGGAATAGTGCCGGATAAACACTAAAAAGGTTAAGCCCGCAGCAAATAGGCGTAAAACAATTGCCCAGCCGTACCCGACTTCCATGAATCGCGTCGGCAACAGCGCTAATAGGTACGCAAAGGGATCGCCTAAGACGTAATAGGCCAGCGTGGTTAGCTTGTCGGCTCCCAGGCCGAACGTCCACGACCACCCCGTGACGCCCGTCAGGCCGGCTTTAGTTAATAGTTGATGAAGCGTCAGGATTAACGGATAGTGTTGCGTGACGCCGTCCATGTTCCAAATCAGCGTCCGATTAGCCATTGCAAATACACCAAAGCTAAACGCGGCAATCACCATGAAAGCTACCGTATATAAGAGCCACAGCGGCCACCGGTGGTGCGCAATTTTCATGATGAGTCCTCCAATAAGTTTCGAAATTTTCGTCGCTAATAGCACGACTATGCTTCCAATTTACAAATCCCAACGCATGGTGTCAATCATTCTGGCGAAACGATACGGCATTGTAATGTTTCATGTGAAACAGATTTTGCCAAAGTCCCCAAATTGCGGTAACCTTACTACAGCTCCAAAATTGAATAATTAGCAAAGGAAGGAATTTCTCGTGAATTCTAAGAAAAGTTTTCTAGGTATCGATGGTACCCGTGGGATGGTACTGGCGGCCCTAGTTGCTGCACTCTACGTCGTGGTAACGACGGTCTTGGCGGCCTTTAGCTTTGGTGTTGTGCAGGTGCGGTTATCCGAAATGTTTAACCACCTTGCTAGCTTCAACAAGCGCTACATAGCTGCCGTAACCCTGGGCGTCTTCATTGCGAACGTCATTGCTTCTCCATTGGGCATTTTAGACATCGCAACGGGAACTCTGCAAACTCTGTTGGCCCTACTGGTCATGTACGGCTTGAGCCGAGTCGTCCACAATCGGATTGCGCAAATGGCGCTGAACACCGTGGTAGCGGTCTTCTTCATGTGCATGATTGCCTGGGAGATTGCTATCGTTGCCAAAACCGCCTTCTGGCCCACGTTCTGGGCGAACTGGCTGTCAATCGGCATCGGCGAATGTGTCAGCATGATCGTCGGTGGTATCTTAGTCTTTCTGCTTAGCTTAAAGACCTGAATTATTCATACCTTTCAAAAAAGTCGTCAGTTTTCATGTTTTTCAAAAACTGACGGCTTTTGATCTTGCTTACTATGTATTGAGACTCTAAATTTTGATGGTATCAC
>NZ_JAAXLK010000031.1 GCF_012641185.1 Levilactobacillus tujiorum
TACGATTCACCACGATCACTAAGATAGTCTTCGACAGCTTTAATCTTATTTTCAACTGAAACAACCATGATTTATACCCCTCTAGTTTGTTCCAACTTTTGGGGTACGGGTCATTTTTCGTGGCTTCAAAGCGAGCGAGAAGACTGGTGAGCTTCCAGGCTGAAGCGTCCCCACAGCAGGCGGAATCCCTGACAGCCGGAGTGCGACCAATTTAGCCAATTTAACGGCGCAAATCTTTACCAGTACTTGGATGAGACAGGTGTTTTATCTTTTAACCTTTAGGCGATAACTAATAATGTTGAACATGGTTATAGTTGTCGGTATTTTCATCAGTGGTGAGAAGCTCAGTCGTGAAGTCCGCGGTAAGTGGTATCATGGAACCTAAGAGGAGTGATTGATGCAATGGCAACAGAACGGGAAAAAATGACGGCGGGTCAGCCCTATGATCAATTTGATGCAGAATTAATCGCACGGAGGGTCGCTGCTCGTAAGCAACTTCGGGCAGTTAATCAGCTCGACGATAACGATCAACGTAATGCGGGTTACCGCAAGCTAATCGCGGACAGTGGTGATGATTTCTTCGTCGAAGCTGGGCTAGAATACGATTACGGCTGGAACATCCACATTGGGGACCATTTCTACGGAAATTACAATATGACGCTGTTGGATACTTGCCCCATTACAATCGGTGAGCACTGTTACTTCGGGCCCAACGTCGGTCTCTATACGCCAGTTCATCCGCTGAACGCGATGGCACGGGTGAAGGACGTTGAAATGGGCGCGCCGATTACGATCGGTGACAACGCTTGGTTTGGCGGCAACGTGACGGTCTTGCCAGGGGTAACGCTGGGCAATAACGTCGTGGTTGGTGCCGGTGCAGTGGTAACCAAGTCATTTGGCGATGACGTGGTGCTGGTAGGTAATCCAGCTCACGTTATTAAGCAGATCGACAACAGTCCGGCGGGGGATGCCGCTGCCAAAGCTAAGTGGCCAGAAAAGCTTGACTAATGCAAAGGGTTAAGCTATCACCTAATTTCTAATCAAATTCTTAGAATGCGATGATGATTGGCTATGTAACCGCTTAAACTTACACAGAAAAATCTTATTGCTGGTTAAAGTTTTACTAATCCTAGCGTCTGCGTATAATAGACTTTGGATATTGATTCAAAGTGATTTGCGTAGGCAATTTGTATTTAACCGTGATGGCGCTGTACAGGTGGCTCGTGTGACGACCCGTGTATGGCGCTTTTTTCGTACAATCTCTTTGGAACATGACCGCTGGAAGCTTGCTTCCAGGAAACAAATGAGGAGGATTATTTATTTTAGCGCGTAAAAATATTGATAAGTTAGTATTCGTACCAACCATCGTTTTATTTATTCTCGCGTCATTGCTATTTATCTTAGGTGGTAATCAATTACAAGCCACTCTGAGTTCAATATTGAACTGGATTGATACTCGCATGTCATGGGCCTATTTGATGGTGTACGTGATCAACTTCTTATTTTTTATGTATTTGGCATTTGGTAAATTTGGTAAGGTTAAGTTAGGCGATCCTGATGACAAACCCCATTACAGCAACTTTCAATGGGGATCAATGGTTTTCGCCACGGCGATTGACGCCAGCATTTTGATGTTGTCCATCGTTGATCCACTCCGGTATCTTCAACACCCCGCCTTTGGGTTCAAGCCGTTTTCAAGTAACGCTTACGGCGCAGCTCACATGCTCGGGCAGTTTAACTGGGGACCGATGGCTTGGATGATGTTTGCACCGGCAACGATTGCGATTGCTTACGTCCTGTACGTTAAGCACGCCAAGGTGCAACGGGTCAGTGCCGCTATCACCAGCTTGCAAGGTGACAGCAAGGGTAAAGTGATTGCCCGGCACGTGATCGACTTCCTCGTGGTCTTTGGGATCATGGGCGGAATCGGGTCTTCCGTTGGGATGGAAATTCCAATTATTTCTAAGGTGCTGAGTCGCCTTACCGGGGTTCAAGATAACCTCATGCTTAAAATTGAACTCTTTATCATTTTGTTTATTTTGTTCGCAGTTACGGTGTTCCACGGTTTAAACGGTGGGATCAACCGGTTGAGTTCCGCTCATATTTGGACTGCACTCGGGCTGTTAGCCATTATTTTAGTCATTGGCCCGACGGTTTACATTTTGAATTCGGAAACCAATAGTATTGGGCTGATGGCGCAAAAGTTTATTTCGATGTCGACTAATACGTTGCCTAACGGTGGCGATAGCACGGCACAACAGGAAACGCTCTTCTACTGGGGCTGGTGGTTATCCTACATGCCAGTCATGGGGCTGTTCATTGCCCGGATCTCTAAAGGTCGGACGATTCGTCAGGTCTTAGTTGGGATGTTAACGTATGGTGCGTTGGGCTGTATGAGTTTCTACGCCATCTTCGGGGGCTACTCATTGTGGCTACAACGGACTGGTGCCGTTAACTTAGTCCACATTTTAAACACGCAGGGTCAAGCCGCTGTCGTATCAACGGTGATTGCGACGTTGCCGTTTAAGATGATTATCTTGGCATTGTACTGTATTTCTTGCTTTATCTTCTTGGCCACGACGATTTCGTCGTCAGCCTTCATCGTGTCATCCTTTACCAGTTTGCACTTGGATGACGGCCAGGAACCTAGTCGCTGGAACCGGATGATCTGGGTTATCGTCTTCATCATCTTCTCCTTTGGGATCGTGATGGTCGGTGGCTTCAAGACGGTCCAAACGGTATCGACGATCGCTGGCTTCCCACTGATGCTCGTCTGCCTACTGCTGCTGCATTCTATTTGGCACATGCTGGCAGCTAAGCCTAAGGCAGCACCGGTGGTGGTACCGCAACCAGTTGTGGTACGCCGAATTACGGTTGAATTGCCACGAGCGGTGCGTGGACCGATGATTTTATCACCGGATCATGCGCGGTAGAGTGTGACTAGAAGCGCGTAAGCCTTGAGTGGTGCCGTTAATAGGGTTTCACTTAACATAATTGAACTTAAAGCAAAAGCGTCTTCCTAAGTGGAGGACGCTTTTTTTATGGTCATTACGGGTTGGCAGAACAGAATTTGCTGGCAACACTGTGCAAGGCGGTAGACCTTAAACAACGCAACGTTAGTTAAGGTCGGCAAAACTTTTTACGAATAGATATGATACAATAGGGCCGGATCACCAATTACTGCAGGAGGGGTTTTATGGCAGACGAAAGTAATAATCCACTATTTTTCCGGCGAATTTTAATCACCATTGATGAGGATGACCGGCCCTCAACGAGTCGGGCCTTCCGGTTTGCGATGACGATGGCGCGGGATTACCGGGCGCATCTAGGCATCGCTTCCGTGTTGGAAAGCAACGACATCAGTATTTATGAATCATTGATGCCAGATAAGTTGAACGAAAAGCGCGACCAGCTCAAAGCCATTGTCAAAGGCTATGCCGATCAGGCAACGGCGTTTGGTGTTGAGGATGTGCGCGCTATCGTGGCCGAAGACGGGGACGTGGACGATGTGATCCTGCAAAAAGTTATTCCAGAATTTAAGCCGGATCTCGTAGTTTGTGGCGCCGACGTTGACTTCGCTAGTCATGGTCACCCGGGAGCAATTGGGTTGCGGTTGGCCAAGAAGTCTGACGTTTCGGTTATCGTAATTCGCTAAATTAACAATGGTTCACCGCATACTTCAAAGCGGTGAACCATTTTATTTTGGTGTATAATAGATTTAAAATGAAACGCTTTCACGAGGAGGGAGAAATATGCAACCACAAGATGTCCGCGGTTTTCTATTTGACCTCCACGGGGTATTGGCGGATTCTTGGCAATATCATCTGGCTTCTTGGCAAGCGGTTGCGCAAGAACTCCAAATTCCGTGGACTGACCAGTTGGCGACCACCTTGCCCGGAATGAGTCGGGCAGATTCCTTGCAAGCGATATTGGCCTCTGCTGGCCGCCAGAATGAATTTAACGTCCATCAGCGACAAATGCTCACGGATCATGAAAACGCGCTGTACAAGCAATTTGTGGCGGCTCTGACGCCGGCCAACCGGTTGCCCGGGATTACAGCCTTTTTGGATGAGCTGGTTGCGGCAGGCTATCCACTGGCGTTAGCGTCTGCCTCGGCCAATGCCCCAGCAGAAATTAAGCATCTAGGGCTAACCCCTTACTTTCCACAAATTGTACCGGCTTCAAGTCTACGGGCCAGTAAGCCGGCGCCGGATGTCTATCTGGCCGCCGCGAGCCTCATTCATCAGCATCCCGAAGACTGTGTGGCCTTTGAAGATACGGTGACCGGAGTGCGTTCAGCCAAGGCGGCAGGGTGCTTTACCATCGGCATCAACGCGCAGAAGTTACCCCAGGCGGATGCGATGTTCGCCAGCACGCGTGAGCTTAGTCTTGCAGCCGTGCAGCGGGTACTCGGTCAGCTAAACGTTTAAGCAAAAAGGCTTTTAAGATGACGGCTTGGTTGTGTTCTTCGTCCTTGGCGCCGTATAATAAAATAACGTCTTGGTCGTTGAGCTGATCGGCAACTAGGTCTAAAAAAGCGGGTAACGCTGCATTAGCTTCAAGTTCGGCAATGTAGCGTTTTTTGAATTCTGGAAACTTTTCCGGTTCGTGATTGAACCATTTCCGTAGTTCAGTCGTGGGCCCCATTTCTTTCTCCCAAGAAGCCAGCTGTGCGTTGACTTTGGAAATACCGCGCGGCCAGAGTCGATCGACGAGGACGCGGTAGCCAGCGAGATCAGCGGGCTTTGTATAAATACGTTCACATTTAATTGCCATAAGGTATCATCTCCATGGCTCCATTCTAACATAGCGAAATTGGAGGATAAAAAATGATGTCAGATTCTTTAGCGGATTTCTTTACGGGGAGGCCGACACCCCAAATTGCCCAGGACTTGTTGGGCCACGAGCTGGTCTATCAAACACCAGCCGGGACTATGAGCGGCTGGATTGTGGAAGCTGAGGCTTATCTCGGCGAGCAGGATACGGCGGCGCACGCCTTTAACGGCCGCTACACGGCGGCTAATGCGGCATTGTACGATGCACCGGGCACGATTTACATCTACATTTTGCGGGGGTACTACATGTTTGACGTGGCAACCCAAGCAGCGGGAACGCCCCAAGGAATCCTGATTCGCGGGATCGAGCCGCATGAAGGGCTAGAACTGATGCAACAGAACCGGGACAAGCCGATTCCGGATGTCACCAACGGTCCGGGCAAGCTGATGGCGGCGCTGGGTATCCAGTCCAAGGACCTAAACCGGACGATGCTGGGCGCGCAAAACCTGACGATTACCCCGACAGCGACGCGCCAGCCCAAGGAAGTGGCGGCCACATCACGAGTCGGCGTCTCAGCTGGGAGTTGGCAGGATCGGCCACTGCGCTTCACCGTAGCGGGGAATCCCTTCGTCTCCGGGAGCCGTAAGCGTGACTGGGATCGGGAGACTCACGGTTGGGCCTAAGCTCAGGCGTCGTAACGGAAGATGACTGTACTATCAGTATTTCGAAAGTTCTATAAACACAAAAGAATCTGCTTCAAGCCGCACCATTACGCGTTTAGCTTGAAGCAGATTCTTATTTTTTATTCATTAGTAAGGCTTAATCCCCAAATGGACCGCCGCCGCGCCTAGATTAAAGGTTCGATAGCTGACCTGCGTCAGACCAGCCGTGCGGAACATATCAGCGAGCTGGGTGACCGAGACAAAGCTGTGGGTTGACCGCTGCAGGTAATTATAGGCCTGGTAATGGTGCGCAACGAGGCTGCCCATCAAGGGGACCACGTGGCCAAAGTAGACCTGCCACCCGGCGTGAATCACCGGGTTGGTGGGTTGTGACGTCTCCAAACAGACCACTTGACCACCAGGCTTAACCACCCGGGTCATCTCGCGGAGCACCTGATTGGCGTCGGGAACATTACGCAAGCCAAAGCCAATGGTGACCACGTTGAAGCTATTGTCAGGGTAGGGCAGCTGCATGGCATCACCTTCGCGTAGCGTGATTCGGTCAGCGTACTTGGCCGCTCGAACTTTTCGGTCAGCCTCACGAATCATCACCGGACTAAAGTCCAAACCGACTACTCGGCCAGCTGGGCCAACCGCTCGGGCCAACGCCAGCGTCCAATCGCCCGTTCCGCAACATAGATCCAGCGCGAAGTCCCCGGGCTTAACGGCCATCATTGACATGACCCGTTTACGCCAGATGCGATGGGTCCCTAGGCTGATGACACTATTCATCTGATCGTATTGCGGTGCGATTTTATCAAAGATATTCTGCACAGCGGGTTCCGGTGTCCGGTTGGTCAGTGTCATGCCGGGAAGCCTCCTTAAACTAAAGTTGGTACTTCTTGTCGATTTCGTCGCCTTGTGACGTCAGAATCTTAGGACCATCGTCGGTGATGACCAGCGTGTGTTCGTATTGAGCGGACAGTGAGCCATCGGCCGTGACGTAGTATTCCCATGATTTGTCAGCCGTTTCCCGTGAGGCGATCTCCCAAGTTCCCAAGTTAATCATGGGTTCGATGGTAATCGTCATGCCGGCACGTAACCGTAGCCCCTTACCAGCTTCACCATAGTTAGGAACGTTAGGTTGTTCGTGCATGGTAGGTTGAATCCCGTGACCGATTAATTCACGAACGTCACCCATGTGTTCCTGGCCTTCGGTGTAGGCTTGGATGGCGTGGCCAATGTCACCGATACGGTTGCCGACAACGGCTTGGTCAATGCCTAAGTAGAGGGACTTCTTGGTGACGTCCATCAGGTGTTGAGCTTCTGGACTGATCTTACCAACCGCGTAGGTCCAGCAAGAGTCACTTTCAAAGCCGTCCAAGTTAACGGTCATGTCTACCGCTACGATGTCGCCTTCCTTTAATAAAAGCTCCTTACGAGGAATGGCGTGGGCCACTTCGTCGTTAACACTAACGCAGGTAGCATACTTGTAGCCTTCGAAGCCCTTTTCGGAAGGGGTGGCGCCGTGTTCTTCAATGTATTTGTTGGCAAACCGTTCGATTTCCCAGCTAGAGATTCCTGGTTTAATAATGTCGCGTAGGCCCTTGTGCACACCGGCCAGAACGGCACCGGATTCGGCCATCTTTTTAATTTCACGATCTGATTTAATGGTTATCAACGTGTTACCTCCTCAAAATTTCGTACACTACTAATCTACACCTAATTTAACGTTTAGGCGAACCGGTGACTTAGAAAATATCATCGGTCTCTGGTCTTGATAAAATGGGTTTTGATGAAACCGGCGATTACGAGCGCTAGGACCACCAAAAACGTGGTCTGAAAGTCGGTTATGAGGCGAATAATCAACCAGGCGAGCAACCCACCAAAGCTCAGTAAAACGATACTGGCAACAATCGTGCGACTGTTAATGGAAATCACATCCTTAGTCGGCACAAACGAGTCTGAGACGTTGGCCCCAAACTCGTTAGTAGGTGAGTGACTATTCAGCTTTTAAGCGATCGATGTTGCCCTTGTCGATTTGTTCCAAAATACGTTTGGCCTCGGTAATCCGCGCGTCGCACAAGAAGTTCATGGCGTTGTCCTTCTCCTCTTTGGCCCGGTTCATTTGTTCCGTTAAGAAATTAATTTCATCGTGTAAGTATGCCACTAAATCCATATTTTACCCTCATTCCTTGCGTCATCCGCTGAGCTGATGCGGATCAGCCCTTAATTAATTTTATTGTACCAAAGATTGGGAGAGAAGTAACTTGATTGCGTAGGTCAGAAGCGGGACGCCTCGGTTTACAGGCGCTAGGAAAAGGACTAGGATAAAAGTCAGTTGATAATGTTTCTAAAGTAGGTGTGAGGGAGGAATTATATGGCACAACCAATTGATTTACGGGGACATTCATACAATCGTTTGGCCTTTATTTGGACGTTACTGGCGGGGACCTTTACCATGTCGATCAGCCAGTCGTCACTGTCCACAGCTTATCCAACGTTGATGCGGTATTTCGGGGTGCCAGCCTCGACGATTCAATGGTTAACGACCGGGTTTATGCTGGTCATGGTGGTGATGATGCCGGTCAGTCCGTGGCTATTGAATAACATTAAGTTTCCGGTGTTATTCGTGAGTGTTTTGGCCTTATTCGATATCGGGACGTTCATTATTTATTTAGCCCCCAACTTCGGCTTGATGATGTTGGGCCGAGTCATGGAGGCCATGGCGGTGGGGATCATGTTCCCATCGTATCAAACGGTCATGTTGCGCATTACCCCGGAAAAGCAGCGGGGCGGCGTCATGGGAATGGCGGGTCTCGTCATGGGGTCTGCGTTAGCCGTAGGACCGATTATTTCTGGGATTGTGCTGCGTTATACCACGTGGCAGGGCTTATTCGTTGTCTTTATGGTTGTAATCACGATCGTTTTCCTCATCGCGTTGAAGACGATTAAAGATGTGATGCCGCAACACGACTCGCGCCTAGATTACTGGTCCGTCATCAGTAGTGTGGGATTCATTGGTATTCTGTATGTGGTCAACCAGATTGGGAAGCTTAACGTCAACTGGGGTTGGATGACCGGCTTGTTGATTGTCAGCCTGTTGGCCGTAGCCTTCTTTGTTTGGCGCCAATTTCAAACGACCACGCCGCTGCTGGATTTACGGGTACTTAAGACGTTTAACTTCGACTTGGCGGTGTTACTGACGGGGACGTCCTACATCGCGTTGATTGTGGTGACGATTATCTTCCCGTTGTACTATCAAGAAGTCTTAGGCATGTCGCCATTTGCTTCGGGGATGGCGCTGGTTCCTGGGGCGGTTGTTTTGAGCTTGCTCAATCCATTGACTGGCAAATTAGCCGATCGAATTGGGTTTAAGGCGACCATGCTGACGGGGATGTCGATGATTGTCTTGGGCTGGCTGTGGTTGACGTTGGTCTCAAACAAGCAATCACTGCTGGCGATGATTCTCATCGCTGCGTTGATTGAAGGGGGCAATGCCTTTGTCATGATGCCAGCGGTCACGTTGGGGGCCAATTCATTACCCGATCAGCTGATTTCCCATGGGACGGCGGTTATCACGACCGTCCGGCAGATTCTGGGATCAACTGGGGTTGCTGTCGCCACCTTGATTCTGGCGATGGTGACGGCCAGCCATGTCAAGGTCACTACGCATTTGGCGGCCACGCTGAGCGGGTACCACGCGGTCTTCTTAACCTTCTTGATCGTTGCCGTGGTGGGCTGGATCTTTGCCGCCATGCTGCGTGACGGTCGGAAGGCTAAGGCTGCGGCTGAGGCGTGAAGTTAAGTTGTTAAATGAATATGTGTTATAAAGTCCATCCGTGAGTGCGGATGGGCTTTTTAGTAAAGAAAAGTCTAATATTTTAACGATTGAATGGTTTATCCCCTTACTGGGATTATAATAATGAGAATTAATGAGTACAGGGGATCGAAAAATTGATGAAAAATCGGATGGTGTTGGGGCTGATTGCGGTGCTGGCTTTGACTTTGGCCGCGTGTGATCACAATTCTACTAACCAGCAGGGACATACGGCGGATGTCGCCTTTGGTCAAACGGGAAATACGTCTAGGCCGCAGATTTGGTATGTTGCTGAAAGTCGGGCTGCGCCTAATTTAAAGCTGCCGCTGCAGGCGGTCGTGATCACCCAGAATGGTCAGGCAACGGCCTTTCGGGTGCCCAGCTCGTTTACGCTAGGGGACGCAACGCGATTATCCGCCCAACAGTTAAAACAGAAGGGAATGGCATTTTCGAAGCAAGACTTCACCCACAAACGACAAGCCTTAATCACTGACGCCAGAGAAAAACTGGCTGTGGAGAAAGAAAATTTAAAGAAGGACCAAATAGCTACCGTGGTTAGTTTTGCAGCGGTGAAGTCCGATAGACGAATTGTGGCAGGCTATCAAGAGCGGCTCTCCCGGCTTGAAAGTGCCAAGTTTAAGAAGTCCAGTCCACTGCCGTTTGCGGTGAATTTAACAAAACAAGATGGACGCATTAAACAGGAAACGATGAAAGTGGCGGTCAATGACTTTGAGCAGGTGTCTAGTCAGACGAGTACGCCAGCATACAATTATCAACGGACCCGTCTGAGGGCGTTAGCTTTGCCATACACTCAGGTTTCCAAACGAGCGGTGAAATTGGGCCGAAGCTATTTCGGCTACTACCGGCGGTCTGGTCGTAAGCCGGGGTATGTTCTCACAAAAGTTGCCAGTCAGAATGCTAACGTAAAATTTGATTCGTTGTCGATTAAATAAGTGTAGACATCATTTAATCTGTCTTAAAAATTTCATGACGAACCGCGGCGACCGGCATATCGTGACCGGTCCAGAGTTTAAATGCCGCGACGCCTTGGTTTAACAGCATTCCTTGACCATTAAGGACGTGCGCAACGCCAGCTCGTTTGGCAACCCGCATCAGCTGGGTCTCTGCCGGGGCATAAACAGTGTCAAAGACGGTCATCTCAGGGTGAAGCCAAGTGGGATCGTCAACCAGTGTTTGATCAATTAATTTGCCCATCCCCAGGCCGGTCGCGTCGGTGTAGAGGCCACTGATTGCCAGCGCCTGTTTGAATTGGTCCCGATTCTCCAAGGGATAAAAGGTAGCGTGACAATCGGTCTGGCCGTTGATCAGTTGAACGACGCGACGGGCATTGGCGACCGTGGCATCGTTTAGGTTAAAGACGTTGAGTGTCTTGAGTCCAGTCAGGGCCGATTGAATAGCGATGGGCGTACCCGCTCCGCCCGCGCCAGCCAGGGTCATCGTCTTACCGGCAAGGGGAACGTGAGCATCGCGCAACGCCTGAACAAAGCCAATGCCGTCGGTCGTGTAGCCGGTTAGCACGCCATCGTGGTTGACCACCGTGTTGACGGCGCCGATCATTTTAGCGGTAGGATCGAGGCGATCGAGCAGGGGGATCACGGCCTGCTTAAAGGGCATTGAGACGCTGACGCCGGGCATCTTAAAGGCGCGGACAGCGGCAATGGCCGTGGGGAGATCGGCGGGCAGCACGTCCAACGCTAAGAAGCGAGTGTTCATTTGTTCATGGTTAAAGGCAAAATTATACATCGCTGGCGACTGGGAATGCCCAGCGGGATGCGCAATGAGCGCGATTAAGTTGGTGTGACCATCAATTTTCATAGCAGAGACTTCCTTCCAAATGCCAGAAACCACTAGCGGGCAGAACTGGCGAAAAATCACAATTGGTAGCGCTTTACACTTTTTATCGTAAGCCGACTTTAGCGTAAATGCCATTAATAAATTGTAAAGTCACTTCCTTCCGGGCCGCTTTTAAGCTAAAATTACCGTTAAGACATTATGAAAGGGGCTTCACTATGCAGACACCAGCATCAATTGATTTGGCTTCATTTTACGCAAATCCTGACCGAAACGTTGCGGTTTTAGACTACAACACGCGCTTTATTACCAGCATTTTTGACCTCGTTAACAGTGACGAGCTCGCTGATTTTGTGCGCTTATTCCTGGATGAACAACGGGATCACACCCCGGATGTCGCCGATGCATCTACCACCTTTAATTTGGTGACACCACAGGTTTACTTAGCAACGATTAAGGCGATTTTGACCGATCAGTCAGATGCTTTCGCGCAGTACCAAAAATCAGAAATTCTGGCCAGCATCGAAGACCTCTATTCTTACTACCGGACGTACTTACGGGTAGCCACGATGACCATCAAGCAAAATGATGTGGTTGCCAGTGAATTTATGACGATTGATCAACGGTTTAACGACCTCGTGATTCGGCTATACCGGACGATTGAGGAAAAATTACAGGGTCACGCCAACCACGTTTATCGGCAAGTGAGCGCCGGGTCAAGTGCCTGCATGTTACTGCAAAAACTCGACTGGCAGATGCCCGCAGGATACGAAAAGCTGAAAAACATTCGCTTCATTGACCGGCTGATGCTACGGCCCCCAATGATGCTGCACACCAAGAGCAACAAACGTAAAGGGACTTTCACGGCGACGCAGGTTAATCCAATCACGAATTTCAAGGGGACCGAAGACGACTTCTTCTGCTACCCGGCCGTGATTGGCGAGAGCTTAGCGTACATCTACTTCCATCGTGACTATTTGGCATCTGGCTTGGCTTTAGCCAACTTATTCCAATTGGCCGATGTCAAGCAGGTTGCGGGGCACAAGCCCGACTTGATTCTGCTATTTGGGACCCCTGGCGTGGCGACGGATACGGATGCTGAAAACGGCCACTATTTCTACGATCAAGTCAACGATATCTACGTCGGTCAGATTCCTTACAATGATCAGACGACTTACTTCGGCTACATGAAGAAGATGTGCCTGACGCTGCACAACCTACACATGATTGCGCAGAAACGGTTGCCAATTCACGGGTCGATGATGAAGATTACGTTTGCGAACGGTCAGACCAAGACGGTCGTGTTCTTTGGCGACTCCGGTGCTGGCAAGTCTGAATCTATCGAAGCGTTACAACAGGTTGCCGATGACCAGATTGTCAGCATGGAAACGATCTTTGATGATATGGGTAGCTTTACGTTAGACGGCAAAGAACTTTACGCGCAGGGAACAGAGACTGGGGCGTTCGTTCGCCTGGATGACCTGAGTAGTGAAGTGGCCTTTAACAATATGGACCGGGGAATCTACATGAACCCCGAACAGAAGAATGCCCGCGTGATTATCCCGGCTAACACGTGGCCGCGCGTCGTGGCGCACCACCACATTGATATGTGGGTTTACGCCAACAACTACGATGACGCGGTGGGCGTTCACCGGTTTACCGATCAAGAAACGGCCAAGGCGACGTTTATCGCTGGTAAACGTAAGGCGCTGGGGACCACGGATGAAGTGGGGATGAGCACGACCTTCTTCGCCAATCCATTTGGCCCCGTACAGGAACAGGCGGCGACGCAACCGATCATTGACGCTGTCTTTGACCGACTCTTCACCGATGACGTCTACGTGGGTGAAATCTACACGCACCTCGGCAATGACAAGTCACAGGACAAGCTCAACGAGTCTGCGCGGCAGCTGTTAGCTGAGTTATTGAAACTTTAACGATGATTGCACCATAAAAACACCGGGACACAGACCACTTAGTAGTGGTTCGTGTCCCGGTGTTTTCGTTGTACGTTTGCTGAGAATTATCGCCTTGCCGCGCGTCAAATTTAGGCTGGAGCGCTGTGGGGAGGACGGCCTAAGCCATAGAGCGGTCTTAGGCCTCGCTTTGAGCCGAGGGTCAAGTCTCAAAGCCGCCATTTACCAAGAGAACCACTTGGTAAATCCCACGGCTGAGCCTAAATTTGGCGTGCTCACGGCTAGACGGATCGTTCACCAAACGTTGTGGTAAGTGGTGCACGTATCCGGAGGAGGCCAATGGTGGAGTCAGCTGTGTCGATGCTGTTGCCCGAGGTTTCTCACTCGGGTTACAGCATGGGACGCGTTGGGAGACTGACGAACTTAGTCAGGCTTCCAACCGAGCCGGAGGACCGTTTCTCAGGCCGCAGGCGGTCCCCACAGCAGACGGAACCGTTGGCAGCCGCAGGATAAATGTTAAACGAATTGTGCCAGTAGGGCGGTCATGAAGGCAGAAGCATCGCCAACGTAGCCGTAATCAGCCACGTCAAAGATCGGCGCATTCTTATCGGCATTCACCGCCACGATGGTTTGGGAATCCTGCATCCCGACGAGGTATTGAACAGCACCACTGATCCCGAAGTTTAAGATCAGTTCAGGGTGAATGGTGTTCCCGCTTTGACCAATCTGATCGTCGTGGGTGAAGCGTTCCTGGTCGGTCAATGGCCGTGAAACCCCGATGCGGCCGCCTAACTTTTCGGCAAGCTTGGTGGCTGTGTCGATGGTTGCGGCGCTGGCGGCACCACGACCTAACGCAACGACGCGACTGGCATCGCCCACCGTGGTTGCGGTATTGACGACGGGAGTCGCCGCCTTGACCTGCAAGCGTTCAACGGGGTGGAACGTGATGGTATCCGTCGTGACTGTGGCGGCGCCATCCGCTGCTTCGGCGACGAAGGTGTTGGGCCGGACCGTAGCCATTTGCGGTCGGTGGTCGGGACAAATGATTTCACACATAATATTGTCCCCGTAAGAGGGCTTGGTGGCGACTAACGTTTCATCGTCGAAACGTAAGTCCAGGCAGTCGGCCGTTAAGCCGGTTTGGAGCTTGGCCTGTAAGCGCGGTGCGATCGACCGGCCAGTAATGGTAGCGCCGAAAAGAATGGAATTGGGCTGATACTTCTTGATCAATTGTTCCAAGGCATCGGCGTGTTCAGCGTCGGTCGCCGTAGGAAAACGGTCGTCACGAACGACCCGAATCTCATCGGGACCGTACGCTTTGAGCTCGTCTTCCAAATGATCGTTGGTAGCTTCAAATAAAATTGCAACGGTGTGAAATTGGTCGCCGGCTAGGTGCTTGGCTTTGGTAATTAATTGTTGTGTCGTGGGTTCAATGTGGTCTAAGCGGCGTTCCGCGATGACCCACAGTTCTGGTTTTGACATAGCAGATTCCTCCTTAGATTAATTGACGACCCTTTAAGGCTTTGATCAGTTGACTAGCGGCTTCACTTGGCGTTCCAGTCAGTGAGGTTAATTCACGTTTGACGGGCTTTGGCGCATAGACCTTGGTGACGATGGTTGGGGAACCAGCTTGGCCTAGCCGTGAATCGTCGAGATCCAGATCGTCGTGATGCCAAACGGTCAGTGGCTTGTTGAAGCTCAGTTGAATGTTCCGGGGCGTAGGGTAGCGCGGCGTATTCAATTCGCTCCGGACACTGACCACGGCAGGAAGTTGTGCGACCAGCGTCTGCTTCGTATCTTCTAGCAAGCGTTCCGCGGTCACTTCATGCTTGCCACTCAGCCGAAGACTGGCGGCATAAGTAATTTGAGGTTGGTGGAGGAATTCGGCCACGATGGGTCCCACCTGACCGGTATCGGCGTCAACGGCTTGCCGACCAAATAAGATTAGGTCAGCATCGTCAATCTTCTTCAGCGCTTGGGCGATTACGTAGCCGGTTGCGAGCGTGTCAGCACCCGCAAAAGCCCGGTCGGAGAGTAGGTAGCCTTCATCGGCCCCCATCGCCATACCTTCACGTAATGATTCAGCGTAATCGTCGGGGCCCATGGTGAGGAGGGCAACTTGGACGTCTTCGCTAGCGGTATCTTTTAAATGTAAAGCTAATTCAATGGCGTTTTTATCAAAGGGATTCATCACGCCAGCCAGGCCGCGCCGATCCAGGTTGTGGGTGACGGGATCAATGGTGACGTCGTTAGTTTCGGGGACTTGTTTAATACATACGACAATTTTCATAGGGAGACCTCCTATTTGTTAAATTCGGCGGTAGCGATGGCGGACCGCATCTTTTCGACGGTTCCTTCGGCAATTTCCATCGCCCGTGCATCGCGAATCAAGTGTTCTACGGGGTATTCACGACTGTAGCCGTAACCCGCAAGAATCTGTAGGGCGTCGTCGCCGGCGCTGACCGCTGCGCGTGAACCGTGGGCTTTAGCCATCGCGGCTTCTTCACTATACGGTTGACCGTTTGCTTTGAGCTTGGCGGCATTTTGGTAGAGTAGGCGCGTCGTTTCTTTCCGCATGGCAATGTCCGCAACTTTACGATGGGTGACCTGTAATGCAGTCAGTGGGGTGTCGCCGGCCTTGCGTTCCTTGGCGTAGTCGGTGGCAATCTTCAATTCGTGTTCCATGATGCCGGTTAAGACGGCGCCCATTAAGATCCGGGCGTCATCGTGAGCAGAGTCACCGATCTTACCGCCATCGCCGAGTTTGCCCAGCAAGTGATCATCATCCACGACGATGTGATCCATGACAATTTCACCCACGGGCGTTCCGCGCAGACCAATGAAGTCTTCACGCTTACCGAATGAGAAGCCAGGCATATCTTGATCGACTACGAAGACGGAGAGTTCCTTTGGCGCCGTCTTGACCAAGACACAGTAGACTTGGGCGAGCCCACCGTTGGTAATCATGATTTTATCGCCGTTAATGACCCAGTGATTGCCTTCGCGGGTAGCGGTAGAGCTGATCCCCATGGGATTGGAGCCACCAGAGGCTTCAGTCATTGAGAAAGCAAAGATCCGGTCGTTAGCGGAAGGCAGTAATTGTTTTTGGAGAGCGGGGGTACCGAATTTGAGGATTTGGTCAATCGTTTTAAAATGGCCTTCCAGGGTGACCGCCGTACTAGCGTTACCCCGGGCGATGTGATTGAGGGCTTGGGCCGTGACTTCGGGACCAAAGCCGGCACCACCGAATTCTTGGGGTAGCATGATGCCGAGAAAACCGGTATCCGTTAACTTTTGCATAAAGCCGGCTGGAAAATCACCTGCAGCGTCCATCGGCATATCCTGGGGACTGATCTCCCGTTCGGTGTAGTCGTCAACCATTTGGAGCAGCAGCTTTTCAGCGGCGGCAGTTGTAGATGGCATAAGTAGTTCCTCCTTATCAAGCAAAATTTAATTGTGTAAAAGTGCACGATTCGAGGTAAGTATAACTAATCCTGAATTATTCATACCTTTCAAAAAAGTCGTCAGTTTTCATGTTTTTCAAAAACTGACGGCTTTTGATCTTGCTTACTATGTATTGAGACTCTAAATTTTGATGGTATCACC
>NZ_JAAXLK010000032.1 GCF_012641185.1 Levilactobacillus tujiorum
AGAACTTTCGTAGGATTGCAACGCGTTATGATAAGCTCGCTCATGTTTATCTGGCTACGGTTTACATTGCCTCAATTTGCATCTTACTTAAGTAGTTTTCAGACGGACCCTAGCTGGGTTGTACCAAATTCTTATTACTCTTTTTTACGAGCAGCAAGTAGCACTCCCCCAAAGTATCTATATTCTGCTCGTATCCCCCCTCAAGCCGCGATAGCCTTAATTATCGTGGCTTTTTTGTCGTCCATTTTTTCATTCATCCAGCACTTGCACCCCGACACCAATCAATCCCGGTCCCGTATGCACGCCCAGCGCTGGAGAAACATCGCCAGCGTACCACTGCAGAACATCGGGATGAGCCGCCTTGAGCTTCGCCAATACCGTCGCCCGCAGCTCTGGATTGACGCCATCACAAACCGCCACATTCACCCGTTTAGCGTCACCAATGGCCTCATCAACCAAGGCCAGTAATTTCGTAATCGTGCGCTTCTCACCGCGCACCTTGGCGATCGGATAGTAGATCCCTTCCTCATCGCAAGAAATAATGGGTTTAACGTTTAACAAAGTCCCAGCCATACCGGCGACCTTACCAATCCGCCCACCCGCTTGGAGGTACTTCAATGATGGCACATAGAAGAAGACTTTCGTCTGGGCCGTGACCCGTTCCACTTCCGTCACGATCTCCCGGAATGAATGCCCCGTAGACCGCAAATAAGCCGCGTAGATGGCCGCAAAACCACTGCCGATACCGACGCTCTTGGTGTTGACCACATGGACCGTTAAATCGGTGTCAGCGGCCAATAATTGGGTTTCCTGATAGGTCCCGGACAACGCTGCTGAAATGCAGACCGCAATCACGTGGGTGTAGCCGGAAGCTTGGATCCGCTCTAGCGCTTCGACAATGTGTTTGCCCGTGGGACTGGACGTCGTCGCTGGTTCTTCAGCTTGGCGCCGATAAAATTCGGTGGGGGTGATAGTCACCCGATCCTCATAAGCCCGATCTCGAAAAATAACATTCATCGGCATCAAAGCCATATCTGCGGCCGCTAAAACATCCGCTGGTACATCTGAACACGAATCGACTAAAATCGCAATCTTCTCTTGTGGCATAGGTGTTACCTCGTTTCTTCTAGTATCGTCCTTGGATAATAGTCGTTATTATAACGCAACAATCTGGTTTTGGAAACTAGATCATCTGTCGTTTGTTCCACATCTACCCTTACCAAGTCTAAAAATTTGCTAATCATTAAGGGCGAACTAGTTATTAGTAAAAATTTTTCACTACCACAAAAAAATTCTTGCGCTGCACAAATAAGGTCCAGCTCATCTCACCATTAGAAGATCAGCCACGCTAGCAGCTACCAGGACAGACCCCATTAATTTGTACATTTATGCACACAGTCAATCATCCCAACCATGAAACCGGCACCACCATTTTCCAACTCCTGGCCCCACCTCCAAATCAGCTATTCTCTAATCACCAAATTAAAGACTGTACTCTATATAAATATTTCTTTGGAGACCCAAAAATTCATTCTATCAAGGTTGACATTACGGTTAAATAGCCTATACTTACGGTTGGAATTGAAGTGAGTGATCGACATCAGTTTTCCGATTTTTGCTCTTATTTGCACACCATCTATTACTGGTTCCGACCACGCACTTACCAGGAAAGACAGAAGTCAATCGACTACCTGAATTTCTAAGCCAATAGAAAAGAGGGATTTTATGAAGAATCATGAAACCGACCCAAAGTCCAAGCACCATATGATCGAGTCTACTGGTAACGACCAGAAGAGTCTTGATGAAGTCAATGGTACCGTGGAAGTGCCGCAAAATGCGGGCTTCTGGAGAACCCTGATGGCCTATACCGGCCCGGGCGCTTTAATCGCCGTGGGGTATATGGACCCTGGGAACTGGATCACGTCAATCGCCGGTGGGGCACAATACAAGTACGCCCTGCTGACCGTTGTCCTGCTGTCCAGTCTGGTTGCCATGCTGTTGCAAGCCATGTCGGCGCGGTTGGGCATTGTTACGGGTAAGGATCTCGCGCAACTGACGCGAGAACGTACCGGTAAGAAGACCGGACTGTTCCTTTGGATCATCACTGAATTAGCCATTATGGCGACAGATATTGCCGAAATTATCGGGTCCGCGATCGCGTTAAAGCTCTTATTCGGCTTCCCATTGATCGTAGGGTTGATTATCACGGCCGCCGACGTTTTGATCCTGTTGGTCCTAATGAAATTGGGCTTCCGCAAGATCGAAGCCATCGTCGCCACTCTGGTTGCGGTTATCCTCTTCGTCTTCTTATACGAAGTGATCTTAGCCAAGCCGGAAGTCACCCAAATGTTAGAGGGTTACCTCCCATCTAGCGCCATTGTCACCAACCACGGGATGCTTTATTTAACCTTAGGGATTGTCGGTGCAACGGTGATGCCCCATGATTTATACTTGGGGTCATCAATCTCACAAACGCGTAACTTCGACCGTAAAGACCGCAAGAGTGTGGCCAAGGCGATCAAGTTCACCACGATTGATTCCAATATTCAATTAACGATTGCTTTCATCGTCAACAGTTTGCTCCTGATCTTAGGGGCTGCGTTGTTCTTCGGCACAAATAGTGAACTGGGCCGCTTCGTTGATTTGTTCAACGCCTTAAGCGATAACCAAATTGTTGGTGCCATTGCCAGTCCACTGCTGAGTATGCTCTTTGCCCTAGCACTGTTAGCTTCCGGACAAAGTTCAACCATTACCGGGACGCTGGCTGGTCAGATCATCATGGAAGGGTTCATCAACCTGAAGATGCCATTGTGGGCCCAACGGTTACTGACCCGGTTACTCTCCGTGACGCCAGTTATCATCTTCGCCATTATCTACCATGGTAATGAAGCCAAGATTGAAGACTTGCTGACCTCCTCGCAGGTCTTCCTCAGTATTGCCTTGCCGTTCGCCATGATTCCGCTGGTCATGTTCACCAGCAATAAGGAATTAATGGGCGAATTCGCGAATAAGACGTGGTCGAAGGTCCTCGGCTGGATTGTTGCCGTCGTCTTAATCATCCTTAACATCTACTTGATCCTGAATACACTGGGCATTACCGCCTAGAAAAGACACTCGACTGATAAAGGTCGAGTGTTTTTTTGACTTCTTTTCTGTTGCCGGGTATAACTAAATTTATATCACGTGGCTAACCGTTACTTAGCCACCGTCACAGAATCGAGGTGCCCTATGAAGCCCCATTTTCTAACTGCACTGACAACTCATTTGATGACCCCCGTCGTGGCCGATGCGCCAGCCTTATTTGCACTGATCGACCAGGATCGCCCCGCGCTGGCACGTTGGATGCCCCGCACCGCCAGCATCCAGTCCGTTGAAGACGAGGCCGCCTTTCTGCTGACATCGCTGGAACGGATCAGTGCCAATCAATTCTGGCTAGCCGTCATCTGGGTGGGCCCCTATCCCGCAGGAACCATTGACCTCCACGCATTTAAGGACGGTCACGCCGAAATCGGCTACTGGCTGGGGCGCGACTTTCGCGGCAAAGGCATCATGACCCACGTATTGGGAATCGTCGAAGACGTGGCGTTTAGCCAGCTCAATCTCAATAAGCTAGAGTTGGTCATCGCTACCGGCAATACGTCGAGTCAAGCCGTGGCCCACCGCCGCGGCTTTCATCAAGACGGCATTCTCCGTGAACACCTGCTTACCGCAACCGGGAGCTACGACGATGCCGTGATCTATTCAAAATTAAAACGTGACTTCCATTGACGTTTTGACATTTCCCCCTAACAGCGGTTTAATGGGTGAAAACTAGTGAACGAGGTCCTACGTATGGCGTTATATTCGGTTTCTCCAACCATCCAATTAAACGCTCCCCAGCTGAGCGATGCCCCGGCCTTATTTGCCTGCGTCGACGCTGACCGCGACTTACTCTCACAGTGGCTCCCATGGGCGGCAACTACTCGCACCGTTGCCGACGAAGCTGCTTTCCTCAAATACTGCCAAGAACGCATAACGAGCCACCAGCTCTGGTTGGCCGTGATTTTGGTAGCTGACCGTCCAGCCGGCATGATCGACCTGCATGACTTTAAGGACCAGCATGCCTCGGTGGGGTACTGGCTGGATCACACACTGCGTGGCAAAGGGATTATGACGCAGTGCTTAGCGGCCGTTGAAGAGATTGGATTTAACACCCTGGGACTACACAGCATTAACCTGCTGGCGGAACCCGACAACCACGCCAGTCGTGCGGTGGCCGAACATCGTGGCTTTCACCAAGACGGTGTATTGCGGGAATACATTCCGACAATCCGAGGAGACTACCGTGATGCCGTGGTTTATTCAAAACTAGACCGTGAATTTACCGCCTAACTTAGAGTGGACCATGTTACGGTACCAGCATGGAAAAAATCAGCTGTTTCAGAAGACGATACTTCTGAAACAGCTGATTTTTTGAGTTATATTCTGAACCCATAAACGAAAGGGACCGATTGCTCGGTCCCTGTGTCGTCTCTCATTATCATTTTAATGGTATCCGTTAGGCCCGTTGACCACCGTCGACCGTGAATTCGGCCCCGTTGGCAAACGTGGATTCATCGCTTCCTAAGTAGACACAAACTTCACCAATATCTTGTGGCTTGCCTAAGTGACCTACTGGAACAGTCTTCACGATTTGTTCCCGTGCAGCGTCTGGGATAATCGCCGTATCAATCCAACCTGGATGGACGGAGTTAACCCGAATATCTACGCCCCGTTGTGCTAAGTTCAGCGCAGTGGCATGGGTTAACAGCCGACTCCCACCCTTACTTGCAGAATAAGCTGGGGCCATTGGCAATCCGATCAAGCCGGCAACGGAAGAAACGTTGATGATAGATCCCTTGGCATTGTTGGTCTTTTGCATCGCTTTAATCCCGGCCTTTTCACCCAAGAAGTTAGCCGTCAAGTTGATATCAATAACCTTTTGCCAATCTTCAAGTGAGAGGTCTTCGATGGCGGTGTTAACGCCGCCAATCCCAGCGTTATTGACCAAAATATCTAACTTACCAAATTTTTCGATCGTGGCATCAATCACCTTTTGCCAGTCAGCTTCCTTGGCAACATCTTGTTGAACGAAAAGACTCACATCGTCGCCAAATTTTTCAACAGCGGCGTGACCGCCATCCACGTTATGATTGGCGGTAATCACGACTTTGGCCCCTTCACGCACATAGCATTCAGCGATTCCTAAACCGATACCAGCAACTCCACCGGTGATAATTGCAACTTTACCTTTTAAACGATCTGTCATCTTAAAATCATCCTTTCGTCATTTCCTATTGTTCAGAATATCACATCAAGTCTTCAGAAGAAAATGTTTTGCCTAAATCATGTGGCACTTTCACCATTTCGCCATGCATCGATCCCGATTACCAGTCCTAATCAAACAAAAGAGACCCAGGACAAATCCCCAGATCCCTTAGCCGTAAGCCGCCCACAAGCCGCTTCACTCGCAGGCTATTCGCTAAAATTTATGTGGCAAGACCAGTCCACCAAATTCATTGTCATTTGGCCGGTCGCGCTTAACTACCAATTCTTGGTTCACAAAGCTAGTGATCCCCGTTTGGCCTAATTCCCGACCAAAACCAGACTTCTTCACACCACCAAATTCCAGTTCTGGCAACGAACTGAAGAAGGTGTTCACAAAGACCATCCCGGTTTCAATCTGCGAGGCAATCTCCGCACCATACTCAGCACTGCCGGCAAAGACGATCCCACCTAAACCGTAGTCTGAGTCGTTAGCCAACGCAATCGCTTCAGCATCATCCTTGACCTTGTAGACTTGCGCAACGGGACCGAACATTTCCTTACCGTACGCCGGATTATCCTTGGTAATATCCGTCAAAATAGTTGGCATAAAGAACTGCCCGTCACTGTCGATTGGTTCGTGAACGTAGTAGGCCGTCGCGCCACCAGCTAATGCCGAATCCACTTGGTCTTGCAGCCGTTCCTTGGCCTTCTTCGAATTCATCGGCGCGAGCGTCGTTTCTGGGTCCATTGGATCGCCCATCTTAACGGATGAAAATGCTGCCTTCAGGCATTCCAGCAATTCGTCGTAGTGATTTTCAGTCACGATAAAGCGCTTGGAAGACGTGCAGACCTGCCCCGCATTGTAGAGCCGTGCCCGCGGCGCAATGGCTTTAACGTCTGCCATATTGGCATCGTGAGCCACGATAAAGGCGTCTGTTCCGCCTAGTTCCATCGTGTTCTTCTTGAGATGCTTGCCGGCCACTTCCGCGACGGCCACACCTCCCCGTTCTGAACCGGTCAGTGCGACCCCTTGAATGCGTTTGTCAGCTACGACCTGTGAGACTTGGTCGTAAGAAAGGAATAGATTGGTCAAAGCGCCAGCTGGTGCACCGGCCCGCCGAACGGCATCCTCAAAGGCCAGTGCCGAGGCTGGCGTAATGGCGGCATGCTTGAACACGATGGGATCGCCAACTGCAAAATTAGGGGCAAAGATTCGCATCATTTGGTAATAAGGGAAGTTCCAAGGCTCAACCGCCATCAATACCCCCAGCGGATGATTCTCTAACTGAGCGTCACCAGCGATCGTCTCGATGGTGCGCGGCTGTAAAAGTTCCTCAGCGTGATCTGCATAATATTCCGCAATCTCTGCACACAAGATCACCTCACCTTGCGCTTCAACAAATAGCTTCCCCATCTCAGTTGTTAACACCTTGGCTAAGTCGTCCGTTTCGTCCTTAAACAATTGTGCTAATTTTCGCAAAACGGGAATTCGCGTCGCAACCGGATCGTTGCGCCATTTTTTATACAACGCTTGGGCTTGCGCTAAACTCGTTTCAACGTATTCCGGGGTGGCGTCCGCATAAGTCTTCACAACCTCATTGGTATAGGGATTTGTCGTTTGGTAAGCCATTTTTGTCTCCTCCTTAGGTGACTATTCACATTCACAATGTAACCCTTTACATTTGGTACTATACGCTAACGAATTCATAAATACCAGCATTTAGATTGTGATTGTTTAAACGTAAAAGTTTGTGAATTAGCACATTTATTTTGTCACTTCACAATTGACAATTAATAAATTGGTCTACCTAATTAATTAAGTTGCGCAAACAAAAAACGGCTAAACTGTCTGAAATTATCAGACACTTTAGTCGTTCCACCTTACACTTTAACTTAACTTCCAACGGTCTAAAATACCGTTGAACAAACGGTTCGCCGTCGTCATCTGATCGAGGACCGTTCGGGGGGTCGCGGTAAAGTTATCGTTCGCCCACTTATTAATAATTCCCAACGCCCCAGCCGCAATAAATTCAGCTGAAGTGTCGATCACGTCTTCCTTTAAGTAACGGTACTCTGGCATTGCGTGAAGCAAAATTGACAATCGTGAAGCCACAAACTCATTCATTGATTGACGCCAAACGCCGTCATCATAGGGATATGCGTTCAAAAAGATCTTAGAATTCTCAGCGATTCGTTCCAACAACTGAATTGTTGCTGGACGCCAATTCTCCAAGGTCAAGGCGGTCGGTTGTTCATGACGTGGCGCTTCCACGATAAAGTGTTGATAAACAAACGTTAACAACTCGTATTTATCGGCAAAATAGTAATAAAACGTCTTCCGGTGAACTTCCGCTTCATCCGCGATCTCGCGAACCGTAATCTTATCAAACGTATTGTGGTTCAACAACGAAGCCAAGGCCTCCGCAATTCGCTCCTTAGTTTCCGATGCAGCCATCGTGATACCTCCAATCTTTCACACACCATTTAAGTTTTAATTTCGTGTGGTACTAGCAGTTCCCCCCCGGAAGCTAGTAACCTTAACTAACATCCCAAGCTGACTAAAATTATACGCGTCTTCTCGCCAGAAGAAACCCTTTTCGCGAAAAAAGTCAGCTACTTGTTGAGTAGTTACACCTATCAATAGTGCTACTAATTTAGCTTTTGAACAGCTATGATTATAGCATATCTACCGCTACATTGTACGATACTTTTGTGCACAATAGGTAAGAAATCCGTAAATTTCTTCAAAAATGCCTACTTTTTTTCGAGAACTACCTGATCACTTTCCGTGGACAGACACCCTTCTAGTCGTAAAAGCGTTTTCTTGCGATCTAGTCCGCCAGCGTAGCCAACCAGTTCACCCGTTCGACCAATTACTCGGTGACAAGGAATCACCAGACTGATCGGATTGTGACCAACGGCATTCCCCACAGCACGGGCTCCCGGATTGTGACCAATTACTGGTGTTACTGCTTTAGCCAGTTCACCATAGGTCCGAACCTCGCCATATGGGATCGTTCGTAACACCGCCCATACGGCTTCCCGTAAACGAGTTCCCGCTGGTCGAACCGGAAAGGTCACTGGCGGTTGTTGCCCAGCAAAATACCCGGTCAACCAGGTATTGATCTGATCAAAAATAGCCAAATTTTCGGTCGGTGTCCCTGGTGGCAACGTACTGCCAAAGTGCTGCTGATCGTTAAACCAAAGCCCCGTCAAGGCAGTACCATCACTCGCAACTGTAACCGTTCCCAACGGCGTCGCCAATTGCTTCTGTCGCATTAATCATCACCCTTTTCGCTTCATTTTATCATTAAAAAAGCGGGTAGGCTAACATGCCCACTCGCTTTTTCTAAGTTGTCTTTAATTTTAGTGGTATAAGTCGAACCGACCCTTACTGAACACCGTACTCAGGTGCGCACTTTCTAAGATGGACCGGTCAGTAATAACCTTCTTCAGAGCAGATGCCGGATACCCCTTCACCTTACGTTTGCTACTAAAGATTTCGCCAATACCATCACGATCACTCAATGAGGCCACCGTCCCCACGGACTTGTAAACAAATGGCCGTGTTTCACGTCCTCGGAGCTTCAGACCGATGTTTTTAGCTGCTTGAGCGCCGGCCGCCAAAGCAATCTGCGCTGTCGTTGGATAAGGCCGTTTGCTTTCTGGATCCATTACGGCCGCAACGTCCCCAACGACGAAGACTTCGGGATGACCTTCGATTGACAAGTCATCCTTAACCACAATCCGGTTACGGCGTTGGTCAAAGCCTGAATCGGCAATGACGTGTGAGCCACTAACACCCACGGTCCACACAATCGTGTTGGCAGCTTGCTCGTGCTGCTCGTCTTGACTATCCGTGTAGACGACCGCGCCCGGCTTAATCTCTTGAATATTTGAGCCCAACCGCATTTCAACGTTGTGTTTAGCCATAAATTGCATGGCGTACTCTGCCAGAGACTTGTCGAACATCGGCAGAATAGCGGGTGAGCGTTCCAAACAGATCAACTTAACGGCTGGGGTATTGTAGCGGGTCTGCAACTTAGGTAACGACTGGGTGAGTTCCCCTAACAGCTCAATACCGGTAAAGCCAGCACCGCAGACGGCAACGACCAGGTCATTAGGATCTTGCGTCTGTGCGTAGCTCTTAACCCGTTCCTCGATGTGCCGGTAAACCGCCTCGGATGTCTCCAAATCATCCATTGGCAAAGCGTTTTCCTCGGCACCCTTCAGTCCAAAGGTTTCGGATTGAAAGCCTAATGCTAAGACCAAGTAGTCATAGCTGATAGGCTCGTGATTCTTTAAAGTCACTTGCTTCTGATCAACGTCAACGTTGGTTACTGCGTCTTGAATAAAGGTTACCCGATTCCCAATCACATCATTAATCTCATACGTAATGCGATCAGGTGCAATGGTTCCCGCTGCAACCTCATGCAAGTTGGTCTTTTCCGCGTGAGTACCCGACTTATCTACTAAGATAATGTCATCCTCACTTGGAACCTCACGCTGTAAGAATTTAATTGCCCGCATGCCGGCGTAACCACCGCCGAGAACTAAAATCGTTGCCATTATAAACGACCCCTTTTCTGCTGTAATTCCCCAAATGTCGATTAGCCGCCAGACACCGCCGTTGGTTAAACCGGTTACATTTTTAATCAACGATAACTCCCCCCTGGAGAACTGTCAGTGGGTTAGCTAATCTTTAGGGATGATTTACTTCTATTATACGAGTTATCGGGCGAAAAGCCATTGATAACGGTTAGCAATTTTCTTCACAAATTAAATTTCTCGCGGCGTTGCCCCAATTCGCCATGAACCGCTATTTAAAATGCCTCACTCAACCTATCTGTTTGAGAATTAGTGAGTCGCTTTAGCTGAAATTTTTTCGTAAAACCTTTATGGTGGAAATTAGTTAAGTGAACGAGATATAGGAGGTTTTTTTTCATGACAACTTTAATTATTGGCGCGCACGGTCACGTTGGCCAACATATTGTGAAACAACTGGCGGCAACCGGCGAACAGGTATACGCCGGCATCCGTTCAGCGACGCAAGCTGACACCATCACGGCGCTGGGTGGTCAACCACGGATTGTCGATCTAATGGGCTCAGCCGAAGCGATGGTTCCCGCGATGGCTGGCGTTGACACCGTCGTCTTTTCAGCCGGTTCTGGCGGTAGTACCGGGGATGATATGACGTTGAATATCGACCTTGACGGCGCTATCAAGTCAATGATCGCTACCGAAAAGGCCGGCATTAAGCGATTCATCATCGTCAGTGCTCTCGGAACTGACGACCGGACGTTCTGGGATAAATCTGGTATCCGGCCTTACTACGTCGCCAAATACTACGCCGATCAATGGCTACGTCATCAAACCCAACTAGACTACACGATCGTCCGTCCGGGTATTTTGACCAACGACGCCCCAACCGGCAAGATCACGTTAGATCCCGCCAATAGCGACCTCAAGTCCATCAGTCGCGAGGATGTGGCGGCCGTTGTGGTAGCTGTTGTTCAGCACCCACAGCCTAAGCAGACGATTGAATTCGTAACTGGAAACGTAGCCATTACTGACGCCATTCACTAGGCAACCTAGTGATCCCCGCGCCTTACCGGTCAGCAGATATGGGCTGGAACGGCACGAACGCAACTTGAATAGTCAGGACGATTGACTAAAAAGCAGCCTAAATCATTCACCTACGGCTGGCAGAGATTCCGCCTGCTGTGGGGACCGCCTGCGGCCTGAGAAACGGTCCTCCGGCTCGGTTTGAAACCTGACCAGAACCGTCAGTTTCCAAACGCGTCCCACGCTGTAAGCCGAGAATCGGCTAACACCGTTGTCACAGCTGGCTCCATCTCTGCCCTCCTCCGGTTAAGGTTAGTCATTGGACATCAAACCGCTTTAAATAACTGTCGCGTCACGGCTTAACCGATAACGATTGTCGACATCCATGTAGCCGTGAGCGAGCCAAATTTGGACTCAGCCGTGGGATTTTCAAATGGTTCACTTGAAAATGGCGACTTGAAGACGGGGTCTTCGGCTTCAAGCGAGGGGCAAGACTCCCCTTTGGCTTGACCCGTCCTACCCACAGCGATCCAGTCCAAATTTAGCGAACGGCAAGGCGGACAGTCTTATCCATGTCGCCTATTTTCAAGCATCAAAGCGTAAAAAAGCTAGTGTCGCTCACTGACGACACTAGCTTTTTTGCTTCTATTCTACTGATGAACCGTGTTATCTTAGTTGGCTGTCCTGGTGCCGCTGGTCAAGATTCAGTGCGCTGGCATCAACTGCCGTTTGTACCTGACTGGAAATTTTCTTAGTCGTGACTGGTTTCAACCGAATCTTGGTGAATTGAATTTCCGTTTCTGGGTGCGCGGCCAGCTGAACCGTCGTCTGAACCACTGGTGCGGGCGTTGTCGTCGTTTTCGTTGCCGCAGAAGCGCCTGCCGACGTGGCCAGTAAAGTCGTGACCGTCATGGCCCCCAGCATCATCTTAGTCATCATTGTTTTTAATTTAGTCATTTTAACCACTCCTCAGTTAGTTGTTTTGGCTGTTTACTTTCGATGTATTAGTTATACCATCCCTTGCGCCACTTAATCTTTAAGCCTGATTAAGCTTAAAATATGAATTTCTTATTTTAGCGAGGGTTTCGTGTGGTATTATGCCTATAATCACGTCACACTAAGGAGCATCTCACAAATTATGAAGAATACTATTCTGTTGGTGGAGGATGAAGAGGGCCTCGCCAGCTACGTTGCTAAAGAATTAACTTTTGAAGACTTTGACGTCATCACGGCGACCGATGGCGCAGCTGCCTGGGAAACTTATCAAGCACGAAAGGACGACCTCCTCCTCGTCCTCTTAGACTGGATGCTACCCAAGATGGATGGCATGCAGGTTCTGCGCCGCATTCGTAAGCAAGACGATCTCCCCGTAATTATGATGACAGCTCGTGACTATTTGGGGGATAAAATTACCGGACTCGATACCGGCGCCGACGATTACATCACCAAACCATTTGAAATTGAAGAACTGCTTGCCCGCATTCGGGTAATCCAACGTCGAACGGCTCATCAAAGTGGCCTCGACCAGACTTACCGGCTTCAAGACCTAACGCTAATCACCAAAACCCGACAAGTCACACGTGGCGATCAAGCCATTCAGCTCACCCAGCGAGAATATGATCTCCTATTATTTCTCATGCAACATCCCGGTCAAGTCTTTACCCGCGATGAACTACTCGATAACGTCTGGGGCGTTGATTTTCTGGGACAACAAAACGTGGTGGACGTTTATATCGGGTATTTGCGTAATAAAATTGACGTCGCCGATGCTCCCCACCTTTTCCACACCATCCGGGGCGTCGGTTACAGTCTGAAAGAGGATGATGACCATGCCCACTAAGGCACCTAGAACTTACGCGGATATCATCCGCCACTCCTTCACCAGTCTTCTAATGACGATTGGTATTATTATCGTTTTAACCGTCAGTATCACGTTAGTCGTTGACCAACTGCTCCGTGCTCAGAATCAAGCTGCTCAGCTTAGTGCCAGCCTACAAACCTCACAGGTCACCAACTTTCGCGACTGGCTAGCGATCAACCGCGCTAGTGGCCTCAACTCACGGAATACGTTTGTCGTCATTCACAACGCAGACGGCTCAACCACGTCGTTGCTGCCCCATGGGACTTCTTTAGCAGACGCTAATACTTGGACGATTCCCTTTACTCACCTGACCTACGTCAAGGGTTGGGGACTCTTCTTCGCAGAGACCCTGAAAGCTAGTGGGAGCACCTATCATCTCTATATTGGGATGCACGTCCTAGTAGGAAATCTGCACGTTCTGATTGCCGTGCTCATCATTGCCATCGGGATCAGTCTGCTCATTGGTCTACTGTTTGTGCGCCGGCTTGCCAAACGAATCAGTGCGCCCACCATGACCTTAGCTACCGCCGCCCAACAGGCCGCCGCCAACCCCGCGGTCACTCAAACGGCGCTGCCTCAACCCGCGGAGCCCGTCGAAATTAGCCAATTAGCCAAGGACTTCAATCAACTCCTTGCCGCTCAGAATGGCCGTTTGGAACGCGAACGCCAATTTATTTCCGACGCGTCTCACGAATTACGCACGCCCATCGCCACCATTCGCGGCAATATCAAGCTAATCAAGCGCCGGGGCGACCAGCATCCTGAAATCATCCCCGAATCGTTGGGCTTCATTGATCAGGAATCGCTCCGCATGCAACACTTAATTGAGAATTTACTCCACTTATCCCGGGCAGATCGGGCTGAAATTGACCGGCAACCTTTGGATCTGTCAGACTTGGTCTCGACTACCCTCACCCACTATCAACCGCTAATTTCTCAAGAAATAACCTTGCACACTCCTACTGAACCAGTCTGGGCTCTGGGCGATTCCGATATGCTTCATCAGATTCTGACGGCGCTGCTGGACAACGCCCACAAGTATTCACCCGCAGATCAGCCCATCACCATCGACCTGGCAACCTACAACGAACAGGTTACCCTGAGCGTGGCAGACTGTGGCCCAGGAATCCCCGTCGATGCTCGCGAGCATATCTTCGAGCGTTTTTACCGCGTTGACACGTCGCGTTCCAACAAAATTGAGGGTAGCGGCCTCGGCCTAGCCATCGTCGCCCAACTGGTCCAATTAAATCAGGGAACCATTACGGTGAGTGACAATCAGCCACATGGTGCCCGTTTCACCCTCACCCTACCGGCAGCGCCATCACAATCGGACTAATGTTCATTCAAAGTGCTGATTATTCCGGTTCTAACAACAACTATCGCGTTAAAATTAGGCAACCCGGTGGTCCCCTTCGCCTTACCGGTCGGTAGCTATGGGCTGGATCGGTGCGACGTGGCTGAGCCCATAGCTACCGACCTCACGGCTAACATGGTGCTCTTAGACGACTAGGATGATAACTATCACTCCGCTATCGATTAAATTGAAAGCACTAAGTAGCCGCCATTACCGACCGTTGCCTTGGTAAAACACAATCAGAGCCGGAGGAGGTCAGGGATGGAGCCGGCCGTGAAAGTGCTGTTAGCTGGCGATTTTTTCCGCCAGTTTACAGCACGGGCGACTTTGGAGACACGCGTCTTGACCCGTACCCCAAAAGTTGGAACA
>NZ_JAAXLK010000033.1 GCF_012641185.1 Levilactobacillus tujiorum
CTGAGTCCCCCTTGTAAGTGGTGTTGTGGTGATTCCATTTTACAAGGACTCAGACTATGAGTCTTCTTTTATACTTTCTGACTACTGTTGCACTTCAATTGTAAATTCGTCATACCAAAAAGCCCCCCGTAAGAATTAGAATGTAGGTGTCGAATCCAACATTGCTAAATCGAAAGGGGACTTTTTAAATGGCGAATAAACTCAACAGTCTTGCGCACACAAAGTGGTTATGCAAGTACCATATCGTATTCACTCCAAAGTATAGGAGAAAGATGATTTATAATCAATATCGGCGTGACTTACAGGAAGATATTAAACTCTTGTGTAAGTACAAAGGGGTAAAAATTCTTGAAGGGCATATGATGCCAGATTATGTTCATCTGTTGGTAAGTATTCCACCAAAGTTGAGTGTATCAAGTTTTATGGGATATTTGAAAGGTAAAAGTGCGTTGATGATGTTTGATCAGCATGCAAATTTAAAGTATAAGTTTGGGAACCGACACTTTTGGTCAGTAGGCTATTATGTGAGCACGGTGGGTATGAATGAAGCTACCATCAAAAAATATATTCGTGATCAAGAGAAACATGATCAAGCGGTAGATAAGCTCAGCGTCCGGGAATATGAGGACCCTTTTAAGGGTCGGTAAGCAATACAAACGCCGCTTAAAGCGGCAGCAAAAGTGACAAATGCAATTTGGCTTTGACACACAAAAGCCAGCGCCTTGAGACGCTGGCCAGTACTCAGGGCTTATAGCCCTAGAGAAAACCACCCGTTTAACGGGTGGTTTTTATTATTCAAAGAATGGTATAGTTATATTACAATTAATTTATACTTAAACTTGCCTCTGGCTTTCTCAATTTTCACACGTTGGATATCAAAACCGTTACGACTAGGATGTCTTCCAAAGTAATTAATCTTTTGACCACAATTGGTAACTGCGAAAATTCGGTTACTGTACTTAGGATTACTTAGGACTTGACAGATTTTATTATATTGGTCTTGAAAGGGCTCCCTTAATTTACGAGTATCACACTCGGTGGTGTTCTTTATCTTAGTATTATTTGTTAAGTCGCCAGTAGCGAATACTATGTCAACATTTTGGGCTTTGTTTACGTAATCTATGATGCTTTTTAGATTTTTCTTTACATGAGCGTCTTCAGAATTCAGCTTGCTAGAATGCTTGGATAAGAGTTCGTGTGGCTGTCCTCGAAACGGAAGCACATTGAATATTGTAAATTTATTATATTTACGGTACATTAACAATTCGTTGGTGGTTGGGTCGCTTTTGCCAGCATCTGCTTTGCTGGGGTTCATCATTAGAACAATTGCTTCCCGGGTACCGCCGACTTGATTGATAAGTTGTATTTGTAGCTTGTAACGATAATCTTCCCCTTCTGGGGTACAATTGATGTTCTGTTGATCCACTAAGTTGGAATACTTACACAAGATAATCCCTCCTAATATTTATTTCTGTATTTCGCGTAAATGTGCGTTATGTCAAATCCATTCACGCACAAAAACTTAATTCTTATTATACATTATAAAGAGATTGATAAGTTGCATCAGAGGCTGTGGTGAAACCACAGCGATAAAAAATAACCGTCCTACCATTTGACAGGGCGGCTGTTTTGCGCAAACGCGCAAACGTTGTACAAATTTTTTGAATGAACTTAGCGAGATCCCGCTACGAACGGTGTGTCAGGGGTAATGAGTAAAAGCGAACGCGCAAAATATGCGCAAAACGGATGCAGATACTAGTGCTTTTCTATGGTTTCAAAAAAATAAGAATCCCATCAAACATTGATTTGACGGGATTCTTATTTTTAAAAAAGTTCCTATTAATTGCCTAAAAGGAGAGTACAGGATTTGAACCTGCGCGCCGGTATTAGCCGGTTCGCCGGATTTCGAGTCCGGTGCATTACCACTCTGCCAACTCTCCATGTCACTACTAATATATTTTACCAATAATGACCATAATTGCAAGCGGATTTTTAAAATGATTCTTGCATGAGGGCAGCCGGGTCGAAAGGATCAATCCAGGCTGGTTCGGCGTCGAGTAAACCCAACGGGGACATACTCGTGTTATCAAGTTTGACGGCTAGAACCTGTTTATCCGCTTGACGGGCCATCGCAATTTCCCAGTCAGCCCATTCGGATTGCCACGTTTCGCGACTAATAATGATTAGAATTCGGTTTGACTGACGGATCTCTTTACGAATTTGCCGTTTCAAAGCGGGCGCGCGCGTGCCAGTGAACTGCACGGGCAGACACTGATCGTGGAAACTGATGGTGGGAAATGCCCAATTCTTCTGTGCCCATTCCCGCAGCTGGACTTGAAAAGAATGAGCCAGTGGATCGGCTGCTTGATAACTGATAAATAGATCACTCATTGGGTTGGCTCCTTTCCTGTTGATTCATATTGTAAGCCGCAAAGAAGACAGAATCGTTACGAAAATATTTATTTCTTATGAAAAGTATATGTTAAAAGTGATTTTTATGTCTAAAATGTGATTAGTCTTTACTATCAGTATAGTCGAATGCCATGCAAAAGTGTGGTTCGATCATTTATTAGTTATCAATGAAAAATAAAAACGCCTGACAATGAGGCTTTGTCAGGCGTTCAGGTTAGTATTTATTTGGTGCCAACTTTTTCTTTAGCGGTAACCTTTTGATGAGCTGCGACCGCTAACTCTGGGAACCAAATGGCAATTTCATGGTGGGCATTCTCTCTACTATCGGCGGTATGAACGATATTTCTCAGGATGCCATCGGGATATTCGTGAGCAAAGTCGCCCCGGATAGTCCCCGGCTGGGCATCGTTGGGCCGTGTCTTGCCCGCTAAGTTATGAACCGCTTTAACGACGTCGGTTCCCGTCACAATGATCGCAACCAGGGGACCTTCCTTCATGTAAGTCTCAATCTCGTTGAAGTAGGGCTTGTCAACTTGTTCCCTGTAATGCCGTTTTAATTGGTCGGTAGTTGCGTTGACCACCTTAAGAGCAGTAATTTGGTAGCGCTTACTTTCAAGTCGTGAAATAATTTCACCAATGTGTCCTTCCGCAACACCATCCGGTTTAACTAAGACTAACGTTTTTTCTGAATTTGCCATGGTAGAGAACCTCCTTGAGTTTTTAAAGCGTTCAAGTTATAGCGGGTATAACTCGTTGTTAATTCAAATTGTAGACTAACCGTTCCACAACGTCAATCGAATTGTGGAATATTTTGTTAGCGTTTTCATATTTATGCTTTTAAAGATGAAAAAAGCCCAGGTTAGCCCCGGACTTCAGTCATTTATTCAGGATCACCCATAATCATCCAGAGGATTAAGTAGGCGATTAAACCAGGGAACATAGGGGTGATGGCCAGCAAAACGAAGATCAACCGAGCAATGTTTGCATTCCAGTCAAAATGATCCGCAATGCCACCAATAACACCAGCAAAGACACGATTATTTAATGAACGATGAACATTTTTCATTTAAAACACCTCCGGCTTAAGATTGAAAGTCAATTTTATTAAAGAAGTCGACGTGAATATTGTCATCCGTAATTTCCAGCTTGGTGATACTACCATTGATAGTTGCGACGCCTTCATCTAATTCGGGAGCGTAGCGGTCAATAATGGAGCGGATGGTCATTCCATGGGAGACGACCAAAACCTGATCGCCATCCTTGGTGTTGGCCCGTAATTTATCAAATCCACGATCCAGCCGTTCCCAAAACATAGCGTTGCTCTCAGCTTCACCGTAGAGATCAGCCTGGTGAATCAAGTCTCGCGCTTTTTCCAAACCATAAGTGCCGAGCACCTTAGATTCCGAGGTGAGGCCAACTTGCGCCCCAACGAATTGCCACATCTGGTTGAGATCATTGCCTTCAAAGTAGCCGTGGCACTGTTCGCGGAATTCGGGATACTGATAGGTGACGATGTTCATATTATCAGGATTTTCTCTCAATGCAATCCGTGCCGTTTCAATGGCCCGGCCAGAATCGCTACTGTACGCAGACGCAAACGGAATATTGCAGAGCTGTTGACCGGCGCGCTTGGCATCGGCACGTCCCTTTTCAGTTAAAGGAGAGTCGATCCAACCTTGAACTTTATTATAGTGATTCAACATCGTTTGACCGTGTCGCACAAAGTATGCTGTAATTTTTTTCATATACTCGAGGCCTCCGTTGATCAAGTAAGTGGTTACATCATCAGTATATCAAGGTTGAAAAGGGAACGCGAAGATTTTGCCGTGAATTTCAAAAAAGTTCGGGTGTTCACTAGCATCCCATGAATAAGCATGCTAAGGTAAACGGTAATAGGAGATGATGTGCATGAGTACTGAGAGCAGTTATCGTTATGCGGGGAATCGGCCCGTAGATCTTGCCCAACTCGCCACACGGGTGGAAAAAGGCCCGAACCAAGCCGTGATTAACAGCGCGTTGGATGCTAATGTTGCCACTTTGAGTGATCTTCAAGCCCGCTTGTATTCGCAGAAGCAGCACGGGGTGATTGTGATTCTACAAGGGATGGACACGGCGGGAAAAGACGGTCTGATCCGGCACGTCTTTAGCGGCCTAAATCCGTCTGGCACGAGTGTGGTTAGCTTCAAACAGCCCACCCATTTACAGTTGGATCATGACTTCTTGTGGCGGATTAATCAGGCCCTGCCCTCACGTGGGGAGATTCGGATCTTTAACCGTTCTCAGTACGAGGATGTCCTCATTAGCCACGTTCATCCAGAAATGTTGACGACACAGAACCTGCCTGGCATTAATTCGGTAGCGGATGTGGATGACCAATTCTGGAACCACCGGTATCATGATCTAAGAAATTATGAAAAATATCTGCGGCACCAAGGCTTCGAGGTCATCAAATTCTTCTTGCACCTTTCTAAGGACGAGCAGACCCATCGGTTTGAACGGCGGATTGAAGTTCCCAGCAAAAACTGGAAATTTGCGCCCAGTGATATGCAGGAACGGGCCTTTTGGGATGACTATCAATTAGCCTATACCCGCATGCTTGAAAATACGGCGACTAAGAAGAGTCCCTGGTATCTAATTCCGGCCGATGATAAGGGTGTGGCGCGGCTGATTGTGTCGAACATTTTGATTGATCGGTTACAAGCGCTCAATCCGCAATACCCACAAGTGAGTGCGGAAACTAAGCAAAAGCTACACGCGGTACTTCAACAGCTAAAAGATCACAAATTGTAGCTAAATTGCTATGTACAAAAAGCACACTTACAGGAAATAGGCGAGTATTTAATCAGATTAAATTGTTATATACAAATAATGGCTAATTCGGTTAATTCCAACGATATTGACGTTGAAAACCGAGTTGGCTATTTTTTAGTCAGGTTAAGAGTTTCTTAGAGATTGTGGTCATTCGTACCAGAAAATCAGTTGTGTAGTACAATTAAACTTAATATGAAAAATTAATGCCGGTCAAGGGATCAAATGGCTCGGACATTGTGTAAAGATGACGAGGAGGCACATGCATAATGACAGTTAGCGTGGGGATTGATAAAATCGGGTTTTATACGCCTAATGATTATTTAGATATGGTGGACTTGGCCACGGCCCGAGGGGAAGATCCCAATAAATACTTAATCGGGATTGGTCAGTCCAAACAAGCCGTGATTCCGCCCACCCAAGATGTGGTGACAATGGCGGCTAATGCGGCCGATCAGATTTTGACGACCGCCACAAGGAAAGAGATCGCGATGGTTTTATTTGGCACAGAATCTGGCGTTGATAATTCTAAAGCGACGGCGGTTTATTTAGCCCATTTGCTGGGGTTGCCTAGTAGTACGCGGGCAATTGAATTGAAACAGGCGTGTTACGGTGCCACGGCGGGCCTGCAACTAGCGGCTGATTTTGTCCGCGTTCACCCGACAGCCAAGGTATTGGTGATCGGTGCGGATATTGCCCGCTACGGGTTAAGAACTCCGGGGGAAGTGACCCAGGGGGGTGGCGCCATTGCCATGCTGGTCACGGCTAACCCGCAAGTCTTGGCACTAGAGTCAACCAGCAGCTATCACACGGAAGATGTCATGGACTTCTGGCGGCCGACTTACCGGACGGAGGCACTCGTGGATGGCCGCTATTCGACAACGGTTTACTTGGATTTCTTCAAAACGGTGTGGGCCGACTATCAACGACAGACTCAGCGAACTATTGCGGACTTTAACGCCTTCGTCTTTCATCTTCCCTTTACCAAGATGGGGCGAAAAGGATTGCGTCAGATTCTCCCGGAAGCTACCCCAGCCCAGCAGGCACAATTGAAGGAAGCATTTGAGGCTAGCCAACTCGATAATCGTCACGTGGGTAATCTCTACACGGGCTCGTTATATCTGAGCTTGCTTTCTTTGCTACGGCATGGTCGCATGCAAGCGGGCGATCGTCTGGGCCTATTCAGCTATGGCTCAGGAGCCGAGGGTGAATTCTTCAGTGGCATCCTGCAACCACACTATCAACAAGGGTTTGATAACGATAAGCTTGATCAATTGTTAGCGAAACGACGGCGAGTCAGTGTCGCGGAGTACGAGGCAATCTATCAGGCTCAGCTCAGCAATGACGGTCGTGATGTTCAGTTGCCAGTTGGTGAGGTGCAGGCGAAATATTACCTAGCCGGTCGGCAACGCCAACAACGGCAGTATCGCAGTCGTTAGCATCCGACAGTGGTCAGTGAGACGCATTGGTCCACGCGTTCACAGTATAAATTTAAGACTAAAAAGCGGTTGAGACCAAGATCCCAACCGCTTTACTTATGGTATGATGATTATTCGAATTGATTTTTGACCACGTAGCCGTCTTTAAAGACCAGAACGGGGGACTGCTGACCAACGCGAACTTCTAAGGTGTACCCTTTACCCAACGACTTTTCAAGCGATCCGCTAGTTTTAGTGAAATTTTCTACGAAGCGTGGCCACTTAGCTTGTTTGGCCAGGCTGGGTTTCTTAGTTAAGGCTGCAATCGTTTGTTTGAGATCATGATTGGTGACGGTCAAGGTGTACGTTTTATGGGATTGATCGAAACTAACAGTCCCCAGTTTACTAAGTGCCTTACTCAGTTGTTGTGCAACACTTTTCTCGTTATCGGCTTGTGTAACTTGACCAGAGCTAGTAGAGAAGGCCTGGTCAGCATGTGAGTTAAGCTGTGCCTTCTTGGCTGTATGTGCAGCCGGCGTTTCAGACTGGTTTGACCAATAAGGTAATTTCCAAATAGCAAATATAGTTCCCAAGAGTGCCGCTGCGAGCAGCAGACTAACCCCAATTTTTGAATTGCCGGTATGAATGGCATTCATTAGTGAAAAGCCAGCAATAACTGTAATTAAACCACCCATGATGGCAAAACCAAGCATCATCATTATTTAGCCCCCAAAATTTTCGATTATATTCAGTATAGCATGAAAAAAATGGTTCATGAAAGGCTGACGTTTGGGAGGGTTAAACTCGAATAATATTAATAGATTAATTAAATTAAACGATTTTAGTGTTTTATAACCGAATATTAATTAAAATAATATCGCTAAAAGTTAATGTTTCCGGTATAATAAGACTCACATACGAGAGAAATGAGGAGATTAGTGTGACCAATGTTTATTTAGCGGGACCCTTCTTTGATGATGAACAAATTTCACGGATTGAACGGGTGGAACAGGCCTTAGCCGCTAACCCCCGAGTAACGAGTTTTTTTAGTCCCCGAAAAGGTGAAATCCCTGGGTTAACCATGGGAACGCCAGAGTGGGCCACCGAAACGTTTAAGATGGATGTCGCTCAGATTGATCACGCAGACGTGGTGGTTGGTCTAGTTGACTTCGTTGATGATCAGGTCGATTCAGGAACGGCCTTTGAGATTGGCTATGCTTTTCACAGCAGAAAGCCAGTCGTGATCCTGCATGAAAAGGACACGATCCTTAATTTGATGATTGCTGAAGGGTTACACGCTTACTTGAGAGAAGCAGAAGCCTTAGCAGCATACGATTTTTCAACTTTACCTGAAAGCCACTATCACGGCAAAGTCATTTAGCCGGTATTACTAACTAAAAGAACACCAGAATTAAAAGGCAGCTGCTAACCCTAACCGGATAAGCAGCTGCCTTTGTGGTACTATCAGTATTTAGTGAACGTCATCGCGGAACAAGCCAACGACCTTACCTAGAATGCTGACGTTATTTAAAATAATTGGCGCCATCGTATCATTTTCTGGTTGCAGGCGGAAGTGATCGGCTTCCTTGAAGAACCGTTTGCAGGTTGCTTCGTTGTCTTCCGTCATCGCGATCACAATATCACCATTGTCCGCGTTTTGCTGCCGGCGGACAATCACTTGGTCACCATTGAGAATACCGATGTTGATCATACTTTCACCGCGGATAGTCAACATGAAGAGTTGATCATCGTCGCGTTCAAATTCAGGTGGAACTGGGAAGTAGTCAGTTGCTTCCTGAACGGCCAGGATTGGTTCCCCAGCGGTTACCGTACCCAAAACTGGGATACGGGTTTGTTGTTCATGGACGCCTAATTCTTCTAGTCCTGCGGGCGTTACTTCCAGTGCCCGGGGCTTAGTGGGATCTTTGGTCAAAAGGCCTTTCTTTTCTAGGCGGGCGATGTGGCCGTGCACCGTAGAGGTTGAAGAAAGGGAGACAGCTTCACCAATCTCACGGACGGTTGGCGGATACCCTTTTTCATTTACCCGTTCCCAGATGAAGCGCAGGACGGCTAGCTGTTTACTTTCAGAAGCTTTACTCATTTTTGCCACCTCGTTCGTCATTCGTAGTATAGTTTAATCACAGTGTAGCATACGTTTGCACCGTTTTCAAACAGATGTTCGGTTAAATGAGTTGAAATCTAGAAATAACCCTGATATGATAGGGCTTGTCGAAAATATCAGAATCAGTTGTCTCCTAATTAACGATGCGGAGACTGATCGAATAAACTATCCAATAAAGGAGGATTGTTCATGGCTGAAGAAACGATGGACACCTTATTAGTAAGAATCAATGAATTGGCCCACAAGGCTAAGTCAAGTGAGGGCTTAACTACCGAAGAGGTCTCGGAGCGCGCCGTATTGCGGAAGAAGTACCTGAAACTATTTAAAGAAAGCTTCAGAAGTCAAGTTGAAATGATGCAAGTTTACGACAAGGATGGCAATGAAGTAACGCCCGAAAAGGTCCGTAATATTCAACGCAAAAAGGGTTTACGCGACAATTAATTTCGAGAGCGGGTCTTTTTGCCGGATTCGCTCTTTTATTTTGCCTTAAGTTTGTGTAAAATTGTAAAATGAATGACTTTAAAAGGAGGGGAATACCTTGTCAACTTGGATCTGGATCATTATCGTCATCGTTGTCGGCCTTGGCTGTGCTGCTGGGGGCTTCTTCGGTGCTCGTAAGTACATGGAAAATTATCTGAAAGACAATCCACCAATTAACGAAGACCAACTGCGTGCTATGATGTTGCAAATGGGGCAAAAGCCATCACAACGTAAGTTACATCAAATGATGAACGCGATGCAACAACAATCAAATCGCAAAAAGTAGGTTTAGCTACATTGCCGACTCGCTTCCAGTTTTTTTCTGGAGCGAGTTTTTTTGTTTGCGTTTTATGAAAAGTTCTGTAAACTTAGAAAGTCTGTTACAATTTAATCATATTTTAATTTAACGTGAAGGAGGGCTGTTCGTGAGTATTTTTCGTAAATTAGCCTGGTACTTTCGTCTAGAATGGCGAATTTATCTTGTCGGGATTATAGGGCTGTTGTTAACGGCCATCATTGCCATTGTTCCACCGCGGATTATTGGGAACCTGGTCGATGGCATTCACGGGCAAACCATGACTGGGCGCATGCTGGTCTTGGACTTGGGTCTCATTACGCTGGCCGCGGTTGGCCAATATGCTACGCGTTATTTATGGCGGAATGCGATCTGGGGCGGTGCTGCTCGGCTGGAACAGTTGCTCCGGAATCGGCTGTTCAATCATTTTATGGTGATGGATCGCGAGTTCTACCAGCGTTATCGGACGGGTGACTTAATGGCGCATGCCACCAATGACTTGGAAGCTGTTCAGCGGGTTGCCGGCGGTGGTATTCTACAATTCGCTGATGCCATTATTACGGGTGGTACGACTTTAATTGCCATGATGACCCTGATTGATTGGCGCTTGACGCTGATTGCGATTATTCCCTTTCCGTTTTTAGCGGTTATTTCTTGGCTGCTGGGTCAGCGGATTCATCGCGCCTTTGGTGCCTCACAAGCCGCATTCTCCCGGTTAAACAATAAGGCGCAGGAGAGTATTAGTGGGATCAAAGTGATTAAGGCCTTGGGACAAGAGGCCGATGACGTTGCCGATTTTGACCAACAAGTGTCCCGGACCATTAAAATTAATCGCCGGGTTAACCGGTTGGATTCGTTGTTTGATCCAGCAATTACGTTGGTGATTTCACTGTCTTATGTGGCGACGATTGTGTTAGGCGGGCTGTTTGTGACGCATCACGTCATCACGATTGGTAATTTGGTCTCTTTTATCAGTTACTTGGCGATGATGGTGTGGCCGATGTTTGCGGTCGGCATGTTGTTCAACACCATGGAGCGGGGAAATGCCAGTTACGATCGGGTAATGGAGCTACTCAATCAAAAGACCCATATTGTTGATCGGGTTAATGGATTGAAGACGCGCCCAACTGGAACTTTAAGCTATCACGTCCAACGCTTTGATTATCCAGATGATGCGGGGGCTAGTCTCCAGCAAATTGACTTTGACCTACAAGCCGGCAAGACTTTGGGGATTGTTGGTCGGGTCGGAGCCGGTAAGTCCACCATCATGAAGCTTATTTTGCGCGAATTCGATGCCTACGATGGTGAGATCCAATTTGGGGGGCACCCAATTAAGGATTATGCGCTGGACAGCTATTTGCCAGCGATTGGCTACGTGCCCCAGGAGAGTTTCCTCTTTTCTTCAAATATTTTTGAAAATATTCGGTTTGCGAAGCCAGATGCGACAAAGGCTGAAGTTGAAGCCGCGGCGGCCAAGAGTGATTTAGCGGGTCAGATTGCCCAGCTGCCAGAAGGCTACGACACTCAGGTGGGTGAAGAAGGCATTTCATTATCTGGAGGTCAGCGGCAACGTATGGCTATTGCACGGGCATTACTGATCAATCCGGAACTGTTAATCTTAGACGATGCGCTGTCTGCGGTTGATGCGGAGACGGAGGCGGAAATCTTAGCCAACCTCAAGGCCGAGCGGGCCAATAAGACGACGATCATTTCGGCTCATCGACTGAGTTCTGTGATGGGTGCAGATGAGATCTTGGTTCTTGACCAAGGAAAAGTCGTTGAACGTGGAACGCACGAGCAATTGATGGCAGCCCATGGTTGGTATCAACGCGTCTTTGAGCAGCAACAGCTGGAAACACAGGTGAAGGGAGGCGTTCGTGATGACGGATAAGCATGAGTCAGCTTGGGCCCATAGCATGTCGACTAAAGAACAGTGGACGGTTATCAAACGACTACTAAGATTTGCGGCGCCTTACAAATGGTTCTTCGTAGGGTCAATCATTTTATCTGCCGTCATTAGTGGCATTAATGTTTTCCTGCCCTGGCTATTACAAATGTATATGGACCGGTACTTGCGGGCTGGTAACGCCACGCTGACGATTATGTGGCTCTTCGCGGGGTTATACTTCTTTGGCATGATCCTCCGGGCGGCGACCCAGTTTTGGCAGAACTATACCAGCACGATGGGAGCCGAGTACATGTTGGAAAATGTGCGCCGGCAACTCTTCAGTCAGTTACATGGCAAGGGCATGCGGTATTTTGATCAAACGCCCGGGGGGTCGATTCTGTCCCGGTTGATGAATGATACCATGACCTTTTCTAACTTCTGGGCTTTGTTGAACACCTTGATCTTAGCGCTTTTTGCGGTGGTGTCATCATTTCTGGCAATGGCCTTTACGGATCTGACGGTCGCGCTGTGGACGTTGATTCTAGTGCCTTTCTTGGGCGTTACGATTTGGTATTATCAACGGTACAGTTCGAAAGTTTATCGTCGCATGCGGGAACGCTTGAGTGAATTGAATACGAAGTTGGCTGAAGCGATTACCGGAATTAGTGTGATTCAAGAATTTCGGCAAGAGCGGCGGACAGCGGGCAATTTTGAGGCCACCAATCAGGCCTATTACGACACGCGTAAGGCAATGATTCGGACCAATTCGTTACTACTGAGTCCGATTATCAACTTGTTCTACGCCTTAGGGACGGTCATTGTGTTGAGTATCTTCGGTATTCGGGGAATTCATGAGGTGGTGGCTGCCGGGGTTATTTACGCATTTATCACTTACCTGAATAATTTCTATAGTCCAATGAGTAATATGATGGATAGTCTGAGTGACTTTCAAAATGGGATGGTCGCAGGATCGCGCGTGTTGCGGGTCATTGATGATCAGACGGTCGCGCCAGCCCAGCATCCCGTAGCTGACGCTAAGATTACGCGTGGTAAAATTGAATTTCGGCACGTAACGTTCGCCTATGATCAGGAGCATCCGGTGCTAAGGGACGTCTCCTTTGTCGCAGAACCCGGCCAGACTATCGCACTGGTTGGTCAGACCGGTTCTGGGAAAACGTCGACAATCAACGTGTTGATGCGCTTCTACGAGTTTCAATCGGGGGAAGTGTTAATTGATGACCGAGATATCCGTGAGTATCCAGCGGAAGAATTACGGACCAAGATGGGACTCGTGCTGCAGGAACCGCAATTATTCTATGGCGATATTCAAACCAACATTCGGATGTTTAACACGAAAATCTCTGATAAGCAGGTTCGGCAAGCGGCCCACTTTGTTCAGGCGGATGAATTCATTGATCAACTACCACAGGGATATGCGACGACCGTGCTTGAACGGGGGACGGAATATTCGGCTGGTCAACGGCAATTAATCACGTTTGCCCGGACGGTGGTCACCGATCCTAAGATTCTGATCTTGGACGAGGCCACGGCTAACGTTGACACGGAAACGGAGAGCATGATTCAAAATGGGTTGTCACGAATTCAAGAGAATCGAACGACAATTGCCATTGCGCACCGGCTATCGACGATTCAAAATGCCGATCTGATCTTGGTCCTCAATCACGGTAAGATTGTTGAGCGAGGCACTAATGATGAGTTGATGCAGAAGCAGGGCTACTATTATGACATGATCCAGTTACAAAATGCGGCCCATGTTGATGAATAAACAAGCCGTAAAAAGGGTAACCAGCGTTTACTTTCGCTGGTTACCCTTTTGGATTAGCTGGTGTTTCTACCACAGGATGGATCCCTGCGCCTTACCGGTCAGCAGATATGGGCTGGATCGGTGCGAACACAACTTGAAGCCTCGAAAGATGACGTGTACCCCAAAAGTTGGAACGTTTTATGCTGCTTGTGCTAGCTCAAAGTCACGTGGTGATAAATACCCAAGCTTACCTTGAATCCGATCATTATTATAATA
>NZ_JAAXLK010000034.1 GCF_012641185.1 Levilactobacillus tujiorum
AAAAAGCGACCGTGTTTAGTTGTAAGCAACGATCACTATAATCGCTATTTTAATACGGTGCTAGTTGTGCCAATCAGTACCTCTGACAAATATCGTACTCAAGAAAAGTATGCTAAATCGCCGTTATTTATCAGGATAGATAACGGGAAAATTCACGGGACAGCGTTATTGCAACATGTCCGTGCTGTCGATCCAACAAAACGATCAGATGGCGAAGTTGTGGCCACTTTATCTCAGCAAGAAATTAGTTCAATTAGTACAAAGGTCCAACAATTTTTCTGAAAAGCAGATGTTATTTATTGATAAAAGAAACAAAATAGCCCCCAATATCTACATTATAGATATTGGGGGCTATTCTTTCAATGTTTTTGAGGGGTTATTTGTTAAAAATAGACCCAAAAAGAGGTGTCCTTTTTCATTTTCTAGGTACCTTTCTATTAGGCGCTTACGTTACTCTAACAATTACCGTTATCAATGGAATTTAAAAAAGATGACCCCTATTCAATATAGGAGGCATCTTCAAGCAGCTTAATCTCTTGTTTTATTGTGTCCTTGACATGGGTATCATTTTATCGGGAGCTCTCTACCAAACTTTTATTTTTAAATCATTCTTTAAACAACAATGCTTTACTATTTGGATACGTAGGAAATTGGTTCATTGGAACGGTCCAGTCTTGTTCGGGAATACTAAAGTTATATTTATTTACTAATTGGTCAGAAAAGACACGCATACTGTGAAGAGTAATCCATTCTCCTGCACAACGGTGCATATTTCTAAATTCTCCTCCACCTTGCGCAATCATTTCGTATTCTTCTTCATAAGAAATTTCTTTTGTTTTTCCAATATATCTTTTGATATCAAATTTTTCTGGATGATCAATCGTACGAGCGTCATGGTTTGTACCATAAATATCTAAGACAACCCAGCTATCTTTTGGTATTTCGTAACCATCAATTTCTACATCACGAAGAGCGATTGCTGGTAACATAGGAAAGAATGGATAGTAGCGACGCATTTCTTGAATAAAGGAATCTTGTAGGGTATCAAAGTCTTCTTTTAATTGGTCATACAAGTTCGTTTTACTGAAAAGCGCATGCCCCATTAAGGCCATCCAAACCGTCAGTGCTACAGTAGGACGAATGATGTTTAGCAATTCAACTGCTGCAACCTCTACTGGTAATAACTCTCCTTCTAGGTCTTCTGCTTGTGCGAATGTATAGAGGGCAAGATTTTCTTTGCCTGGTACAGGATTTTTGCGAGCTTCTTTAATTAATGATTGAGCCCATCCCTCTGATTCGTTACGGTCTTTTACTCCTTTCAAGTGGTCCGTTGGAGAAGTGATGGCTCCGCTAATCATGGATATTTGATTACTAGCAAGCTTATCGATTTCTTTCGGATCATACTGTGCTAGATTAATTCCAGCCCATTCACAAATAGAGTTAAAGAGAACTCTTTTAGAAAGGTCGAATAACTCAAAAGTGCCATGTTGCTGATCGAGTTCGGTTGCAAGATTTTGATCTAGAATAGCTCTATAGTCTTCCATACGTTCTGGAGTCATCAAATCCATGAAATAATTTTTACGTTGATGGTGTTTCTTTCCATCTATCGTCTGTACGCCGTCTTCACCAAATAAAGTTTTCAATACTCCTTTTGGCATAGACCCTTCCCGCTTGAAGTTTTCAGGATTATAAAATTTACGCGCTGCTTCTTCTCCATAAACGGTTGTAATTTCTTCTGTCAGAAATTCTGCTTTTGCTACTGGAGCATCTGCTTCTTCACGAAGCTCACCTAAAAGGTTATACCCTTTATTAAGCAACTCCTTTACATCCGTTAGTTTGATTTTTGTTTCTGGTACTTGTTTCATTATTTCATCTCCTATTTGTTTTATTTCTACTAATAAAAACGTACTATTTAAACAACTCAGCGTCAAAAATACTGCTCACTGGGTCTATACTAATATCCTTCCAGAATACTCCATATAAAACAGTTCATTTTTTAAGCGTCCAAAAAGAACCTATACACCACTGCCTTAACTGGTTTCTATTCAATAGCCCAGCATTCGGACTTTCCCAGAATAAGCTTGTTCATATTCAAGATAATGAAAAACCGCCATCTGCTATTCTTTTAAAATAAGTTTCTTTTAGAATAAATTACGTTGTACCATTTTTTGTGAAAATAACTAGCATCGAAATAAGCCGTAGGCTTCCTTATTTGTAAAATAGCGGAAAGTAGTCAGTTCATTCCATGGTTTGTGTAAAAAAAGTGTCTGTTTTTTTACTCCGCTTTTATTTTTGCGTACGTCAAACAAACGATCCCTTCTAATTTTAAAAAAATTAAGCTACCCAAGCAGTTAGATAAGCTAGATGGTTTTTACTGATCTTATCTTTCGCAAAGGCTAACATAATGAGAAAACTCTAGTTAGAGTAATCAAGTATATTATAGTCCCTATACAAACATATTTTGTAAAAAGCCTTTTTTCTGTTCTTTCAACAAATCTAACTTACGTTGATGAAGAGTGATAGTGTTGTCTAACTGTTTGAAAAATAACCCAATTTTTTGTTGACGACTTTTGTCTCGCGCTCTTCATTATTTATCACGATGATAAAAATCTTTTGTATTAAAGAAGTCATTTAGAACCGTGTTCTCACCAGTCATTGTTTCATGTAAACGAATACCATCGACATTTATCCGCGCATTACGATAATAATTATTTGTTAATTGACCCCATGATGTCTGTGACGCATCAACATTATCGAAAATACTGAAACCGCTACTCTTAAGATAAGTGTACTTTGCATTATCATTTGTATAATTTGTAAATGAGCCAATATCTGCTCCAAATGGGAAAATCAATACTGGTGTTTTACCAACAATTGGTTGTACTTCCTTTTGCCAAAGTGCAGTGTCCTTTTTGATATCATCAACACTGGCCGTAGTCATATTTATATGACCCCAGGAATGCGATGCAAACTGCCAACCTTCCTTTTTCATAGCGTTAGCAACCTTTGTCGCTTTCTTAGCTTCGCGATGTGTCTTTTTTGTATCACCATATTGACTCTTTGATGAACGATAACCTAGCACCCCATTATAACCCGTTTCAGCAATCACACCCTTTGAGCCACCGTATGAGAAATCTGGATGCTTTTTGATGAAGGTATCAATAATCGGTACCATGTCATAATCACCAATTTTCTTCTGACCATTATTGGTATATTGATTTTTAACATCACCTTGCTTATTGACGACTAATTTATCTGCAAATCCAGAATTCTTCATATACTCATAATAGTTAACATCATCCTGTGATATAATTAAAGGCTTCTTGCCTTCAGGTAATTTGACTGGTTTGAAAGTCACCTTCCCTTGTTTACCAATCGAAATGATATCTTTAAAGTTAATTAATACATAGCCATTATCATATAACTGATTCAGCATCGGCATAAATTCGTCGATGGTCACCATATAATCTTTGTATCCCTGTGCCTGCTTAGATGAGAAAGCTTTACCAGGATCAACAATTAGTGAATGATAAAAAAGATGTGAAATTTTTGTCGGATCATCCCACGTGACCAACTTTGACTGTTGCTTATTAATACTCTTTTTTAGATGATCAACTGTTGTTCCTTTGTGCCCCGATAACACTGATTTTGCTTCTTTATATTGGTACTGTTGACTTAATGATTTTGCCTGCTTTACTGCCTTAGTTGTTTGACTATCAGTTTTTGCCTGCTTTACTGTCTTAGTTGTTTGACTATCAGTTTTTGTAGTCATAACATCATCATCAATATTGCCATATAACCATAAGCCTGCCCCCAAAATCAACCCAATGACGACAAGACTAGTTATCTTGGTTTTTATCACAGCTACTCCCCCATAATTTTTATGAATATTAAACGACAAGTTAGTGCCACTCTATATCTTATTACCTCAAAAATAAAATTATTCGTAAATTGCTTTAGTTGAAACCTTAAGGCTTACATTAACTTTTACCAGAATTTCCACCAACGTTTAATAGCTCTATTTGTGTGTATGCCATCTTTATTACTACCAGATTTAACAATCTTCTGTTTAGCTATTTTGCTTTTTTTATCTTGGATGTTAAAAAGATCATTTCCGGTCGACAAGTTGTCGTTAGTTTTTTGAGTTAGTTGCCCACTTAGCTTTTGTACATGATCTTTTAATCGACGGTTATCTGCTACTGTTGCTAATTGTAATTGTTGCTGCTGATCCACCAATTTTGTTAGATGATCTATTTGTCGGTCTTTGGCAGCAAGCTGTTTGTCACGTTGAGACTTTAAATCTTCTATTTCTCTTCTTAGAGTGGCAATTAGCTCATTATTTTCTTTGCTAGTCTTTGTCACTTTTTTGCTACCTGTTTGTTGGGTATTTGCTACCGAAGGCTTTGCTACCTTGTCCCTAATAATCCTTTCAGCTGTAAGGCTGATCATGTTTGTACCTTGACTATCTTTTTGTCGGTTCTTTGTTGGTAGTCTTTGGTAGTGGTATTGAATAGTTTGTTTAGAGACCTTCAATTCGTCAGCAAGTTCTCTAATTGTTTTAGGCATGATTTCCAAACCCCTTTCGGAGTTCAGCAAGCATTTCTTGTCTTGTCTGATCTCTTATTGTTTTATCATGCTCAATCTGTCGTTCGGCTAAAATCTGTTTTTCAGTTGAGCCTAGTGGTAGGCCTTTAACTTTATCGGTAGCACGCCATTTTTCTTGTTCTGTTAATTCACCATTATTCTGGATATTAAAAAGTTTTTGACGCTCATCTTGGAACTTACCTTGAGAAAAGTCGTTTGCGTCTTTTCTTTCAGGCTTCCAAGTAAAAGTATAACCAATCACTGGTTTCCCACGACCTTTACCATATTTTTTTCGTATAGTTAGGCCTCTAAACAAAGGGGTTAGTTCTTCCTTAATTGGGCGAATAACCCTAGATTCAACGTTCGCAGGCTTACTCCAATAGCTTTGTGGAATATCTAGTAGTTCAAAGAAATCATTTTTAGAAAAATAAGCATAACCAGTGGTTCGGAATTGTTTAAGAATACGAAAAGTTGTTTTTGCGTAACTACTCTTTAAATCTCGGAACTCTGTCAAAGCATAACGAACCCAACTTTCGAGATTATTTAGAAGTTTCAACGCTTTGGGATAAATTTGAATATCAACATAAGGAACGTCTGCAGATCCCTTAATTTCAAATCGAGTGAACATGACAAACATCTCTCTATCAAGACCATCTTTACTTCGAGAGCCAAATCTAAGACCTAGTATTTTTTGATATGTACTTTGTATGTCATCAATAAACCGATTATTTGCGGTTGGCTTATAGGCACTTAACTCTTTTAACTGATCAAAGGTAAATCTAACAGTATCATCACCTTTATCACGCATTCTAGAAACTACAGAAAAGAACAAGTTCATTTCTACAGGAGTAAACCTTCGCAAGGGGATTGTATTTAATTCAGGGTCATATTTGACTAATTCATTGCTCATAAAATAACCTCCTTGAATAATACTACCTTATTTGAATACAGGAGTAAATAAATGTAGTCGATAAACAGACAAAATGTAGTCGATAAACAGACAAAATGTAGTCGATAAACAGACAAAATGTAGTCGATAAACAGACAAAATGTAGTCGATAAACTTCTGTACGCCTTGGGGGAGTAAGGCGCAATAGGGGTCTAAAAGAGGTTTAAAAGAGGTTTATAAAAGAGGTTTAAAAGAGGCACCACTGTACAAGATCAAAATCTAAAACAAAAATACAAAGGAGTGAGCCCAAAAACAGGCTCACATTAAACTTCATTCGCTACGCTCTTTGCGCCTCACTTCGTTCGTTGCCTACAAAGGAGTGGCAAGCCACATTAATTCGGGCGCTGACGCCCCGAACCCCGTCCAAGCTGAGCCAGCTTAACCGCTTTTTCACTCGCCGTTAGGCAGGAAAGCAAAGTTTCTATAAAACTTTGGCTTTCGCCAATTCAGTGTTAAAACTGGTTTAGAGCTGTCAATTCCTTATGCTCCCACGCTTTGCTCGTCCGCTACCATTGACAGCAAACAGTTAGTTTTTCTGAATCTCAACAAGAATCTAACTGCTATATTCGTTTTTAAGGGCCTTATTTCTCGTTTATAGCGATTTTGAGACTGTTTATATATATTTATACCAAAGCAAAAATAAAAAGCCCTCAGCAGGCTTTTAGAGGGCTAAATAACGAAGCCAGGACGATTAATAATATCTTCTTGTCTTTTCTGCAAAACATAAATATACAGGGAATCATACAAATTCTTTTTGATCTCGTCAGGTTCATTGACAGAAGCTTCAAACAATTCTTGAATATCAACTTGCCAAGGATCAGCAAGCATTTCATCAATGGTTTTTAATACTTTCTTTTCGTCCATCTTGATTACTCCTAACATCAAAATAATGATTTCAATTTAGATTCACAGATTTTACAGTACCGTTATTCAAAATTTGTTACCAAACTCATAAAGATTCCTTGCACAGAACGATTAAAAAAATTGGCTTAAAACAGTGGGATCTGCAACACTTTTTAAGTATCTAAAGCATAACAAACTTAGTTAAGTGCAAGTATAAATTGAATTAAAAATACATTCAGTTTAACAACAGCAGAAATTGATTTTATGGTTATCAGCAGACCGAGTGAAACGAGGTCAATGCGCACTTACACATAGAACATCTATGTGAGTCCGAAGACCGATAAAATCTCAGTCAAGGAGCACTTACACTCCACCAAAAATTAGTGGAATGTAAGTGCTTAAAATCTGTCTCAGAAGTTGCCTTCGGCAACAACCAAAAATCTAAATAAAACTAACCAAAATCAATTTGATCTAACATAGTTTCGGTACTGGCTTGGTCTAAACCCAAATAAGCTAAAGTCATGGCTTCACTTGAATGATTTAATAAGTGCATGACTAAGCCAATATTGTAATTTGATTGCGTGTAAACACGATAAGCCCCAGTTTTGCGCATCGTATGAGTACCTAGATAATTAATTCCTAATAGATCGCCAACCTTACTCATAATTTTGTAGAACTGTTTTTCCGTAATATGCCGTTCTGGGTGTTGAATGGAAGGAAAGAGCCATTCAGAATCCAGCTTATGATCAAGCAGCCATTGACGGTACAATAAGAGCTCTGTTTGAACCGGTTTGAGGTACAAGGTATTAGGTTTACCAGTTTTTCGGTCATGAATAAACGCATTTTGTTTAATAGAACCGTCCGGATTAAAAATATCGGCCTGTTTTAAGCCCATAACGTCACTCACTCGCAGTAGCGTCGCTTTACCAACTTGAAAAATCGTATAGTTACGTCGGCCAGCTTTAAAGTTATTGAGTAACGTATCTTGAACCTCTTTAAGAACGTTGGAATCTTTGATGGGTAAAACAACTTGTTGCATAGTCTTTTCTCCTTTTCTTGAGATATTAAAGCAGTTATGTTATTATTTTTGTAAGGAAAAAGTAAGGAGATGGTGTTGTGAGCGCAGGTAATGTAACTAAGGTTAGCTCGAAGATCACAAGTAAAAATCAGATTACAATTCCTAAAACAGTACGTGAACTGTTAAAAGTTCGGTCTACTGACACAATTGAATGGCAGATTGAACCAAATGGTAAAGTAATGATTGTTCGTAGTAAACCGGATCTATGGCAACTTGTTGATGAACAAGAAAAAAAGTTTGGAAATCTCAGTACAACAGAAGTTGATTGGGGTAAAGACGTAGAAAGCGAAGACTTTGATTAATGAAATTAAAACAAGGCGCTATTTTATGGATTAATTTAGATCCGGCTAAAGGCACTGAAACTAAGAAAAAGCGACCGTGTTTAGTTGTAAGCAACGATCACTATAATCGCTATTTTAATACGGTGCTAGTTGTGCCAATCAGTACCTCTGACAAATATCGTACTCAAGAAAAGTATGC
>NZ_JAAXLK010000035.1 GCF_012641185.1 Levilactobacillus tujiorum
CCAGAGCTGAGGCTCTTTTTCTGCACTTAAAAGGTGAAAACGTAAAATTCCCATCAAGCACTTGAATCATGTGTTTGATGGGGATTTTGGAGTTTCTGGTGAATAATTCAGGAGTAGGATTTCTAAAACCCAAACGAACCTTAGGAAATCACCGCGTTTACGATGAGCATGATTTGAGGTGGGTGGACTTTCTTAAACGGCTTAAGCAGACGGGTATGCCCATCCGCGAGATTAAGCGTTACTCTGAACTCCGATCGCAGGGGAGCTCAACGATTGATGAGCGACTGAGCTTACTGAAAATCCAAGAAGAAAGATTGCAACAACGAGCCCAGCAGACTCAGAATTATTTAGATTTCATTCATCATAAGATGGCAGTTTACCAACAGATGAAAACAGCAGGATCACCGAATAATGCCCATTAAGTATGATAGGAACCAAGGTGCCTTGCGGTGACTAGCCTAATCGATGGATTACCGCCGCAACTTTATCAGGAGCCACGATCGTATGAGCAAAAGATTCAGCTTGTTCGAGTAATGCCGATTTACTATTCACCCAAAAACTAGTGGTGGCCTGCGACAGCAGCTTGACGTCATTCATATCATTACCAAAGGCGATATAATCATGAATTCCTAATAAGGCTAACGTATTAGCCTTATTAATGTTCTGTGCAGTCAGATCTAGGTTACCTTCACCGACGTGCTGCACAATTTCCAGATTTGTATGGTCATTGACCAGTCGTATAATTCTTTCCAACTGCTGCTCAGACATCCCTAAGAGAATAGCTTTAATGGCTGTTGTAATCTGTTCCAAGGGAACGTTATGGGCGAGATGATCTGGATCGAGTTGTTTTATGAGCAAATTATCTGGTGAAACGTGCGCGGCGTAATCCCAATCACCATCAACCACATAATCTAAATTATAGTGGGTGATTAAGGCTTTCAAGTAATCTCTATCTGGTGTAGCAATTGGGGTCATAACCTTGATCGTATCAGCTTGTGAGACAATAGCGCCATTCCCGCCAATTAGCAAGTTGTGCCGAAATTCAGGAACAATGGGGAGTAAATCTCTTATCGGACGAGCAGAAGCGAAGATTAGGTGATGACCGCCTTTTTCTAAGGCTTTTAGACCTTCTGTAATCTCGGCTGAGATGCTTGTGCCGTTAAAGCTTAGCGTACCGTCAACATCAAAGACATAATTCATATTAGATTCCGACTCCTCATTACGTAATTAATTAGAATGAACGTGGCCGCTTTATAAATTGCTTTATTCTTGGTAAGCGGTGAAAATAGGTTGGAGATAGTATATCATGGCCTGCAATAAAGCACACGGATTGAGGAAGCGTACATCGCTCGCCATATCAAGGGTGGCGCGGCTACGTGCGAATTTTATAAATTAAAAAATGAAGGCGACCCATACAGAACGGCCGCCTTCATTTGTCTTACACGCTAGTTTGAAGGACTTAATGCGAAGTGAGCGATCATCTGCCCCAGGTATTGGGGAGATTCAACGCAGCCATTACTAACCCAGTTAGCGGCGATATTGATCACGCCGCCCGAAAAGAACAAGAGATAGTAAGGATTCGTTATGTTGGGGCCGTGTCCGCCGATGCGGTCTTGCTTGATGAGTAGTTTAAAAACGGTTTGGAAGGTTTTGACTAAAACGTCCAGCTTATTATTTTTGATCAGCAGCAGATAAGTCTCAGTCTCCATTTTAGTGTGCTCAAAGTAATGGGTCATCAGCTCAGGGAGCGTGACCTGGTCTGTCCTAGGCAGTCGCCGTAAGTAATGCAGCATGTTTTGCGTTTGGTAGGCGGCAATAATTTGATCAAAGTTTTGATAGTGACGGTAAAAATATGTTCGTGAGACCTGGGCGCGTTGGCAGAGCTCAGTAATTGAAATCGTCGCCAGTGGCTTTGCCATCATTAACTCTAGTAAGGCACGATAGATGGTTTTTAAATTTTGCTGTTTACGCTCATGTGGATTCATCGGTTACAACATCCCCCTTTCTGTAACCCAAAGCTAGTTTATCGTGATTGATGCGCATAAACTAACGATAACACTTGAAGAGGGGGAGTTTATGATGAAAAAGACCACAGCGTTAGTTGGCACAATGGCCATTGGTATTTTTCTCTGTATTCTGGATACAACGGTGATGAATATCGCATTACCGGCAATTCAAAATGGCCTATCGACCAGCCTAGAACAATTATCTTGGGCACTTAACCTGTACACCATTCTATTTGCTACGTTGACGATTCCGCTGGGACGATTGGCGGATATTTATGGGCGCCACCGTTTCTATCTGATAGGACTCGGCTTATTCTTACTCGGATCACTTTTTTCTGGACTAGCCGGCAGTGTGGCTTGGCTGATTGTTGGGCGGGGAATTCAAAGCCTGGGGGCGGCGATTGTTTTCCCAGCAAGTATGACTATTGGGATTCAGAGCGTACCGATGGACAAGCGGACCAGCGCAATCGCCACATTGGGGGTTACGCAAGGCCTAGCAGCCGCAATGGGGCCAACCATTGGCGGTGTCGTGACGCAGTTCTTTAGCTGGCGGGGAATTTTCCTGGTTAATGTGCCATTTACCTTATTGGCATTGGGACTTTGCTGGCGGCTCTTTGACTTACACGAACGCAAGCAACAAAAGGAGCAGCTAGATGTGGGTGGGACGATTCTGTCCATGACCATGTTGTTTAGTTTGACCTTGTTCTTAGTCAAAGGGAACGACTGGGGCTGGACGAGTTACCAATGTCTGGGATTGATCTTACTGAGTGTGCTGTCACTAATTGGGTTTATTGTCGTTGAAAGTCATGTGCAACAGCCGATGGTACCCCTGGCGCTATTTAAGGATAAGCAGTTCGTGGGCTCCGCCATTGTCACGATCATGTCGGGGATCTTCCTAGTAGCGCTGCTGGTCTTGATGCCGAGCTTCTTTACCAAAGTTCAAGGTAAAGGAGAATTACTAGCTGCGTTGATGATCACCCCCGCCTCAATGATGATTTTTATCTGGTCACCGATTAGTGGTTGGCTTTTAGGTAAAGTTGGTCCGCGGTTGGTCATTTTAATGGGAAGCTTGTCGATGATTGGGGGTTACGTGGCGCTGAGTTGGATGAATCCCAATATTTACTGGCAGGTCTGTGTAGCCGCGCTCTTAGTCGGGATGGGTTACGGCGTCGTGATTGGTCCCATCACCGTGTTAGCAGCTGGTGATTTTACGGGCAATCTACTAACCGCATCTCAAAGTGTGATCGGCGTCTTCCGGCAGATTGGGACGTCCTTAGCGGTGGCGATCTTTGTATCCGCGCTGTCTGCTAACCTCGTGACGGCGAAAACCAACGTTTGGTTGTATTCGCAGAACAGGGTTGAGGCGTTACCCGTTTCTGCCAAAGTAAAAAGTGACACGCTGACACAAGTTAAGTCCCAATTAGCGACGGAACAAACGCCTAAGCACGGGCAAACGACATTTATCAGCTCAGCTAAAACCCAGAGACTGATTCGGTCAAACTATCAGCGGACATTGCGGCAACACCAACTGACGGCGGCACCGGTCACGGTCAAACGAGCAATTTACCAACGGGTCAGTCAATCCGTCACGCAACAAGTCACCCGTGATAATCAACTTCTAACAACTGAGGTGGCGGCCATTAGACATGAAACGAAGCGCCAGCTGACCCATGCCTTTATCCGACCATATCAGATGGCTATGCCATTTACGGGTGTGATGTTACCGACAGTCTTCCTGTTTAGAAAGCGGTCTGATTATCTACGTAAAGAAGAAAGCTAGAGCAGCGTTTATCACGTTGCTTCAGAGAAAATTATTGTGTAAAAAATGATAAGTAAGCAGTAGAGCTGATGGGGAGGAATTTCTAATGACGAATACTTTAATTGTGTACGCTCATCCACAAGAAACTAGTTTAAATCATGCGATATTATTGGCTGTGACGGACCGATTGACTCAGGAGGGTGTTTCTTTTGACGTCTTGGATCTATACGCAGATCAGTTTAATGGGCAATATACGACCAATGAATATAATTTGTACCGTCAAGGGAAAACATTGGATCCACTGGTTAAAAGCTACGAAGCGCGACTTCAGCATTGCGAACGACTCATTTTTATTTGCCCGGTCTGGTGGAATGATGTCCCGGCGATTGTGAAGGGGTTCGTTGATATGGTATTTAAGCGTAATTTATTTTACTTTGCGGGTAAACGGGGGATTCGGGGAAATATGTCGCAATTAAAGCGTGTACAGGTTTTAACTACATCGACCTCACCAACTTGGTACTTAAAACTATTTTGTGGTGATGCCATCCGCAAGGTGTTGTTAAATGGGACATTCAAGCAATTGGGAGTTAAGTCTCGTTCTTGGCGGAATTTTGGTGGAAGTACCATTAAAACGGCTAGTCAATGCCGCCATTATTTATTGAAAGTGCAACATGTGATTTGAGAGACTGTTCCTTCATGAGCAGTAAAATTACCGGTAAGACTGGGAACTAAGTGCCCTTTGCCTGATAATGGTTACTTTATATTTGCTGGCCTGTATACGGATAAGTCTGGTGCATTCTTGAAAGCGCTGGTCTGTCGAAATAAGGATTAAAAATTGTAGAAGCAAGGTTAGAATGCACTTTAAAACCAGATTAAGCAATTAATCTCGAATTGGGGGGGATTCTGATGAAAAGAGTACGTGGGCAGTTGGGGTTAATCGCACTTTGTCTGATTATGTTTATTGTCACGCTGGATACAACGATCACAAATATTGCACTGCCAGACATCACAAAATATTTTAACGCCAGCGTAACGAATACAAATTGGATAAGCACTATATATGTTTTAGCCATGTCTGTATTTATTATCCCAGCCGCAAAATTTGGGGATCAATTTGGTCGCAAAAAGATAATGCTGTTAGGCTTAGGTCTATTCGGGATTGGTTCGCTATTATGCGGCTTATCTGAGAACCTAATTTTCCTAATTGCCGTTAGATTCATGCAAGGCATTGGTGGCGCTATTGTGACACCAATTATGATACCGCTGTCCGTTAGCTTGTTTGGTCGGGAAAAAGCCACTGATGCAGTTGGGATAATTGGTGCTGTGACAGCTGTAGCTGCTGCGGCAGGGCCGCCAATTGGTGGTCTTGTCTTACAGTATTTTACATGGAAATATATCTTCTTTATCAACTTGCCAATCGTAATTTTGACATTTGTTCTGATCACAACTTGTTTTGATGAATCCTATGACACTACTGTTTCTAAAAAAGTCGATGGATTGGGCTTAGTGTTATTCCTAGCTGGAATTGCGCAATTAACCTACGTTTTAATTAAGGGCTATGGCATGGGGTGGACCTCCAAATGGAGTATCGGCCTAATCATTGGCTCTGCACTTTGCCTAGGCCTATTTATTCAATGGGAGCGGCATACTAAAGAGCCATTCGTGGAGTTTGGATTGTTCAGAGAAGTCACGTTTACTGCATCCAGTTTAGTCTACCTGAATTATTCACCAGAAACTCCAAAATCCCCATCAAACACATGATTCAAGTGCTTGATGGGAATTTTACGTTTTCACCTTTTAAGTGCAGAAAAAGAGCCTCAGCTC
>NZ_JAAXLK010000036.1 GCF_012641185.1 Levilactobacillus tujiorum
ACCATGAACAAGCACGATACGGCGGCAGTTGATAAAGAATTGTCGCAAATCGAAGAACAGGCCAAGATGAAGAACGGTGGTTGGTCTGAACTCTTTGGTAAGATGGTTCGTCCTTCACTGATCATTGGGTTAGGCTTAGCTATTTTCCAACAAGTCATGGGTTGTAATACCGTGTTGTACTACGCACCAACGATCTTTACCGACGTTGGGTTCGGGGTGAACGCGGCGCTGTTAGCCCACATTGGGATTGGGATCTTTAACGTGATTGTGACGGCCATTGCCGTGATGATCATGGATAAGATCGACCGGAAGAAGATGCTGATTGGCGGTGCCATCGGGATGGGGGTTTCCCTGTTCGTGATGAGTATCGGGATGAAGTTCTCCGGCGGATCGCAAGCGGCCGCGATTATCTCCGTGATCGCCTTGACCATTTACATTGCCTTCTTCTCCGCTACTTGGGGACCCGTTATGTGGGTCATGATTGGTGAAGTCTTCCCACTAAACATTCGTGGGTTAGGAAATTCCTTCGCCAGTGTGATCAACTGGTCGGCTAACATGGTGGTCTCGCTGACTTTCCCAGCATTGCTGAACTTCTTCGGTACGGGGAGCCTGTTCATTGGTTACGGGGTACTGTGCTTCCTCGCCATCTGGTTCGTTAAGGTTAAAGTCTTTGAAACGCGGAACCGTTCTCTGGAAGAGATCGAAGCCACGTTACGGGCTAAGGCCGGTGCTACGGAAGATGATTTAAGCACGGCTAAATAAATTTGAGTAATTGCAAGGAGCATTCCAGTGAGGATGCTTCTTTTTTTGCATCATGAATGACCAGCACTTGTGCCTACTGTGACGCGGATTTGGGTGGGTTAACTAACGTCAATTTTGACAAAAAGTTCAAAAAATTGGACATTTATTCAAACGTCTGGCCGAATAAGTGGTTAAACTAATAAATGTAAGCGCTTCACTGATGGCTAATCAGTCACTTGGTGTTGCGGAGCTACTAATGCTTCAGCGGTTAGTTGGTTAAATTTAAGGAGGCAATTTATCGTGAAAATCTATGTTGACGCTCACGCCCTGCATGATGGCGATGGGACTAAGAAAGCACCTTATAAGCAAATCAACACAGCAGCCCAGGTTGCACAGCCCGGCGATAAGGTTCTGGTTTTCCCCGGGACTTATCGGGAATATGTGAACCCTAAGCACGGGGGAACAGACGATGAACGAATTACATATCAGAGTGTCGAACCCTTAAAGGCAATCATTACGGGGGCCGAGGCGGTTAAGAACTGGCAACAATATCAAGGCAACGTTTGGGTCGCTCGAATCAATAACGGCTTGTTCGGCTCATATAACCCCTATACGGAATTTGTCATGGGTGATTGGTACTTCGGGCCGGTGAACAAGCATACCGGTGCGGTCTACATGAATGATCGCCAATTTTACGAAACGACGTCACTGGACGACTGTCTTGAAGCCAAGGTCTATGGCCGTTCGTGGGAGCGCAAGAATTCCGTTTACAAGTGGTATACCGAACAGGATGCTGCACGCAATGAGACGGTGATCTACGCCAACTTCCAAGGCAAGAATCCTAATCAAGAAGACGTTGAAATCAACGTGCGGCGTGAAGTCTTCATGCCCCAAGCAACGGGCATCAACAACATTACCGTCAGTGGATTTAACGTCAATAAAGCGGCGACAACTTGGGCACCGCCCGCATCTTACCAAGACGGCATGATCGGGCCACACTGGTCAAAGGGCTGGATCATCGAAGACTGTGACATTAGTCATAGTCGCTGCGCCGGGATTTCCTTAGGGAAGTACGAGGACCCGGTCAACAACCAATACTTCACGTACAAGCACGTCAAGAGTCCTACCCAAATGGAACGAGACGCGGTTTGCCGGGGTCAGTATCATGGCTGGTTGAAAGAAAATATCGGGCACCATATCATTCGACGCAATAACATCCATCACTGTGAACAAGATGGGATTGTTGGCCGGCAAGGTGGCGTCTTCAGTATCATTGAGGACAACCACATCCACGACATCAATAACATGCAGGAGTTAGCTGGTGCCGAAATTGCGGGGATTAAGATGCATGCGGCCATTGATGTCATCATTCGTCGTAACCACATCAACGATTGCACCATGGGCATTTGGACCGACTGGGAAGCGCAAGGCACGCGGATCACCCAGAACCTGTTGGACCACAACTATGCGCCAACCGGCACCGCGCCACGGATTGTGGGGGCGATGCAGAGTCAGGATATCTTCGTTGAAGTGGGGCATGGGCCAACTTTGATTGACAACAACTTGCTGTTATCCAAAGCATCGTTACGGCTCGCGACCCAAGGCGTGGCTTGCGTTCACAACTTGATGTTAGGGTCGATCACGTCCATCGGGGCCAACACCGACTTCTTCGTGGACGGGAAGAATCAACCGCGGTTCACGCCTTACCACATCCAACACCGGACTGAAGTGGCTGGCTTCATGACCATTCTTCACGGGGATGATCGCTTCTACAACAACATCTTTGTTCAGAAGTGGCCAGTTGAAAAGCCGGATGAAGAAACGCTGGTTGACCGGGAACACGAGGATACGGAACAAGTTGGGACCAATGGTTTTGACGAGTATCCAACGTATGATGAATGGTACGCACAGTTTAAGCACGTCAATGGGACCTTTGCCAAGGAAACCGATATGAATGACCTGATGAGCGCGCACTACGGTCACCTGCCAGTCTGGGCTGCCGGGAACGTCTACTTCAACGGCGCTAAGGCTTGGAAGAAGGAAACCGATAATCTGGTGAACACTCAGGATGAAGCCACCGTTGAACTCGTCGAGGATGGCGATAAGGTGAGCGTCAAGACGAACCTGTATGATTTGCTGGGTGACTACTACGAAGGCATCATCACCACGGACACGTTAGGTGAGGCCTTTGAACCAGAGCAACGTTATGAACAGCCTAATGGCGACGATATCATCTTCAACGAGGATTACTTCGGTAACCATCGTGGGGTATCGGCTGTACCAGGACCTTTCGTTTCCGGTAAAGCGGCTCAGGAGACGTTGTGGCAGGCGTAATGGACTGCGGTCTTCACCAAGAATTGAATAAGCTGCGGATTTAAACGTAGAGCACCACTGACCAAGTGGGTGAAGGATTCTTGCTAGGGATGACCATATGAAGATGAGTTGCTAGTGAGGGTCCTTTTCGTATACCGTCATTTGGGTGGTGCGTACATAATCGATGCCTTTGACAGGAGGGTAATCATGGAAAATGAAAAACAAGCAACATCGCAAGGGAAGTTTCCTTATCGCTTAGGTTTCGGGATTCTCTTTGGGTTATTGGGCTGGTTGGTCCCTTATCTGGGGGTTAACTCAACGTTACTGCCGGCCAAGATTCAACAGATCGCGCCCGGACAAAAAGTTCAGATTGTGGCCTTACTAGCAACGATTGCGATGGTGGTCGCAACGATTGCCAATATCATTGAAGGGGCCCTTTCAGACCGAACGACTAGTCGCTGGGGGAAGCGTAACCCGTGGATCTTCTTGGGGATGCTGAGCACGTTGCTCTGCTTCTATTTCTTAACGAAGGTCACGACTGTTCCGGGGATTATCCTGAATTGGTCGTTGTTCCAAGTTGCTTTGAACATGATGGTCGCACCATTGGTGGCCTTCATTGCCGATAAAGCGCCCAAAAAGTATCGGGGCTCAATTTCCGCCTTTTATGGAGTAGGAATGAATATCGGGACGCCCGTTGGGACGATGATTGCGTCGCAGTACATTACGAAGGTCAACAGCGGGATTTATATCTTCATGGTCTTTGAAATTGTCTTCACGCTGATTGGCCTGTTCTTAGTCGGTGATGGGAGTAATAAGGGCGAAAAGGTTCCCAAACTTCACGGTTCAGAATTGATTGAAGCCTTCTCATTTCCAATTCATGGCGATGTCCGGGACTTTTACTTAGCTGTTTTTGGGAAGTTACTGTTTGTATCAGCCCAATTTATTATCACGGGGTATCAACTGTACATTTTTACGGATTACATGAAATTATCGTCAGCAAGTGCGACCCACAACTTGTCGATCATGTCGATGATTCTCCTCGTTGCCGGGGTGGCATTCGCCGTGATTGGCGGGCCTCTCGCCGACAAGTTCCACAGTCTGAAATTGCTGGTGGCGTTATCAACGGTTGCCATGGGCTTTGGGGTAGCTGTACCAGCGATTGATCCAGCACCTTGGACGATGTTCGTCTACGCGGCGTTAAGTGGGGCCGCCATGGGGATGTACAATTCGGTTGACCAAGCGCTGAACGTCACAGTGTTGCCGAATCCTAACAGTGCCGCGAAGGACTTGGGAATTGTGAACTTAGCCAATTCCTTAGGGCAAGTCTTTGGTCCCATCATGGCCTCCACGGTGATTGGCTTCTCCGGGTATCGGATGATTTTCCCAATGGCCGGGATCATGTGTTTAGTCGGTGCGGGCTTAATTCTGATGATCAAGAAGGTTCACTGATCAAAGAAAATTATTTGGAAATAGTGTAGAGTGGGACAAAAGGCGGTTAGCTGGCGAGCATTAAGGCTGATAACCGAATAATCCCGGGTCTGGATTGTTTGGTTATCAGTTTTAAGCGGAACCAGCTGCCTTTTGGCGCACGTTTCGACAATGTAAATTTGGATGGAAATGGGTCTGGGGCTTTTGTCTCAGACTCTTTTTGCTAGGAACGGACGTGGAGAGGGTAGAGTCAGTAGCGTCAATCGTTTAGCATGTATGTAATTGAAAGTGCCGGTTCTTTTTCACCCGCGTCGAAAATGACTGTAATAAATTTACTTTTTCACGGTAAACGCTTTCAAAAATAAAATGTAAGTGCTATCATAGAATCATAGTTGGTTGCCGCAATCAACCAACAATCGTTTACCAACTTACTTATTGCATAATTTAGCAGTGCTGAACTGCGAAAAGGAAGTAATCTTAATGCGAAAAGTTTCGACCGGATTCGTTTACTTCTTCGGCGCCCTTGGAGGACTTCTCTTTGGGTATGATACCGGGGTAATTTCAGGAGCCATTCTTTTTATTCAGAAACAAATGGGCTTGGGATCTTGGCAACAAGGCTGGGTTGTTAGTGCCGTCTTGTTAGGGGCCGTCTTGGGTGCCGCAATTATTGGGCCATCGTCTGACCGGTTTGGTCGGCGGAAGCTCTTACTGTTATCTGCCATTATTTTCTTCGTCGGTGCTTTAGGGTCAGCGTTCTCACCAGAATTCTGGACGTTGATTGTGTCACGGATTATCTTAGGGATGGCCGTGGGGGCAGCGTCAGCGCTGATTCCGACGTATTTGGCGGAATTATCACCTGCTGACAAGCGGGGGACCATGTCCAGTCTGTTTCAACTGATGGTGAT
>NZ_JAAXLK010000037.1 GCF_012641185.1 Levilactobacillus tujiorum
TCGGTCCCACTGAGCATCTTCCAGTTCGTATCGTTTAGGTGTTGTCATCGGAATGCCTCGATTCGTTTTTCCTCAGATTATACCTGAATTTTTAGTTTTCAGACAGTCCCTAAATCGAGCTATAAGTCTAAATACAAACGTGTGAGTCTTGAAAATTTCACCGATAACCCAGATAAATATGATCAAAAACTGATTAAGGTAACTGGAACCGTCACATATATTCAGCGAAATACTGACGATAGTACTATGGATTATGTTGTTCTAAGCAATAACGACAATACAGCTGCTACCGTTGCTGAGATTGAGGTGGAAGACATGCACTCTCACCATATTTCAGAGGGCAGTAATATCACTATTTTAGGCGGTGGACTTACTAAAACCGTCAAGCTAAATGGCAAAACGCTTGAGTCCGATATTATTGAAGACTTTGTCCAATAGATAATATTGGCTTGCCTTGTTTCGTCCAAAACTGATGACGTTAAAAGTTGGAAAATTCGTGCGGGGATTTTATTTAGGAGGATTTTTTATGCCCAAGAAGACCATCAAGGGAGAAGACGGAAAGACATATGTAGTCAAAACACCTAGTACAAAAAAATGGTATAAGCGTTGGTATACATGGACTGGAGTAATCGTTTTTATGATATGCGTTACTGGGGGAATCATTGCATATCATTCTCATCAAGAGGCTGAACAGGCAAGTAATGTGCAAGCCGTATATACATCGTCAAGCTCGTCAGATTCTGGTTCCGACGATGAAGATTCTTCATCCGATACGAACTCGACTGATTCAGAATCAGATGACCCCACCCTCACTTTGTCCGATGGAACTGATGTTAATGTCAAAAAACAACAAGCTTTCAATCCTAAATATGGAGATACGAGTTTCAGAGGTTCGGACTTAGAGGTTGTTGATGTAACTGTCGCAACTACGGAGTCTTTCACTTACACCGACGATGACGATAACGAAACTGATGCAGAAGGATACATTGTAGTGCGCTATACATACACTGCTGGCACTGATTCAACTATGTTTGATGACCAAGCCGTTCTAAACACAAGCGACGGTCAACAAATCGACGTTGATTCGCAAGATAGTACCGATATTGATGAAATAAACTCTGGTGCTACAAAAAAAGGAACGCTAGTATTTATGGTACCTAATATTTCGAAAACCAATCAATTTTCTTCAATTCGTTTAAAATTCGATGTTAACCCAGACGACTCGTCTGATTTCCATACTTATGATATGACGATGCAACTAAAGGCACAAAATTCATAGCTTCTGTCTGGTGACTCCCCTCGGTTCGATTCCGGGGTGAAGCATTAAAATTTAATATTGGAATAGTAGGTGAACCGTATGGAGGAACTTCTATTAACACAAGATCAGGCTGATAATCTGATTAACTCACTTAAAAATATTACCAAGACCGTCACTGGAAATTTAACAGATGGCACTAAGGGCATGATACCCATTATTGGAAACGACAGTCACCCTTTTCGCCTTTACTACTTTTATGCAGAGGGAAATTGCCATCTACAGTTCATGGACGATCGAACGAAACTTACACTAGTACGAATGAATCTAAATAATAGTTTCCACAAGAATGCAGATGGCAAGGTTATTCACGGTAATCGTGTCAACATTTTTTCTGAGAAAGAATTCCATGAAAAAAACGATGGAAAAACCAATACCAAGGCACATTCTTTACCGTATCAGGGTCTTTCCAATACTTCTGACTTTTTAACTGCTCTTGAAGAATTGTTAATCTTCACTAATACAAATCATCGTGATAGAATTCAGTTAAGTATTAATCAAGGACTACTCATTTAACACAGAGAGGGTGAATTTTTATGTTATTATCAGATGCTGATATCCAAAATATTGCGAGTAACTGGATAAACTGGATTACAAAAGAAACGCACTTTAAGACTCTCTCCAACAATAACATTCAAATATCTCTCCCTTTCACTGACAGTTCTGGAGATGGGATTATTTTCAATGTTGAGCCTAAAGAAAATGGGTTCTTAGTAACCGATCAAGGGTACACAATATGGAATTTAGAAGTTAACGGTGTGAACGTAACAAAAAAAGATAGTAATCGCTGGCGTATCTTGCAGTCCATTATAAATCCATATAAATTTCAAATTAACCAAAAAAATGAGATTTCAAAGATAGTAACTGAATCCGAACTATCACAGACTATCACAGATTTTGCTCAAATAATTATTAATGTTTCAGACATCGCTTTTATGAATCGTTCAAATACTTCTGGAATGTTTTTTGACGATGTTCACACATACTTTAGCAATAAAAGAAGTGAGTACAGCTTTCTAAAAAACTTTTATGCGGACGGCAAAACAAATCAGAAGTACAGATTCGAATATCTTTTTACTCCCAGACCAAACGATTTTAAGTTAACAAAGTTATACAATACCCTTTCTAAAAATTCTATGGATGCAGTTATTGGAATTTGGAGTGATACTCAACAATTTCGTGAAGAAAATTACGGAAGTAATGCAACATTCAATCTCCTATTAAATGGGATTTCTGAAAAGGAGAAACCTTATGTTGAAGGACTCATGTCACACGACATTCAAGTTATAGACTTTCAAGATAAGTCATCGGTTAAGGAAAAATTAGCAATATCCTAGTATCTGTTGCCACAGCAGATACTTTTATTTAGCACGTCGAAAGAACATACGTTTGGAAATATCAACAGTTTCAGTTTCCAATTAAGGAGGAATATCCATGGCAGAAATATACAAAGGAAATGGAAAATGGATCGTCCGTGTCAGCTTTAAAGGTACCGATGGCAAGCGCCATTATAAGTCTAAAAGTGGTTTTAGAACCAAGAGAGAAGCAGAGGTCTATGGTATTGAATTAGAGCAGCAAGTGCACAGTGGCGGAAAAATCTCTCAGCGCAACATCACTTTTTTGGATTACTTTACGGAATGGTTCAAAATATTCAGGAAACCAAATATTGCTGACGCGACGGCCGAAAGGTATCAATACACGATCAACACGATCACTAAGTATTTTGGAAACACCCTACTCCGGAAAATTGACACAGCTCAATATCAAAAATTCCTTAATTGGTATGGCCTCGGTGATGGCAAAGACGAAAAAACACACTCTAAAGAGTCGGCCGCTAAAATAAACGTTCACATTAGAGCTGCTGTGCGTAACGCGGTAAATGATGGTGTTATACCAAGGGACTTTACATTAAATACTCACATAGTTTACGACTCTAGCAATACGCGGGAAATTAAATACCTTAGTTACAATGACGCGGCTAAGCTCTATAAGGTGACTATGAGCAATCTTCACGGCTTAGATGTAACTTCATACATGTGCTTAACTGCCCTGCTTACAGGCATGCGTCAGCAAGAGATTGCGGGGTTAACGTGGACCGACATAGATGTCAAGAACGGAACCATAGATATTAATAAGTCTTGGAATTGGAAAAAACGTGACTTTGGACCAACAAAAAATCCTTACTCCATACGGAAGATAAAAGTAGACCGTAACTTACTCAATATTTTGCAGAAGTTGCATTATGAACAAGAACTATTTCTTAAATCCAAAGAGATATCTAACTCTAAGGATTTAGTGTTCTTCTCTCGCTACCAGCGTGTTCCCTCTTCTAAGGCCCTCAATGATGGATTAGCAGAATTGCTAAAATCAGCTAATATAGATCAAAAACTTAACTTCCACGGTCTACGACACACGCACGCTTCAATTTTACTGTACCAAAAGGCTTCAATCGCTTATATCAGCCATCGATTAGGCCATGAGAGTATCTCAACGACCACAAAGACTTACCTACACATAATTCAAGAACTAGAGCAGGCTGAGGACGATAAGGCTGAGCGCGTCATGAAGAAGCTCGGTAGCGGGGTTGACTGGGATAGTTTTAACTCTGATGCTACAAAATCGATGAAAATGTAGCATTGCACTCTAAAAAAATAGCACTTCTGTAGCACTAACTTGTATAAGTATGTATGAATATGATTTTATAAAAACAAAAAAAGAGAAGGAACGCTGATATAACAACGTTCCTTCTCTTTTTAAACAGACATATATTTCCTTGATATACCGGAGGTGGGGTTCGAACCCACACGACCTCAACGGTCACTGGATTTTGAGTCCAGCGCGTCTGCCAGTTCCGCCACTCCGGCAAAAAATACAAATTGATTGGATACACCCAGTCAAAGGTGGTAATCGGATTCGAACCGACGATGAAGGTTTTGCAGACCTCTGCCTTACCACTTGGCTATACCACCATAATCGCCTATCCAATCTGACTGGACCAGCTGAAAAACTTCAAGATGCCCCAATCTAGGGCGGTATGTGGGAATCGAACCCACGCGTGCCGGAACCACAATCCGGTGTGTTAACCCCTTCACCAATACCGCCATCACATTACAAACAGGGATAGTAGGAGTTGAACCCACATCGACGGTTTTGGAGACCGTTGTTCTACCATTGAACTATATCCCTATAATGATGGTGGGGAGTGGATTCGAACCACCGAACCCGAAGGAGCGGATTTACAGTCCGCCGCGTTTAGCCAGACTTCGCTACCCCACCATAAATGGCGCGGGACGGAATCGAACCGCCGACACATGGAGCTTCAATCCATTGCTCTACCAACTGAGCTACCGAGCCATACCATCATGTAATATGTTTGTTGTGTATTAAATTTTCAATAACATAACAACGGTCCGTACGAGACTCGAACTCGTGATCTCCTGCGTGACAGGCAGGCGTCCTAAACCAACTAGACCAACGGACCATAATGTATTATGTCATATGGAGGATACAGGGCTCGAACCTGTGACCCTCTGCTTGTAAGGCAGACGCTCTCCCAACTGAGCTAATCCTCCAAAATGACCCGTACGGGATTCGAACCCATGTTACCGCCGTGAAAGGGCGGTGTCTTAAACCACTTGACCAACGGGTCATACTTTTGAAAACGGAGAGTGAGGGATTCGAACCCTCGAAACAGGTTAGTACCCGTTTACAGCATTTCCAATGCTGCTCCTTCAGCCACTCGGACAACTCTCCATTATTAAGCTCCGGCAGGCGGGCTCGAACCGTCGACAACCTGATTAACAGTCAGGTGCTCTACCAACTGAGCTATGCCGGAATAATCGCGTGGCAACGTCCTATCCTCGCAGGGGGCGATC
>NZ_JAAXLK010000038.1 GCF_012641185.1 Levilactobacillus tujiorum
CGGTCCCACTGAGCATCTTCCAGTTCGTATCGTTTAGGTGTTGTCATCGGAATGCCTCGATTCGTTTTTCCTCAGATTATACCTGAATTTTTAGTTTTCAGACAGTCCCTAATTTTAAATGAATAATAGTTTTTTTCAAAACCATAGGTGGTGCATTCGTGGTTCAAGGTAAATTGGCAACTTGATGTGGCGAGCTGGTCAAAATAAGATGACCGGTCTTGGAAATAAATCAGAGGACTTACCGACCAGCCCAAAAGATGGAAAAGAAGCCAATTACAAAAACAATCGCGAGAACGGCCCACCAATAGCCCGACAAGAAGTCCCAAAAGTTCATTTTACCCCAACGGCGGACGTAGCGATTATGCTTGGGATCGAAGACAAATTCAGACGTGTCAACCTTGGTCTCGTGTTCAGCGCCAAAAACCAGAGTGTCTAGGCTGACGTTAAAGATATCCGTTAGTTTAATCAGGTTGTTCAAGTCCGGGGTTGAATCACCGGACTCCCATTTTGAAATGGCCTGTCGCGTGACAAAAAGCTGGCTAGCCAGGTCATCTTGGGTGGTGTTCTGTTCTTTACGAATTTTCTTGAGTTGAGTGGGAAACTTATTCATGGTTGAATCCTCCTGAGCGGTTAAAAGCGCTTTTTTCTAAAAATAAGGTAGCCAACGATTACAAAGAGACACGTGTAACTGAGGGTGCCCTGTAACAGTTGCTGATTAAGTAGGTGACTGGTATCAATGTAAGTTGTGTAGTTATAGTATTGCCGGGTTAGATTCGTCATGTTAAAGGGGTTCCAACGCAAAACTTGGGTGAACTTTTCGGAGTTTAGCAAGTTGGCGGAAATAAACTGTCCCATGAAAACCATTAACAGACTGACACTAATGACGATGGCATTACTGTTGATTAGGCAAGAGAGTAGAAAGATTAGACTGATAATAAAAGTTGTGGTGAGCACATCAATTGCGGAGGTCTTCAGCATATTTTCCCAAAGTGGTTGCTGATACCGATAGAGTGCAGACCATGACATCGACTGATTCATGGGAATTGCACGCAGTCCCAACGTGAATAGGATGGCCAGCAGATGTAGCCAAAGGTTGTAGCCTAGGATAACCAGATATTTTGATAAGTAGACTAAGGCCTTATTCGGTGCCTTATAGAGTAACGTGAGGATCGCATTGTTCTGGAATTCCATGGAAAAGGTGGTTGAGCCAACAATCACTAGGATGAGCATAATCCAATCGGGCGCATTATAGCAGGTAGCCATGAGCAGCTTACTTTCATTATACCCAATTGATAGACCAGTTAAAATCATGAGAATGAGTAAGACAAGCGGTGCGATCCAAGTTAGTTTTCGATGACTAAGTTTGTAGAATTCCTGATAAAGACTAAAAGCCATTTTAAATGTGCCCTCCTTGATTAGATTCGCCGTTTCTTAAACAAGCCGTAGCCTAAGATGATGAAAATGGCGGCGTAGCTTAAATTGCCGCCAATAATTTCGAAGAAACTTAAATGTGAGACGGCTGCGTATGCTGGATTGGCCAGCTGTTGGGTGATAAAAATCATATTCAACGGGTTCCAGCGCAGGATGGGAATCAGAGATGTAAAGGCGCCCATAAGTGCCACCGAAATGCCAGCACCGAGAAAGCCTAACGCTAAGCCAATCCCAATCACGGCGACGTTGATCTTTATTAGCATAATCAGCATGAACGATAGGGTAACGATGAATAGGGCATAAATAACCGTGCCGATGACGTTACCAGTGAGCAGGGTAAGTAGCGTTTGATGTTTGCTAATTAATGCGGACCAAGGCGTTCGTATGAGTAAAAATTTAAGCACAATGGTCAGCAAGGTCGCGATGACTGTCAGGACGAGACTATATAACCATACAATCATCAATTTCGCCCAGTAGATTTGCCAGCGCTTAGTATTTTTGTAAAGAAGTATCAAGATTGTCCGGTTTTGATATTCCATGGCGAAGAAGGTTGAACCAACCGCGATCATAATGATGGGAATCCATTGCACGGCGCCAAACTCAAAGATGACTTGTGTTGAATCCACTTTAGTTGTTAAGACGCTGTATACCATCAAAAGAATCAGTATGAGAATGCCAGCCAGGGCTGACCTCTGATGATTGAACTTAAATAGCTCGGCTCTCAAACTAGTCATGATGCTGGTCACCACCCCGTTGTTGATGTAAAAGTTGAACGACAATTTGTTCAAAGCTACTAGAAATTGGCGTTAATTCCTTCAGGTGAACGTGTTGTGCACTAAGGATATCTTGAATTTCAAAGATATTTTTAGGATTAACCTGAAAGGTGCCACCGTCCAAAGTGTACTGAATATGGTGACGACTCAAAAACTTAACCGTTAACTGAGAATTCTCCGTGTGTAGTCTATAAGCTTGATGGTGAAGTTGTTCAAACTCCGCGATCGGCTGATCAACGATGATGCGCCCGTGATTGATGAGAATAACTTGGGTCATGACCTTTTGAAGCTCACTCAGAATGTGGCTAGAAATCAGGAAAGCAGTTCCTTGGGCAGCATACTGGTGAATCAGCCGACGAACCCCAATGGTCGCCTCAACGTCGAGACCATTCATCGGTTCGTCAAGGATTACGAGTTGCGGGTTGTTCAGTAATGCAATGGCAATGCCTAGTTTCTGTTTCATACCGAGGGAGTAACCCTTGGCCTGATCGTGAATGTAGGCGGTCATCTCTAACTTGGAGATGAGTCGTTGACAGTCGGCGGGGTCATGCGCGTAAAGGGCTAAATTCTGTTGGCCTGTTAGAAAGGGGTAAATAGCGGGGTGTTCAATCAGGGCCCCTACGTTAATCAATGCGGCGTGTTGATTTTCGGTAACGGTGGTTTGATTGAGTCGAATTTGACCATCAAATTTGGTAAGCCCTAGAATGGTTTTCATCAGGGTTGTTTTCCCAGCGCCATTGGGTCCAATCAGACCGATGATATTTCCTGGATGAATCTTAAAGGTGGCGTCTGTGATGATCTGCTTTCGACCAATATAAGTATTGACGTTTTGAACGACGAGCATATAGTCTTCCTCCTAAGTACAGAATGATTGTGCACCTTGACTAAGTCTACTGTCGGTCAATTTACTGGTTGCATACAAGCAATATGGGGCAAGCATTTCGCAAAGTGAGCGGTGAATTTGCGCAACTAGCAGTTTCATAAAGGGGCTACAAACACTGTTGCGTCAATCATTGTGGAGGTTACGTTAAGCTTTCTAAAAAATATCGGTCAAGCAGGTGTGATTAAGCATCAATAATTAGAAACAACTGCGAAGTTAGCCTTCATTTGAAATCACCAATTAGTAGACTGCAAAATAAATACACCCTGACGATTACTAGCAATCGGTAGGGTGTATTTGAAGTTTATATGATTTGGATTAGCAGGGATCTGGTCGCTCAAACCGTAATGTGCCGTGAAGTGAATACCTGCTGAACAACAGTGATGGCGTTTAAAACGCGGGGAAATCCAATATACGGAATGCAGTGAATACACGTTTCAATAATTTCTTTGGGAGTGAGACCAACGTTGAGACACCCGTTGAGATGTACCGTTAGCTGGCTGCTAGTGTCACCTTGCACCAGTAATGCTGTGATGGTCACCAGCTCTCTTTGTTGTAGGGTGAGACCTGGTCGTGCGTAGATATCACCAAAGGCGAATTCCAGAATATATTGACTAATATCGGGCGCGATATCTTTTAGACTGGTCATAACGGTGTCAGCAGCCGCAGCATCCACTTGGTTCAATAAGTTTTTTCCTTTTTCCAAACGATCCATAAAATCAGCCCTTCCAATTAGGATGTGCTAAGCTTAGAACCTGAAGTTTACTCCAGGTCAAGTATAAGCATTCAGGTGGGAGGTCGGATTTGATGGAAATTGGAGAATTTTCGCAAAAGGTGGACTTATCAATCGACACACTGCGTTACTACGAGAAAGTAGCCTGAATTATTCATACCTTTCAAAAAAGTCGTCAGTTTTCATGTTTTTCAAAAACTGACGGCTTTTGATCTTGCTTACTATGTATTGAGACTCTAAATTTTGATGGTATCA
>NZ_JAAXLK010000039.1 GCF_012641185.1 Levilactobacillus tujiorum
TTACTTTTTAAAAGCGAATTGACTTCGCAAATATTGTTTGGGTTTGAATAAATTCAAACCGCCCTACACATATTTGGTTTGTCGAAACAATGTTCAGTTTTCAAAGGTCTACCAGTCATCCGCTCTCGCAGACAACTTAATAATCATATCATTTAACCCATATGATGTCAACAATAAGTTTGAATTAATCAAGCTTTGAATTGTTGGCTGCCTAATGAAGCAGCTCAATAAATATACCATTTTGTCAGATCACTTGTCAACAAGTAATTTAACTTTTTAAATTAACGAACTGCTGTCGTAAAAGACAACTTAGATAATATACCATGCCGATTATCCCAGTGTCAACAGAATCTGCAAAATAATCTCAATCCTACTTTTAGAATTTGGCGCGGCTCCAGAAACGTCAACGAACACTCACTCTAATTTAGATCAGAACCACCTGTCTACTACGCCATCGTTAGTCAGTTTTCACAAAAAGCAACGTCCCACTTTCTCAGTGACATGGACCTAATGCAAAGCTATCCCTGTCAGATCGCAGTGCGCATACCCCCCCTACCATCACAGGACACCTATCCAACTAGTTATGCCCATTATTAGAAATGCTCTGATTGGACGTTCGACGACACTATCTGACCATTTCCCAGCAAGGCCCCTCAGTGTTTCCAATTCCTCCTACTCTAAAGGTCTAGCACCAGAATTTCCAATCAACTGAATTCACACTAAGGGAGCATCACATCACTACCTATAACCATTTCCGCAACCGCCGCGTCAGTCCAACCGCAATCAGCAAGGCACCCATTGCCGCTAACGTAATCCCGAAAAAACCGACACGGGGATACGCCCACCCGCCAACGCTAGAACTCACGGTTAATCCCAAGTAAAGCATTGCACTGTTACTGGCCATCATCGTTGCCCGTTGCAAGGGTAGCAAATTAACAATTATCGTATTCAATGCGGTTACCCCCAGACCTTGAACAATCGCCAATACGATTAAACTCCCAATGATCGCCAACAAACTTTGCTGACCTGCTAATAATCCAGCCATAGCAACGGCCGATAAAACGCCACTTAATTGAACGGTAGCTAGCTTTCCCAATTTGGTCATCACAACGCCGCCGAAAAAGCTAGCCACAAAGTTACTCAATCCGTAGGCAACGAAGACAAGTCCCGTCTGGCCAGTATTCAGATGAAACTGTCGCGTGATAAACGTACCCAAAAACGTATAAACAACATAGAATCCCAGCATCCACGTCAACGTGATCAATAGCGCCAGCTTGGCCTTTAGCGATCGACCTATCTGATCGTAGGACTGCCAGTAGTCTACCTTTCTCATCACCAACGTTCTCCGAGGAATAACTCTGTACAAAATGCCACCCGCCAATAGTGTTAACCCCACTGAGACAACAAACGCCAGTCGCCAATTAACTAACTGTGCTAATTCCGTTCCCATGGGTACCCCCAACGCAATTGATAGGGATAATGCCGCCATCGTAATCCCCATAATTAAATTTAACTTTTTGCCGTAAAACATTTGTCCAATCAATGCCCACACATTGGGTAATGTCGTAGCAGCACCTATGCCAGCCACCGCTCGACCAATATTAAACCACCCAACAGTAGGTGCCCACGCACACGCCACTCCTCCCACGAAAAAGATGACCACCCCGACCAGTAATAACCGCCGTTTGGGAAAACGATCGCCTAAAGGTCCCAGCAAGGGGGAACCAATCGCATAACAAATCGCATAAATGGTAACTGATAATGCAACCGTCGTGATTGAAGCATGGTAGCTTTGCGCCAATACCGGTAGCAACGGTGAAATAATAAATGAATCTGCGCCAATGACAAAAACAATTAAAAATAACCCCAGTACGAGCCACCCGTTTTTCATCAAATCTTTCATAGTAGTCCCCCCCCAATCCCTATTATTGGGAGAGCGACCAAATAGCACAATACGGGAATTTAATGTAACCCATCGTTCGCCTAACCAACCGATCATTTCTCATATTCCTGCTTCACAGTTATCCGCTATACTACAACCCAAGACTTGGATGGGAGCTGATCACGTTGACTGCTTTACAAATGCAAACACGTCATGGCGAAAACTGTCCGCTAGATGCTACCGTAAATATTTTATCCGGCAAGTGGAAATCAATCATTCTGTGCCGCTTGACCAAACAAGACCGGCGTTTTACAGAATTATTGCGCACTTTACCTGGTTGCACCCGGCGAATGTTAGCTTTACAACTTTCACAATTGATAACCGATCAAATCATCGCTAAAGATGTGGACACTACTTTTGTCCCTACTAAGACGAGTTACCATCTAACTGATTTAGGCCGAAGTCTAGTTCCAATCATTCAATCAATGGACGCTTGGGGGCGCCAATATATCACTACTCTAGATAATGCTAAGCACGGCACTTCGATTTAACGTTACCTTAAGCATAAGCGGCAGGAGTTTCCTAATGATCAAAGTGGCCATCACTAAGCGCAACCCACATCATTCAATAAGAGGAGACGAGAAAAATGATCCTAAACTTCAATAAGAACTTTTTCAAAACATTTAGTTTCTGGATTGGACTCTTCGTGTTTGTTCCGGCCGGCTGGTCGCTGATCTTTCACAACCCCTCAATGAGTACTTTAATTCAAGATATTATCAGCCTCATTCTGGGTGGCGGAAGCATTATTCTAAGTTTCAAAAAGACAACTGACGGCAAATAACGCGTAGAGGTATCATCCGAAAAACTCACAAAGGTATTCCGATTTTAACGAATAAGTACAAGCAGCTAGCACTAGTAGCGTGATTAGCTGGCGTCTTCTCACTGTCACCGACTAAGATCACCGTTTAAGCAAAAACGAGTCAATCTGTCGAGAATACAAAAAAGGCCAACGCAAGGCAATGACGTTGACCACAGAAGATAAACGACTAACTAGCCGTAGGAGTACACTAGCCGTCTGCCGTTTCGAGCGCCGTATTCTAATACGCCCAAAACTGTTTTATTTTACAAAAAAAGAACCCAATCACTGGGTTCTTTCGTTCGCGTGGCAACGTCCTATCCTCGCAGGGGGCGATCCCCCAACTACTATCGGCGTGCTAAAGCTTAACTTCCGTGTTCGGC
>NZ_JAAXLK010000004.1 GCF_012641185.1 Levilactobacillus tujiorum
GAGAGATGATCAGGTAGATAGGCTGGAAGTAGCAGCGCCGTGAGGCGTGGAGCGGACCAGTACTAATCGGTCGAGGACTTAACCAAGTTGAAAACGTGGTTGTTTCCGCGGAAAGTAATTGAATAATATCTAGTTTTGAGGGAAGAAGTTCTCTTATAGTGTGGTGGCGATAGCCTAAAGGATACACCCGTTCCCATGCCGAACACGGAAGTTAAGCTTTAGCACGCCGATAGTAGTTGGGGGATCGCCCCTGCGAGGATAGGACGTTGCCACGCGATTATTCCGGCATAGCTCAGTTGGTAGAGCACCTGACTGTTAATCAGGTTGTCGACGGTTCGAGCCCGCCTGCCGGAGTCGGGTTAACCTGGTTAACCAGTTGATATGCCGGCTTAGCTCAGCTGGTAGAGCATCGGTATCGTAAACCGAGGGTCGGGGATTCGAATTCCTCAGCCGGCATCAGATAAGTCATTGACCTGTTGGTCAGTGGCTTTTTTTGTGCGACGAATGCTTAAAGAAATTAATAGCAATATCTCTGTATAACAGCAAAAAACATCACTTTCCTACGCGTAATGGGAGTGGTGCTTTTTTTGCTAGGTGGGCTATTAGATGGGAAACTCATCATGAAAAAGGAAACATGTATGAGCTAATTCGATCGTCGCTTTAAAAATGTGGTTTATTCGACAAGAAAATTAACGAAGTCAGCATGATTCAATGGACTACCTAGCTTCGTTAAATAAGGAGAGTAGCCCATTGCTAATCGGGGTGTAAACGGTTACACGAACGTGGTGCATTGGTATAGTCATGAATTCATAATTGGTATATATCTTTCAACTACTGTTACGACAGCCTTTAAAGCTAAAAAATAATAAATGATTTATTCAAAATGCTATTGTGGTATACCTGATATAGTGCTATCCTATAAGTATCATTTAAACACGGGAGATGCCATCATGAAAAATGTATTATTAGTATGTGGTCAAGGAATTTCAAGTCAGTTGTTCCTCGGGGAAGCTAAGCGTGCGGCGGAAACTCAACGTGTGGCCTTACACTTTACTGCGACCAGCTTAATGGAAGTAACGCCAGCATTGTTGGCTGAACAAGATCTCGTTTTGTTGGCCCCACAAGTTGCTTACCAGGCTAAAATGCGTGCTAAGATTGGCGATCAGGTTCCTACTGCGATGATTCCTAATGACATTTACGGTTGGTTGAACAGTCAGGCATTAGTCAAGTTTGCATGTCACCAACTCAACTTCGTACCGGCTGCGGTCGCGGTTGCCTACTAATAAGATGACGCCAACGGTGGAGCAATTGGCTATGCAGCTGCTGGTCACGGCAGGAACTGCTAAAAATAGTCTCTATCAGGAACTGACTGCGGCGCGCCTTCAGCATCGCCAGCCAGATCTGACAAGTTGCCACGACCAGCTCTTGACGGCTCACAAGGTTCAAACGCAAATGATGGCAAAAATGGCTGCTACGGATCTTTCAATGTCTGTCTTGGTAAGTCATGCAATGGATACTTTGATGGCTGTACAAGGCAACTACGAGCTAATTGAGGCATTGAACTTAGATTGGTCATAAAAATTAACAAGCTGAGGTCTGGGATAACTCCCAGATCTTTTTTAGTTATCCTACATTAACTAGTCACACAGGAGAGATTAAATAGCACCCAATGGGTCGATAGTTACTGTTGAGGGGATAGTCAACGTAAGTTTATTCATTAAAAGTATAATATCGGGCAAACTGCTGAAATGAATAAAAAATAAGAAGATTGCATGAGATAGCTAATAATTTCATCATTGTTTTTTGCCCGTGGGGGCGGGGATGGAGACGCTTTTATTAGGAAAACCGTTGCGTAACGGGACTTCATGAAGTATAATTACAACTATGTTTTATTAGAGGTCTATGAGACCCTGCCACAATCGCGTTTATTGATTCGGATTGTGAAATATAAAAATATTCATTTTAACCAAGCAATGGAGGTATTATCATTTTGAATAACAAACCAGATTCGACGACTCAAGATCGAACATTCTTCGGTCAACCACGTGGGTTGTCAACGCTGTTCTTCACAGAAATGTGGGAACGGTTCAGTTACTACGGGATGCGGGCCATCCTTATCTACTACATGTACTACTCCGTTACCCAAGGTGGTCTAGGGTTCGATCAAGCAACGGCTGCCTCAGTGATGTCCATCTACGGGTCAATGGTTTACCTGTCATCCGTCCTTGGGGGTTACCTGAGTGACCGGGTTTGGGGAAGTCGCCGGACCGTGTTCATTGGTGGGGTGCTCATCATGTTCGGGCACATTGCCCTTTCAGTTCCTGCCGGTCGAATTGCGCTGTTCATTTCAATTCTCCTAATCGTCTTAGGGACTGGGCTTCTGAAGCCAAACGTATCTGAAATGGTTGGTGGCCTGTACGATGCCGGGGATACACGGCGTGACTCCGGGTTTACCATCTTCGTCTTTGGGATTAACTTAGGGTCATTAGTGGCCCCATTACTAGTTGGTTGGTTAGGGTTGAAGTACAACTTCCACTTAGGGTTCTCCTTGGCAGCCATCGGGATGTTCCTTGGTTTGGTTCAATACTGGTACGGCGGTAAGAAGTACCTAAGTAAGGATAGCCTTTACCCAACCGACCCATTGGAACCAGGCGACATGAAGAAGCTAGGGGTTCGTTCGACCGTTGGATTAGTCGCTTTTGCCTTAATCATTCTGTTGATGTTCCTCTTAGGTTCATTGAACTTAAACAACTTCGTTCTTCTCTTATCCATCATCGCCATCGCAACACCAGTCGTTTACTTCGTGATCTTCTTGACGAGTAAGAAAGTTACGACGACTGAACGCAAGCACGTTTGGGCATACTTAGGTCTGTTCATTGCGGCCGCTATCTTCTGGGCAATCGAAGAACAAGGCTCTTCTGTCTTGGCCTTGTTTGCCGCTAACCAAACGAACAACCACTTCTTGGGGATTCACATCTTACCTTCGTGGTATCAAATGTTAAACCCACTGTTCATCTTGATTTACACGCCATTCTTTGCTGCTCTGTGGAACCGTCTGGGCAAGAACCAGCCAAGTTCACCAGCTAAGTTTGCAACTGGGATGCTGTTCGCCGGTGCTTCTTACCTGATCATCGTGATTCCAGTGATGATGTTCGGTTCAGGCGCTAAGGTTAGCCCACTCTGGTTGGTCGGAAGCTGGGCCGTAGTTGAAATTGCCGAATTGCTGATTTCGCCAATCGGGTTATCAGTGACGACGAAGCTGGCGCCACGGGCTTTCCAATCACAAATGATGAGTATGTGGTTCTTAGCCGATGCGGCTGGTCAAGCCGTGAACGCGCAGATCGTTAAGCTGTACACGCCAGAAAATGAAGTAGCTTACTTTATGGGCGTTGCCATCGTAGCGATCGTTGCCGGACTGATTATGTTTGTCTTGGTTAAACCAATTAAGAACTTAATGGCCGGAATTAAATAATCAATGTTTCTAGCAAAAAGTGCTATTCTGTATGGAATGGCACTTTTTTATTTGCCTCGTTACTAAAGATTGGTGAACGGTCAGGTGGCAGGCTTATCTATGTTATCTCATTAGTTGTGACTAGCTTAAACTCAAGGGAGGACTCACGATGGTAAAAGCCGCTTTAATCAGTGACTTACATTTCGATGTGAATCGGCAAAATATCGACCAGTTGTTACCCCAACAAGCTGGTTACCTGATGCAACAGGGAGTGGGGCTTTACCTGATTGCAGGAGATATTACCAATCACTTCGCGCAATCGCTGGATTACGTTGAGCGGATTCAGCGGTTAATTGCGCCGGCCAAGGTCCGTTTTATTGCGGGAAACCATGACATGCTTCATGACGTGACGTATGCGGCCCTTGAGAGCCCCTTAGCGCCGACTTATCTCCATCAGGGGCAATTAGACGTAGCAGAAACTAACTGGCGGATAATCGGCAATAATGGCTGGTATGATTATCAATTCGCTGATAACCTGATCAATCGTGACTTTCTCACTTGGAAACGGGCATTTTGGGTCGATAGCACAATTGAACAGCCGCAGACTGACCCGGAGCGCATGACCCACGTTTTGACGGCTGTGGAAGCGCAGTTGGTGCAAGCACAGGCCGAGCATAAGCGGGTGCTGCTGATGACCCATTTTGTGCCCCGCCGAGACTACATTCGCTATACGGATGATGATCGCTTTTGGAATATGGCCAATGCCATGCTCGGTAGCCCACGGCTGGGGAAGTTGTTAGAGGACTATCACGTTGAAATTGTCCAATTTGGCCACGTCCACCGGCATTTCGCACCTCGGCAATTCAACGACACAACTTACTACGACCAGGCGGTGGGGTACCACAATAAACGGATTAATGAATGGAGCCAGACCGATTACTTTACGGAATGGCGTCAGCGGTTGCGATTGTTGGAATTAAAATAGAAATATTTTTTAGAAAAGGCTTGACGATCTATGCAGAATTCTGTATGATAATAAACGTTGATTCGTTACGGCGATTCACTTTTGGTGGGGTAGCGAAGTCTGGCTAAACGCGGCGGACTGTAAATCCGCTCCTTCGGGTTCGGTGGTTCGAATCCACTCCCCACCATTTTATTATTGGGCTATAGCCAAGTGGTAAGGCAACGGGTTTTGATCCCGTGATGCGCTGGTTCGAACCCAGCTAGCCCAACTTAGACCAGTCACTGTGTGTGGCTGGTTTTTTTTGTGTCTAAAATTCCGGCAGGCCCTCAATTCCACGGCGGTATCACCGTAATTGACAATTTCGGTGAATTTCGCTAAAGTCAAATTAACAATTGCGTTGAGCTAACGATAAGTGGGGTTGATGAACTACCGATGGCGTCACCTGATTTTAGCCGCGGTGGTCTCATTGAAAAGTCGGCTTAAATGACTTAACCAGTGGGTTCAGACCACTAAAACGCCACAAGGAGGAAGTTTGTATGAAAATTGGATTTATAGGTGTTGGCGGCATGGCACAAGCGATTATTGGCGGCTTACTAAAGGCCAAGACCTTTGCGCCGGCTGAGATTACGGTGCACAGTCATCGCGAGGAAAGTTATCTCCCATATGCCCAGGCGCACGACCTGGTTGCGGCCAAGAGCAATGCTGCGGTCGCGGCCAACAGCGATCTGGTGGTCCTAGCGGTGACCCCCAACGTGGCGCAAGCGGTCTTAACAGAGATTAAGGGGCAGCTAACGCCAGCTAAAACGTTGATTTCGATTGTTGCGGGACTGTCGTTGGCAGATATGGCTACCCTAATCGGGGCGGATGTACCGACGCTACGGACGTTACCCAACGTTAATGTGGAAGTCGGGGCCGGGATGACGGCAACGGCCGCCAACGCCGCTTTGACGGGCGAACGGTTAACTGCGGCGTTGCGGGTCTTTGATACGATTGGCTCAACGACCATGCTTGCTGAGGAGCAATTTGGCGTTTTCAGTGCGTTGGCCGGGAGTTCACCAGCCTATATTGATTTCTTCATCGACAGTCTGAGTCGCGCCGGGGTCAAGCATGGGCTCACTAAGCAGCAAGCCACTGAGATTGCGGCGCAGGCAACGCTAGGATCAGCTAAGATGGTCTTACAGAGCCACAAGATTCCCTTTGAACTGATTGATCAGGTTTCCTCACCCGGTGGTAGCACGGTGGCCGGTTTATTGGCAATGGAAGAAGCTGGCCTCATGACGGCAGTGGTTAAGGGTATCGACGCCACGATTAAACGCGATGCGGGTGAAACGGATTAGCCACGAGATGATCCGCATTACATGGAGTGATGCTGGTTACCTTCCGTTCGCCAGATAGGGGCCGGAACGGCAGCGAGCCTGGCAAGACTTATGGCAATAAATTGACTCGTGTCAGTTGCAATTTTGGTCTATACCGATTACAATGAGAATGTACGAAATAGTTGTTGTCATGTGATGAGGAGGAGACTCATGAGTATTGTCTTAAAGCACGCTAAGATTTATACCGGGGATGATGTCATTCCCGATGGTTACATCCGGTTTGATCAACAGATCGAAGCGGTTGGTCCGGTTGCCGATTTCCGGCCGCTACCAGCCGATGAGATTCACGTGGTCACTGGGCGGACAATTGTGCCCGGCTTTATCGATGTCCATAGCCATGGGGGTTATGGATATGATAGTATGGATGGTGACCCTGATCAGATTGATCAGATGGTCAACTTGATGGTTCATGAAGGGATTACGTCGATCTTTCCAACGACCATGACCCAGTCCAATGACGCGATTGATCATGCGATGCGTGGCGTGGCTGAAGCGGCTAAACGCAATCCGGTCATTCAAGGCGTGCACTTGGAAGGGCCTTTTATTGCCGCCATCTTTAAGGGCGCACAACCAGAAAAGTACATCAAGGATCCCGATGTTTCGCTGCTGGATCGGTGGAACAAGCTCTCTGGCGGACGGGTTAAATTAATTACGTATGCGCCAGAAGATCCAGGTTCCAAGGCCTTTGAAGCCTACTGCTTGGCTAATAAGATTGTGCCTTCAGTGGGACATTCCAATGCGACGCGCGAACAGCTGTTGGAGAGCCGGGCCACTCACGTCACGCATCTGTATAATGCGCAACGGGGACTGCGGCACCGCGAACCAGGGGTCACCGGGCATGCGATGTTGGAAGACAACTTGTACTGTGAACTTATCTGTGATGGGTTCCACATTGTGCCCGATATGATCAAGCTGGCCTATGAACAAAAGGGGCCACATCGCTTGGAACTGGTTACGGACTCCATGCGCGCCAAGGGAATGCCTGAAGGGGTCAGCGAACTTGGTGGGCAAAAGGTGATTGTGAAGGATCGCCAAGCACGGCTGGAGAGCGGTAATTTAGCCGGTTCCGTGTTGCGGTTTGACGAAGCCTTTAGAAATATTATGGCCTTTACGGGTTGCGATATGAATGACGCGGTCCAAATGAGTTCGGTTAACCAAGCCGAAGAATTTAACTTAACCCAAAAGGGTAAGCTAGTGCCGGGACGTGATGCTGACTTAAACCTATTTACACGTGAGTTACAATTAGAAACGACGTATAGTTTAGGTCGGAAATTTAGCCACGACGCTAAATAAAAATTTTGTTGTTTTTGTAGAAGGGACGTAGGTGCTGTGAGTTCACCGATTTATATTCAAATTCATAATGACATTAAACGGGCTATTGAGGCTGGTAAGTGGGCAGTTGGCGATCGGATACCGTCCGAGCGGGAACTGTCTCGAGATTTTGATGTGAGTCGGATGACGCTCCGTCAGGCTATTCAAACCTTAGTTGACGAAGGGATTTTGGAACGGCAAGTTGGTTCCGGAACTTACGTGGCCAACCAGAAGGTGCAAGAAAAGATGTCTGGCGTCACGAGTTTTACGGATCTGATGCTGGCACAGGGGAAACAACCCGCTAGCAAGACGATTTCGTATCACGTGATGAGCCCATCACTCAGTGAAGCTGAGAAGTTGAAACTGAGTGAAGACGAACAAGTCTTACGGATGGAACGGATTCGCTTCGGCGATGATGTGCCCATCTGTTTTGAGGTGGCAACAGTGCCGGAACACTTGGTTGATGGCCTGAGTAAGCAAGAAGTGACCAGTTCACTGTACCGTGCTTTGGAGGATAAGAAGAATCTTAATCCAGGAAAAGCACAACAGACGGTTTCCGCAATGTCGGCTTCTGAGCGCATTGCAGAATACCTTAAGATCAAGCGGGGCGATGCGATCTTACGGCTACGCCAAGTGACCTATCTGCAAGACGGGACGCCATTTGAGTACGTGCGGACGCAATACGTCGGCGAACGATTTGAATTTTATCTTGAAAAATAAATGAGGGGGAGCTGAACGGTGAGTCAGCTCCCTTTTTGCAAAACCAATGGCGAGGACGCGATGACTCATGGAAATCCGTAAAGCACGACCGGACGATGATTTTGAGGCGGTGGCCCAGCTGTACCTAACCGTGTGGCGGCGTGCCTATCGGGGGCTGCTTCCCGCTGACTTTTTGGCCCAGTTGACTCCAGCGACGTGGCAGCCGCGGCGACGATGGCAGCAGACGTGGTTGGCCTTTGACCACGGACTTCTGGTGGGTAGTTGTGCGGCCGGACCAGCGCGTCAGCCGCAACGAGCTGCCATGGGGGAGATCTATTCCATCTACGTCCTGCCGCAAAAGCAGCAGCGGGGCATTGGACAACAGCTCATGCAGGCTGCTTTAACTGAGTTGGCAACGACTTATCCCCAAGTCTATCTAGAAGTGCTCGCGGCGAATCAGGCCGCCCAGTCCTTTTATCGGCGACTAGGATTTACGCAAAAAGGCCCCGTCCAGTTGCGAACGGTGCCTCAAGGTGAGCTTGCATTGATTGAGATGAGTCGTGGCTTGCCGTGATTAACGCTGGCGACGGGCCTGTTGCCGCACCAGATGGAGGTAATGCGGGATCACGGCGATACGTTTGAGCCGCTTGGGTTCCTTCAAGGTGCGGTAGAGCCATTCGAGATGGTGGGTCTGCCACCACTTCGGGGCCCGGTCTACCGTACCCGCTAGGACGTCGAAGCTGCCGCCGACCCCCATCCACAGCCCGTTGGTGACGTGACGGTGCTGGGCAATGAATTCCTCCTGTTTAGGGAAGCCCAGGGCCGCGAAGACCATGTCCGGTTGGGTTCGCTGGATGTCGGCGATAATTGCCGTGTCATCGGTAAAATAGCCGTCGTGCATGCCAGCAATGATCAGTCCGGGGTAATCGCGTGACAGGCTGCTTTTAAGCTTAGCGATAACTCCTGGTTTGGCCCCGACGAAGTAAGCGGAGCGGTGTTGGTCGCTGGCCCATTGGAGGAGACTCGTCAGGGTGTCAAAGCCCGTGATTCGTTCCGGCAACGGTTGTTTTAGAATTTTGGCACCGTCAAGAATGCCAATCCCGTCTGGCGTGATGTAGTCGGCCGTCTGGAGGAGCTGGTGATAGGCGGCGTTATGGTGCGCGTACATCACGATCTCCGGATTAGCGGTCACCACGAAGGTGTTCTGCTGAGTAAGAATGCGTTGTTGTAGTGTCTCAAGTAATTGGGTAGCGGTGGTCTTGATAAATGGGACATCGAGTACCGTTACAGTTGGAAATGAAGGTTGCATGGGGTCTCCTTTCGAGATGGTCATGCCAACGAATTAAGCCGCAATGACCGTACTAAATAGTATGACGCTCTGTGCGTTTCATGCTAAAATAAGTCTATTAGATTAAAATATGTAACAGTCCAGCTTGAAAACTAGCTTAGCTAAGGGAGTAGCTTATTATGACGAATTTGTATCCTGACGACAGTTTAACCCTGCACACGGATGCCTACCAGATTAATATGATTCAGACGTATTATCAAAAAGGGATTGCCGATAGACACGCGGTTTTTGAAGTGTTTTTCCGCAACATGCCGTTTCACAACGGTTATGCCGTGTTCGCGGGCTTGGAGCACATCGTTAATTATATCCAAAATCTGCATTTTTCCCAAGCGGACATTGAATACTTACGAGAAGCTGAAGAATATCCGGAAGATTTCTTAGATTATTTGGCGAACTTTAAATTTCGGGGGTCGATTCGTTCGGCGGTTGAAGGCGAATTAGTCTATGCCCATGAACCCATCTTACAAGTGGAAGGCCCCCTGGCGGACTGCCAATTAGTCGAGACCGCTATTCTTAATATTGTGAATTACCAAACATTGATTGCCACCAAGGCAGCTCGGATTCGTTCCGTGGCGGGTGACGACGCCCTGATGGAATTCGGGACGCGCCGTGCTCAGGAATTCGATGCCGCCATCTGGGGGACGCGAGCAGCTTACATTGGCGGCTTTGACGCGACCTCTAACGTGCGGGCCGGCAAGATTTTCGGTATTCCGATTAGCGGCACCCACGCCCACGCTCTGGTACAGACTTATGGTAACGATTACGATGCCTTTACGGCGTATGCGCAGACGCACCGCGACTGTGTCTTCTTGGTCGATACTTATGACACGCTACGCAGCGGGGTGCCAAATGCCATTAAGGTTGCCAAGGAATTGGGCGATCAGATCAATTTTCAAGGCGTGCGGATTGATTCCGGTGATATGGCTTACTTATCAAAACGGGTACGGCAAAAGCTAGACGAAGCCGGTTTCCCGAATGCTAAAATTTATGCGTCCAACGATCTGGACGAAAAAACGATTCAAAGTCTTAAAATGCAAGATGCCAAAATTGACGTCTGGGGGATTGGAACGAAGCTTATTACGGCGTTTGATCAACCAGCACTGGGTGCCGTTTACAAGATGGTCGCGATCAGTGACCAGAACGGTAAAATGAAGGGTACCATCAAGTTGTCCAACAACGCTGAAAAGGTAACGACGCCGGGCAAAAAGCAAGTTTGGCGGATTACCAAGCGGGCTGATGGCAAGACGGAAGGGGATTACGTCACGTTGGCGGACGAAGATCCACGGCGTGAAGAGACCATTTTCATGTTCCATCCTAGTTTCACGTATATTAATAAGACGGTCGGTGATTTCAATGCCCGACCAATCCTGCAGTCCATCTTCGAAGACGGTGAATTGGTTTACAAGTTGCCAACCCTATCGGCCATTCGTGATCGTTGCCGGGGTGCCTTAGCAAATCTTTGGCCAGAGTATAAGCGGGACTTGAACCCACAGAAATATCCCGTCGACCTGTCCCAAGACTGCTGGGATCACAAGATGGCGATTATCAAGGACATTCACACGTACGTACAGAAAATGCCTGAGTAGCCGTTAACAACTGGCACTCGCCATTCAGGCGACCGACTGACCAGCCAGCAATAAGTGAAGAGGCCAGCTAAACTAATTAGGGGGCAAGTAGTATGCGGGCAATGCAACAAGAGATCATCGCCGCGTTGAAGGTCCAACCTACCATTGATCCGGCCAAAGAAATTCGGCGGAGTGTTGATTTTCTCAAGGATTATTTAAAACGTTATCGGTTCTTAAAGACTCTAGTCTTAGGGATTTCCGGTGGTCAAGATTCAACATTAGCCGGTATTCTGTGTGAACAAGCGGTCACGGAAATGCGGCAGGAGACAAACGACAGTGATTACCGCTTCATCGCGGTGCGCTTACCTTATGGTGAACAAGCCGATGAGGATGATGCGATGATGGCGATTGATGTGATGGGGGCCGATGAGACGCAGACGGTCAATATCAAGGCCGCCGCAGATGCCATGGAGGCTGCCGTACGCGCGAACCACGATGAGGTTAGTGATTTTAATAAAGGCAATATCAAGGCGCGTCAGCGGATGATTGCGCAATACGCAATTGCCGGGGCCCGGTCTGGCGCCGTCGTCGGCACGGACCACGCTGCTGAAGCCGTGACGGGATTCTATACGAAGTTTGGTGATGGTGCGGCAGATATTTGCCCGCTATGGCGACTAGACAAGCGTCAGGGAGCAGCCATGCTAGCCTATCTGGGGGCGCCAGAACATTTGTATCAGAAGGTACCAACCGCCGATCTGGAAGACAATCGGCCCGCCTTGCCTGACGAGGCGGCTCTCGGGGTGCGTTACGAGGAAATTGACGACTATCTTGAAGGCCGTGACGTCAGCGATGCGGCTGCGGAGAAGATTGAGGACTGGTACCGTAAGACTGCTCACAAGCGGCACTTACCAGTTAATATTTACGATACATTTTGGAAAGACTAGGTGACCAATGATGCGAAAGAATAATATGAGTAGTTATGTGAACGTGTTGAGCCAAGTGCTGCAGGGAACTGAAGACGAAGCCGGCGCGATGAACGACGACTTTGAAAAGATGCGCAAGGCAATTGATGACGACAAGGTTAGCGAACTGTCCCAAGCAGAACTGCAGGCTGTCGTGGATAATTTTCAACGAGGCACGGATAGTTACGAACAGAAGCTGAATCAGTTGGAACAGGCCAGCGCGCCGGTTAGAATTTTAGGCAAGCACAAATCGCTGGTGGCGGCATTTCGGACTTACACGGAAGCCTGCCAAGCCATGACGAACAGTATTGATGTGGAACATCAAGCAGTCGACGTGGCGGCGTTTAATCAGTCTGAGAAGACCCAAGAGAATGCCATGGAGAAGGTAACTGCAGCAACGCAGCGGATTATGACCAGTCCCATGTAATCAATCAAGGATGCCGTCTGCTAACGGTGTCCTTTTTTGCATCATCGCTCAGTTGCAGCGGCCTTTTTGGTGGTACCGCGGGGGGATCGCCGCCTTAACCATGGTATAATGCAGATTAGGATGACAATAACGGAGGGGTTGCATTGGCAAGAGAGAATGAAGAACAACTGAGTGCCTTGGCACAGCCGGTTCACCAACAGTTGAAGCAGTACCGGGTACAACAGATTCAGGCCGTCTTGGCATTGATGGACGAGGGCAATACGGTGCCGTTCATCGCGCGTTACCGTAAGGAACGGACAGGATCGCTGGATGAAGTGGCTATTCGTGAGATTGAAGACGAAGCGACCCGGTTATCGAAGCTCAATAAGCGGCGGCAGGATGTCTTGAAGGCGATTACGGAACAGCAAGCCCTGACCCCACAACTTAAGCATCACTTAGAACAGGCTACGACTTTGCAACAAGTGGAGGATTTATATCTTCCATTCAAGAAGAAACGACAGACCAAAGCAACGGTAGCCATCCAACGGGGGGTGAAACCCCTAGCACAGTGGCTGTTAACCTTTCCCCAAGGTGATTTGGATGACCGTGCGCAGCAATATGTCGATGCAGCGCGAGACTTGCCGGATCTAGAAGCAGTCTGGGCAGGGGTCCATGAAATCCTGGCGGAAACGTTTAGCGAGCAAGCCGCCTTCCGAGAATGGATTCGGCAGTATACGTGGCAGCATGGCGAACTAACCAGCAAGCTGAAGCGCGGGGCCGCTGACCGTGATGAGCAGCAGGTGTACGCTACCTATTATGACTTCAGTCAGCGGCTTAATCAGGTGCCGCCATACCGGGTGTTAGCGATTAACCGCGGTGAACGGGAGAAAGTATTATCTGTGGGAATCGACGTTGAGAGTACCTCAATCTTACAATACGGGCATTTTCGGTTAGTGGGTCAACATCATGGTCCGGCGGTTGCCAAGGTTGAAGCGGCCTTTGCCGATGCCTACAAGCGGTTTCTGGGGCCAGCTATTGAACGAGAATTACGGCGCAACTTAACGGAACAGGCGGATCAACATGCCATTCAAGTCTTTGGGCATAACCTTTATCATTTACTGATGCAGGCCCCGCTGAAGGGGAAGGTCGTCATGGGCTTTGATCCGGCCTACCGCACGGGGTGTAAGTTAGCCATTATGGATGCCAACGGGCGTTTCCTCGCCAAGCAGGTGATCTATCCCCACAAACCGGCCAATGCCAAACAGCGGGCAGCCGCGGCACCAATTTTCAAAGACCTGTTAACGCGGTACCACGTTGAAATGATTGCGATTGGGAACGGCACGGCTAGTCGCGAATCTGAGGAATTCGTGAGTGACATTCTGAAGACTTTAGATCATCCCGTATATTACGTGTTGGTCAATGAAGCCGGTGCCTCCGTCTATTCGGCCAGCGCCAACGCTCGGGCTGAATTTGCCGATCTACATGTTGAAGAGCGTTCTGCCGTGAGCATTGGGCGCCGACTACAAGATCCCTTGGCTGAATTGGTTAAGATTGACCCTAAAGCCGTGGGGGTGGGACAGTATCAGCATGATGTTCCGGAAAAAGCCCTGGATGAGCAGTTGGATCGGGTGATTGAAACGGCGGTCAACCAAGTGGGGGTCAATGTCAATACGGCCAGTCCGGAATTGCTGACCCACATCTCTGGGTTAACGGCGACGACGGCTCAAAATATTGTGACGTATCGTAATGCTAACGGCGCCTTCGCCAGTCGTAAGGACTTACAACAGGTACCGCGGTTGGGCCCCAAGGCTTATCAACAATCGGTTGGGTTCTTACGGATCATTGCGGGACAGGATGCGTTGGATAATACGGACATTCACCCGGAAAGTTATCCCGTTGCGCGCAAATTATTAGCGGAATTAGCGGTGGATCAGACGGCCATTGGGACGCCCAAGTTGCAACAAGAACTGGCGATGCTCAATCAACAGAAATGGGCGGCTACGCTGGGAATTGGCCAAGCCACACTGGCGGACATTATTGCCGGCTTGAGTAAACCGGGGCGTGACTTGCGGGACACCATGCCCGCGCCCTTATTGAGACAGGATGTGTTGACCATGGCGGACCTCAAACCGGGGATGGAGCTCCAAGGAACCGTCCGCAACGTGGTGGACTTCGGTGCGTTTGTCGACATTGGGGTGAAGCAGGATGGCCTGGTTCACATTTCACAATTAGCCGACCATTACGTTAGTGACCCTAGTGCAGAGGTCACGATTGGCGATGTGGTGACGGTTTGGGTATTGAGTGTCGATGAGAACCGGCAACGGATTCAACTGACGATGCGGACTGATGGGCATGACTGATCAGGAGTTACAACGACTGGTTGAAAAGATTTCACTGGCAAGCTTTGGCAAACCATTCCGCCATCAAGCGCGCTTTAATCCGCGGTTGAAGACCACGGGAGGTCGGTACCAGCTGAAGGACCACAGTATTGAAATCAATCCGCGCATGCTAACTGAGCATGACCAGGCGACCTTGGTAGGGATTATTAAGCATGAATTGTGTCACTACCATTTACATCTGGCTGGTCAATCCGGGCAACATCGGACTCGTGCTTTTCGCGAGTTGTTACAGCAAGTTGGTGGACTACGATTTGCGCCGGCACCGAAATCAGCGGCACCGCGTCCGCGTCGGTGGCAATTGTACGTGTGTCAACGGTGTGGGCAGAAGTACTATCGCGCCCGGCACATTGACGTGACGAAGATGGTTTGTGGCCGGTGTCATGGCCATTTAGTTTGGCAAAAGACGGTGATCGCAGTTCAGCGACCACATTAAAAACAGGAGGTCAGTAGATTATGGGAAAAACAATTATTCGGGTACCAGCAACTTCGGCCAATTTGGGACCGGGGATTGATTCGATTGGTGCGGCGTTGCACTTGTACTTGACCGTGATTATTGAGGAAAAAACGGAAAAGTGGCGGGTGAACCACGCCTTGGGCACGAGTATTCCGCGTGACGAAAATAATCTGATGGTGCAGACGGCATTGAAAGTTAACCCTAAGCTACAGGCGCACCAATTGACGGTTATGTCGGATATTCCCGTTTCACGCGGGCTGGGAAGCTCGACCAGTGCGGTCATCGCGGGCATTAAGATTGCCAATGAGTTGGGCGAAATGGACTTATCCATTGCGGACCAATTGAACTGGGCGGTTAAGCTCGGCGGCGAATTGGACAATGTCGCGCCCGCATTAATGGGCCAGGCGGCGGTAGCGACCGTTAACGATGGGGTTGCTGATGCGATCAAATTACCACTACCGGATTTGCAGGCTTTGGTCTTCATTCCAGGACAGAAGTTGTTGGCCCAGAAGAGTCGTAAGGCCTTGCCTAAGCAAGTCTCCTTCGACACGGCGGTCCATGCTAGCAGCGTCGCTAACGTGTTGGTGGCGGCACTCTTGAAGGAAGATTGGGAACTGGCCACGAAGCTGATTGAAATGGATGAATTCCACGAACAGGCTCGGTCTCAGCTGGTGCCAGAGCTTAACCAAATTCGGGATGCTGCCCATGAACTGGGAATTGTAGGGACTTATCTCAGTGGTGCGGGCCCAACCGTCGTTACCTTTGGCACTTCTGCGCAATTGACATTGTTGCGGACCAAGTTAGCGGATGCTGATTTGCCGGGCAGTTTGCGCATTTTAGAGCTCGATAAAGAGGGTGCAACTGTCCTGACGGATGCATAATATTGAAATTTTTTGAATTAACTTGCAAAAAAATATTGTCACTGCCGGAATCATTTGGTATACTATTTCTTGTGAGTTAATGCGGCCATGGCGGAATTGGCAGACGCGCAAGATTAAGGATCTTGTCCGGGTAATCCGGGTGGAAGTTCGAATCTTCTTGGCCGCATATATACATTGGAATGACCGGGAATCAACGGGAAAACGTTGATTTACCGGCCTTTTTGTTTTTTGATATACGGAATAAATAGTATAAAATGGGATACGGATGTAACCATTTTGTAACCATTTTTTAGATGATGTCAGAAATTCGAATCACTTGGGCAGCCACCTGCTTTTCGGAAAAGTGGGTATAAATGTTCAGCGTAATCTTAATATCACTATGACCGAGCTGTAACTGAAGGGCTTTTACGTTAATACCATTCAAAACTTGGATAGATGCGAATGTGTGCCGCAATCCGTGAACGGTGATACGTGGTAGATCGACGTGGCTCAAAATAGTGCTTAGCCAGTGGTTAGGAGTCATTAAGGACATTGGGCCTCCCTTCTGACTGTGAAATACGCGGGTGTTAGCAAGCGGGATAACGGCCATGCGTTGACGGTACTTCTTCAAGTAGGTGACCGTATTCGGTTCTAAAGATAGAGTTCGGTATGCATTCACCGTTTTAGGCGTACCAATCGTTTGGGTGTTATCGAGGGCTCGCGTGGTTGTTTTGTTGATTGTCACAGTAGCATTAACGAGGTCCACATCTTGCCAGGTAAGGGCCAACACTTCACCCTTACGCATCCCCGTAGTAGCTAAAAGGTAAAATAGAGCACTGCGCCGGTAATCATTTCGCAAGTCATCCTCATGAACTACGGTCGATAAGAATACAGCCAGCTGCTGGCTAGTCCAGAAGTTCTTAGATTCGCTTTGCTTTGGTACATTGTTTTTTTCTTCTCGAACGTCGACTAATTTCATGGGGTTAGTTGTAATGGTCCCCATCTTTTGAGCAGTTCGAAACACTAGTGAGGCATACTGAACCAACTTGTTGAATGCTTTGACCTCTTTTCGCCACGTTAATACCGCCTGCTGGCATTGTTGCCACGTAATGGTATTAATATGTCGCTTACCAAGAGAAGGGATGATATGGTGCTTAAATAAGCCTTCTACGCGGTTTAGTGAGCTTTCTTTAACGCCAAGTTTGTAGGTTTCTAGCCAAACAGCATAGACATCAGCAAACGTTGGATTTTCGCTAATTTGAATGCCGTGTTTCTTGTCGTCATCAAATTTGAGCTGGGCGCGGGAGTATGCCAGTGTGGCTTCCTTTGAAGTTGAGAATCCACGTTTATGAAAGTTCTTACGTTTAGTTTCACCGGTTGGCGTTTCAATAACTCCCAAGTATCCAGAAACTTCGTAATATGTTTTACCTTTACTCTTATATGATTTAATCTTCATTTTTATATCCTCCAATTGTCTGTGCGAGGGACTTTTGGAGTGTAACTTGTGGCATCGCCTCCTTTCATTTATAATTGTGTATGTAAAAGGGCGCACTAGTGCCCTCGAACGTTGTGTGTGCATTCCATTATCTTGGCGGGTAGGGGGATGCACTTTTTTTATTTATATATTTTATCGATATGCAGTTTCCGAGTATTTTGACATTGCCATACTTTTAGGAGATACAATTTTAAACTTAATTGTATGCTTGGTCGCAATGACTTTTATGTGCTGCCACTTGCGGGAATAGAATTCTTTACCTGAAAACATGTATGAATAATGGCCAATCTTTTTATATTTAACATTGCTAATATAGTATGGATCACCAAGCCCTTGTGCTGCAAAGCTGTGACTTGTTATTCGGACAATGTAATTATATTTAAACGAATACTTTCCAGAACCGGCTTTTTTAGATTTTTTCCATGTTCCGCGTATAGACGTCGGAGTATTACTGTGCCAATTTGATGCGTTAGCTGTCATACTCAAAGACAGAGAGCCACCAAAAATTCCCAATGCTACTGAAGCAATGAAAAATTTTTTTATATACATAAACACACGACCTTAATTAGAGAACATATTCAGCTTTTAAAGACGTCCGTATCTGGTCTAATCCCTCCACTGGAATCGAACCAGTGCTAGCTACCGAGGAGGGAAATGAGTCTAAGGAATTAATGTAGCAATGTTACCTTTATAATTTGAGAATCGTTGCTTCTTAAAACTTGAGTAACTCGTATTCTTCAGATTTTTACCGGATTTGTAAAAAACTTGGTCTACCTTATAAGCCTGATGGAGAATCTGCTCACTCAAATATGCTTTACCAACTAGTCGGTAATACTTACCGACCTTTTTATAGTGGATGCTGGTTACATTAATTGTGTTTCGGTATGGATAAAGCTCAGCAATGAGGTAGGATGACTTCTTCAATTGAATGATTGGAACGGTACCATATGCATTGTGGAGTTGTTCATAAGAGTAAAATCCTCGAAGAGCTTTAGGCGTTCCTTTATGCCATGTTGAGGCCTGACTGTCGTTAACGTTAAGGCCCAAGGCAACAATCGGTGTACATATGATTAACAAAATACTGGCAACAATTTTTTTCATTGTGTGAGTACCTCCTTAGGGGCATGAGTTACATATATTCACTCTGGCAGGCGCATTCCTGTGGGGATGTGCTTTTTTATTTTCTGGACGAAATCTAGTGTGAGCTTCTATTCAGTGTAGTCTTGTACTACCTCATAAGAACTAAACTTCTTATCAGTCATAAATTCAAATTGATTAGTTTGGCCCTTATCCCAATTTTCCGTGTAAACGGCCTGGGTATCGATTACAGTCTTTTGCGCATCCATCAATTTAACCTTGATGCCAAAAGATTTAAATGAATAAGCCGTGTTATTCTTTATCTTTGCGGCATAAGTGTAGGTGTATCCGTCATCTTTAGTCTGCTTGAATTTAATAGATTTAATTAGTGACTTAATAGCGGCGGACTTTTTTGAAACATTGGTTACCTCATCACCGCGGCGCGTCAGTTCAGTTAAATCATTCTTGTACTTATCGCTAACTTTTAGTTTGTACTTGTTATTGATTTTCAAAATCATCTGAGTGCGAGTATCGTAAGCTTTGTTCCATTTATTGAAGAAATTAGATTTATCATAGGATTTCAACGCTGTTTTTTGATCATCCAGAGCGTTGAGGTAGGTAATGGCCTCTTCGTGCAGTTTGTTGTCTTTAAACTTCTTATTGTCATAGCCCTTAACTTTAGCAAGTTCAGTATTGACGGATTTAGTTAGGGCGTCCTTAGGAGGGTTAGTTGGGTCTTTGACAGTGTCAGTGATTGCCCATCGAGCTTCGAGGCCCTTTTCTAGAGAATTAATAAAGTCTCGATCATAATACTTAGTCTGCTTCTTTTGATTACCACAGCCGACGAGTGACAATCCAGCTAACAATGTGATTGCAAGGGTAACAAGCTTTTTCATGATGTTGCCTCCAGTATGTATTTTGTGCATCATCGAAAGTATCTGAATACCTGATGATGCATTAATTCTTGATGGCCTGATTAATCAGTGCATGGAAACGATCCATTTCATCTTCTGCTTTTCTGACCATTGGTGTGCCATTATCTTGAGGTAATGCTAGGAACTTTACAGTGTGGCTGTTACCATCGTTTGTAACGATTGTTGCGTCCATTCGGGTGATGTAGTCCACTTTTTTGCCGCCAGTAACTGCGCCAACGATAGCTCCAGCTCCTCCGAATAATACGCCACCAGTTGCCGCTCGTAATAACGAATGATGTTTTTTCTTGGTACCACCATCAATGTGCGGTGTATAGCCAATGATGTCATCAAAGCTGATAACATCGGAATCGATTAAGAGCTGTTTGGATTGCATATTAATCTGGGCGTTGGCAATCTTAATAGCAGATTCACGCTTAAAACTTGATGTAATTTGAGAAAACTCTTCTTTTTTCTGTTTTCTTCTTTGTACAAGCCAATAAATTATTAGCCCAATTATGAGCATTTCAATAATTGACGTTAGATATCCCATCGTTAATTCCTCCAGTGCGTTTAATAATTGGTTCACACTTTAATAATACCGAAAAGGAAAATTTTGACAACGGTTTCATGACCTAGCTGAGATACCAAGCTCACTGTGAACCGCCGGATAAAATGTGATTGTATCGTTGATGATTACCTTATACCCCTTGTAGGTTGAGGATTCACCTAGTTGTGTTTTGAAATATGAGATAGCATTATTCAAAAATTCGACAGGTATCTCAAGTTCCTCAGCTACCTCATAATCGAAGCGTAGTCCCATTTTATAACAGTAAAGGAGATCATCCATACTGACGATAGCTTTATACGCAAGACTTCGGGCCTGCACTTCTTGCTTCTTATTGTTGATGTCTTTTTGGTCAAGGATTACACCTACAGTGTGCAGAGCGTGCATGAATTCCTCAGCCAAAATAACCCGTTTATCGACCTCTGGTTGGTTTTTTTCTAGGAAAACGTATGGTTTTTTGTCCCGGACACGGAATGTGCCGTAGGCGCCAATCTTATCTTTGAGACCGGATACCTCAATGATTGCGGCGTATTTACTATAGACTGCGATTAATTGTTCTAGTTTACTCAAACCCATTCAGCATCATCCTACTTTTTCTTATCTTCATATTTATCAATAATGTCATCAAGCGTGTTAGCAATTTTCTTGGCCTCTTTGGCATCAATATGATGATTGGAGTCTGCTTGATGGGCAGCCAAGGTATCTGGCTGGTTAAAACGATTTTGATCTTCGACTTGTGCTTGCGTGTATGCCGAGATACGCGCCTTATGGATGTCATCGAGACCACTAATTTCTTTTATTAGTTCTTGAGTGAAGATGTCACTAACCATGGTAGAGAACTTAGGTTGACCAGTTACTATTTCGTCAAGACTAACGTTTAAATAGTTGGCAACTGCCTGAACTTTATCCACGCTAGGGTTAGTCCTGTTCCAATTGTACATGCTGTTTGTTCCAAAATTTAAATCTCGCTCAATTTTAGAGATTGAGATGCCCTTTGGTTTTGCTATTAGTTTGATGTTTGTCAAAATGTCCATCATATCAGCCTTTCTAATGTGCATAAAAAAATAATTAGTAAAAATAATAGAAAATATGTTGACATCTACAAGATTTACTAGTATTCTTATCACATAAGTTAAATGAGTTCACGAATCGCTTTTACAAAATACACTGATTCATCAAACGGGACTTGCCAGAAACGTTGATGTAACAGGATTATTTCTTATGCACTAATATTAGTATATTTTATAGAACATGTCAATAAAATTCGTGAATTTGCTTAACTAATTTTGATACAAGGGAGGTTACGTAATGTCATCAGATTTAAAGAGGCAGGTAAAGGTAGCTTTTGCATTGCAAGATAAGAATCAAAAATGGTTGGCTAAACAGCTAAAAATAACGGAAAGCCAATTATCAGATATTATCAATGGAAAACGACATGGCAAAAAAACAACTGAATACATTCGAAGCATCAAGGAAATTTTGCATATCGAGGCCGATGATTAGGGAGCGATGATAAATGGATTTAGAGCTTTCAGAAAAGTCCTTAGCTAAACTCAATCAACTTATGTTGGTTAGTGCGTCGGAGGCGTTTAAATTAGCTGCCAAACGTGAGGCGCTTCCGTTCTGGATGAAAAAGGGTGAGGCAAAGGTTTACGCCAATGTCGATGATAAGACACTGACAAAGTTCATCAAGGATGGATTGCGGGTCTCAGTTAAAGATGGAGTTCAACGAATTTCAAAAAAGTCGATTGACGATTATTACGCGGTCCATGAAATTTAAAAAGTCTGTGCGAGGGCGGTGACAGTGTAATGGCTGAAATAAAGGTAACGTGGAAGGATTTAATGATTCCAGTTTATGACTGGTTAGAGTTATCAGCAGCCGATGAGAAATGGGCTGACTGGTCGGTAATGGTTCTACTAGGAATTATCGTTGTCGATTTAGCAACGTAGGAGGTTTAAGAAGTTGAGAATGCAAATGGAAAGGCAATTTAGGGTTGAGAAATATCTTGAGATGGCTCGATTAACGACGGACGCTTCGTCTCGCGAAGAGTTTCTTGAAATGGCGCGATACACATTGGAGCTTGATGAGTCAGACTTTAAAACAGTAAACACTCGATATCCAGAACTGAATAATTACTTTAGTACTGTTCAGCGTGGTGAGTTCATAGGACGCTCTGTAGCAGAGACCTATAGAAACTACTCCCAATACTGCAAAGAGAACGGAGAACCAATCTTGTCTAAGCAGGCTTTTAACCGCTGTGCAGAGAAAACATTTGGATTGATTCGACGACGAGGAAGTTTTGGAGTTGATAGAAGAAATTTGTGGAAGTGGTCTGAGTAGGATAGTGGTGATGTAGTTGGAAACAGTACTTATCTTCACTTTAGTTTTTGGATTAGGATTACCCATTCGTTTGGGGTACGAAAGGTGGCAAAAGAATCATGACAAATAAAGAATTAGCGAGTTACTGGCACGCAAAGTTAATGCAGACGCCGGCGAGCTATCAGGCGTTGGCAACTTTCCGATTTAAGAAGTGGGAGAAGTTTGAAGCATTAGCCCACGAAGAGGCAGTGGAAGGGGTGGTTAACCAATGAAAGTGGAGATTTTGTTAGACCAGGTTTTACAAGGAGTTAAAGACCGGTTGGATTCTAGTTCAGTTGTTCCAGATGGTCTAAAAGATGTGTTTGTTGAGACTACAGTTGCTCGTGTTAAAGAAGCGGTTGAAAAGGATCCTGAACGATGGGCCACTGCTATGGCCGATGAGATGGCTGATATTTCCGCCAATAAAATTCTTCAACAGTCTGGCCAACTCCTGGCGTTTCTGAGAATGATGCATTAGCGATTGGTACTGAAGGGAAGTGACTCATATCATTCACAAACGCACACTAGCCGACTTAGTTTATCAGTCACCGAAACAACAATGGCTGTCTAAATTATGGCGGCACAACAAAAAAGCCAGCTACCGTAAATAGCTGACCAAGTTAAAACATATTTCAAGCGGATTATACCACGGAAAGAGGTTTGAAATGAAACTATCTAAAATTACTATTACCAATTTACGAGATGATGAACCAGATATGATGTTCAGTGCTGAGCACATTACGCCAGACGATATTATTACTGGTTTACTAACGAATGCGGCTATTGTTAATCGGAAATGTGACCTAGACCTTGATGATTTTCTACATGCCGCGATCCAATGCTATAACGGTTCAAACGGTGCTGAATACGGCGAAGAGGTGACCCCGAGTGACAACTAAACCTGAGTTAACTCTGCCTGATTATCGGGTGGAGTATCTACCAACCACCATTTCAATTCAGAACTACGAGCAGCTTCAACAAACTGTGGATGATTATGCCAACAAGTTTAACAACATAGTGGTGACTGAAGCCACTGAAAAGGATGCCAAGAACATCCGCGCTGAACTCCGTAAGGTGTCCGCTGCACTGGATAACCGACGTAAAGAAATCAAGAAGGACTTTAACCGGCCTTACGATGATTTTGCCGAGAAAGTGAAGGTACTACGAGCCAGTTTAGACCGAGCCATCATTCCCATCGATGCAGGGCTGAAGGAGTTGGAAGAACAGCAGCGTCAAGCACGACTAGCCGGGGTCCAAGACCTGATTGAAGAAATGGCACCGAACTATGGTGTCGATTCGTCAGAGATCGATGTTGACCCGACATGGTTAAACAAGACCATCAGTAAGAAAAAAATAGTTGATGGAATTGCCGGGGCCATGGTTTCCATTAAGAAGGCCAAGGACAAACTCGCAACCGATATTTCGACCATTACCAAGTATGCCGAGGTTCAAAGGGTGGACCCAGCCGGTTGGGTGGACCAACTCAAACAGGGTCAAGATGTTGACTACTTGATGGCGGCCATCGACGCCCAGGTTAAGCGGCAGGCCGAAAGGCAACGTGAGTTAGAAGCTAAAGCGGCCGAAGAGCAAACACATCAGGAAAACAGGGGGAGTGCCATTGTGGACACCGATACCGGGGAAATCGTTTCCCATAAGGTGGCCTTAATGATTACGACAACCAAAGAAAAGATGTGGTTGTTAAAGAATTTTATGGATTCTAACCACATTCAGTACGAGAAGGTGAAGTAAATGGAAATTCAACACGCCAGCGACCTTAAACGGGGGACGGATTTTACCGCCTTGATTTACGCTCAACCAGGAACGGGGAAGACCTCAACGCTCCGTTATCTTACGGGGAAAACCTTGGTAGTGGATATTGATCGGACCACTAACGTACTGGCTGGAAGCCCCAATATCGATATTGTGAAGCTCGATACCAAGCACCCACTAGAGGGAGCCCGGTCACTTCTACTAGAAATTAGTCGAGGGTACCAAGGTGTTTACGACAACATCGCCATCGATAATCTGTCCGAGTTTGAACAGGCTTGGTTAGGTGAGAAGGCCAACGAGTCGAAGACCAAGTCGGGGGCCGACATGGGGATTCCCCAGATGAACGACTACAACCAGTTAGGATTTTACCTGCCGGACATGATCCGCTTCATCAACTCATGGCCGGGGGTCAACAAGGTGTACACGGCTTGGGAGACTACCCGCCAAATTGAAACGCCGAGTGGGCAGACGTTCAACCAGTTCACACCACAGATTCGCGAGAAGATTGTGACGAATGTGATGGGCCTGATGAACTTAGTTGGCCGGATGGTGATTTCCGATAAAACTGGACAGCGGGGATTCATCTTGCATCCCTCAAACGCAGTATTCGCCAAGAATCAACTGGACGACCGGAAGTTTGCCTTACCCGAGGACCTGTTTACGAAGATTGGCGGTGATGTGGATGTATCAACTTCACCCGTACCAAACGGACCTAGTCAACCAGGCCCGGCAAGCCCTCGCAAAGGGTAAAAAAGCGGTGCTCCTACAAAGCCCGGCGGGGTCCGGTAAATCGGTCATGATTGCCGAGATAGCCCGCCTAGCAGTTGCTAAGGGCGGTCAGGTGATGTTCACAGTTCACCGCAAAGAGCTCGTGAACCAAATCAAGCAGTCGTTCCGGGAGAACGAAGTGGATTTAACCCGATGTACCATTCTCACTGTGGGCAAGATAGCCCACCGCTTGAATATTCTACCGAAGCCGACCCTCATCATTACCGACGAAACGCATCACAGTCTGGCTAAGACCTACCAGACCATTTACGACCACTATCAGGGTGTCCCGCGGTTGGGATTCACGGCGACCCCTTGGCGGCTAAATGGGAAGGGATTACACGATGTGTACGACGCTATGATCTTGGGGCCGTCAATCGACTGGTTAATTGAGAATCACTATCTGGCCCCTTACAAGTATTATTCCGTGAAGCTGGTCGATGATGCCAAGCTAAAGAAATCGAGTACTGGTGACTACACCAGTAAGTCGATGGATGAAGCAGTCGGACGGACTATCTTCGGGGATGTCGTTAAGACGTACCAGGAGAAGACACCAGGTCAACAAGCCATTGTGTATGCTCACTCTGTCGAGTTCTCGAAAGCAATTGCCCAAGCGTTTCAAGCAGCGGGCATCGAAGCGGCGCACGCCGATGCAAAGACCCCATCTGCGGAACGTGAGCGAATTATGTCGGGATTCAAGAGCGGGAGTTTAAAGGTGCTCTGTAACGTTGACCTGATCAGTGAGGGCTTTAACGTCCCCGACTGCTCAGTGGTGATTATGCTCCGACCTACGGAGTCATTGGTGCTTTTTATCCAACAGTCAATGCGCTCCATGCGCTACCGGCCGGATAAAGTGGCCACCATCATTGACCACGTTGGGAACTACCTGCGATTCGGATTGCCCGATGATGAGCATCAGTGGACCTTAGCCGACCGGAAGAAGAGAAAGAAACAAGGTGCGTCGGATGCACCACCAATTCGAACCTGTGAGTTCTGCTTTGCGGTCATCCCCGCAGCGGCCGTTATCTGCCCCGTTTGTGGACGGAAGATGGAGAAGTCTAGTTCCGAGATGGAGACCGATAACACGGTCGAACTGGAACGGATTCATGGTAGCTTAGATATGAAGACGGATTACAACGCGTTGCGCTATGGTCGGATGAAACCGGCCGAGGCTCAAAATATGGAAGACCTGCGGGGAATTGCTAAATCACGCGGTTACAAGCCAGGATGGATATGGTTCCAGGCAAAGTCTAGGGGGTGGACGTCGTGAGTAAGGATTTAGTGAGCCGAAGATTTGGCAGGCTTATCGTTGTTTGTTTAGATCATCGTCAACGAAGCAAATGGGGAAGCCGGTCATTTTGGAAATGCAAATGTGATTGTGGCGGTACGAAGGTAGTTCGCCAAGACCATCTGATTTCTGGAAGTACAAAATCATGTGGATGTTTAGAAAAAGAAAATTTACATCTGTTGGAATTTTCAAAAACACATGGTCATTGTAATGAGCACATTTATTTTGTGTGGAACTCTATGCGGCAACGCTGTAGAAATCCTAAAACTGATAGTTATCCCAACTATGGTGGTCGGGGAATCACTGTTTGTGATGAATGGATGAATAATTTCGAACCATTTTATAGTTGGGCGATGCAGTCGGGGTATAGTCAAGGGCTTACAATTGACCGCATTAACGTTGACGGAAACTATTGCCCAGAAAATTGCCGTTGGGCGACTTATAAAGAACAGGCAATGAATAAACGAAAAACCTCAAAATAGAAAGGATAGAAAATCATGGCAGACTTTTTAAAAACTGACTATTCAAATAACACCGGTGGGAACTTCGAACCGGTGCCAACGGGCAATTACGAAATGATTATCAACAACGCGCAAGAGCAAGCCACTAAGAACGGGGCCGAGAGCCTACAAATTGACCTGTTGGTTCGTAATGACTTGGACAAGGTGCCAGGCTTAGCGGAGACCAACGCTAAGTACCACAACCGGCATGTTTTTGTAGACAACTGGAAACGTAAGGCGACTAACCAGTACGACCTCGAAGGCTTCCAGTACATCTTACAGGCAGCAGGAGTGCCCGAGGGGACGCCATTAAAGACGGTTCAGGACTTCATGAAGTTAATCACTGGGGCCGCCGTTAAGGTTTACGTGAAGCAGGAAGAGGACTCCTACAACGGAAAGACCACTTTGAAGAATCGAGTGGCTCCATGGAATTTTGAAGCCAGCGACTATCCGCAGATTCAGCACGTTTACAAGGATAAACGACCAGCTGGTAAGGCGGCACCGCAATCGCGACCCACAACCGCAACCAATGACCCATTTGCGAATACCGGCGATTCAATTGATATCTCCGACGATGATTTGCCATTCTAAGGAGGCCTGCTGATGTATGAACGAATTCCCCAAGAACTCAAGTCCCTAAAGCAATGGGGACTCTTCAAACTTATTTGGAAGCCTGAACGCAACAAGTACACCAAGATTCCGATTGACCCGTACACTGGGCACGATGGAAAGTCAAACGACCCGCAGACTTGGGCCGATTTCGATACCGCGTTACAAGCGATGCAAGATCTGGGAATGGACGGCCTGGGGTTCTATTTCACGCCACCCTACGTGGGAATTGATGTGGACCACATTGGTGCTGACTTAGACCGCTGGAAGCGGGGTGATACCGATGACAACGAAGTTCAACGCTTCTTGACCATCACGAAGTCCTATGCTGAAACTAGCGTGTCCGGCACCGGACTCCACATCATTGTTAAGGGAAAGATTCCTGGTGATCGACGGCGTAAAGGACCGGTTGAAATGTATACGACTGGCCGGTTCTTTGCGATGACCGGCGAGCTGATTGGCTCTTATCCGGAAGTTAATGAGCCGGACCCTAAGTTGATGCAACTCCTATATGATCGGTATCTAAAAACCGATAATGTGGTGAAGATCCCAACAGACCAACTTCCACAGTTGAACGATCTCAGTGAAAGTGAGATTATCACCCGAGCCGAAAGTTCTCGGACGGGTCAGCGTTTCAAACTATTCATGAGTGGTGGCTGGGAGAGCCTCTACACTAGCCAGTCGGAAGCTGATTTAGCATTCGCCAACGACTTAGCTTTTTGGACCGGCCGAGACTTCACCAAGATGGACAGCATTTTTCGACAGTCGAGTTTGATGCGTCCCAAGTGGGATGAGCGCCACGGGAAGACAAACTACGGGGTGGCAACGCTCAATAAGGCCATCAACGAAACGCATGATGTGTTTACTCAGCGCAAGGCCCCACTAAAGTACCGGTTTGAGTTTGCCGAGAGGGACCAACCGAAGAAAAAGAAGGTTCCGCCCCGTAGCTGGGACGATACTGGGAATGCCGACCGATTTATGGATAAGTACGGCGAGCTGATGAAGTACTCCTTTATTGACAAGAATTGGATGGTTTACAACGGGAGCTACTGGGAGATTGATGAGACGGGGCAGGTACACAGCTTGGCTGACCAGGTGATTGATTCCATGAAACATGAAAAGCTGGTAGTTCCGCCAGATAGCGACTTGACCGAAGAAAAAGCGATGAAAGCATTTCAGAAACACATTAAGCACTCACGCTCTAATTCTGGAAAAAAAGCGCTAATTGATGAAATCAAGCACCGGGTCCCAGTGCTCCACGGTGAATTCGATAGTGACAAAACGCTGCTCAATGTGGCGAACGGGTATGTGGATTTGACCAGTGGGCTCCTCCACGAGCATGACATTGCCAAGATGTTCTCACGGCAGACCCGTACTGAGTACACCGATACCATCGATGCACCGGAATGGCAGCAGTTTCTAGACCAGATTTTTAACGGAGATCAAGAATTGATTGATTACGTGCAAAAGGCAGTGGGGTACTCACTGACCGGGTCCACGAAGGAACAAGTGATGTTCATTCTGTATGGGAACGGTCGGAACGGTAAATCTATCTTTATTGATACGATTGCCGATGCTCTGGGGAACTATGCCCGGTCAATGCAAGCCGATTCTATCATGGTCAAGCAGAATAAGTCCGCTGCTAACTCTGATATTGCCCGCCTAGAGGGCGCCAGGTTAGTCACATCAAGTGAACCTAACGATGGTCTCCGACTGGATGAAGGGCTGGTGAAGCAATTAACTGGTGGGGACACTGTGACGGCCCGGTACCTATACGGGAAAGAGTTTGAGTTCAAACCAGAGTTCAAGTTATGGTTGGCGACCAACCATAAGCCGATTATTCGAGGGACCGATGACGGAATTTGGCGGCGCTTAATGTTGATTCCGTTTGCTGTAAAGATCCCGGATAGCCGGGTGGATAAGGATTTGAAGTACAAACTTCAACGAGAAGAGGTCGGTATCTTGAATTGGGCAGTCGAGGGTGCACTGAAATGGCAACGAGAGGGCCTGAAAGCACCTGAGAGTGTTCGACAAGCTAGTCGCGATTACCGTAATGAGATGGATGTGACCTCCGAGTTTTTAGAGGAGTGCTGTACGTTGGGCGAGCATGAGACGGTCCGGGCGGCCGAGTTATATCGACGGTATAAAGGATGGGCAACCGATAATTCTCAATACTTGATGAACTCAACGAAGTTCGGGAAAGAGATGGGAAAGAAATTTGAGAAAAAACATGACATGCAAGGAACATATTATTTGGGATTAAGTTCAAAACAATTCAATGAACCGTTTGAGCTTATTACCAGACATCCCAAATAACATGATGGGTCTGATGAGTTATGACGAGTATGTTTCTAACTCGTCAGGCGTTGAGCTGTAAGGAGTTTGACCACTATGACTAGTTTTTTTATAAATAACATATTAGAAAAAGAAATAAAATTATGTAGAGAAAGGATAGGAAAGTGCCGTCATACTCACCATAGCCATCATATTCCTTGCAGGAGTAAGAAGTAGAAGCATGACGGCTTAATTCTAACCCGTCATACTCGTCATGGAATTGGAGGTTACATTATCGAAAGTGAACAGTTTTGGAAAACAATTCTAGGATTTTCAGATTACGAAGTTAGTAATCTAGGCCATGTACGAAGTAAGGATATGTACCGACCATCGAAGAATGGATCTGTTTCACTTCGAAGAGGTGTGATATTGAAACCTGCTGTATTAAAGGCAGGTTATCAGAATGTTCTTTTATCAGGGCCTAACGGACGTAAAAATAAAATGGTGCATAGACTGGTTGCGGAAACGTTTATTCCGAATCCAGAAGATAAAGAACAGGTGAATCATATGAATGGTAATAAGCTAGATAATCGAGTTAGTAATTTAGAATGGACAACTCGTTCTGAGAATATTACTCACGCTGTTCGAAATCATCTGACTTCAAAACCTAAAACTATACTTCAATTAACGTTAGGCGGTAAATTGTTGAACCGGTATTATTCGCTGAGAGAGGCCGCTAGAAATATTGGAGGTCAATCATCCGGAATATGCGAAGCCGCCAAAGGTAAAAAGAATGGAAATCGATATAAGGGATTTATTTGGAGGTATGACGATGGAAAGTGAGCATGCTGTGCAAACAAAAATCATGCTGGCCCTATCGAAGAATGGTTTCACCGTTTTTCGGAGTAACGCCGGTAAGATTCGGACTGAGGCCGGACAAATGATTATGTTGTTTCCGCGAGGGTTCCCCGACATTTGTGGGTTCCGGCATTCGGACGGGCGATTCTTCTGCCTAGAAATTAAAAATGAAAAGGGACGGCTACGTCCTGATCAAAAGCTGTTTGCACAGTTTATTAAGAATTTTCCAGTATTGTACGGAGTCGCTCGTTCTGTGGACGATGCGCTGGAAATCGTTGGGGGTGAGTAGCTTTGAGTAGTAAGACCATCAAGTGTACCGCAAATACTTTAAGTGGAAGCATAAAAACGAAAAAAGGTTTTTGGCAGAAGGCCTAGGATATAGGTTGAATTGAGGAGAGGTGGTTGTGTGGCCGTTAATGAAGAACTGATGAATAAGATTCGAAAAGCTGAGAGCGAGTATGGAAGCTCGGACAAGTGGCCAGATTCAATCGTCAAAGAGTTAAACAGGCTAGCTAATCGTCTGCCCGACATTACACACACTGAAAATGTCTTAATGATTCGGCGAATGATCCGACATGGGTTTGATCCCTACCAGATTGTGGAAGCACGAAAAGTGTCTATAGGTCACGTTAGACATATCCGTCTCGAGATGACTAGGGCGGGTGAACTGGACTACGAAGCCACACCAGATGAGCTAAAGCAGATTCAGTACAATGTTGACCACATGCTTAATCCTAATAATCAAGTCATTGCTACGGCAATGGGACGGAAAAAGGATTGGGTGCGTTGCATGCGAGAGAAATTACGGGAGGCAGAACAGTGAAATATTTGCCAAAAGAAACACTGGAATATATGCGAGAGAAGACGGATGAACCAATTATTGCGGTTTACTTGACCGGTAGCTACCTGAATAATTTGAATGTTGTGGGGTCCGACCTGGACTATTACGTGGTTACCTTCCCGCCGTTTGAGAAGTTGATCTTCAACCGTAACGAGAAAATAAAGCAAGTAAATGGTGACGTTGATTTTAAGGCTATGGACTTGTTTCATTTTATTAACCTGGTATTTAAAGCCAATCCGAATGTGATTGAGTTGTTTTACCGTGAACCGTTGTACGCTAATGCCACGTATCAGGCCCTTGGAGAGTGGCTTAAGAGTAATCGTAAAGAATTACCCCTGTTGAATCCCAGTGGCTGGGAGAAGGCTTGTATTGGCCTTATGATTCACTCCTACCAGACGTTCAAACGGAATAAGGCATACCAGGGGAGTGACAGTGACGGGAAAGAAGCTGCTAATTTCTTTAAGGCGTTTCAGTACTTCACTTATGAATTAAATAAAGGAAGCCTGGAAGGCGTGGTCACATTTGATGATGAGTTTTTACGTCAATCAGCGTTGGAAATGAAGAACCATGAAAATGTAAGCGACAAGGAACGTGAGCAAGTTGCTAATTATATGAAGCGGCAAATAGATTCGGTCAAGCTAAATCAAGGTGAACTTGAAAGAATGCCCGTTCCGGATCAATTAATGAATAATCTTATTAAGGCTGCTAAACGAACGTATTTTGTCGGGGAACAGTTACTGGAGGGCGAATGATGGTACCAAAATTTAGAGCATGGTATATGCCGTTTAAACGTAAAGAGAAAACGCCCAAAATGCTATACGGAAAGTCTAGCAATATTCTAGCGTTTGCTGAGATGTTTCCAGATGAGTATATCGTAGAGCAGTCTACCGGCATGAAAGACGATAATGGCAATGAAATCTATGAAGGCGATATACTAGCCACATCATCTAGGATAGGTAGAGAACTTTTAACTGATTATTTAAAAGTTGATTGGCGAGAGGATTATGCAGGATTTTTCTGTGGAGAAAAACCATTGTTCGCTTGTTTGAGCGAATGGGATAACGACATTAAGTATCCACAAACATTTCCTGAGATAGTTGGCAACGTACACGAGAACCCAGAACTATTGGAGGCGCAGCATGATTAAGAATACTAAAAGAAATATTGACAAAGACATTGAAAAATCGTTTGCAGAAACATTTGATCCGCTGCTAAAAAGCGTCTATGGCTGGTCAGTGAAGGATGGTAAGTGTGTCCCACCGAAGATCATCTTTCCTAAACCAGTTGCCGATAGAATTGAGTATTTTGCAGAAGAAATGGAAAATGGTTTAACTTTCCAAGGGGCGCTAGAATTTATCTTCGCTGGAGACGAAAAAAAGTGTAAAGAAGATTGTGAGCAGTTCATGGATTGGTTACCAGTCAGTGATGGCTTCAAAAAATGGAGCGATGACTATTTCTCGTACAATTATAAAGAAGCACAGGTAATGCTGGCTCTGATTTACGGAAACTATCAAGTGGAGGCACAGCATGACACACGAGCAGATTGAGTATCGCAATTACGTGATGCAAGGCATGGCAAGCTATGGCGGCGATGTGGCACAGGCGTTAGTGTGGTGTGGCAATCACTTTACCAAGCTGAGCAACAGCCAACGCAACGCGATTAACAAGCTGTCAGCGAAGGAACGCAACCAGGTTATCCATGAGCTGACAATGGGATAAAATTCTTATTTTATGTAGGAGGGTATAAGCATGACTGAAGACCAGATTAAATTTCGAAACTACCTAATTTCGATCTATCAAGATCAACGTAATGATATGATTCGCTCTATTATGTGGATGGCTAACCACTTTAACCGATTACCTCACGAAATCCATGCTGCCTATCTCCGTTTATCATCCCTGGAACGTAACGCGGTTATTCGGGAAGTTTGCATGATGGGAGGTGAGGCCTAGTGACAATTGAATTATCCGATGCAACCATTGGTAAGATTGTGGCTGGGTTGATTACCGGCGGTAGTAACTTTGCTAAGAGTGAGAGTGAACAGCAACTCCGAAACACTAAGTCACTGTTACGCCATTACCGATTGTTGGAGAACCATTTAAACATTGAAGTTCCAACCGTGGATGAAGATGTCCCACTATCTAAGTACGAAATTAGCTTATACTCTTTACTTGGGTATCGGGTACGGTCTAAAGAAATGATGGAGTTCGTGAACAATATTTTAGACCGCTACCGACAGTTGTGTGTGGCAGGGACCTATGAAGACGGACGCCGGTATGATGTGATTAAGAAGCTGTATCTGATTGATGACACGTTAACCCGGGTGCAGCTGGCAGATTATTATCAGGTTGACGAAAAGACTATTCGGCGGGACGAACGAAAGGCTATCGATGATCTATCCGTGATGATTTTTGGCATCGATGCTCTTAACGACATGTCCAAAACGCGCCGAACAGCCGTCCACAAAAGTCCGAAATAAAGGTTTACTATAGTAGCATGAAGTAAATTACAGATAACCAAATACATCCAAACGGCCCTAGCAGTGATGCTGGGGTTTTGTTATGCTTAGCACTAGAGGTGATAAGCATTGAAATTAGGTACATCAGATTGGATTCAACTTATTTCATCTATAACTGCTATTTTTGCCCTGATAGGATTGATTATTCAAATACGCATTCAAAATTTCCAAGCCAAGTCTGATAAAAGGCCACATTTTACAGCCGTTTTTATGAATTGGATTAAGTCGGGTGATGTAGCTGTATCAGAATCTCAAAGCTGGGATTTCGATAAGTATTTTAAAGGAATAATAGCAGTAAGCACCATTGATAACATAACTGCCATGGATCTGTATTTAGTTGCTACGTATAAGGATGGTACAAAAGATTATCTTTATCTGACGAAACTAGATAAGGCGAGAAGATCACTAGATTTTAAAAATGGGATGGAATTTTATAAGTTAGAAATTTTCTTCAAAACCTCGGTTGAGGAGTATGGTAACGCAACTTTTAATTTTGAAAGATACATTGTTATAGCTCCGGAGTATCGTTGGGGATATAAGGTAAAACATGAGTATGACGCAGTAGTTAAAGAAACGAATAAACGGCGTAGAAAGGCTAAATCAAATTTTTCTACATATACTTTTGATGATAAAGATTTAAAGTCCGCGCAGCTCTACAATGAGATGAGGTTAAAGCGATATGTTGGTAGAGATAAAACAGCAGATGCAATCAATGAGTATTTGTACGGTGATAAGGATGGAAACCCTAAAAATCAGGGCGGTAATAATTAAGTGATAGAGGAGGCCTGCACTATGCAGAAACTAACAGTAAAGCAGTTTAAGTTTGTTGAAGCATACATTGCTAGTGGTAATGCAACGCAGGCCGCTACCGAAGCTGGTTATAGCAAAAAGACTGCTTATAAAATCGGAACTGAAAACCTCAAAAAACCTCAGATTTTGAAAGCACTTGAAAAGAGAACTGAGGAAATAAAAACGGAACGGATTGATTCTCAACAAGAGGTTATGGAGTTCTTGAGTGATGTGCGACGCGGAAAAGTTCAAGAGACTGTGGTAACTCCGGGTGGACGAAAAGTAACTGTCCCGTCAAAGGTCTCTGAACGCATCAAGGCTGCCGAACTTATCGGTAAGCGTTACGCAATGTGGACGGATAAGCAAGACCTGACCGCCACCATCAATCCGGTTCAGATTACCGACAACGTGCCAGCGGGGAGTGATGACGATGGTTAGCCTAGCAACGACCATGGCCCCATCATTCTACACTCTGCATCACGACATCAAGCAACGTAAACATTCGAATTATTGGCTAAAAGGAGGACGTGGTTCAACCAAGTCCTCTTTTATTTCGCTCGAAATTGTGTTGGGTATCATGAAGGACCCGGAAGCCAACGCTGTCGTTCTCCGGAAGGTCGCTGAGACGTTGCGGCGGTCAGTGTTTGATCAATATCTCTGGGCCATTGATACTCTGGGTGTGGCTGACTACTGGAAGGACTCAACATCCCCTTTAACATTGACGTATATCCCCACCGGACAACAGATTCGTTTTCTGGGTGCCGATAAGCCCCGGAAGATTAAGTCACAAAAGTTCCGGCGAGGGTACATTAAGTTTAAACACTACGAGGAGGCTGATGAATTTGACAGCTGGTCCGACGTTCGGAACATCAATCAGTCGTTAAACCGGGGCGGTTCCAATATTCTGACGTTCTATAGTTTCAACCCACCCGCCAGTCAGAACAACTGGGCTAACCAGGTAACAGCCAGTGAGGGGCAGCGGGATGATACGCTGGTGCACTCATCGGATTACTTATCGGTGCCTAAAGAATGGTTGGGTAAAGAATTTCTGGCCGATGCAGACCAGCTCAAAAAGGATAATCCCAAGGCCTACGCTCATGATTATCTGGGTGAGGTTACCGGGACGGGTGCCGAGGTCTTTAACAACCTGACACTTCGAGAGATCACCGATGAAGAGATTTCACATTTCGATAAAATATACCATGGCATGGATTTCGGGTTCGCTCACGATCCATTAGCTTATGGGGATGCATATTGGGACGCGGCTAGACGCCGGGTCTTTTTGTTTAACGAAATTTACAGTGTGGGGATGACTAATCGAGAGGCAACTGAGGCAATTAAGAAGCTGAACCCGATGAATGAAGTCATTACTGCCGACTCCGCAGAGCCTCGAACCATTCGAGAGTTCCGTGACCTGGGCATTAACGTCGTGGGTGCTAAGAAAGGCCCTGGTAGCCGTGAACATGGCTTTAAATGGTTGCAGGACTTAAGAGAAATCATTATTGATCCAATTCGGTGTCCCAACACTGCCCGTGAGTTCTCTGGCTACGAACTGGCTCGCGATGCAATGGGGAACTTCAAGGCCGGGTATCCAGATGGGAATGACCACACGATTGATAAGACACGCTACGAATTAGAGTCATTGATGAAGAAGGGAGGGTTTGTACCTTGGAAGTAAAAACAATGAAGAAGCTACTCAAGAATACCGATTCACGACGAAACAAATTCAACGAACAGTTTAATCGTTCAGTTCGATATTACTTTAACAAAAACGACATCACCAATCGCAACAATGGGGAGTCAAGAGTTAACCCTAAAGGAAGTGACGATCCTTTACGTCAAGCTGACAACCGAGTTAGTAATAACTTCCATCAATTGTTGGTTGATCAAGAAGCTGGGTATCTTGCAACTACCCCTCCCTCTGTGGATGTCGAAGATGACGGTCTAAATGACCAGATTAAAACGACCTTAGGTGACAACTTTGGGCTCCGACTCAATCAGTTAGTTGTTGATGCGGCTAATGCTGGAGTAGCATGGGCACATTATTGGGTAGATAGAGACGGGCAATTTAGATATGGTATTGTACCACCTGATCAAATTACCCCAATCTATTCAAGTGACTTGGACCGTAAGTTACTGGCATTGCGTCGTACGTATTCGCAGCTTGATCCAAAAACGGGTAAATATTATGAGATTCACGAGTACTGGACTGACAAGGACTGCACATTTTTCAAGTCTGAGAAGCCTGACTACACCGACCTCGAAGAGTTGCCTGGACGATTTAATGTTTATGATATTACGACTAATGCTGATATTGGTGCGGGTAACGTGATGGCTCATCAGTTTGGTCGGATTCCCTTTATCGCTTTTCCAAAGAATAAGTACCAGCGTCCCGAACTGTATAAGTACAAGGGCCTGATTGATGTTTACGATGACGTGTACAACGGTTTTGTCAACGATGTGGATGACATTCAACAGGTCATTTTAGTGTTGACCAACTATGGTGGTACTGACTTGGCAGAATTTATGAAGGCACTAAAACAAGATCATGCGATTAAGATGGACAGCGTGGGAACTGGCGATAAGTCGGGTGTTGATAAGTTGACCATTGACATCCCGGTGGAGGCCCGTAAGACATTGTTAGAGTCTACCAAGGCCGATATATTCGTGCACGGTCAAGGCATTGACCCGACCAAGTTTGAAGCGAATAACGCTAGTGGAACGGCCATTAAAATGCTGTACTCTCACCTAGAGTTAAAGGCGGCCAACACGCAGGCCTACTTTACCGATGCACTCAATGAGTTAGTCCGGGCTATTATGCGGTGGTCTAAGGCTTCGGACCCTGACGGTCGTAAAATTGAACAGACCTGGTCTCGGGCTTCAATCCATAACAACCTCGAAGAAGCTCAGACAATATCGCAGGTTGCTCAGTATTCGAGTGACGAAGCGATTGCTAAAGCTAATCCGATTGTTGATGATTGGCAGCAAGAGTTAAAGGATCGGCAAGACGATATTGTAAAACACGATGGTTATGCTAATCCGGACGCCTTGAATGATGTGGATGGTGAGGACGATGACGAAACTTAGTTATTGGGAACGCCGTTATCTACAAACCAAAGCCAAAGAGATTCGGTCGACCGAGGCATACGAGAAGGCAATACAGCCTGAGCTCAATGGCCTGTTCCGTGAGCTTAATGGTGAGGTTAGCAAGTGGGTAGATAAGTATGCCAAGAACCAAGGCATCGACTCTGATGCAGCCCGCAAGGCTCTCAACGGTATTCATACCAAGCATTGGGAACTGACACTAAAGCAGTTCCGGGAAAAGGCCAAAGCAGGCGGGTATGAAGATAAGCTAGATGCTGAGTACTTTCGTAGCCGGGTGGCCAGGTTACAGTCATTAGAGCAGCAACTTTGTTCTATTTCTCAGCCACATGCTCAGAGCATGACCGATTCAATGCGGGATAAATTGGTAGACCAGTACAATGATACTTATATGCGAACCAACTACAACGTACAAGTGCAACACGGTAAGTTCACGGCTGACTTTGCGCGTTTCAACGATGCCCAACTTAGGATTGCGGTTAGCCAGCCTTGGGGGGAAGACGGCAAAGACTTCTCACAGCGTATCTGGAAGAACTACCAGAAAGAGTTACCCAGTTACCTGATGGATGCCGTTCTTCGTGGAACCATCATGGGGTATGGACCCCAGAAAGTTGCCCAGATGATGCACGCTCGGTTTCAAGATGTGAAGCGCAACAACGTTCATCGGTTGGTTGTTTCCGAGATGGCTCATGTGGCCGAAGAAGCTAACGCCCAAGCCTATAAAGAGAATGAAATTGAAGAATACGAGTATATGGCGACGCTTGAAAGCCATACCTGTGACGTTTGTGCCAAGCTAGATGGTCAGGTATTTAAGATGTCTGAACGTAGACCGGGGATCAACTACCCGACCATTCATGGTCGGTGTCGATGTACCACAGTTCCATCAATTAAAGGATTACCCGAGGTTAGCGAAAGATGGTCGCGTGATTTGGAGACTGGCAAGGGTAAAATTGTTAAAAATATTACGTTTAATCAATGGAAGAAGTTAGCGGGAACCAGTCGTTGATAAGTTTGCCAAGTTCTGATCGAGGTGATGATATGGCTAAAGACGATTACTTTGTGGTTATGTATCAGTTGCTAAAAATTCTGTATGACAAACTCAAACAGGGCAAGTCAATAACCGATGAAGAATTCGATCAATTGAGTTATAAGCTTAACGAAACCTATTGGAATTATATTTTGATAAATATGGTTAATGAGGGACTTATCTCAGGCGTGCAGCCAATTAGCACCCTGAATGGCGAAAATATCAAAACTCATAATGTGCAAATTACGCCGACTGGTATTGAGTATTTGTTTAGTAGCTCTATGATGGAGCGGGTTAAAAACACATTGAAAGATATTAAGGGAATCGTTCCCGGTATGTAGCACCCAGAAATCTGTTGAGTGCTATCCTTATACCCATTTTCGACCTCAGCATGTCGTAAAACTGCTATTTGTTTTGCCTTGATTCGTGGTCGCCCCACGTAAATCTAGCGAGAAAGGGTGCTTTAAATGAAACGAGATATGTTGAAAGCTATGAACTTGACCGATGATCAGATTGACCAAATTATGAAATCCAACGGTGTTGATATTGAGGCCGCCAAGTCCTCGCTGGGGGATGTGGATGCTCTCAAGCAAGAGAACGACACGCTTAAAGAGCAGTTAACAACCCGAGATAAGGATATGAAGGCTTTAAAGAAACAAGTCGGTGATAATGAGGATTTGACTAAGCAAGTTACTGATCTACAAGCTAAGTACGATAACGACACCAAAGAGTTATCTGCTCAACTGAAGCAAACTAAACTGACTGGGGCTCTCAATACAGCTTTATCCGGTGCCAAGGCTCGCAATCCTAAGACCGTTGAAGCTTTATTAGATATGGATAAGATTCAATTGGAAGAAGATGGCAAGTTAACCGGATTAGATGATCAATTAGCAGCTATCAAAAAAGATAATGAGTATCTGTTTGATGAGGGTGCTAATACAAATTATGAACCCGGTGGTGGTAATGGCTCTAATGATTCAGACCAAGTTCAAACTTTAGTCGATGCTTTTAAATAATAGAAAGAAGGAAATTAAACTATGGCAACAGTAAATTATGCAGATGCCTATCAACAGGCAATTCAACAGGCGTTCTATGATGGGCATCTATTCTCATCCGATTTATGGAACTCACCTTCTAACAGTATTATCAAGTTTGATGGTGCAAAACACATTAAGGTACCTCGCTTGACCATTGAACAAGGTCGCCAAGACCGAACCCGGCGAACGATTACGGCGATTCAAGCCAACTATAGTAATGATTGGGATTCATATGAACTAACAAATGAACGTTACTGGAGCACATTAGTTGATCCTAGCGATGTGGATGAATCTAATATGGTTATTAGTATCGCTAACATTACCAAGCAGTTTAACTTGGATGAAAAGATGCCAGAAATGGACCGTCAAATGTTCAGCAAGCTTTACCAAGAAAAAGCAGCTGCTGCTGATGGAGGGATTCACACTGATACTTTGAGTGAAGCCAATATTTTAGAAGTCTTTGACAGCATGATGGCTGACTTTGATGAGGCACGGATTTCGGGTGCTGGTCGAATTCTCTATGTGACGCCACAGGTTAACTCGATGCTGAAGCGAGCCGACGCACTCAATCGCCAAATTAATCTGAACGATGCTGGTAATCTCAAACGCTCTGTTTACAGCTTAGATGATGTGACGATCAATGTAGTACCTTCTGACTTAATGCAAACAGCATATGACTTCACTGTTGGTTCTAAGATTAAGGACGACGCTAAGCAGATTGAAATGTTCCTGATCTTCAATGGGGTTCAAATCGCTCCACAAAAGTATAGTTTCGTTGGTTTCGATGCACCTAGTGCTGCCAACAGTGGGAATTACCTGTACTACGAACAATCTTATGATGATGTTCTATTATTGAAGACTAAGACCAAGGGTATTGAATTTGTCACGGCTGAAAAATCCCCAAAAGTTTAGTGGCTCCGACCACAATTAAGGTTGTAGCCACTAAGGGCGGAGCCGATTTCAGTGCAGAATAGGAGGCACTAGAGATGATTTTAAACGTGTATCAAGGTACCGATCTAGTAGGTACCGGTGAAGGTAAGGTTCACGTTGACCTACCTGGAAAGACCTATCCAGCTGGTACCTTTACCGGTGAGTTAGTTGATGGGACCGGTGCTAAGTCTGACCGGTTTGATTTTCCAGAAGTAACGGTGGTGGCCGGCTTCGACCCTGCCGGCAATGTGAAGCCAACTGATGCCAATACGGTAGCCGATATTACCGCTTGGCTAGACGCTCATAGCATCGACCACACTGGTAAGTCGGTTAAGGCTGACTTGTTGGCCTTAGTGCCAGCCGAATAGAGGTGAATTAGATGGATGAGCATCCACGCAAAGTAGAGTTGCTGACCCAGTTGTCGTTGCTCAACCCTGATGATGGGATAAATCCTAGTTGGGCGGCTGTAATGGGGTTCACTTTGGATAAGGTCGTCAGTGATGTTGCCAACTACACGCACCTTACGATTAGGGACCTTCCGGAAGAACTGGATCATACGCTAGTAGCATTGTGTCAGCAGCTATTAACTACCCACCAGTTACTCACGCCAGTTGCTGACCGTGACAACGATGTTAAGTCTATTAACGAGGGTGACACGTCGGTTACCTTTAAGTCGTCCAGTGAGGCGTATATGGAACTTCAAGCGGTTAACACGTTGACTGACAACTACTTGGCTCAACTCAATGTATTTCGGGTGGTGAAACGATGAAAGCTGCTTTTAACCGTATGAGTAAGTCGCTCAACAAACTGTGGTTTGACAAGGTGACCATTACTGGCGTTCGGGATAGTCTCGATGGTGTGTTCACCGATGGTAAGCCTGTCACAATTGTGGAGGACGAACCGGCTAAGGTGGTCCTTAAAGGACTAAAGGCTAGTGAACAGACGTTCTTTGGAACTGATGCCTATGATGCTAAATTGATCATCCGAAATGGCATTAAAATTCCCGCTGGCGCCGATATTGTGGTAACTGATGTAAATGGTCAGACTACCAACTACAAGCGCACCAGCAAGGGTTATGCCGGGTATATCAGTCACCAAGAAGTCGCCATGGTTCGGGACGAAAAGTCGAAGGAGGAATCCTAATGGCTGGATTTACCATCGATGATGCTGAATTTCAAGCGTGGACCGACCGAGTGAATTCTAAGATTGCCACTGAATCGGTTAAACATGGTTTGGAAGTAACAATGCAACGGGTTAAGGCCCAGTCAATGAAGGCTGTTAAGAGTCGGACGCCGGTCGATACTGGTCACTTAAGACAAACATGGCATGTTGATGGGCCATTTATCACTGGTACAGTTATCGCCATTAAGCTGTACAACAACACAGAGTATGCACCATTCGTTGAAAACGGTCACCGCACTCGTGGCGGTGGTGGCTGGGTAGAAGGTCGCTTCATGTTGAAAGATACGGTCGTTGAGGTTGAAGGGCAGATGCCACAACTAATTGCTCCGTCCCTAGAACGGGCGCTAAGGGGGCTACTAGATTGATGATGGATATTATTAATCGGATTGGTAAGCAATTGAAGACAATCTTTCCGGAAGCAGTTGTCTACCGGAAGAACCAGAAAGGCGGGTTTAAAGAACCGTCTTTTTTCGTGTCCAAGATTACGACCACCCGGCAGCCCGAGCTTTTTAACCGCCAAAAGCGGGGGTATCACTACCAGGTAGTTTACTTCCCAGCCCCGGACAATGCTGAACCCGATATGGAATGGATGGAGGAGAAGTTGTTAGACCGTTTCACGCAATTAGATAATTTCGCTCCTATTCGAGATGTTGATTTTAGCGTTGTGGATGGAGCTTTAACCATGGCCTTTTCAGTAACCATTCGAGCCTATCCGGAAGACTTGACACCCAAACAGCAAGCAATTAATTACCACGGAGGAATTACTGATGGAAAACAAATTTAGTAAGTCATCCTTGGTGGATAGCACGGGCTTTAAGCCAATTGAGCGGGACATTCTCTCGCTTAAGTTGGTTGACGGCCAGACTTACACCAAGACTGAAGCAAAGAAAATTATCAAAGAATTTAAAGGGGGAATTTAGTATGGCTGGTGGAATTTGGACAGCACAGAATAAGCGGCGCCCCGGTGCTTATATCAACACTAAGGGTGCTCCGCAGGCACAACCTGATACAGATTTAGGTCGGACCTTATTGATTGGGTCAGCTGACCTGGGATGGGGGCCTAATGGTGTCGTGGAAGCAGATAATACTACCGACTTCCGGGCAGTACTGGGTACCACTCTGAACGATGAACGGTTAATCCCACTTCGTGAAACGTTGAAGGGGGCCTTAACGGTACTCTATCTTAATCAGAATGATGGTGAGAAAGCTAAGGTTGAGGATGCTAAGTTGCCTTGGAACTTTACCGCTAAGTACGCTGGTACGGTTGGTAACACCTTAACTGTGACGGTTGAAAAGGACCCCAACGATGAAACACTGGTTACGGTAAAGACTTTACTGGGTACCACGATGGTGGATGAGCAGATTATTCGGACGACCACAGCCAGCGGGTTAGAGTCTAACGATTACGTAAATGTTACTTTTACGGGAGATTCAACCGAGCCAGTTGGTGAAGTTACTGTTAGTGATGGCGGGGCCGACTTCTCAGCAGAGGCGGGCAAGGCCAAACTTGATGCTTTAGCAGCTTCGACTAGCTATACACTGACTGGTGGAACTACTAAAGCGAGTGATGTTACCGAGAATCTGAATGATGTGTTAGCAACTGAGAATTATAACGTTGTGACTACTGCTGGCTTTGCCGCAGACAACAATATTCACTCACTTGTGGTCGCTTCCGTAAAACGCCTTCGTGATGAAGAGGGGTACAAGGTTCGGGCTGTGGTTCCCATGATGGAAGGGACTTCTAAGTATGATCACGAAGCCATTTCTGTTGTGAATAATGGGGTGGAACTAGTGGACGGTTCAATCTTAACCGCTACCCAGGCCGCCGGTTGGTTTGCTGGTGCATCTTCCGCTGCCAATGCGGGTACTTCACTCACCTATACTGTTTATCCAGATGCTATTAATGCTGCTCCTAAGCGAACTAATGAGCAGACTGTAAATGCATTGAATGCCGGTCAGATTGTCTTCACGACTCTACGGAATGGTTCCGTAACGGTTGAACAGGACATTAATTCACTAGTCTCGATTACTGATGACAAACCAAATGCCTTCCAAAAGAACCGGGTTATTCGGACGTTAGACACGATTGCGACCAACACAATGGAAACGTTCCAATCTCAATTTTTAGGGAAGGTTAATAACGACAGTACGGGTCGGTCTCTTTTTAAAGCCAATCGCGTTAGCTATTTGAAGGACTTATCCGATTCTACCGTGATCCAGCCAGTCGATGCTACTGATCTAAGTGTTGAACCGGGCGAAGACCGAGATTCAATTTTTGTCACGCTGGGTGTGACTCCGATTGATGCGATGGAAAAGCTGTACATGACGATTTTTGTAAACTAGAAAGGGGCGATTAAGTTATGACAATGCGAGATGAATCAGCGTCTGTTATCGGTCAATTTCTGAATGGCCGTGACACTATCTCTACAAAGGATGCTAAGCTTTTTGTTGAAATGAATGGTAAAGTTTGGCCAATGATTGAAGCTACCCAGGTTGCAGCAAAACTGGAAAAGAACAAGGAAGATGTTCAGACCCTAGGTTCTCGGTGGAAGCACAAGAAGACTACTTCAGTTGAAGGCACAGGGACTCTGGGTGGGTACGTGATTAGTTCTAACTGGTTGAAGTACGCGCTCCCTTATATTAAAGGCGAAAAGGACTTATACTTCACCATCACGATGACCATTGAGGACCCAACTTCACGGGCCGGAAAACAAACGGTTCTGTTGAAAGACGTTAACCTGGACGACATTCCGGTGGCCGATTTTGAAGCCGACGATGGTGTAATGGAATGGGAATCTGACTTCACGTTTGAAGGTATTGAATTAGTAGAGCCATTTACTGGCTTCGAAGAATAATAGGAGGAATTTAAACATGGCTGAACAAGTATCGATTAAGGACTTCCTGCGCAAGCGGGAGATGGCAACTAAGGAATTGAAGTTTGAGGGGTTTGCCTCTCCCTTTGTCATCACTGAGGTTTCTAACGAAGAAAATGAGAAGTTGCAAAAAGCAGCGACTAGAACCAACAAGAACCAATATGGTCAAGTTGTCCGGCAAGTCGACCAAGACAAATATGCAGATGCCCTGGTTGTGAAGTCCGTTGTCCAACCAGATTTGAATTCGAAGGAGCTTCAGGGGTTTTATGGTACCTTAGCGGACCCACTTGGTACTCTTAAAAAGATGCTTTCCATGGGAGAATTGACTAAGTTGGTTAAGGCGGTAAACACGCTCTCTTTAGGAGATACTTTGGAAGAGAAGGTTGACGAAGCAAAAAACTAATCAAGTCCGGTAAAGGGCAGGAGTTCACCTATTACCACTACGCCATGTTTGAGTTTGGGTGGCTACCTGACCAGTGGGCCAGCCTTGATACAGACGAAAAAGCATTGGTCATTGCCGGAATTGATAACCGAATTGAACAGGAACAGAAAGCACAAAAACAAGCAGAACGAAAAGCCAGATCATAGCGACCTGGTTTTTTAGTTTATGGAGAGGAGGTGGAGTATGGGAGAAACAGTTAGCGCAACAATTAGAATTAACGATGCGTTCACATCGACATTGAATAAGTTAAAGGCCGGTCTTGGTAGTAGCGCTGATGCCATGAATAAGCTGAAAGGAAACGCAGCAAACAATGGTGGAGGTGGGATGTTTAAGCAGTTCTTGGGTGCCAACGTGATCGGCGCTGGCATTACGAAAGGAATTGGTGCAATTAGTAGTGGAATTAAAAGCATGTACGGTGAACTCGATGAATCTAGTCGAGCCTGGCAGACTTTTAATGGCAATATGAAAATGATTGGTCAGGGGCCAAAACAGATTGATTCCACTCGTGGAGACTTACAGAAGTTTGCGCAACAGACCATTTACTCAGCGTCAGACATGGCCTCCACATATAGCCAATTGGCAGCTGTGGGGACTAAAAACACGACTCAGCTAGTTAAAGGGTTTGGTGGTTTGGCTGCCGCTTCATCTGATCCACAACAGGCCATGAAGACTTTAAGCCAGCAAGCGACCCAGGCCGCTGCCAAGCCGAAAATCCAGTGGATGGACTTTAAGTTGATGCTTGAACAAACTCCTGCTGGGATGGCAGCCGTGGCAAAAACAATGCACAAAAGTACTGGTCAATTAGTTAAGGACGTTCAAGACGGTAAGGTGAAGACCCAAGATTTCTTTGATGCGATTGCACAAACAGGTACCAATAAGAACTTTTCCAAGATGGCCACGCAGTACAAGACTATTGGTCAAGCGATGGATGGTCTTCGTGAAACGTTAGCCAATAAGATGCAACCGGCTTTTGATAAAGTTAGCAAGATTGGGATTAATGCTATTAGCGGTATTACCGATAAGATCGGCAACATTAACTTTGATGGGCTAGCTGATGGCATTATTGGTTTTGGTTCTAAAATAGCAGCAGGAATAGCACCATTAAAGACGGTAGCACCCTATATTCTTGGAGTTGTGGGTGCCTTTGCCGGGCTGTCTGCAATATCCGGAATATTAACTGGGATTACGGGAGCCTTTGCAAGTATTGGAACTGCTGTAACAGGTTTTATCACAAAGCTGATTGCAATACCGGCACAATTTATAAGCATCTTTAGCTCCATTGGATCAGCGTTTTCACTACTGATTTCTCCAATTGGGTTAGCTTTAGCCGCTGTGACAGTGGCAATTGTGGCGGCTGTCTACGCTTGGCAGACTAACTTTATGGGAGTTCAAAACTTTCTTACTACGATTTTTAGTAATCTCGGTACGATCTTTGCACCTTTGGTCAGTGCCTTCAATGAGTTGAAGACGGCATTGGAACCAGTAGTGTCTGCACTCCTGCCAATGTTGGGACAAGCGCTGGGCATGATTGGTGTTGGTGTAATTGTTGGGTTGGCTCTTGCCTTTGCAGCCTTTGCGGATGCTCTTCGTATCGTCGTTAGTGTTGGTGCAGCGGTTGTTAATGCCATAATGGCAATCGTTAATGGGATGATGGCATTAAAACAGGCGATGTCTGGTGACTTCTCCGGTGCGGCAGAATCATTGTCGAAAGCCAAGGACAGCATCAGTGGCATTGGGGACGCACTTAGTCATATTGGTGATAAATCCGCTACAGGAGCAGTAATTTCGGCACTTGGTGAACTAGATACGAAGGCATCTAGCACTAAAAGTAACCTTAGCAATATTCAGATTAAACCTAAGCTAGACACCTCCAATGTTTTTTCACAGATGGATCAAATGACGGCTAGCAAAACAGCAAATATCAATGTGAAGCCCCAGATTCAAGCTGGCGCTAATCCATTTCAAACAATTCAAGCACAAGCAGATTCTCACCCGGTAAAAGCTAAGGCTGAGGTTGATACATCTGGTGTAGGTAACCCGATGCAAAAGCTTCAGCAGCAGGCAAGTTCTACGCCTATCAAAACTAAAGCTGAAGTTGATACAACGGGTGTTGGCAATCCTATGGCAAAGCTACAGCAGCAAGCGTCAGCAACGACCATTAAGCCTAAAGTGGAAGCGCCAACGGTTCCAACGCCCAAGATGCCAGCTACTCAAACGCTACATGTGAAAGTAGCTACACCTAAAGTACCAGCACCTACCATGCCGTCGTCCTTACCAACGCTACATGTGAAAGTTGCAACACCACACATTCCAACACCTACTAAGCCAACGATTCCAACTATACCAGCACCACACGTTATGCGGCCTTCAATGGCAGGAGTTGTATCAGCAGTTGCAAGCGGGATGCGTGCAGCAGCGGCAGCTGCACGTGCTGGGGGTGCTGGTATTTCAGCTGCCGTTCGAAGCAGTATTGCAAGTGCAGTAGCCGCGGCTCGCGCTGGAATTGGTGCAATGCATTCAGCTGGTTCGATGATTGGCGCTGGGTTAGCCGCTGGTATGCGTTCTCAAGTAGGTGCAGTAGCTGCGGCTGCTAACGCGCTTGTTGCACAAGCGAACCGTGCCGCTCGGGCTGCTGCAAGTATTCACTCACCATCAAAGCTTTTTGCTGAAATTGGTGATTATATGGGACAAGGAATGGCACTTGGCATGGATGGAACCGGTTCATTAGTTGCAGCTTCTGGTGCCAGCATGGCTCACACTGCTGTGGCCGGTGCCCAGGGCGCCATAATGCCTGGGTTTAATCCCAATGCTTCCACACTCGCTCACTCACCATTTGCCAGTAGTATAACGCCATATGGTGAGAACTCTAGCAGTACCACGACTAATCAGCAATCGACTGGTGGCAACATCACCATCGCTCCGGGTGCTATTCAGATTAATAGTACCGGTAAGGGCTACGAAGATGCTGAAGTCTTGGTATCGAGGCTTGAAAACTACCTGGTCAACCTAAACGAACGGAGGGGTTAAGTTGAAATTCTCGATTACTGATTCTAAGAACAAGACATTTAACCTTCCTGTCAACCCGAAGGAATTCAACATTGACGCCGCAACCGACGATAAAACAGTTAGCGTAGTCAAGTTGGGTCAGATTAATTTAATTGGTGATGAGAAGTTAAAGTCGATTGAAATTACCAGTACGTTGCCAGTTAAGACAGCTAATGTGCACTATCTTAGTACTAAGACTGTTTATAAGAATGGACAGACTTACTTGGACAAGCTCAATAAACTGTATAAGGCTAAGAAGCCGGTACGTTTGGTAATTTCAAGTACTAAGATCAGCTTCAAGGGAATCATTTCGGAGTTTAAGTATGGCATGGCGGACGGCTTTTCTGATGAGTATGCGTACACGCTTAAAATTGGCGAATACAAAGCTCACAAAGCGAAAAAGGTAAAAGCCAAGAAGAAGTCCAAAAAAACAGCTAAGAAGGGTAAGTCCCGATCTAAGCCGCCTAAGAAGGTGGGACGAGGGTCTAAAGTGACTGTGAATGGTCGCTTACACCGCGATTCTGCTGGCAATGGACCGGGAGCAACTGAACGAAATGCCACACGAAAAATCAGCTTGGTTGCTCCCAATGCTAAATATCCATACCACATTGCTACCCTCAGTGGTGGCGCTCGTGGCTGGGTATCTAAGTCAGCAGTAAAGGCGGTGTAATGATGACAGTAACTATGTTCACGATTAAGACCCCAGGGACTAAAACAACTTGGGATGTTCGAGATATTTTGGAATCTGAGATTAAGTGGACGACCGACATCGACTTTGCCGCCGGTGAGCTGACTTTCAAACTGGTCGAAGTGGATGAAGGATTCACGCCAAAAAATGGTGATGAAGTCCAATTTTGCTGGGATCACAAGAAGGTCTTCCGAGGGAAGATTTTCAAGTTCGATTATGACCAGTCGGAAGTCTTTAGCATCACCGCTTACGACAACCTCCGCTACTTCAAGAATCAGGATTCACTTATTTGGCCAGTGTCGACTATCTCACAGCGATTCACGAAAGCAGCTAAATTGGCCGGGGTGCCACACAAAGTTGTGGATAAATCAACGCATAAACTGGTAGCTGAGGTTTGCGATAGTAAATCTTACTTTGACATGCTGAAGGATTCGTTCAAGGCGACGCGCCGGGCAACCGGCCATCGCTATTTTCTTTACTGCAATTATGGGACCGTTGAGTTACGCCGAGCTCCATTTAAACGTATGAAGTATTATATGGGGGACGGCTCCTATCTTACCGGCTTTAGTTACTCACGGAGCATTGAGGATGTCGCCAATATAGTCCGAGTCGTTCGAACAGATAAGAAAAAGAAGCAGCAGACCTCTTCCACATCTAAGGTTAAATTGACCTCAGCTCAGAAGAAGGCGGCAGAAGTTAAAAACACCAAGCTGACGACCATTACCAAGAAAGGGAATTCCGTTGAGCGGTGGGGGAAACTTCAAGTAGTCGAAAAAGCTAAGGATAAAGCTAACGCGGCCCAGATGAAGGCCAAGGCGGCTAGCATTTTAAAGTCGAAGGGCAAGCAGGCTCACACGCTCAAACTGGACGTGCTTGCTACCTTGAACATGATTCCGGGTAATGAGTACCCAGTTAAGATTAAGTCGCTGAAGGACATCGGCGTAGGAACAAAGTACCTCCTGATTACCAAGGCCACCCATACTTTTAGTGGGACGACTGACCAAGCCGAATTAGAAATGAAGGTGCGTTGGTAATGGCTGGTGAACGATTACTAGACATGATAAAGGGTCGAGGTGGCTCAGATAGCGATTACGCCGATATTGTGTTTGGTACGGTGATCAGTGAGTCACCGTTGCAGATTCAGATTTCTAACCAGATGGTTCTTACTGATGCCTTTCTGAACCTGAGTGATAATGTGACCGACCATGAGGTGAAAATGAAAATTGATGGTGATACCAAAACCGTTACCATTCTAAATGCTTTAAAGAAGGGCGATGGTGTCACTATGATTCGCCAAGATGGCGGGCAACAATTCTATGTACTAGAGAAGACGGGAGGTGACGAAGATGGATGATGAAGAAGAGATTGAATTGGATGTCGAGGATGAAACGGACGATGACCTTGAAGAAGAGACGTTACCCAGCCGTACCTATCTAGTTAAGAACGGTCGAATTCAATCAATGATTGATGGCCGGGAAGCAATGGTTCAAGCCATTGATAAAATTCTTCGAACGGAACGATTTGTGTTTCCCATCTATACCGAGGACTACGGCAATGACTTTAATGAGTTGTTGGGCAAAGATTTTGATTACGCCGAGGTTGAAGTGGAACGGATGCTAGAAGAAGCCATGTATGCGGATGACCGGGTAACCGATGTGCGTGTTGATGATGTTCAAAAGATGAATTCAACTACGCTAATGGTAAGTGGTACCGTCGAAACTATCTTCGGCACTGTTCCGATTGAAAGTGAGGTGACATTAGGTGAATCCACAGACGTTGATTGAGGCGCTGCAGGCTCAGGATTTTGATTATTGGTTAGACAAAATGCTAGACGAAGTTCCAGAAACGGTAGACACCCGGGAAGGGTCAATTATCTACGATGCAATGGCTCCAGCTGCAACAATGTTGGCTGAGAGCTCGCTGCAAGAAGCAGAAACCGTTAAACAGATTTACAAGTCTACAGCTGAGGGAGAAGCCCTTGACTGGCACGCAACCGATAGTGGAACAGCGCGACAAGCAGCCACCACAGCGCAAGTGACGGCCAAGTTTACTGACAGTAATGGGGAGCCTATCCATAATGTTGAAGTAAGCGACCAGTTTGCGAGTGTGAGTGATGACCCTATTTTCTACACGGTCACGACTGTGAATGAAGATGGGACGGCTATTTTAACCGCTGATGTTGCGGGGACCGATCCTAATAGTTATCTGGGTCAGATTATACCAGTTACTCCGAATGACGCGCTTTCTTGGGCTGAAATCATCGAAGTATCGGTACCGGCCCGAGATGATGAAGACGATGACCATCTTCGCGAACGGCTATTGTCACCGAATAACTACATTGCCTATGGTGGAAACGTAGCGGATTATGCTGACATGTTGGCTAAGATCACTTCTGTTGGTGCTGGTCAAATTTACCCAACGTGGCAAGGCGGAGGCACAGTTAAGCTGGTTATCTTGGATAATGACTTGTTACCCGCTAGTAAAGAACTGATTAAGCAAGTTCAATCACGGATTGATCCGACACCCGAAGATGAGGGTTATGGGCTGGCACCAATTAATCATGTGGTAACAGTGGTCGCTCCAGAAGTTCTTAAAATCAACGTGACCTCCACAGTCAGCTTGTCTCCTGATGCAATGCTGGGAGTCGTAACCGGTAAGATTAAGAGTGGCATTGCAACTTTTTTTGGCAAGCTCCGTGAGAAGTGGGCCACCCTTGATAGTAAGACTGGTCGGGGGTACTCGCTGACGGTTTATCGGTCCCAGCTGCTAGCCGAAGTGATGAAGATTGAGGGTGTGGTGAACGCTTCACTCCCAACGCTAAACGGTCAAGAAGAGGATGTATCGTTAATTTTCACTAACGAGCTATCTCAGTTGCCAGAAGTTGGTGAGGTGATGATTAGTGAGTAGATTGGAAGACTTTAAGCCAGATTATTACGATGGTGTTTTGGAAATGAATGCCTTATTAGATGCCGAACAACCAGCCTTCGATAGTGTGGAGGCAGATGTTCAGCGTCTTTTACTGAATAAATTTGTTATGAAGGCCGATAGTGATGGTTTGAGTATTTTCGAATATGAGTTAGACATTGATACAGATTTAACCAGAACATTGGAGTCACGGCGGTATGACATTCTGGTTCGACTGCTTCCGGCGCGTCCGATTACGTTTAAGTATCTAAAAGATTTGCTGAAGTCATTTAATATTCCGGGGGAAGTCTTCCGGGATGTAGTTAAAGAAACCGTAACTACAGTGAGTCAGTGGGATGACATTAGTTGGGAACAGATTCACCGACTGCAATACCTACTGAACGTGTATCTCCCGGCCAACATGGTATACAGCGTTACTACAGAAGCTGAGGCCCGGGTTCAATGGGGATTGGTTTTATTCACTGGTACAACGTATTCTGTGGAGACCAGTGTACGTCCCAAGTTGGACTATTCGGCAACCATCATGGAAAGACTTCGCTACGGTGGCGGTTCACAAGCCATTATTGAAACCACAGTAAATGCAAAGAAGGAGGGGATGTGAATTGTCAAAATACAATGACACAATTTTAACGACCGAGGGCACCCGGCTGGCAACTTTAGCTGCCAATGGCAAGACACATTATGTCATTACTCGGGCCGTGGCCACGGGCGATGATTTAAGTTATCTGACTGACGGGCAGTTAGCAGCACTGACTAAATTGCCGAACGAAGTTCAAGAGGGCTCAATTGTCGAACAGGTCGATGATCCTAGTGGGAGCGATGGGGTCATTGGTACCAGAGTGCAGTTTATGAATCAAGGATTGTCTAAGTCTTATAGCATGAATGCATTGGGCGTTTACGTTAAAGAGGACGGACATGATCAAGAGGTTCTTTTCTCAGTCATGACGGCTGAAAGTCAGCATGCACAATACATGCCAGACTTTGCCGATAAAGTTGTTTTGAGATTTGGTATTACTATTTTTGTGATTGTAGGTGACAAAACCAATGTGACAGTAAAGCTAGATCCTGATGGGTTGGCAACTATTAAGTTTGTGGAAGATGCCATTGCTAGAATTCCTAAGCCAGATATGACCGAGTATTATAGCAAGAAAGAATCAGACGACTTATTAAGTAAGAAAGTCGCTGATAATGGCGACGATTCCATGAATCTCAATGGTAAGCGCATTATGCCGGCTAATGATGCAAATATGTTTCACCGTAGTCCTGATACTGGGGCAGTGGCTGAGTCCGGTAACTTTCCTGGGTTACAAGTAAAGGGGGTATCAGTCGCTACCCGCGACGATTTGAAAAGCATTGAAGCAAGTGCTTGGCGTGTCTTAACCGGGAGTAGTGATTTTTTAAACCCGTTTACCTTGTTATATCGGATCCACGATGACCAGAAATATATGGACGCAGTAATTGGCGGCACGGTTAAGGACAGTAATTCGGTTGGCGGGAAGACCGTAGTTGACCTTACACAATTGGTTGAAAAAATTACAAGCCTTTCAGGATCGATTGTTAATGATGTTGTCAGTAACGGCAATTCAAAGTTGGCTTTTTCCGGAGCAAAAATAGTTACGCCGGAAAATAAAGCATTCACTATTGGAGCTACCTGTAGCACTCTTGGGACAGATAATGACACTTTTTTCAAAATTAGTTATTCAAAATTAATTTAAGGAGGAACAAAGATGCCAATTTATTATGTAAAACCAAATTCAGATAACAAGTTTCCAGATAAGAACACTACACCTGCGCTTGAGCAGGCAGATGGCTTACGAGCAGTCAATATCCCAACTACCTCGGTGCAATACTTCACGCGCTACTGGTGGATGTATGCATTCAAGAGTAATGATTCGCAAGAAGTCACAGCTCCGGGTAACTTACCCAATTTGGATATTGATTACCTGCAAGGATTGATTGACCAGCAAGGCGAACAAGCCGAAAAGCGGGACAAAACCATCGAAGGCTTGCAAACAGCTCTGGGAAGTGCCACAAAGGCTCAAGTAGAAGCCCAGCAGCAATTCGTTACTACGCAAGAGCAATTTCAAAAGCAATTCGTCGGCCTGTCACACCAAATTGTGGCAGTACAAAAGCAAATCGCAGCTAAGGCAGAATAGGAGGAATCATCATGGGAAACAATCCATTTTCAGCACCAAACATTGAAGATGCTAAGTTGTATGCTTCATGGGGGCTAGACATTGGCTATATGGTCAATTGGTGTATCACACCAGACCAGTACAAAGAACTGACTGGCAAGGATTATCAGGTACCCACTGAAAATGACTAGTGAGGTGCTTTTATTATGGATGGAAAACTTTATGAGCATTACAAGAAAAATCAGTTTTGGTTTTGGTCGGCAGTTGAGACTTATGCGATCGCGATCGTGTTTATCATTCAAGTGAATTTCTTCGATTTGAAACCCCCAGCACATACCGTGTTGGGTTTTTTAGATGACCCTGTTTCAATTTTTATGATTGCAGTCATCGGAACATTTACAATGGTTTACTCAATCTGGGACTTCCACTGGTTCTATGCCCGACCGATTATGATTGGTTGCCTAGTCTTTGTGTGGATGTCCTTTTTTCTGGGTTTCTTGATTCATGATATGGAGATGGGCGCGTTGATTAGTCCGGGCGCCGTGCTGACGGGCGGGGTAATTTGCCGAATTGTTAGCTATGCTTTTACGGGGGATGATTAGGATTAGTGATAAGGTGTTCACTGCCATTCTCTCCGCAATTTCCGCGATTGCAGTTGGATATGTTCCGGTTTGGGTGGCAAGAATCAATGCCGGTAAGCCCCCAACCAAGACTGATGAGATTAAGCGGCTTAAAAGGGAGAATGAACGGTTAAAAAAGGAAAACGAAAAATTAAAGAAACGAGGCGAGTAGTATGGATTATATCCAACAACTCAATCTAGGAACGACGGCCGAATTGATGTTAACGATTCTGGTCGTTTTTGTTTTGACTCAAGCAATTAAGCAGACCAAAATCCCCAACCAGTACATGCCGTGGCTATCGATGGTTGTGGGTGTATTGGTCGGGCTTTTGTCGGTGTTGGTAACAGCTGATCATAACTACTTATCAGGAGCTGTGATGGGACTCTTGGTAGGTGGCTTTACATCAGGGCTGTTTGATGGCTTCAAAGGATTTCAGATTAAGGAAGGTGACAAGAAGTGAGCTATCCAATCAATCGCAGTTATGAACTGGGAACCAATCAGGGGGCGAGTGGTAAGGCGTCCAACCAATATATTATTGCTCATGATACGGGGAATGATAACAATCGGGCTGTCGGGTCTGCTAAAAACGAAGCATCCTATATGCGAGGACATTGGCAATCCGCATATACCCATGCCATTGTGGACGATCAAGGTATCTACATTGTTGGAACCCCGGGTTATATTGCTTATGGGGCGGGGAGTCCAGCAAATGAACGTAGTCCGTTCCAAGTTGAATTGGCTCATGTGGATAGTCAGAAACGCTTCAATGAATCATACAAGCGCTATGTATGGGTTATCCGATATTATGCCAAGAAGTATGGTATTCCACTCACGCTGGACGGCTCAGGCAAGGGAATAAAGTCCCATAAGTGGGTGAGCGATAATTTATGGGGCGACCACCAAGATCCCTATGCCTATCTTCGTAAGTGGGGAATTAGTAAGGCCCAGTTTGCTAAGGATTTGAAGAATGGTGTCGGTGGTTCGGCTTCCACGAAGAAGCCAACGTATTTGACCGCGGCTAAGCAGGTTGAGGCGATTACGTCGGTAACGCGGTACCACGATAAGGCTTTTAAGAAGAAGGAAAAGAAGTTTGAAAAGGGAACTATTTTTGATATTGACAAGGTCGTGAAATACGGCAAGATAACCCGATTACAACTTGGCAATGGGCTATATATCACATCCAATGCGGATTACGTCAAGAAAATTAAGTAAACGAAACCCACTCAGTCCTTAATTGGATTGGGTGGGTTTTTATGTATTGTCCCTCGCACGAATGTAACCATTTCTGTAACCAATTTTGATGGAACCTACTATTATATAAGGTTTTATACCTCTTTCTATGCGTTCTTCTTGGCCGCATCATAGTTTAAAAAGTTGGCGATTTGAGATTATCTCAAGTCACCAGCTTTTTTTGTGGTCACCAAGCAGGGCTATTTTCAGTAAATCAACAGGCAAAGTGAATTCCATGAAAATGAAAGCAATACAGAACAAATTGAGTTTGAGACGTATTTCAACTGAAATCTGCGTTTAGTTTGCAACCCAAGCAAAGAACTTGCATCTGCGTGAAAACGAACTAGAATGCGGTGTTGGAGCCTTAAGAGTGACAAACTTAATGGCTTACATGACAAACAGATAACAATTTCGCTACGCAATCGTTTTCACCCGAAATAGGTCTTCAAAAATCACTGAGAAGGGCGTAATATTGGAAATTAAATCGGGATTAATGAAAACTTTCAAGCAAAATGCCTGACAAAGTCAGACAAGGGCGTTATAGTAGTTATCCTGTGTCTATGATTGACAAAATTCTAAAAGGAGGTCGGCGCATGAACGACTTAACTAAGGGCAATTCCCTCAAACTCATTTTCTTTTTCACAATTCCACTTTTAATTGGTAACCTGTTTCAGCAATTATATAACGTTTCTGATACCGTGGTTGTGGGGCAAACCTTAGGCGTTAAAGCGCTGGCCGCGGTTGGAGCGACTGGTTCCATCAACTTTTTAATCATTGGATTTGCACAGGGCCTGACAGCTGGACTGGCAATTATTACGGCCACCCGGTACGGCGCCCGCGACTATAAGGGTGTGCGACAGTCCTTTGCAGCGAGCATTGTCATTTCGATTTTAATGACGATCGTCCTGACGGTTTTAGCCTTAACGTTTGTTGATCCGATTCTGCATTTAATGCAGACACCTGCCTCAATTTTTAACAATGCTAGAATCTTTATCAGTACTATCTTTGCTGGGATTTTTGCCTCCATGGCATTTAACTTACTTTCAAATATCATTCGGGCCTTAGGCGATTCGCGAACGCCCCTCATCTTCCTGGTAATCGGGACGGTCGTTAACGTTTTGTTAGAGCTCTTGTTCATTCTGGTCTTCCACATGGGCGTAGCTGGCGCTGGTTGGGCAACCGTTATCTCACAAGTTATTGCATCCTTGCTCTGTGTGGGCTACATTGTGCGGTCGATTCCATTGCTACACATCTCCAAGGCAGACTTTAAGATTGATTTCCGGGAACTGTGGGATCATTTCTCTACTGGAATGCCGATGGGCTTCCAACTTTCAATCATTGCGATTGGCACCATGGTTATGCAAGCCGCGTTGAACTCATTGGGAACCGACTCTGTGGCTGCTTCGACGGCTGCGTCAAAGGTTGACCAACTGTGCTCACTGCCAATGTCATCTTTTGGGGTTACAATGGCGACCTTTGCGGCTCAAAACTTTGGCGCTGCGAAGTATGGTCGGATCATGGAAGGCGTTAAGAAGACGTTATGGTTATCGGGGAGCTTTGCTATTTTTGCCGGTGGCCTCGTCATCTTCTTCGGTAAGCCAATCGTGACGTTGATTATTGGAACGGCCGATGAAAATGTGATTCGGCTATCACAAACGTACTTTAACATTATCGGGAGTAGCTACCTGTTACTGAGTGTCCTGTTTATCATTCGGAATACCCTCCAAGGCTTAGGCCGCCGGGTATTGCCAACCTTGGCCGGGGTCGGAGAGCTGACCATGCGGATTTTTGCCGCTATATTTATGGTCGGAACATTCGGCTATGCCGGGGCAGTTTCCGCAGAACCATTGGCATGGCTAGGCTCCTGTGCAATCCTGATACCATCATGGATTCGGGCCATCAAGCAACTTCGGAACCTGCAACGTTCTGTTGATGTGGTTGAAGGACGAGCAGATGACCAGTTGGCTCCAGATGCACCTGAGGAGACGACTGCGGCCGCTAAATTATCGCCGACAGCACAACCTAAATTAGAGTCTTAGTATCAGGCGTGATACACTAGAGAAGATCGTGATGAGCGGTCTTCTCTTTTTTTTAGTTAAACGTGAGTTAACCTTTAATCAAGGAGTGCATTTACGACATGAAGAACTTCATTTTTGATATCGACGGAACCCTACTGGATACTGAGGCGATGTACATCAAGTCTTTGCAGGCCATCTTGCATGAACAGGGGATGGATCGCCCGTATGCAGAGTTAGCGACGACTTTTGGGATTCCCAGTAAGGACGCCTTGATTCGGTTAAAGGTACCGAATGTGGCGGAAGTCTTAGCTCTGTGGGGGCCCCGTACGCAGGATTACCGGGAGACGGTGGCCGTTTATCCGGGTGTGAAAACCGCTCTGCAACAGTTGAGAGCGGCTGGTGCTAACCTGGCAGTGATGACCTCCAAGCAAAAGTTCGAATATAAGCGGGACGTGGTCGGCAAAGGCTTAGCAGACTACTTTACGCAGCACGTGATTGCGGAGGACGTTGCCCATGGCAAGCCGGCGCCTGACGGTATTCTGCTAGCGATGCAGCGTCTGCACGCGGATCCGGCGACCACCATCTATGTTGGGGACACGGACTATGACGTTCAGGCGTCTAAAGCGGCTCAGGTGACCTTTGGCTTTGCCGGCTGGAACGGCAAGCAACCAGCAGGATTTACCCCGGATGTGACCTTTAAGCAGCCCCAGGATATGCTGAAATTGCTGTAAAGTGGTGGTTTATCCCGTTTTGTGCTATATTTGACCCAGACGGTAGATTCCTATCGTTAAGGTTACAACAAAAAGGGGTGGCAGAATGTTTGCCATAATCGTCACAGGCCACGGTGAATTTGCTCGTGGCATCTTAGAGAGTGCCGAGATGATCTTCGGTAAGGCGCAGAAAGTTGCTGCTGTCACGTTGACAGCGGATGAGAGCGTTGAAGATTTGGTGAATCATTATCAGACTGCAATTCAAAGTTTGCAGCCAGCTTCAGATTTTTTGTTTTTGGTGGACTTATGGGGAGGATCACCATTTAACGCGGCGCAGCAAATTGTTGCGCAGGCGCCTGAGCACTATGGATTACTGGCCGGACTTAACTTGCCAATGTTAATTGAGGCGCTGGCGGTTCAAAAGCAGCCGTTGGCTACCGCAATTCCCCATTTGGAGCGCGCCGCACAGGCGGGAATTCGCCGTTTGGACGTCTCACAGACGCCACATGATGATATTTAATGAGATTCGGTAAGCAGACTGACCCTCTGAACAGGGATCGGTCTGCTTTTTTATTGCGGTGGATGTTTGACGGGCAAGGTGATCTGCGAGCGATGTAGCGGGGCGGTCGGCGTTGCGAAGACACGGTAACACGACGTTAGGGAACGCGACAGGTGCAGCTGAGATTGCAGATCCATGGATAATCACCCACTGATTAGTTATTTGTTAAGCTCACTTTAGCAGATTACTAACGGTAATTCACGTGAGTCACCTTACAAAGATTTTTATAACGCGATCTGAATGTCTTCATTCAAGAATTAACCAAAAAACGTGATCACCCCAGCCGTTAGTTGTCAGGGTGATCACGTTTGTCGTGGTGAACTTTTTAGTTAGTCGATGGTGATTTGGTCGCGACCATGGCGCTTGGAGTAGTACAGATTTTGATCCGCGCGCCGATACAGATCTAATTGATTTTCGTCAATCGTCTGCAGGGCCGTCACACCCGCTGAGATGCTGATATCAATGTCCTGGCCAGCATAATGGAAGGCTTGGTCATGGATCATCTGGGCAATCGCCTTGGCGTGGTCAGCGGCCTGAGTTGTTGTGTAATTTTTGAAAATAATGGTGAACTCTTCGCCACCCGTACGGTAGAGTGTCAAGGTGGGGTCGATCGTTTTCAGCTGCTTGGTGATTAGGCGCGCGACGTTGCTTAAGACGTAATCGCCGGCTAAGTGCCCGTACGTATCATTGACGTGTTTAAAGTGGTCAATGTCAAAGAGCATGATGGTCAGCGGAATCTGTTGCGTCTGAGCGTACTCGAAGGCTTGGCCAAACTCGTTCTTAAAGGCATAGTAATTGTGAACGCGCGTCAATTCATCAAAGTTCGTGGTGTAAGTGAGATGAGCAAGTGTGTTGGCGCCATCCAGAACGGAATTGATATAGACAAAGGTGATCGTCATAAAGAAGAAGCTGAAGAGAACTTCCCAAGCAACCGCGGCGTAGGTGAGTTCAAAACGAAACTTGATGTCGGCCCACATCGCCACGGCGAAGACCAGATTAACGAGCGTATAATCGCAAAAGTTACGCCATTGGCTGGCATGACGGTGTTTTTTGATAAAGGTCATGGCAAAGTAAAGGCCAAAGTAAGTGAGCGCAAATAACCAGGACAACCCGATAGTGAGGGTGTTGTTGATACTCATATAGGCCAAGATCAGAATTCCCAATTGCCAGGGGCGCAGGTTCAACTCCAAGAAATAGCTGACGAAGATCACGGCAAAGACTTGGAAGTTAACGAAAACCCAACCGTTAGTAGTTCCCTCAACGGAGAGCTGGGTCACGATAATCAGTAACATGATGTAAATCACGCCGACGATCGTCTGAATTCGCGTGGGATTGACATCTTTGTGCCGTTTTTCAAGATGTTTAATTAATTTGCTAGAAATAAACCAGTAGAACGTGAGCACACCCAATAAGAAGAACACGCTGGTGAGGGCGGGTGTCACAAACCATTGTGACCAAGTCATTTGTCGTCATCCAATCTATAGTTTTGTCCATTGAGGGGAAAGAAAAGAGCTTGGGGTGTTCCCAAACTCCGATATAGTATCAGGCAATGGTAACGCGGTCGCGCCCATTTCGCTTAGAGAAGTATAAATTCTGGTCGGCGCGACGGTAAAGGTCCAGTTGATTCTCGTCACTCACTTTAAGCTGTGTAACCCCCACCGAGAGACTGATCTCAATGTCTTGACCACTGTGGTGGAAGTGGTTGTCCTTGACGGCTTGGGCAATCGCGTCGACATGCGTACGTGCCTGATCCGTGGTGAAGTGATTGAAAATAATCGTAAACTCTTCGCCACCGGTTCGGTAGAGTCGCAGGTCGGGATCAATCGCTGCCAGCTGTTGGGTAATTAGTGCGGCGACGTTGTGGAGTACGTAGTCGCCGGCTAGGTGCCCGTACGTGTCGTTCACGTGTTTGAAGTGGTCAATATCAAAGAGCATTAACGTTAACGATTCATGCTGAGCCTGCGCATCATGGAAGCTATCGTTGAAGTCATTTTTGAACGCAAAATAGTTCCGCACCTGGGTGAGATCATCAAAGTTGGTCGTGTACGTCAAGCGCGCTAATGTCGACGCACTATCAAAGAGTGAATCCACGTAAAAGTACATGATGATCAGCAGCAAGAAACTGAAGAGAATTTCCCAGCCAGCCGTCGCTAAGGGTAAGCGGAACCGGATGGTGGTAATTCCCCACAGGATGGTGGAGAAACCCAACGTGGTGATCGCGTAGTCGCTAAGGTCGCGCCACGTGTGATGCTGATGGTGACGGACCTGCTTTAACGTGAAGTAAAAGCCGATGTAGACGATGGCAAACGCCCACGGTAACCAGTCGAAGAGGCTGCCGTTAATCAGCATGAAGATAACGGTTGCGGCCAACAATTGCCACAGCCGAATCTGTAACATCAGAAAATAACTGACGAAGGCAATCGCGAAAATTTCAAAATTGGTGAAGACCCAGCGATCCGGGGTGCCATTCACGGAAGTTTGCGTGATGAGGAGCAACAGGGTCATGTAAATCAGACCGATAATCGTCCGGACTTTAGGCACGTTGACGTGCTTATGCCGGCGTTCGAGATATTGAATTATTTTATTGGTCATGAACCAATAGAGAGTGAGCACGCCCAGCAGGAAGAAGATACTCGTTAACGCGGGCGCAACAAACCATTTGGACCAAGTCATGATAGTCATCCGTTCTATGAAATGTGAAGATATGAAATATACAACACTTATATATTAACTCATGAAACTTAATTGGACTACCCATGGGCCGTATTTTCCTGAAAAATAAGGAGTTAGCGTCAATCATCAATTGGCGTTAACTCCTTATTCTTAAACAAGACTAGGCTTACCGTACAGGTAGCCCTGATGTAGTGAAATGCCAAACTTCTTGGCCAATGCTTGATCGTTAGCGTCTTCAACGCCTTCGAGCACCATTTGGAGACGATAATGCTTGGCAATCTTAGCCCAAAAGGCGAGTGACGTTGGAATCTCTTCCGCCCGGTTCTCCATCCGCAGATTTTGCATCGCAAACTTGATCTCGTCAACGAAGGGCAATAAGTGTTGAATATTATCGTAGGTATTCGATCCCGTGCCGACATCGTCGAGGACCAGTTTGATGTTGTGTTGGTGCAGCATCATACTGAAGAGTTGAACCTCGGGCAACGTTGGCGCCTCGGTCAATTCGATGGATAGCGCGGCCGGATTAATCCGCTTCTTGAGGGCAATGACGGTCCCCAGCGTAAAAGGATCGCGCAACTGTTGGTTGTTTAAGTTAAAGGCCAATACTTGCTGGTTGGCGGCAGTGTTTAAAGCCGCCTCAGTCTGTTCAAGCAGTGTTGCCTGCTCCTCAACCGAAATATCCGTGAAGTGTTGGGGCAGTACCCACGATTCATTTTGTTGTTTACGAAGCAAAACCTCATAGCCGAAGACTTTATTATCATCTTGATTGATTTGGGGCTGAACAAAAAAACGATACATTTGGGTCGACTCCTTTTAAAGACACGTTTAATTAATTACCTTTATTCTAGTCTTTTTCAACAAAAGCACAACGCCATATACCGTTTAGTGTCGCCAGTCATTTACATTTCAACTAAGATACGGCGTAGATGACTGGGGCGCTCGAAAAATTAGTCTGTGGCTGCCTGGATTTTAGCTAGTTGACGATACTGGGCTTGCATCCAGGTGAGGTAGGTTTGCCCCTTGGGGAGGGCCTCCGTGACGTTCAGGACGGGCACGTTATGCTGCTTGGCTAGTTGAACCATGTGTTTGACAATCTTAGAGCTGGCCTGGCGATTATTTACCAGAAAGGCGATTCGATGGTGCTGAATATCCTGGCGCATCTGTTTGATAGCTTGTGGTGAAGGATCAGTCCCGTTTTCAACGGCTATCTCAAAGCTAGTGTTGTTGCGCCGATAGCCCAGTGCCGTTAAAGCGTAGTCGAAAACCGGCTCGCTAACGTCAACGCGCTGCTGATGACTATTTTGCTTAAGGGTTTTAATCTGTTGTTGGAGGGGCGCCAAGTGTTTGATGTATTTGGCGGCATTCCGTTGGTAGACGGCTTGGTAGCGCGGGGCCTTTTTACCAAATTGTTGCGCAAGGTAGGTTGCCGTTCGCGCCATGGTTTCCGGGTCATACCAGATATGCTCATTGTCGCCCAGCTTTTTAGCCATCACGTCTTCACCAACGCGGATGTTTTGCGGATGATTTTGACTGCTTTTCACAATCTTTTGCATCCAGTGATCGTAGCCTAGACCGTTCGATAAGGCGACATTGGCCTGAGCGATGGTCGCGGCTTCCTTGGGAGTGGGCTCAAAGTCATGGGGATCGACGCTAGCACTCTTGACGATGGTGGTGACGGTACCGTGGTTACCCAGAACGGCTTGGGCTACTTCACCGTAGAAATCGAGGCTGGCGACGACGTGAATCGGTTTGGTCTTGCTGATGGGGGTGCTAGTGGTATTCTGACGGCAAGCGGTCAGGGTCAAGACGATGATGCTGAGACTGATGGTCCCTAAGATTACCTTCTTAAAAAGTGACATTCTTTACTGCTCCTTCATTTCTAAAATAGTAACTAGAAGTTGAAATACCTACCTTACCCAGTATTAATGTGGATGAAGCTACCGCCTTACCGTTCGTCAAATTTGAGCTGGAACGCTGTGGGGAGGACGGCTGGAGCCATAGAACGGTCTCCAGCCTCGCTTTGAGCCGAGAGTCGCGTCTCAAAGGCGCCATTTACCAAGCAAAGTACTTGGTAAATCCCACGGCTGAGCTCAAATTTGACTCACTCACGGCTACATAGGGGTTGCCAATTCACAGCCGAGAGGACATAGCTAGTTCAAGTTAACCTAGAATTAGAAGCTTCTCTTTAACCAGAGAAGGGGTAGAAATGGAAACAGCTGTGTCGGCGATGTTCGCTGATTATCGGCTGACAGCGTGGAACGTGCTTTGAGTCCGGTGGGTTGGCCGAACCTCAAACCGAGTCAGAGGGCCGCTGCTCAGGGAGTAGGTGGACTCTCTGCAGACCGGGTTAGAGAATTTTCTAGGCTACTAACTTTATCATTCAGGCATTGGCGATAGTATTTCGGTATTTCAGCTTCTAAATAGTAATAATTACTGTTTAGATAATACAGAAGTCAGTGTGGCTTGGCAAGGACTTTTTTAAGTTAGGTGATTCGGGAGAATATAAAAAGGCCTGGGATTGTGGTCCCAGGTCTTTACAATCATTAAATTAATAACCGTTGTTGTTAGCGGCACCGTAGCTGGTGTCAGCACCAGCGGTCGTGTAACTCGTATCCGTCCCGTAAGCTGAGGTATCTGCATCGGTCGTGAAGTTCTTGGTTTCTGCGAGTTCCAAGGTTTTGCGAATATGATTGGAGATCTTGCGCAATTCAGAGTTAGTCGGTACCTGGTAGGAGAGACCGTCAATCATGGCGTCCTGTCCTTGAAGCGTTTCTGACTTGATATGGTGAGAAGCATCGCCGTATTTAGCACGGATCTGCATCAGATCATCAAAGGTTAAATCGGTCTTCAGGTTACCATTCAAAGACGTTAGAATTTGTTGGTAACGGGTAATCGACGTCAACCCAGCCGCTTTAACGACCAATTTCTGGAGAACTTGGCGTTGCCGTTTTTGCCGACCGTAGTCACCCAGTGGATCTTCGTGGCGCATCCGTGAGTAGGCCAGCGCTTGTTTACCGTTCAAATGGACCTTTTTGCCCTTAACCACATCGGCTGCACCATAGTGGAAGGTTAATGGTGGCGTCACATCAACACCATTGACGGCGTCGACCATCTTTTCCAGACCACCCATGTTAACGATCGCGTAGAAATCAATCGGGATGTCCAGCAGACTCTCCACCGTCTTAACGGCGGTCTTAGGTCCCCCGATCGTATAAGCGGCGTTGATCTTTTGGACAGAAGCGTTCACGCCGGAACCCACCGTCACCCGAGTGTCCCGGGGAATACTGGTCAAATAGGCGGTTTCCTTAGTCGGGTTAATCGTGGCGACCATCATCGTATCGGTCCGACCCACATCAGAACGGCCCAGGGCCCCCGTATCAGTCCCTAGGAGTAGAATGGAGAACGGTTTGTTCTTCTTAAGCACCGCGGAAACGTTACGGCTTTTGGCGGCCTTGGACGATTCGTAGGTTTGACTAAAAGTCTTCTTAGCGGAGTTCCACGCCTGATAACCATAGGCGAGGCCCCCGGTCAGCATGACCAGTAGGGCAATGACGATCGTCCACATGATGGGACGGTGGGGGTGAACTTGCGGCGTCTTAAAGTGTGAATTACGATCTGAACGGCGATCATAGACTTGTTCGAAGTCTTCAGGCGTTCGTTGCCGTCTGCTTCCATTATCGTTTGGCATAGTTATTTCCTCATCCTCATTCAAAAATCTTGGTATACGTTGCTGGCAGCACTCGCGAGAACTTCCGGGAGTGACCAGCCAACCTAAATTCGGTGGCTCCCCTAAAAATCTAGGTTGCGGACTCAATTAATTTATTAGACCACAAAAAATCCCATTCGTAAACGCTCGGACTGGTCGAAAACCGACTAGATTGGACCACCAATGGAAGCGAAAAGTTCATTTGCGCAGCTTGTCAAGGTGAGCTAAAACTTGTTGTATTGGCGTTTGTAACCGGTTACGATTCTATTCAGATTTGGACTCGTGCTATAATAACTCAAGTTAGTTAAGAATCGTTAATATTTTATGATGAAGGGCGGGAGGGTGTCGGATGGCCGTCTTTGTTCGCAGTGTCTCTGGGGTTTTAATTATCCTAGTGATGATTGGTTTAGGTTATATTCTTTCCCGCCGTGGTTGGTTTGACGAGCAGTCACGTCGGTTAATTGCACGGCTGGTGACGCAGATTGCTTTGCCAGCCTATATGATTAGTACGATTACGACGCAGTTTTCGGCGGCAACGCTGAAAGCCACCTTACCGGATTTACGGTTTCCAGTAGTGTCAATGCTGATCATGTTTGGGTTATCCGTCATTGCCTTTCATGGCTTTAAGGTGCATCCCAAACGACGAGGACTCTTCGAGGCGATGTTTGCCAATTCGAATACCGTCTTTGTGGGGTTACCTGTCAATGAGGCCTTGTTTGGTCCCAAGAGTATGCCCTTTGTGCTGGTCTATTACATGGCCAATACGACGTTCTTTTGGACGTTAGGGGCTTACTTGATTCAGCGAGATGGTCAGGGCAGTGCCAAATTTGATTTGGTGACGACCCTGAAGAAAATTTTTTCTCCACCATTATTAGGCTTTATGTTGGGGGTTGCGCTGGTTCTCTTGGATATTCAACTGCCAGCCTGGATCATGAAGGACTTCAGCTACGTGGGTGGCTTGACGGTGCCGCTGTCGATGATTTTTATTGGGACTGCAATTGCTGGCGCGGGTGTGCAAAACATTCGGCTCAATCGCGATAGTCTGGGAATCCTCTTCGGACGGTTCCTGGTGGCCCCAACGCTCATGGCATGCTTGGTGATTCCGACTCCGATGCCAATATTAATGAAGCAAGTTTTTATTTTACAAGCGGCGATGCCCGTAATGACCAACGCACCGGTAGTGGCGAAGCTCTACCGTGCGGATACGGATTACGCGGCCATCATGGTAACCGAAACGACCCTCCTAAGTTTAGTGGTGATTCCGATTCTGATGGTCATCGTTCAGCAGATTCACTAGTCGATGAAGCAGATTTACATAGGGAGGAACTAGGTTCGTTTTGAGAAAGACGTTGTTATATATTGCATTTTCAACTTTGATGTTTAGTTCGATGGAAATTGCCTTGAAGGCCGCTGGTGGCGCATTTAACCCCATTCAGTTGAACCTGATTCGTTTCTTCGTCGGGGGCTTGGTCCTCTTGCCAATTGCCTTGCGGGCATTGAGCAAACAACACCATCACTTGACCAAGGGCGACTGGGGCTTATTTTTCCTCACTGGTTTTGTCTGTGTGATTGTGTCCATGACACTGTATCAATTGGCGATCTCGGTCGATCAGGCCTCAACGGTAGCCGTATTGTTCAGTTGTAATCCAGTGTTTGCGCTGATCTTTTCTTACCTGATTCTGCACGAACGCTTGGGTCGGGCTAACTTAATTGCCGTTGTGATTTCTATTATTGGGCTGATTGTGATCGTCAACCCCGCGCACTTAACGAACGCGGTGGGGCTCAGTCTGGCGATTGGGTCGGCGTTGACTTTTGGCCTATACAGTATCGTTTCGCGGTGGGGCTCGGTGCGTCACCACTTTAATGGGATCATTATGACCTGCTTTACCTTCTTTGCGGGATCATTTGAATTGTTACTCTTGATGTTACTGAGCCACGTTCCCGCAGTAGCCGGCAGTATGCGCCAGGTCTCATGGTTGAGCCAGTTTGCCGCCATGCCGATCTTGAAGAATGTTAGTCTGGAATACTTCTGGTTACTCTTCTTCATCGGCGTCTGCGTGACTGGTGGTGGGTTTGCCTTTTACTTCTTGGCGATGGAGCGTTCGGACGTATCAACGGCGTCATTAGTCTTCTTCATCAAGCCGGGGTTAGCCCCAATCTTAGCGGCACTCTTGATTCACGAACGGATTTTGACCAATACGATTGTCGGAATTGTCATCATCTTATTGGGTTCCGTGGTGACCTTCATGGGCAACCGGGTCAAGTCGCGGGAATCTCAATTGGCTGATCAAGAAGCCACGGTTCCAGCCAGCGACTTTCAAGCTGCTTCGTCCCAGACGGCGGGCGCCAAGTTACGGGCTAGAGCGGAAGCCCACGTCGAGTCATCTTCGACTGAATCGACTAATTAAATAGTTTGAAATGAAGGGGCGCACTGTAAAGTGGCCCCTTTTTGATGTAGCTGGGAATGATGCAGTGAGACGTGATTTTCTGCACAAATTAGGCGAAACCGTGCTGGGCCTATGTTATGATGGTCATGGTATTGATAGAGAGAAAGGGGAGCGGACAAATGGCAACGCTGGTAATTTTACGGCACGGAGAAAGTGTCGCCAACCGGGACAATATTTTTACGGGGTGGAATGACGTGCCGCTGACTGCTAAGGGGCGGCAACAGGCGCAAGCAGCCGGCAAATTAGTGGCGCAGACGGGCCTTCAGTTTGGTGCGGTGCATACGTCAATGCTCCAGCGGGCCATCGTGACGTCTAACATTGTGTTGGAAGCCATCGATCAACTGTACATTCCCGAATACAAGTCTTGGCGGCTGAACGAACGTCACTACGGCGCGCTCCGCGGGAAAAATAAGGCGAAGGTGCGTGAACAGGTGGGCGATGAACAGATCAAGATCTGGCGGCGGAGTTTTAAGACGGTGCCACCGCTGCTCGATCATCTGGTACAGGACCACCGCTATGACCGTTTTGGTCCCCACATCGAGCCACTGGGTGAAAGCCTCGAGATGGCCTATCACCGGTTGATGCCCTACTGGGTCGACCAGATTGCCCCCCGGCTCTTAGACGGTCACAATCAGTTGGTCGTGGCGCACGGCAGTACTTTACGGGCACTGATTAAGTACCTGGATGGTGTGGCCGATGAAGATATTAGTCGGGTGGAAGTGGCTAATGGTGAACCGATTCAATATGACTTCGACGACCAGCTCAACGTCCGCCGAAAATTAGTTTTATAATAATTAGTTAAAAAATTGCTAAGATCTCAAGGTTGGTTAGCACAATTCGTAAAAAAGATTGTGTTTGGTCAGCCTTTTCGTATAATCAGAAGCAAGGACTTTCGTTTGTACGTGGGTTGAAGGCAGTGGCCGATAAGTCATTAAAACATCCGTTTGACGAACTATTTGGTGGGAATAGTCCGGGTGACGCTGACAGCGATGCCTTCAAGCTAAAGAAGAGTAGGGAAGTCTTATTTTCAAGGGGGATTGAGGGATTGTGAATAAGCGGAATTTGGGCCACTGGGGTATCCTGGCGGTCGTGGTCTTAGGGATTAGTGGGGTCGTGTTTAGCATGCACGAATTGGACACGCAGGATCGTCAGACTGTCCGGACGACGAGCAAATTACATGCCAAGCAGACCCGGCAGGAAATTGCGTATGATGCGTTGCGGAGTAATCAACAGCGTAAGCATAAGAAGTCAGCATTAGATAAAAAGAATACTGGGAAGAAGAATCCCCAGTTTGCGGCTAGATTTACCAGAAATCTAAAGGCTAAAAAGTTTGTGGGGACGGCGCTGGTGGTCAAGAACAACAAGGTCGTTTATCAACGCTCGTTTGGCAAGGCGAATGCGAAGAAGCATAAGGCCAATCACCCAACGTCACAGTTCTTGATCAACTCAATTCAAAAGTCGATGACGGGGATGCTGGTGATGCGTGCAGCCCAAGCGGGACAGCTCCGGTTGACGGATAAGCTAAGTAAGTACTACCCGCAGATTAAGGGCAGTAATCAAGTGACGCTACGTCAGATGCTTGATATGGAAGCGGGAATTACTGGTGATCTAAATCCCGAGACCACGTTAACGGAGCCGGCTGTCTATCAATATGCGAGTCGGCAGGCAAAGATCAAGCGGTCAAAGATCAATCAATTTAATTACCAGCCAATCAGTTACACGTTGCTAGCGGGGATCTTACGTCAGGTGACCCATGAGTCTTACTACCAACTGTTCTATGAACATCTGGTGACGCCGCTGAACTTGAATCACACTAGTTTTGCCCAGTTGAAGCATCCCGGGACGACCATTGGTTATAGCGGGACGGTTCCCGGCAATTACTCACAGCCGCACGTTCCGTCAGCGAAGGACATGGCCGTGCAAATTGCGACGGGGAATGCTACGATGTCAGCTGGGGATGTCTTCCGGACGGAACGGGCAATCATTCAAGGAACCTTGTTGAAGAAAGCCAGTGGGGCCAAGCAGTTGCATAAGAGTAACAGCGACACCGCACACTACGCTGGTGGCCTGTATCACCTAGACCGGCTAGGCTACTTTGGTCACGGTGTGGGTGATGATTACGAAGGGACGTTTGTTCTCAGTCGTAATGGGAAGACGGGAGTGGTGCTCCTGTCTAACAACTACTACAAGCGGGGCATGTACCCGACGTGGTCAACCGAAGATCTGGCGCTTAACACGTTCCGCAACATTATGGCGGTTAAGCGGTTGTCGTAGGTTAAATTAAAAAGTCAGCATGATGATAAGTGAGCTAACAGGCAGTCAGTTCTGAGTTGAACGGGCATGCGTGTTGGCCATCCGATTAGACCTGGGAGGTTATCCTGGGTCTTTTTTTGTCGTTAAGCCAAGATACCCTTTGATGTTGTCGGACGGTACTACTGAAAATTTATTTGTTGATAATTGAGCAAAGTCGAAACCGATTTCAGAAGCAGTCCGTAATTGATGACAGGTCGGAATCGGTAATGGCAGTATCCTTGTCATTGAAGCATTCTTGCCCCTAAAAACAGTCAATGACTCGTTGTTAAATTCAGTAACGTTGCCAGCCTAATTAACTTGGTAAACAACATTTAACGCTTTTATTGTGAAAAGGGTTGTTGTATAATTCTAAAAGTTTGAAAAGTTAGTTACATAATTCACTTATTAGCATAAGGAGCGTGAAGGGAAATGACAGTTTCAGTGAGTTGGATTGGCGCCCTGATTGGGTTAGCGCTAGCCATTATTCTGATTTTGAAAAAATTAAATCCCGTTTATTCCCTATTATTGGGAACGATCGTTGGAGCGTTGATTGGTGGGGCCAATTTAAGCCAGACGGTTGAGATTGTGGTTACCGGGTCACAGAGTGTGATGGGCACCGTCGTCCGGGTACTCGCTGCGGGGGTCTTTGCTGGTGTGATGATGGAGTCCGGTGCAGCTAACGCCATCGCGCGGGGCATCGTGGACAAGTTTGGTGAAAGCCTGGCCATCTTGTCGTTGGCTTTGGCGACGATGATTATTACGGCGGTGGGGGTATTCATCCCAGTTGCCGTACTGATTGTGGCCCCGATTGCGCTGGAAGTGGGGAGTCGGATGAAGATTTCCAAGCTGGCCCTCCTAGTGGCGTTGTCCGGTGGGGGTAAAGCGGGGAATATCATCTCGCCCAACCCGAATACAATTGCGGCAGCGCACGGGTTCCACTTGGAATTGAGTCAATTGATGGTCGCCGACTTTATTCCGGCTGTTTTTGGATTAATCGCGACGGTGCTCATTGCTACCCTGTTGCGGCACCGCGGAACGGTGGCAACGATGGCCGATGTTCAGGCCAATCAGGATCAGGGAACAGCGCAGACGCCGGCCCTGCCTTCACTAGGAACGGCGATTGTGGCGCCAGTCTTAGCCGTGATCCTATTACTACTGAATCCAGTGGGGAATGTCTTGCACATCGGGTTACTTGAAAAATTCAACGTCGATGCCATGTACATTTTGCCACTAGCCGGGCTAATCGGCATGCTGGCGATGCATCAGGGCAAACAAGTTCTGGCCTACACCAAGGCCGGCATGGCGCGGATGACGGATGTGGTGTTGATCCTGATCGGTGCGGGGGCCATTGGGGGCTTGATCACAACCTCGACGTTGCCGGCCATGATCGTTCATTTGATTAAGATCTCTGGCATTTCCGGGACCTTCTTGGCACCGATCGCCGGGATTCTGATGGCGGCCGCCACGGCTTCGACGTCAACCGGGGTCATCTTGGCAACCGGCTCGTTCGGCAAAGCCATTCTGGCCTTCGGGACGGCACCGTTAGCCGCTGCTGTGATGGTTCATACGGGGGCGACGGTGATTGATCACCTGCCACAAGGAAATTATTTCCACGTGACGGCCAACGCGATGAACATGTCACTGAAGGAACGGATGCAGTCCGTTCCTTATGAAACGGCAGTCGGGCTGACGATGACCATCGTTGGTGTGATTATGTTCACCGTATTCTAGCGGACAGGAAGAAAGGATGACGAGATCGTGAAATTTGTAATTGCGCCCGATTCATTTAAGGGCAGTCTAACGGCAAAACAAGCAGCGGATGCCATTTATACTGGCTTGAAGCGGGTCTTCCCTACAGCGGAGTATGAACTGGTTCCTATGGCTGATGGTGGTGAGGGTACGGTTCAATCGCTGGTAGACGCCACACAGGGGCAATTTCGGCATGCAGATGTGTTGAATCCGCTGGGACAACCCGTTTCGGCCGAGTATGGGCTACTGGGGGATGAGCAGACGGCCGTGATCGAAATGGCGGCGGCCAGTGGCATTCAATTTGTGAATGAAGAAACGAAGAATCCGTTGATTACTACAACTTATGGCACGGGACAATTGATGCTGGATGCCATGCACCACGGTGCGCGGGAAATTATTATCGGAATTGGCGGTAGTGCTACGACTGATGGGGGCCAAGGCATGGCTGAGGCGCTAGGAGTCAAGTTCTTAGATGCCGCGGGCCATCCTATCTCACGGGGTGGCGGCGGTCTGGCCGATCTGGCAACGATTGACGTGAGTGGGGTTGATCCGTTAGTGGCTCAGACCAAGGTCCGGATTGCTTCCGACGTGACCAATCCGTTGGTGGGGGCGCAAGGTTCGGCGGCGGTTTTCGGTCCACAAAAAGGGGCTACGCCGGCGATGGTTCAGACGCTAGATGCTAATTTAGCTCACTATGCCGCTGTGATTAAGGCAACCTTAGGGACGGATCTCGCCGATTTCCCAGGAGCGGGTGCCGCTGGTGGCTTAGGCGCTGGTCTTCTGGTCTTCACCCAATCGCAGATGGAAAAGGGCGTGGAGATCGTGGTTCGTGAAACGCGTCTCAAAGAACGCGCCGTTGGAGCCGACTACGTCTTTACCGGTGAGGGAGCCATTGACTTCCAGACGCAATACGGCAAAACGCCGATGGGCACTGCCCAGGCCGTGAAGGAAGTTAGCCCGAAGGCGAAAGTCATTGGGGTGGCTGGCAACGTTGGTGAGGGCATTGATCAGCTCTATGATCTAGGAATTGATGCCATCTTCGGTATTTTGCCGGGGATTGTGGACCTGCCCACGGCGATTCAAGCAGCGTCAGCTAATCTGGCGCGAACGGCAGAAAATATTGCCCGGGTAATTAAATAGAGCGAAGTGACTACTGAGTTCGACGGAGCGGTCGGGAAAATTGTCCCGGCCGCTTTTTGAGTTGTGGGTGTTTGAGCGAATAGCCGGTTGTTTACTAAGGTTAAGTATCAAATTGATTAGTTTGAGGAACGATTTATCACGGCATTCATTGAAGAATGGTACCATTTTCAGTGAAAGGGTTGCGTCATGAAGGCCGGACGTCTAGGCTTGACTTGCGTGAAGGGGGAGTTAGATGAAAAAGTTACAGCGGTTTATCGGGGAGAGCGCTGTGCTACTGGGGACGCTGTGCCTCGTGCTGTTAGGGGGCAATGTAGCGGCCCAGGCACGGGTACGCACGAAATTTGCCTTAGCCAATTATCAGGAAAAGAAGGTCAAAGTGGTCCACAATCAGGATCTGTATGTACCGCGGCCAGCCAGCTATGCGTTTTCGCCAACTTATCAGCAGCAGGGGACATTTCAGACTCAGCCAGCGACCTATACGACGCTACGTGGGAATGCGCCAGCCACGTTGACAACGGCGCTGTACCTTCCCGTTACGGTCCACCGTTCCGGCGATTGGGCCAATCCGCAAAGTTTGGTGATCACTAAGAACGGCAAGACCGCTTACGTGGCTTACCTGGAGACCGGCAGTGCGGGAACGGGCTGGATCGTCAAGTATGATTTGGCTAAGTTGCGGCAAAAATTCGGTGCAACGACGACAAATATGGCCTTGATTCGGCGGGCGACCAATGCCGCCTCTAAGGGAAAGAAGTCGCCGCATCAACGTCAGGTGCTCAGCGCAATCAAACAGGGGCCAAAATTTGACTTGGGCCACGGACAATCCATGGCACTAAATCCCAAGAACGGGCAGCTGTGGTTTACGCGTTCGACTGGTGTCGCCGGCAAGTATGGCAGTGCCGTGCGGGTCTCGACTAAGACCCTCCGTCCGGTGCGGACCGTTGATTATCGGTTAGTGAATCGAAACGGCGTCAAGTTGGCGGTTAATAGTACGTTGACCTTTGATCGCCAAGGCTACGCCTACTTCAGTAGTTATAGTGGCAAGCGCGCACTGCGGATTTATCGGGGAACGATTAGTCAACGCGGCGTGCATTTTAAGTTAGTGATGCAGGGGCTAGCCTATCGTCCAGGGCAAACGCACCAGTCGATTGCTTATAACGCGAAGAATAATCGCCTGTATTTTATCAGTGATGACGCGATTTCCTCAGTGCCATTGGCGAGGTTACTCAAACGGCAGCTCAAGCCCAAAGACGTCCGAGCCACGGCCTTCGCTAGCCAGCGGGAGTTTGAAGCGTTGGCGTTCACGGGAGCTGGTCAAGGCTATCTGATGATGAACCGGGGACCAGAGCTATTGCAGGTGAGCTTTAAATAGGTGAGCTAAAGGTTGAAACTTAAAATGGTTCTGTAAAGGCCGGGGTATTACGATTTTGAAAAATAGACAAACAGATAATTTCTGCCGCCTCGCCGTTCGCCAAATTTGAGCTGGAGCGCTGTGGGGAGGACGGCTAGAGCCATAGGGCGGTCTCTAGCCTCGCTTTGACCCGAGGAACACGTGTCAAAGTCGCCATTTACCAAGAACTTGGTAAATCCCACGGCTGAGCTCAAATTTGGCTCACTCTCGGCTACACAGATATTGTCCTCTATATTTGCCAAGTGCTGATGTACCAAGTGATTAAACCAATTTGTTAGTCAAGAAACTAGCTTAACCGGAGGAGGGCAGAGATGGAGCCAGCTGTGTCAACGGTATTAGCCGATTTTCGGCTTACAGCGTGGGACGTGTTTGGAGATCGGTGAACTTCCGAGCTTCAAACCGAGCCGGAGGACCGCTTCTCAGGCCGCAGGCGTTCCCCACAGCAGGCGGAATCTCTGCCAGCCGCAGGTGACGTTAGACTATTTTTAGAGTTGGTAATGATTTTAGTCCTTTCAACCTTTAGTAGATGAAAAAAAGATTCTGCAGCCGAAACTGCAGAATCTTTTAGTTTGAGTATATCTTTAGTTAGGCTAAAGCACCCATTGGATCCCAAGGGGCCAGAACAGTTGGTTCTTCGGTCTCTTGAATCTTCTTCAGGTCGTCAGGCAAGAATTGCTTGTTGACCACGACTTGGTAGCAGTATTCGTCCATCCAAGCATCGCTCATCACGAAGTAACCCTTGGTACCGACCTTTTCACCCCAAGAGTTTTCAACCTTCCACTTGGTTGGCTTGCCGTCAACCAAGTCGACACCAGTCAAGACCATGGCGTGCGTCATCATGCTTTCGCCGTAGTCCAGGCGTTCAGCCTTGGTCGTGGAGAAGTCGATGTTGAAGAGGGCATCCTTGTCGTAGAACTTGGTATCCATGATACCCTTTCGCCGTTCTGAGGATTGACCCACATCACAACCGAACCAAACGGATTGACCCGCTTGTAATTGCTTGATGGCTAAGGCCTTGAAGTCCTTCATCGTCACGTTTAAGTGCTTCACTTGACGGCCCTTGACCACGTTACCCAGCATTTCAACCGTGTAGGTGTGGTTGTATGGCTTGTCGTCAGTTGGAGCGTTGATGATGGAAACGTAGTCGGACAAGTCCCAATTGACGTACTTGTCGAAGAAGGACTTAGGCGTTAAGCCCTTGTCGATGTGGTAGTTCTTGTCATCGTCGCGGTACTCGAAGTCGAATTCGCTGACTGGTTCACCAAGTGAGAAGCTTAATAGACGGTAGACTTCACCGAGCATCTTATCCTTGGCTGCGGCGATGTCAGCATCGCTGGCCTTGTCGGCAACTAACTTCCGTAAGGTAACCGCGTCCTTACGCAACTTTAAGTTCAGGGTGCTGTTAAGTTCGCTGGACTTGGAACTGTTGTAAGTTTCAGGCATCACGGACTTAGGCACGATCCCGTACTTTTCAATGATGGCACACAGCATGTCCCATTGACCCCCATCTTGTTGTGGGGTAGCCATTAAGAAGGCGACTTTCCGGCTAGACGTTGGTTGGTCAGCCGTAGCTAAGACGTTTTCGTAGAAGTAGTTGGCTTTTTCAAATTTGTCCCAGAAGTTGGTGTAGTTTTGGGATAATTCAAAGTCACTCAGATTGAATAGGTCAGCTAAATGATGGCGCATCGTGTTCAATGCGGCAAACATCCAGCAACGACCACTTTGCTTTTGGTTAGCAACTTTCCCGGTATCCAAATCAATGGAAAAGACGGGAGTCATGTCGGTTTCGGAAGCGTAATCGGCAGAAGTTGCGAGAATCCCTTGGTGACTCACTGCGCGTTCTAACACCTTTGCAGTGGGGTCAGCAGCTAAAGCTTGTTGATAACGGGCGGTTTGGTCCGCCGTGATTTCTTTACTCAATGACGTCACTCTCCTAACTATATTCTCTCATTGTACTCCAATTTTCTCATTTTTTGTATAGATTCCGCAGAACTGGTGAAAATTCCCTAGCGGAGTGGGGGTTAGATTGCCAGTGAGTGTTAGTTTTAACTGACAACAAAGGACTTCCACATACGTTAGTATCTGAAAGTCCCCAGGTAATGCAATTTTAGGTTAGTAAAATGGTGCAGGTGAGCTAGTCGTAGTTCAAGTGCTTGTCTTGATCCAAAGCGTTAATCTCAGCGATTTCGGCGTCGGTCAAGTTAAAGCCAGAGATCTCGAAGTTTTCCTTGACCCGTGCTGGTTTGGAAGACTTAGGGAAGACGACGAAGCCCGTATCGAGTTGCCACCGCAGGACGACTTGTGCGGGGGACTTACCATACTTTTCCGCCAGCTTGGTGATGACGGGATCTTCGAGGATTAAGTGGCCGTGACCAATTGGTGAGTAGCCCTCGTTAACCAGGCCGTTGTCGGCGTCGAACTGACCTAATTCAGCTTGAACCTTGTAAGGGTGCCGTTCGATTTGGTTTACCATTGGCTTCACCTTAGCCATATCAAAGACTTGCTTGAGCTGGTCTTCAGAGAAGTTAGAAACCCCAATGGCCCGAACCTTCTTTTGTTGATATAAGGTTTCTAGGGCCCGCCAAGTATCGAGGGTTAAGTCGAAGTTCTCTTCATTTGGCCAGTGGATCAGGTAGAGGTCCAGGTAGTCTAACTGTAAGTCAGCTAAGGTCTTGTCAAAGGCGGCTAGGGTCTTGTCGTAACCTTGATCGGCATTCCAGACCTTAGACGTAATGAACAAGTCGGACCGGTCAACCCCGGATGCCTTGATGGCTTCACCCACGGCAGGTTCGTTGCCGTAAATGTGGGCACAGTCTAAGTGCCGGTAACCAGCGTCTAAAGCCGTCTTAATCGCTGCAGGGACGTCCTTGCTGTCGATTAAGTAAGTTCCGAAACCTAACATTGGAATGGTAACGCCGTTGCTGAGTTGTGTTGTTTCCATGTCATTACCTCGCTCTTCAAATATTTTGAACAATTACGCATACCACCATGATACACTATTGGGTAATTAGTTTCATGCTTCACACTTCATGACTCGTGATAAATGTGGGGGTGGTCGGCTGAAACAGAACTATATCCAGGGGGGACAGTATGCTCAATATTGGCGATTCAATTTTTTATTTAATCTGTTTTGCAGTGCTAATCGCTGCTGGTGTGGGAATAGTTTGGCTCGTTCGCTGGCTAATCAAGCATAAGTAAAAAGGGCAACAGCCGACTTTCGAGGTGAAAGTTGCTGTTGCCCTTACGCTTATTTAAAGTGCGGTTAGTCGCGTGCGTTCAAGACTTCTGGTCCGTCTTGACGACCCACGATAACCGTGTTGACAGTATCTAAGAACAACCCGTGTTCAACGACACCGACGATGCCATTCAACGTGTTGGCTAATTCGTGCGGGTGATCAATCCGGCCTAAGTGTAGGTCGATGATGTAGTTCTTGGAGTCGGTCAAAACGTGGCTCCCGTCTTCCTTCATCCGGAAGGTTGGGTGAAGATCCATCTTATCCAGCTTCTCTAAGACGTGGCTAGAGCCGAAGGGAATGACTTCCAATGGTAATGGGAACTTGCCTAAGTGGTGAACCATCTTGCTTTCGTCAACAATCCACATGTTCTTCTTGGAGTTGATGGCCACGATCTTTTCCCATAAGTGAGCGGCACCGCCACCCTTGATACCTTGGAAATTGTCGTCAATTTCATCGGCACCATCGATGGTTAAATCAAGGTGGTCGACTTCGTCAAGTTGCTTGATCGTGATGCCCAATGATTCGGCTTGCTTAGCAGAACGGTCGGAAGTGGCTACCCCCACGATGCTGAGGCCTTCTTCTTTGACGCGCTTGCCCAGAGCATCAATCATGTAGCGGACAGTTGACCCAGTTCCGATTCCTAAAATCATACCGTCTTCAACGTACTTAACGGCTTCTTGACCAACGAGAGCTTTCAATGCATTTTGATCCATACTGTAACTACTCCTCTTCTGTGTGTTCTAAGTGTAAAGCAACTGGTCGAACAGCCGCAGCACCACTAACGGGTAATTGTTGTGCCATTAACACATCGGTGGGATGGGTTGTAAAGTAACGTTTGGCATACGGGTCCAGTAATTTAACCTGAACGTTTGCCGCAGTAGCCAGTTGAGTAAAACGTTTTATCAATTGCTCAGCTAACACAGCTGCGGGCTGAGCGGGGCGGACAAAGATTTGTTCTAACACCCAAGTGGTGTCATTGAGACAAAGGTAGTGTAAGCTCGCTAGGAGCCGATCATCTTCGCGGATGGTCAACTCGCCCGGATTCTCCGTCATTGCCATGGTTACTTGACTCCCTTCATGACCAGTCTTACTCCTAATTCTGGTCTATCCGCGAGGTCTTGTCAACTAATTTTCGCCAGCAGATACTTTTGCTGGCATTCTGGCGAAAAGGTAGGTAGGCTAGTAGCAGACCGTTGCCGATTTTCAGCTATTGTAATCTGTTCTGGGGATGGTAAAATTGGCTTTTATGGGCGCTGCTGATTAGGCTCAAGCGCCCATTAAATAAGCTAAAAATGACAGACGAAGAAGGAGTGTCACCATGCATCGAGGATTTGAAATCGTTAGTAAGTATGCGGGTCAGAATATTAATGTGCCATATAGAACGACGCAACAGGCGGCAGGCTATGATTTTGAGTGTGCCGAAGACTTTACGTTACCCTCCATTTGGCGGCATGATTTGCTCCATGCGTTCAAGCACCTCGGACAGCGAAATCCGTTGACCACTGAGGAATTGGTCGCGGGTCAGCATGATTTGAAGCCCTGGTTGGTACCAACCGGGGTGAAGGCGTACATGGAGCCCGGGGAAGTGCTCTTACTGGCGAACCGGTCCAGCAACCCCCTCAAGCATAATTTGATTCTGCCCAATGGGGTCGGGGTGATCGATGCCGACTATTATAATAATGATAAAAACGAGGGTGAGATCTTCGTTCAGCTCGTCAATGTCGGCTTAAAAGACGTCGTGATTAAAAAGGGTCAGCGGATTGCTCAAGGGATTTTCATGCCCTTCCTATTGGCGGACGGTGAACGAATTCCTAGCCAACAACGGACCGGTGGGTTTGGATCGTCTGACCTCAACTAAATCTTTACATTTCGATTGATAGACTAGTGGGGAATTACCCCCTAAATATGCTAAAATAAAAGTGCTGAAAACAGACGGATTAGGGGGATGAACGTGGCTAAAACGAAAACGAAATTTGTTTGTCAAAATTGTGATTATAGTTCTCCCCGTTACCTAGGCCGCTGCCCAAATTGTGGGGAGTGGAACACGATGGTTGAAGAGGTGGTTACGCCGGCAGCTGCGAAGCCGCAATCGACGCGAACTACCATGACGGGTGAACATTCTAAACCACAACTAATGAATGAAATTAAGCACACCACGGAGATGCGGGTCAAAACGCAAATGAACGAGTTGAACCGGGTCTTGGGTGGCGGTATCGTCCCAGGATCATTAATTCTCATCGGCGGTGATCCAGGGATTGGAAAGTCAACCCTACTTTTGCAAGTCTCTGGTCAACTGAGTGCCACTGGTGGTAAGGTTCTTTATGTGTCGGGGGAAGAAAGTGCCTCGCAGATTAAGATGCGGGCGGATCGCTTAGTCGTGAACAGCGATCACCTTTACCTCTATCCGGAAACGGATATGGCCAGCATCCGGGCTAACATTGAAGAAATGCAGCCTGATTACGTGGTGATTGACTCCGTCCAAACCATGCAGGCACCGGGCATTGAATCGGCCATCGGCTCAGTCTCACAGATTCGAGCCGTTACCGGTGAATTGATGCAGATTGCCAAGACCAACGGCATCACGATCTTCGTGGTGGGCCATGTGACTAAGGGCGGCGCGATCGCCGGTCCTAAGATTCTGGAACACATGGTGGATACGGTGCTGTACTTTGAAGGGGATTTACACCACACGTACCGGATCTTACGGGCGGTTAAGAACCGGTTCGGGTCGACCAACGAATTGGGAATCTTTGAGATGCGTGAGGGCGGCCTCTATGAGGTGGCCAATCCGTCGGAGATTTTCCTTGAGGAGCGGTTGCAGGATGCTACCGGATCAGCCATCGTGGTCTCGATGGAAGGGACCCGGCCCATCTTGGTCGAAGTTCAGGCGTTAATTTCGCCTTCAGTCTTTGGCAACGCGCAACGGACGTCTAGTGGTTTGGACCGTAATAGAGTTGCGCTATTGATGGCGGTACTGGAGAAACGGGCCAACTTGATGCTCCAAAATCAGGACGCCTTCTTAAAGGCAGCTGGTGGAGTCAAGCTGGACGAACCCGCGATTGACTTGGCGATTGCCATGAGTATTGCTTCAAGTTATCGTGACATGGCTACCCAACCCAGCGATTGTTTCGTGGGAGAAGTGGGTCTGACGGGTGAGATTCGGCGAGTCAGTCGGATCGAGTCGCGGGTCGCTGAGGCTAAGAAGTTAGGCTTCAAGCGAATTTTTGTCCCGAAGAACAATATGCAAGGCTGGAATCCACCAGCTGGTATTAAAGTCGTCGGGGTCTCCACACTACGACAAGCACTCAAACTGGCACTGGATATTTAAGACGTTAACGATTTAAACCATCGCCTAATTGGTTGACTTGATAATATTAACTTGTGAAGGGAGGTGAATGTATGCGTAAGAAAACAGTTATTCTCGTGATTTTTGCTATCTTAGGAGGTGTCATGGGTGCCGCCTATCTTTCCCGTTTTTGGCACGTAATTGGGATGAACAGTCCGTTAGTTGACAATGTCTTAGTGAACATTTTAATTGGTGCAATTATTTTTCTTATTTTGGGCGTGTTGTTTGCCGGACTGATTATGCGCGTTGTGGGTAAGTTGGAAGCTTACCTGAATCGCCAGAACCCGATGACAATTCTCTTTGGAAGCTTAGGGGCGATCATTAGTTTAGCCTTAGCCCTGTTAATCTCGTCATTTCTCTTCCGGGTACCTTCATTCTTTATTGGAACCGTGATTCCCTGGATCTTGATGCTCTTATTCGGGTATCTAGGATTTCGGATTGGGACGCGGTTGAGTAAGATTCGGGTGGATGAATGGCGTAAGTTGTTCCAATCGCGGAGTAAGAAGACGAGTGAGGAAGACGCTAAGAAGGTCATTGATAAGCCGACCGAACCGAACTTCCACCACTACAAGATTTTGGATACCAACATTTTAATTGATGGCCGGATCTATGATTTGGCGAAGACGGGGTTCCTGGAAGGGACGTTGTTAGTCCCCAACTTTGTGCTCTATGAATTGCAATATATCGCTGATTCCAGCGATTCGATCAAGCGAGTGCGGGGTCGGCGAGGGCTGGATATTTTAAACAAATTGCAGAATGAAAACATCATGCCCATCGAAATGTACGAGGGCGACTTCGAGGATATTCCCGAAGTCGACAGCAAGTTGATTCGACTGGCGAAAGAAAATGGTGGGGTCATTGTCACCAACGATTACAATTTGAATAAAGTGATCCAATTCCAAAATGTCCAGGTGCTCAACATCAACTCGCTGGCTAACGCGTTGAAACCGCGGGTTATTCCGGGTGAGAACTTGCACGTGATGGTCGTGAAGAATGGGACCGAGCGGCAGCAAGGGGTGGCTTACCTCGATGACGGCACAATGGTCGTGGTTGAAGATGGTAAGTATTTCATCAACAAACAGTTAGACGTTGTGGTGACGAGTGCGATCCAGACCGATGCTGGACGAATGATCTTTGCTAAACCCGTGCATTCTAGTCGAAACATTGAAGAGGATGCCAATAAGAAATCTGGCAATAAATCTGGTAACAAGGCTAAACGGTCACGGTAAGCGACGAGATCTGAATGAAATTCAGAAAGATTAAGGGCCATACCTTTATTTTTCCGGTCCTACATTGTACACTAAGAGCAATGTGTCATGTCCTAGATGACAGTTAACACCTAAAATACGTAAATATGGAGAAAGAGGCGCAAACGTTTTGGCGAAAAATTCAATTCGGGTTCGGTACGCACCGAGTCCTACCGGTCATTTGCACATTGGTAATGCCCGGACAGCGATCTTTAATTACTTATTTGCCCGGCACAACAAGGGTAAATTTATCATCAGAATCGAAGACACCGATACGAAGCGGAACATCGCGGATGGTGAAAGAAGCCAGCTTGAAAATCTCAAGTGGCTGGGTTTGGATTGGGATGAAGGTCCTGATGTCGGTGGTGACTACGGTCCTTACCGTCAATCCGAACGTCGCGAGATCTACACGCCATTAATTCAACAATTGATGGACGAAGGTAAGGCTTACGAATCTTACCGGACTGAAGATGAACTTCAAGCCGATCGGGAAGCGCAAAAAGCGAACGGCGAAATGCCCCACTACGAATATGAATATGCTGGAATGTCCGACGAAGAACGCCAAGCTGCGATTGACGCTGCGAAGGCTAAGGGCTTGAAGCCAGTTATTCGTTTCCGCGTGCCTAAGGATAAGGTTTACGCATGGGATGACATGGTGAAGGGCAACGTGTCCTTCAACTCCGATACGATTGGTGGGGACTTTGTCATCGCCAAGCGTGATGGCATGCCAACGTACAACTTTGCCGTAGTCGTGGATGATCACAAGATGGCGATCAGCCACGTCTTCCGTGGGGATGACCACGTGGCCAACACCCCTAAGCAATTGATGATCTACGAAGCCTTTGGTTGGGAAGCACCTAAGTTCGGCCACATGAGCTTGATCATCAGCAAGGATACGGGGAAGAAGTTATCCAAGCGTGACGAATCCGTTCTGCAATTCATCGAACAATACCGTGACTTGGGTTACTTGCCAGAAGCCATGTTCAACTTCATCTTGTTGTTGGGCTGGTCACCAGTGGGTGAAGATGAAATCTTCACGCGCAAACAGTTCATCAAGATGTATGATGAAACGCGTTTGAGTAAGTCACCAGCAACCTTTGATGGCGACAAGTTGGAATGGATTAACAACCGTTACGTCAAGGACGCCGATGACAGTACGATCATGGATTTGGCCTTGAAGCAATTAATTAAGGCTGGGAACATTCCCGCTAACCCAGATACCAGTACGATCGAATGGTCACGTCAGTTGATTAACCTCTACAAGCGTCAAATGAGCTACATGGCGCAAATCAACGATATGGCTTCCGTCTTCTTTGAAGAACCAGAACAAGTGACTGGCGATGCTTTGGCAGAAATCAGCAACGAAACCGCACCGGTTGTGTTGAAGGCTTTTGCTGAAGAAATCGAAAAGCTTGATTTGTTTGATTCCGTTGAAATCTTCCACGTGATCAAGCGTGTTCAAGCCAAGACAGGCATTAAGGGACGTCAATTATGGATGCCAATCCGAATTGCGGTTACCCATGAAATGCACGGTCCAGAATTACCAGAATCTATCGAATTAGTGGGTCGTAAGACGGCCTTACAACACATTCACCAAACGTTAGCACAAATTGAAGGTTAATGATTTGGTAAAGAAGCCGAATGAGGGGCATTAGCCACCCATTCGGCTTTTTGCTAACCGGTTGGGTATGCTACAATGGAGCTAACTCATTCGATGTGCCGGCTTGTCCCTGTTTTAGCGCCACAAGCCGTGTTCCTTGGTGGTCCAATCCTTAACTGACGCTGGATTAAGGCGTTCAGAATGGGTCACCACTGTCGAAACGAAGAAGACTATAAATAAGTTACGCGAAAGGAGCCTCGCGATGCTCAAAGTGTTTAATACCATGACTCGCCAAAAAGAAACGTTTGAACCCATTACTCCCGGAGTGGTCAACATGTACGTCTGTGGCCCGACCGTTTACAACTACATTCATATTGGGAATGCGCGGAGTGCAATTGCGTTCGATACGATTCGGCGGTATCTCGAATATCGCGGTTATCAAGTGAAGTATGTATCCAATTTTACCGACGTTGATGACAAGATGATTAATCAAGCCAAAAAATTAAAGATTACGGTTGCCGAGTTGGGCGATCGGTTTATTCAAGCGTTCAAGGAAGACACCGCAGCGTTGAATATCGAACCCGCTACGGCTAATCCGCGGGCGACGGAGCATATTCCCGAAATCATTTCGTTTGTTCAAACGCTGATTGATAAGGGGTATGCCTATCCAGTTGATGGGGATGTTTATTACCGGGCGCACAAGTTTGCCCACTATGGTGAACTGTCTCATCAAAATTTGGATGAATTAGAAGAAGGGGCCTCGCAGCACACCGCCGACGAAGAAACGGCACGGAAGGAAGATCCCGTGGACTTTGCTTTGTGGAAGGGTGCCAAGCCGGGTGAAATCTCCTGGCCGTCTCCTTGGGGAGCTGGCCGACCGGGGTGGCACATTGAATGCTCAGTGATGTCGACCCACTACCTTGGTGATACCTTTGACATTCACGGTGGCGGCGAGGACTTAACTTTCCCCCACCATGAAAATGAAATTGCTCAGAGTGAAGCAAAGACGGGCAAGACCTTCGTGCACTACTGGTTACACAATGGGTTCGTCACGGTTGGTGATGAAAACGAAAAGATGAGTAAGTCGTTGGGCAACTTTGTCACCGTTCATGATATCTTGAAGACGGTGGATCCCCAAACGTTGCGGTTCTTCATGGCAACGACCCAGTACCGTCGGCCAATTCAGTACAGTCAACGGAATCTGGACACGGCTGAACGCAACTTACAGCGGTTGCAGACGGCCTACGACAATATGGGCTATCGTCTGAAGGATGCTGAAGATGGCAACGATCCTAAGGTGGAACAGGAGACGCGGCAAATTATTGCGGATTATAATGATGCGATGGACGATGACTTTAATGTTCAAAATGGGGTTGCGGAAGTCCATGAGCTCGCGCGGTTAGGGAATGTCTACGCGGAACGGCCAGTCGTCTTCAGTGGCACGCTGACCTTTATTCGCCAGACGCTGACTGATTTGCTAGGCGTATTTGGCGTGAAATTAGCAGCGGCAGCGACGTTGGACGACGATCGGATTCAAAAGTTAATTGATGAACGGTTGGCTGCGCGTCAGAACAGAAACTTTGAACGTAGCGATGAGATTCGTGAACAATTGAAAAATCAAGGAATTATCTTGGAAGACACGCCGCAAGGGACGCGTTGGAGAAAGGAAAATTAATGACTGAACAGACAGAACAAGTCGATTTTCGACAGTTAAACGGGGTGGCGTTGGCCTACATGGGAGATGCCGCTTATGAGGTAATCATTCGGCAACACTTGATTGCGGAGGGCTTAGCTAAACCCAATCATTTGCAGAAGAAGGCCACGCACTATGTTTCGGCCAAGGCCCAGGCTGCGCTGATTGATCTGATGGAAACTGATGATATCTTGAGTGATGAAGAGTGGACGATGTTCAAACGCGGGCGGAATGCTAAGAGCTACACCCACGCGAAGAATACGGACGTGGTGACGTATCGCATTTCAACTGGGTTTGAAGCGCTGATGGGCTACCTGGCCCTCAGTGGCTGTCAAGACCGGGTGAATGAATTAGGTAAATGGTGCATTGAACAAGTGGAAGCGGGGCGAACTGAGAAATGAGACCAGAATCAGACAATGATAGCGCAAATGACTTTGTGATTGGCCGTCACCCAGCGGTCGCGGCGTTACGCAGCCAACAGACCATTAACAAGGTTTTCTTGCAGAGCGGCTTGAAGGCCGAAGCAATTGATGAGATTCGGCAATTGGCTAAGAAACGCCATTTGGTCATCTCTGAAGTGCCCAAGCAGAAGCTGGATCAACTGACGGATCATCAAAACCATCAAGGGGTGGCCCTAGGCGTTGCGGCCTTTGAATATGCTAGCATCGATGATTTGTTTGCTAAAGCCGAAGCTGCTGGTGAAGCACCGTTCTTCCTGATTTTGGATGGGGTGGAAGACCCACATAATCTGGGTTCAATCCTCAGAACGGCTGATGCCAGCGGGGTGCACGGTATTATTATTCCCAAACGTCGGGCGGTCGGCCTGACGTCTACGGTAGCCAAGACATCGACTGGTGCGATTGAAACGGTGCCAGTGGCGCGGGTGACTAACCTCGTGAACACGGTCCATGATCTGAAGGAACGTGGCATGTGGATCTTTGGGACGGATATGTCCGGCACTGACTACCGTGATTGGAACGCTAAGGGTGCTGTGGGCTTGATCATTGGTAATGAAGGCAAGGGGATTTCCCGGCTACTAAAGGAAACGGTCGATGAGATGTTGACTATTCCAATGGTTGGTTCGGTGCAGAGCCTGAATGCCAGCGTTGCCGCTGGTCTCCTGATGTACCAAGGCTTTAGCTCACGGCATCCGGTACAACACTGAACGAAGGGATGAGCGTGGGAAAATGAAAGAAGATATTCTGATTGTCGACGCCTATAATATGATCGGCAACTGGCCCAAGCTCAACCGATTAAAGCTTAGTGATCGGTTACCAGAGGCCAGAGACCTGCTCCTGACCATGTTGGCCAATTATAAGAAGCTCCGTGATACCTCGATTACCGTGGTCTTTGATGCGATGTATGTGCCCGGAATTTCCAAGAGTTACCAGCAATTTGATCTGGAAGTTGTGTGGACCAATCGGGACGAGACTGCCGATAGTTACATTGAACGAATCGCGAAGGAACGGCAAACCCGCTTTACGCAGGTCACCGTTGCGACGAGTGATCAGGCGGAACAGTGGACGATCTTTTCTGAAGGGGCTCTCCGGATTCCGGCTGGTGAACTGCTCCGCGATATTGAACGGGCGCAAAATGAAGTGAAGCAAACGGCCCGCGAATTTGCCGATAAAGGGCTGGTGCGTAAATCGCCGTGGAATGATCAACAGTTGTTTAAGCTGGAGAAATTGCGCGATGAGATGATGGCCCAACCGGACCGGCCTAAGAAGCCGAAACACTAACGACGAAAGTAAGGACAGAATCGCTTTTCCTCGGGTGAGGGGAAAGGGATGCTGTCCTTTTTACTAGTAAATCTAAAGGTTGAAACTTAAAAAGGCTCTGTAAAGGCCGCAACATTACGCTTGAATGATTGAAAAATAGATGATCTCTTCCGCCTTGCCGTTCGCCAAATTTGAGCTGGATCGCTGTGGGGAGGACGGCTAGAGCCATAGAGCGGTCTCTAGCCTCGCTTTGAACCGAAGAACACGTGTCAAAGTCGCCATTTACCAAGGAAACCACTTGGTATATCCCACGGCTGAGCTCAAATTTAGCTCACTCTCGGCTACACAGAGATTGTCATCTATATTTGCCGAGTGCTGATGTACCAAGCGATTAAACCAATTTGTTAGTCAAAAAACTAGCTTAACCGGAGGAGAGCAGAGATGGAGCCAGCTGTGTCAACGGTGTTAGCCGATTCTTGGCTTACAGCGTGGGACGTGTTTGGAGATCGGTGAACTTCCGAGCTTCAAACCGAGCCGGAGGACCGCTTCTCAGGCCGCAGGCGTTCCCCACAGCAGGCGGAATCTCTGACAGCCGTAGGTGACGGGTTTAGACCCTTTCAACCTTTAGTAATAAATTTAAAATTAAACAGGCGTTCGCTCGGCCTACTGCCACCCCTCCTTTAGACTAAGGGTAAGCTTTCTAGGAGGGATTCTATGACCGAACTTACTGATCAACAACTGCTCGCTTTAATCCGTCAATCGTTGGATTCACCAGCATTGTTAGTTCTATTTGACCGCTATCGCCCGGTTCTATATAAGCTTCAGCACCGCTACTTTATTCCCGGCTATGATCGTGATGATTGGGAACAAGAAGCCCTCTTGGTATTCTGCCGCGTGGCTCAGCGGTTTGAGGTGGCCCGGCAAAAGAGCTTTGGTGCCTTTTACCGCCAAGCGTTACGCTTTCGGGTGTACGATCTGATTCGGCGGGTGCAAACGAAGAAGCGCGTTGACGACCGCCAAGCAATTTCGTTAGAAGCCAATCGGACGTTTATCAGTGAGACCATTCGGGATGGACGGTGGTGTCTGGGGCAACGACTGGAGGTACAAGAGGCGGTCATCCAGTTGGCCCCGTTACTGTCACCAGTAGAACATGCCGTGTTCGGGGCCTTGTTGCGGGGACGTACGCTCCACACGATCAGTCAGGATCAACAGCTGTCGTTTGCCCAGACCACGCGCGCGGCGAATCGGAGCCGCCAGAAGTTGCGGCAACTCATGGCCGAGTGATTGACTGACAGTAGAGACCATGGTAAACTACATCAGTATGAGTTGAACATGATTTGATCAAAGGTGGTGGCAAGATGGCTCAACGAAAGATTGCTTTGGCCTGCTCAGTATGTGGGTCGCGAAACTACACCATCACAGCAAGTGCAACCCGCACGAAGCGACTAGAGGTTATGAAGTTTTGTAAGTATTGCGGTAAGCATACGCTGCACCGTGAAACACGTTAATTTGACTATTTGGTAGACAACATTTTACATTTTAGGAGGCAACACCATGCGTTTATTCCGTTTCCTTAAAGCGGTCGGACAAGAAATGAAGCAGGTTTCTTGGCCTGGTCCTAAGCAAACTCGGCACGATACTGGCACTGTGATTGGGATCTCAATTTTATTCGCGATCTTCTTCGCAGTGGTTGATTGGGTCGTTCAATACGGCTTAAAGTTCATTGCCTAGGTGAATTTGTCGGTGGTCAAACGCGGCAAAATATGGTATATTGTTAGCAACGGGAACTTCGTGTATTTGCGGAGTTTTTTTATTTTGGACGAAAAAGTCAATTAATTAAAGGAGTGCAACACATGGTTGAGTCAGCTGAAAAGCAATGGTACGTGCTTCACACGTACGCCGGTTACGAAAACAAGGTTATGGCAAACTTGGAATCCCGGGCCGAATCAATGGGGATGCAAGACAACATTTTCCGCGTCGTCGTTCCTGAAGAAGAGGAACACGAAGTTAAGAATGGTAAGGACAAGGTTACCATGGAAAAGACGTTCCCTGGTTATGTCTTGGTTGAAATGGTCATGAGTGACCAAGCTTGGTACATCGTGCGGAACACGCCTGGTGTTACTGGTTTCTTGGGTTCTCACGGACAAGGAAGTAAGCCAACGCCATTATTACCGGATGAAGTTGAACGGATTCTGCGGCGTGTGGGTATCTCTGCACGGCATGCTGACCTGGACGTTGCGCCTGGCGATTCGGTCACGATTGTGGACGGCGCCTTCAGTGGTTTAGTTGGTAAGATTACGGAAGTCGACAACGAAAAGATGAAGTTGAAGGTTAACATCGACATGTTCGGTCGTGAGACCAGCACGGAACTTAACTTCGATCAAGTCGACCCGATCTTAGGCTAGACGCTGACATGGCAGTCTCTGGTAGTGGCGTTAGCGGCTACCGGAGATTTTCAGAAAAGAACTTGTTGCGGTTAGTAAAGTGTGGTATGATTCTCTGGTATGCGTGACGCATATTTTTCAAAGTGGGAGGGGCAAACTAACAGCCCCACTTACCACACACGGACTCAAGGAGGTATTGTCTCGTGGCTAAAAAAGTAGCTAATGTCGTTAAATTACAAATTCCTGCGGGTAAAGCAACCCCAGCTCCCCCAGTTGGACCAGCTTTAGGTCAAGCAGGTATCAACATCATGGGCTTCACTAAGGAATTCAACGCTCGTACCGCTGACCAAGCTGGTATGCTGATTCCTGTTGTGATCAGTGTCTATGAAGATCGTTCCTTTGATTTCATCACCAAGACTCCTCCAGCAGCTGTACTGTTGAAGAAGGCTGCTGGTGTTGAAAGTGGTTCCGGCGAACCTAACACGAAGAAGGTTGCTACTGTAACCAAGGATCAAGTTAAGCAAATCGCTGAAACTAAAATGCAAGATCTAAACGCAGCTGACGTTGAAGCAGCTATGCGCATGATTGAAGGTACTGCCCGGAGCATGGGCTTCACGGTCGAAGGTTAAGCTCAGTTTTCGGATAGTCGGACACTTCACGAAAATGAAATGTGTCAAGTGGGAGGTTTATCCGTTACAACCACATTTGCAAGGAGGAATACACAAAAATGGCTCACAAACGAGGTAAGAAGTATCAAGACGCTGCCAAAATGGTCGAGGCTGACAAGGTCTACGGCATGGACGACGCAATTGATTTAGTTAAGAAGATGGATTTCGCTAAGTTCGATGCAACTGTTGAAGTTGCTTTCAAGCTTAACGTTGACACGAAGCAAGCGGACCAACAACTCCGTGGCGCACTGGTACTGCCAAACGGTACTGGTAAGGAAACGACGGTTGTCGTATTCGCCAAGGGTGATCAAGCTAAGGCTGCAGAAGCTGCCGGTGCTGACGTTGTTGGGGAACAAGACTTAGTAGAACGCATCCAAGACGGCTGGTTGGACTTTGACGTTGCCATTGCAACGCCAGACATGATGGCCCAAGTTGGTCGTTTAGGCCGTGTCTTAGGACCTAAGGGCTTAATGCCTAACCCTAAGACGGGTACGGTTACGATGAACGTCGAAAAGGCTGTTTCCGACGCTAAGAACGGGCAAGTTACTTACCGGACTGACCGGGACGGTAACGTTGCTGTTCCATTTGGTAAGGTTTCCTTTGATGCTGACAAGCTTGCCGGCAACTTGAAGACCATTGCCGAAACGATTGTACGTATTCGCCCAGCCGCTGTGCGTGGGACTTACGTTCAACACGTTTCAATTTCTTCAACGTTCGGCCCTAGTGTCGACGTTGACTTGGCTTCCTTATTAGCCTAAGTTAACCACAAATAAAAAAATCCCTCATGATGCGTTGACAGTAATGTTAAAGTATTGTATGCTATTGAAGTTGTATTTAATAGATCTACCTAAGACTCAGGTGGCCTAATGGTCTTAATTTCCTGCCGAGGCAGAAGTTTACTTAAACTTTTGACTCCTTATGTCTTGGTGGCATAGGGATTTTTTTATCCCACCAAACTACTCCGGGAGGTGAACAATTTGAGTGAACAAGCTATTGCAATTAAGTCTAAAAAGGTTGATGAGGTTGTTGAAAAATTCAACAACGCCACCAGTGCTATCGTCGTTGACTACCGTGGTTTAACTGTTGAACAAGTTACTGACTTACGGAAGCAATTACGTGATGCCGGCGTTCACATGAGCGTTATCAAGAACAAGATTTTGGTCCGTGCCGCAGAAAAGGCTGGCTACGAAGGTTTAAACGAACTCTTCGCTGGTCCTACTGCCGTTGCTTTCTCTGACGAGGATCCAATCGCACCAGCTAAGATCTTGAAGAACTTTGCGGACAGCGTTGATGCTCTTGAAATCAAGGGTGGTTACATCGAAGACAAGATCATGTCTATCGACGAAATCAACACTTACGCTACCTTGCCTAGTCGTGAAGACCTGCTCTCTATGCTGGCTAATGTCTTACAAGCACCAGTACGGAACGTGGCTTACGCTGTTAAGGCAATTGCTGAAAAGGGTGACGAAGGCGACGCAGCCTAAGTACTCGTTTCAGATTGAACTATAAACTAAAACCCAATTATTGGAGGAAAATAACATGGCTTTTGATAAAGATGCTATCATCGCTTCTCTTAAAGAAGCATCCATTACTGACCTTAACGACTTAGTTAAGGGTATCGAAGACGAATTCGGCGTATCCGCTGCTGCCCCAGTTGCTGCAGCCGGTGCTGCTGGTGGCGACGCTGCTGCCAAGGATTCATTCGACGTTGAATTAACTGAATCTGGTGACGCCAAGGTTAAGGCTATCAAGGCTGTCCGTGAAATCACTGGTTTAGGTTTGAAGGACGCTAAGGGTCTTGTTGACAACGTACCATCTGTCATCAAGGAAGGCGCTACTGAAGACGAAGCTAACGACATCAAGGAAAAGCTTGAAGCCGTTGGTGGTACTGTTACTCTTAAGTAATTCTACCTTAAACGAAAGTCGTTGCCTGCGGGTAGCGGCTTTTTTATTTTGTCCCAAATTTGATTGGAACCCTAAATATTTAGGATAGCCTGAACTTTCAATGGTATAATGATGGTTATCCATAAAGGTGTGGGGAAGATATCTTTTTTCGGGGAAGAGGGGATTCATGATGCACAAGGGGATTGTTCGTCAGATTTGGTTCTGGAGTGGGTTTATTCTAGGACTCTATGCGTTACTCGTATTTTCTAGCATGCCCATGTTAGGACTCATTCAGTGGGGCGGGCTACCGGGGGTGCTGAACAACGTCGGTATTCGGGTGTTAGGGACCCTGGTGCTGATTGTCTTCAGTGCGTTGGTGGTCTGGTGGATCTACCGGTACCGAACCGATCTGTGGTTACGCCAGGTGATGACCAAACAACACGTGGTGTGGTCAATCATGGTTGCTGGGATTGGCGCGATTGCTTTAGGGATCGTTGCGGCAACGTTAGGAATTTCCGACGGTCAGGATTTGCCGCCGTTGTTGCCCGGGGTGCTGGTGAGGGTCGTCGTGGGCGCATTCACGGTTTTTGTATTTTCGCTGTTGTCCGTATGGGTCTTTCAGGGAATGCTGCAGGAGCGCCTCAATCGTTTGCCAGACTTCCCTAGTTGGGCCGCGGTGGTATTACCGATCATTTGCTACATCCTAGTTGCCTGGGGAACGTGGAGTGATAACATGTCTTCACTGATTATTAGCATTGCCGTGGCGGGGATCTACCAGGTCACGCGTGATTGGCAATGTTCCTGGCTGGTGATGGCAATCTTGGCCGCGGTGACGTTAGGCCTGCCAAACCTGGGCATTGGTTAAGCCAGTAACTGAGGATCAATTGAACAGAGGATCAGACTGGGCGTCAGTTGCTCAGTCTTTTTTCGTGGAACGAGGTGCCATACGAAAAAAATATGCACTTACAATTAGTTAGTGGAAACGGGGCTGGCCCGCGCTTTATAGCCCGTCTACTTACTTTTAGTTATCAAATGATTGACCAATTATCATTGTACTTAGTTAACCCCCATGGTAAGCTGACTCTCGTAGATAACTGAAAATTAGGAGGCCCACCCATGTCAGTAAAAATTGGTGTTATTCTTGGTAGTACCCGGACGAAGTCACTTGGCGAAAAGCTCTTTAAGTATTTACAGCAAGCGATGCCCACGGCCGGTGTTGACTTTACGTGGATAGATTTGAAAGACTATCCGCTGCCGTTTTATGACCACGCTGAAACCCCGCTCTCGGAGACAATTCAGGGCTTAACGCCAGTCGAATCACAGTGGTTGGAGGTGCTTAAGCAGCAAGACGGTTATGTTATTTTGAGTCCGGAATACGATCACGCAATTACGGGGAGTTTGAAGAATGCCTTAGACTTCGTGGGCCCCGAGACGGATCATAAGCCCGTACAAGTCGTCACGTATTCTAAGTACAGTGATGGTGGGATGTTGGCAGCGGCCTCCATCGTGGGTATTTTGCAAATGCTCAAGATGATGGTGCTCCCGTCGCCAGTGTTATTGTGGGATGCCGAAGCCAACTTTACTGCTGAAGGGCAACTCGTCGCGACGGCGCCTAACAGTGCCCATTTTGCTAAACGGTTGGCAGCGGCCTTTGCGGAGCTTATCCATTACGCAACAATTATGAAGGATCATCCCTATCAACCATAGGAGAAATTAAACGAATAGAAGTCACGTAAGGTGGGGTGCAAGTTGCCCGACCTTTTTTGACGGCCGTCCCAGCACGATAATGACGAACCAGCTAGCGTGAACCTTGCGGAAAACTGAAGATTTGTGAATGGGGATAGGCAGTCGGGGTGTCTTGCGGTAAGCTGAGGTCATTAGTGAATGATCAGGGGAGGTTCCGTGATGGGTGAGATGATTTTGGTGGTGGAGGACGATGCGGCGTTATTGGCCTCAGTCACTATGGAATTACAATTTGAGGGGTATACCGTACTGAACGCTAAGGATGGTCGGGCGGCGCTAGAGATTTATGAAAACAATCGCGGCCAGTTGGATTTAATTATTTTAGACTGGATGCTACCGGAACTCGACGGACTGGGCGTGTTGCGACGAATTCGCCGTAGCGACGACCTGCCCATCATGATGATGACGGCGCGCGACTACGTCAGTGATAAGGTGACAGGACTCGATATGGGGGCCGATGATTATATTACGAAGCCGTTTGACTTGGAAGAATTGCTCGCTAGAATTCGGGTCGTCTTGCGGCACCAACGACAGCAAAAGCCCGTCGCTGAACAGCTACGGGTGGGGCATCTGCTGCTGGATCGGCGCAGTCGCCAAGTCCGTAACGATGGGGACTTAATCCAACTGACGCAGCGGGAGTATGAGCTGCTCCTCTGCTTGATGAAAAATGCGGGACAAACGTTGTCCCGTGACCAGCTGCTGGATCAAGTCTGGGGCGTTGATTTTGACGGGCAACCGAATATTGTCGACGTTTACGTGCGCTATTTGCGGAATAAATTAGCAGCGGCCCACGTTCCCGATGTGATTCACACGGTGCGGGGCGTAGGGTACCTGCTGTCGACGGAATACGTGGGGTGAGCAGATGACCAAACCACAGACAACGGCGCGTGAGATTCGTAAACGGTTTATCGGTATGCTGGTGTTGGCAACGTTGGTGATGGGGACGGCAATTATTACCGTTGTGGGTTACCAGCAGGTCCGGCAGACCCAGCAGTCGGCCACACGCCTCATGACGGGATTGAGACATTCAGTCATTGATAATCAGCCGGACTGGCATTGGTGGCGGCGGTACAGTGCTATCAATACGATTGATACCTACGTCCGGGTCACCAACCATGAGGATCAGACGACGCAGCGTTATTATTCGCCGTTTACTCGAGAATTCCTGTCGTTAGACCGGCATCAGGTATTGGGGACGCGGGCGGTTGCGTACACCCCGGAATTTGGGTTTACCTATTATCGCCAAAGTTACCATCGCGGTAATCGGTTAGAAATTTGGTTGAATTTGACGCCAATCATCGAGACCCTGTTGACGGTGGTAATCGTCGTCTTACTCGTGATGGCGGCGACGATTCTGCTAGGGAGTGCCTACGTCCGCGTCATGGCACGAAAGATCACTCAGCCCCTCGCCAGTCTAAACGTCGCGGCGCAGGCACAGACGCAACAGCATGAAAAGAAAATGACGTTACCGGTGCCCAACCAGCCGGTCGAGGTCCAGGAACTGGCGGAGAGTTTCAACGCACTTTTGCAGACAGTCAATGACCACGCGGTTCAGGAACGCCAATTCACGTCCAATGCCGCGCATGAGTTACGCACACCCATTGCGGCGATCTTAACGCACGTTCAGTTGTTGAAGCGGCGGGCCGCGGAGCATCCAGAGATCGTGCCACAGTCCATCGCATTCATTGGTGAGGAGTCGTTGCGCATGAAGCAACTCGTAGACAGCCTCTTAACGTTGTCCCGCGCCGATCGGGCCGTCTTAACAATGGCACCGACGGATCTAGCGGCCGTGGTCCAAGACGTGGTGGCCACGGAACGCTTGCTGATTAAGCAGCCCTTGACCTTTCAGGGAACGGCTATTCTGGTGATGGGCAACGCGGAGAGCATTGCGCAGATTTTGACGGCGCTGATTGATAATGCGGCGAAATATTCGCCCGAGACTGCGCCCATCACCGTTCAGATTAGCACGACACCGACTGCCCATCAGGTGGTGGTCAAAGACCAAGGGATGGGGATTAGTGACGCCCACAAGGCCCATATCTTTGAGCGCTTTTACCGGGTTGATGCCGCGCGTACGCCAGCGATCGCGGGGACCGGACTGGGATTAGCCATCGTCGCACAGCTGGTGAAGGCGAACCAGGGAACAATTACGGTTAGCGATAATCAGCCGCAGGGGAGCCAGTTTACGCTCAGTTTTCCTCGGCAGCAGGTACACTCTGAGAAAATCTCAGAATAAATTCCTTTTTACCCTATTTTTTAAACAGTGGCGGTCGACTATGATAAGGACATTCAGTTGCCAATGGTCGACCGCCTTTTGAGGTGTTAGGGGAAATCAACCGTGGCCGGTGACTGAACGTGGTGGTCATTGGGGTGATCATTGGGGGATGATTTCATGAATTTTGTAGCTATCAGTGACAGGGGACGAGTAAAATGGCAGCACCGATGTTTCTGAGGAGAGACACGGTGTGGCCGCTACAAGCAAGCTAACACAGATAAGTCAGGGGATATGGGGATTGACCCTGACGAGAATGGTCAATAGAGTAACGGAGATTTTACCGGGGAAACTGGAAGGTCGGGCGTAGAGGCGCCGGCCTTTTTTGGTAAGTCAGTTAACCTAACGACTGATTGGCCCTTTGCCTTGATTGTGTTTCGGCCGCGGCATTGCGATAATGGAGAACTACGGGGGGATTATTATGGGGAAAAGACTATGGTTAGCAATTCAGAAACGGATGACGTTGATTAAGAGCTTGTTTATGTTTTCCGTCTTGCTCTTTATCATTCGTGAGGTGGGTCGCGTGGCCCATGAGGTTAGTGGTCAACAAGTGAGAACCGTGCTGGCGTCACTGAGCTGGGGGACCTTAGTGTTGCTACTAGTCGGTGGTTTTATTGCCGTCTTGCCGATGTTAATCTATGACTTCACCATAGTCGAATTTTTGCCGGGCGACTTTTCGCGGGGATACATCGTCCGTAGTGGTTGGGTGACCAATACCTTCACCAACTTGATGGGGATGGGGGGCTTACTAGGTGCCAGTCTCCGGGCTAATTTTTACTCGCAGTCGGCGACTAAAAAGCAGGTAGTCTATGCAATTTCTAAGATTGCCCTGTTCTTACTTGCGGGGCTGTCTCTGTCCTGTTGGGTCGCCTTGATCTTGCTGTTTGGCTTTGACGTGGGCCGACCCTATCAGGGCTACTGGCTATGGCTATTGGGTGGGGGGCTCTACTTCCCCGGGCTCTTCCTCTTCACGCGGTTAAATGACAGCGCGTTCTTTAAGGACCTCACGTGGTCGCGAGAATTACGCTTGATCATTGGGTCGAGCTTGGAATGGGGCGGCTGTGCCCTCTTCTTCCTCCTAATTGGTTGGGCCTTACGCCTACAGTTGGATTTGGCGGCCGTTTTCCCGATGTTCGTGGTTGCTTCCGTAGCTGGTGTGGTTTCCATGATTCCTGGTGGTCTGGGTAGTTTTGATGTCTTCATGATCCTGGGATTAGGCATGTTGGGCGTCAGTCGCGCTGATGCGGCGGGGTGGCTGCTCCTGTACCGCCTGTTCTATTACTTGGTGCCGTTTGGTGTTGGGGTCGGGTTATTCTTCCACGACGCCGGTCGACGCTTGAACCGGTTCTTAAATGGTTTGCCAGTGGCCGCGTTACGCCGGAGTGCCCACCTGTTTGTTACGACCTTCATGTATTTTTCAGGCGTGATGATGCTACTGTACGCCACGATTCCGGATGTCGTCTTAACCAATCATCTCTATATTCGATTAGTCCCCTACATGTTTTACTTTCTCGATCAAGTGTCTAATATCATTGTGGCCTTTCTCTTAATTGGCTTGGCTCGCGGTATTGGTGCCCGGGTGAAACGCGCCTTCTGGCCAACGTTGGTTGTACTGGCGATTGCGATCGGTAACACGCTGTGGCGGGAAAATTTTCCTGGTGGATTAGCCGTCTTGCTCGGGTTAGTATTAGCTTGCTTGTTGTTTGCGCGCCCCGAGCTTTATCGGGAAGGCTTTCACTACTCGTGGGGCGGCCTGCTCATTGACGGTAGTATTTACGTGGGGACCTTCCTCTTGTACACCGTCTTAGGCCTGTCGACCTTTAGTGGCAGTCATCACCGGCCGTGGTTGCCGCAGAGTTGGCTGTTGCCGTCAACTCAGGTATGGCTAAATGGCCTGGGCGGGTTACTGGTCGCATTGCTGATTCTCGTGGGGATTTATCGGTATTTGGCTCGGTCACGGTCAGCTTGGCTGCAACAGCCCTTTGACGCCGAGCGGGTGCGCGCCTTAATTCGCCAATTCGGTGGCAATGAGATTAGCCACTTGGCCTTCTTGCGCGATAAGCAATTGTACTTCTACCAGGAAGATGGCGCGGACCAACTCCTCTTGTTGTACCGCCAGCGCGCAGATAAGTTGTTAGTTATGGGGGAACCGATTGGCAATCAAACCAAGCTAGGGCCGGCCCTTAAGCAATTCATGCAGGAGGCCGATCTCGCTGGCTTACGGCCCGTCTTCTATGAAATCAGTGAAAACTTGACGTTGCGGTTACACGAGATGGGATTTGACTTTATTAAAGTTGGTGAGGAAGGTCACGTTGATTTAGCCACGTTCAGCTTAGCTGGTCGCGCGCACAAAGGAGAACGGGCGCTAGTGAATAAGTTCCGGCGGGAAGGGTACACCTGTGAGATTCTACAACCGCCGCTGAACGATGAAGACTTTGCGGCATTGCAGGAGATTTCAGCGTCGTGGCTAGGAGATCAGACTGAGAAGGGCTTCTCGATGGGCTTCTTTGATCGTGCCTACCTCGATGAGGCGCCAATTGCGGTGATGAAGAATGCGACTGGAGAAATTGTCGCGTTCGCCAATTTGATGCCCACGGGGGATCGGAAGATGACGTCGATTGACCTGATGCGTGAACGGCACGACGCCCCATCAGGCATCATGGATGGCCTCTTCGTCTACCTGTTTGAGCTTTGCCGTGACCAGGGATATCGGGGGTTCAATCTGGGGATGGCGCCGTTGGCCAACGTGGGTGTGTCTAATTTTAGCTTTATTGAAGAGCGGGCAGCCCACCTCATCTACCAGTATGGGTCCAGCGTCTATAGTTTCCAGGGGCTGCGGGCGTATAAGGAGAAATACGTCACAACTTGGCAGCCTAAATACCTGGCTTATCGACGGCGGGCGTCATTGATCTTTACGATGCTACAGTTGATGTTCGTGATTAATCGCCCAGCTATGGCTCCGAAGACGCGGTTGGTGCCGCGGTGGTTGGACCGCTGGTTAACCGACGAGATCAACTGGCAGAATCGCCGGTGAGCCGAGAAACTTAGGGTCAAAAAAAACGAGCAGTTACGCTCGCTTGCTACAATGTTTTTATGATTTTGGTGGCATGGCACAGATAAAACTTCCTGTTGTGTTTAAGCAAAGACAGACTGCGTGATCGTTGCCTTACCGTTCGCCAAATTTAGGCTGGAACGCTGTGGGTAGGACGGTCAGAGCCTAAGAGCGGTCTCTGACCTCGCTTTGAGCCGCAGAGCACGTCTCAAAGGCGCCATTTACCAAGTTGAACCACTTGGTAAATCCCACGACTGAGCCTAAATTTGACTCACTCACGGCGGAATGGTCTAGGTTGCTTCAAGTACAACGATCCCATTACGCCTTAAAACTAAATATTGAGGTGGATCACTGATACAACCAGAGGAGGTCAATGATGGAGGTAGCTGTGTCGACGCTGTTGACCGAGGTTCCTCACTCGGTTTACAGCGTGGGACGTGTTGGGAGACTGGCGGTTTTAGTCAGGCTCCCAACCGAGCCGGAGGGCCGCTTCTCAGACCGCAGGCGATCCCCACAGCAGCCGGAATCGTTGGCAGCCGCAGGTAGGCTAAAGCTATTGCTTTGGTCAATTGAATTAGAGTATCAGCTAGTTGGTATACTTGTAAGGTAGTTGATGGTGGAAGGTGTCGAAGCCGGCGAAGATCTCGTCAATTGAGGAAGCATTGATGAAAAGATCCATGTTTTCTTGGGGTGCAAACCCTTGATCACAGCATTTTTGCATCATCGCAACTAACTCATCGAAGTAGTGATTGATGTTGAATAAGGCAATTGGCTTTTGATGAACGTTGATCTGGCTCCAAGAGAGCATCGTCGTGAATTCTTCGAACGTGCCAAACCCACCAGGTAAGACAATGAAGGCATCTGACTGACGGAGCATTTCGTCCTTGCGTTCGTCCATGGTACTGGTCTCAAGCAGGGTGGTGACGTTGGTCTCGGCTAACCCCATCTCACTTAGAAAGGTGGGGATGATGCCAATAACCTCGCCACCGGCCGCCATGGTTGATTCAGCAATGGCGCCCATCAAGCCTTCTTTGCCACCACCGTAAACCACTGGGTGATGGTTGGCCGCAAGGTATTGGCCCAACGTGTTGGTTTGTTTGAGAAAGTCTGGATCATAGCCGTGATTGGAACCGCAGAAGACACAGACGTTTTTGATTTTTGGCATAAGAATTGACCCCCTGAATTTAGACCGTTACGTGGCTTAAAACCAAAGCGTAACTTACAATTTATTATATCGCAAAATACTCAGGGGTGGCTAAGTTTCTTGGTGATGATGGGGCTTTGGATCGGAAAGGGTGAGGGGTATGGCAATTGAAAAAATCGTTATCGCTGGCGGTGGCACAATGGGGAGTCAAATCGCCTTCCAAATTGCGTTTAGCGGCTTATATGTCACCATCTATGACGTCAGTCCGGCGGCTAGCGCTGCGGCAAAGCGCCGGGTGATGACGTGGGATCGGACCTATATGCGGGAACGCAAGGCAACGCCAGCCGTCATTAAAGCGGCGAATGACCACCTGCGTTATGCCACGGACTTGGAAACGGCCGTGGAAGATGCTGATTTGGTGATTGAGACCATCCCGGAAGTGGTCGCAGTCAAGAATGAATTCTATGCGTCGCTGGCGAAGGTGGCACCAGACAAGACTATCTTTGCGACGAGTACGTCAACAATGGTGCCTAGTCAGTTTTCCGCTATCACGGGCCGACCGGGGAAGTTTCTGGCCCTCCACTTCACCAATCACGTTTGGGCCAATCATTTAGCTGAAATTATGGGGCATCCGGGGACTGATCCAGCTGTATTTCAGGAGGTCGTCACGTTTGTCCGGCAGATCGGGCTGATTCCCATCCAATTGGAGAAGGAACATCCCGCTTATATTCTGAACGCGATGCTAGATTCCTTTCTGAGCACAGCGTTAATGCTGTGGGTCGAAGGTGTTGCGGATTTTGAAACGATTGATCGGACCTGGATGATGGCAACGGATGCGGTTAGAGGTCCGTTTGCCGTGCTGGATGAGATTGGATTACAAACGGCTTATCAGCTCATGCTGGGGGCCAGTGCTGAGCCTGGTCGAGAAGGTTTGGTGATGGTTGCGCACCGGATTAAAGTGGACCTGATCGATCAACATCGGTTGGGACAGGAGACGGGAGCTGGCTTCTATCAGTATCCCCATCCCGCCTATCAACGAGAAGGATTCTTGCAAGGCAAGTAACCGACCCAGCAGTTATAAAAATGGCAGTTAGCGGAAATCATCGTCGATTTCGGCTAGCTGCCATTTTAGAATTTACTTACTAGGATCTTCTGGATCGTCGGGTTCACCGATAGTGTAATCACTGTCGTTCATGGCTTCAACGTTACCTAAGAGGTAACCATTCCCAACTTGGGAGAAGAAGTCGTGGTTGGCGGTTGACGTGGAAATCCCGTTCATCACGATCGGGTTCACGTCCTCGGCAGTATCGGGGAAGAGGGGATCTTGGCCCAAGTTCATGAGGGCTTTGTTAGCATTGTAGCGGATAAAGGTCAGAACTTGTTCCGTCCAGCCCACTTGATCGTACAACGTGTGGGTGTATTTTTCTTCGTTAGCGTAAAGCTTGTAGAGAAAATCGTACATCCAGTCCTTCATTTGTTGTTGTTCATTGTCGGTTAATTCCTTCATTCCTAGCTGGAACTTGTAACCGATGTAGGTACCGTGAACGGATTCGTCCCGCAGAATCAATTTGATGATTTCGGCGACGTTGGCTAACTTATTGTGGCCCAAGTAATAGAGTGGGGTGAAGAAGCCAGAATAGAACAGGAAGGTTTCCAAGAAGACACTGGAAATCTTCTTTTTCAAAGGATGTTCATCGTCATGATAGAGATCATAGATGCGCTTGGTCTTATTCTGCAAGAATTCTTCGGAATCGCTCCATTTGAAAATTTCATCAATTTCATCGGGCGTGTTTAGCGTGGAGAAAATGGTGGAATAACTCTTGGCGTGAACGGATTCCATGAACTGGATGTTGTTCAGCACCGCCGTTTCATGTGGCGTACGGACATCTCTGCGCAGAGCAGCCATCCCGTCTTGGGACTGGAGCGTATCCAGCAGGGTTAGGCCGCCAAAAACGTGCCCCACGACCCACTGGTGGTCAGTGTCCAAGGTCCGCCAGTCGTCTAAGTCATTTGAGACAGGGATTCGCGTATCCAGCCAAAATTGTTCGGTTAATTTTTCCCAAGTTGCCTTGTCAATTTCATCAGAAACCGCGTTCCAGTTAATTGCATTATAATTTTCAGTTCTTGCCATTACAGCCACTCCTTTATCGCTTGCCAACCAGCACGTTGGGTCAAGCTTACCATATTTTGACGAGTGAAGCGTGAACAAAAAGCGGCAGAATTCGCTTAGATCAGGCGAGACTTACCACTTTTTGCGGATTGTTAAAGATTGAAAGAAAATCGTTGTCAAAGCCTGAACAGTGAGTAAACCAGTCACCTGCGGCTGGCAGAAATTCCGCCTGCTGTGGGGAACGCCTGCGGCCTGAGAAGCGGTCCTCCGGCTCGGTTCGAAGCCCGGAAGAGCACCGGTCTCCAAGCACGTCCCACGCTGTAAGCCGAAAATCGGCTAACACCGTTGTCACAGCTGGCTCCATCTCTGCCTTCCTCCGGTTAAGTTAGTTGTGGAATAGTAAATTAGTTAAAAATGATGTGTTCGTATTCAAACAGTATAGCTGACAACCTGCACGTAGCCGTGAGTGAGTCAAATTTGAGCTCAGCCGTGGGATTTACCAAGTGGTTCTCTTGGTAAATGGCGCCTTTGAGACGTGATCTGCGGCTCAAAGCGAGGCTGGAGACCGATCTATGGCTCCAGCCGTCCTCCCCACAGCGTTCCAGCTCAAATTTGACGAACGGAAGGCGGCCCAGTCCTATCCACGTTGGCTATGGTTCTTTCAATCTTCAGATGATATTAACCAATGAGTTGAGATCGACTAGATGACACAGCTTTCACACTGGTTCGCACCGACCTCATTGTTGTCGTCCGTAAAGGTCCGAACATAGTAGATCGACTTGATCCCCTTACGGTAAGCGTAGTTGCGTAGAATACTGAGGTCCCGAGTGGTCATCTTGTCCGTGCGCCCATTCTTCCATTCATAGAGTCCGGCTGGAATCGTGGACCGCATGAATAGCGTTAAACTCATCCCTTGATCAACGTGCTTTTGCGCCGCGGCATAGACGTCGATAACCCGCCGCATGTCAGTATCGTAAGCCGACTTGTAGTAAGGCATCGTATCGTTGTCGAGATAAGGTGCTGGGTAATAAATCTTCCCAATTTTCTTTTCTTGGCGTTCTTCAATCCGGTTGATGATGGGGTGGAGACTAGCCGTTGTATCGTTGATGTAAGAAATCGACCCGTTAGGTGCAACCGCCATCCGGTTTTGGTGATACAGGCCATCACGCATGACCGCCGTCTTGAGTTCGGCCCAATCTGCGGGAGTTGGTAGCCAGACGTCCTTGAAGAGGGCTTGTACCTTCGCTGAATTAGGACGCCAGTCGTGTTCGGTGTAGCGATCGAAGTAGCTTCCGTCAGCGTAGGTACTCTTTTCAAAATTGTGGAAGGTCTCGTGCCGTTCCTTAGCAATTTCGTTGGAGGCCTTCAGGGTCCAATAGTTGAGTAACATGAAGTAAACACTGGTGAAGTCGATACTGTCTTTAGACCCGTACATCATGTGGTTCTTGGCAAAGTAGCTGTGCAACCCCATCGCTCCTAAACCAATGGTATGGGCGAGGCGGTTGCCTTTTTGAATAGAAGGAACGACATCAATATCCGAATGGTCCGTGACAAAGGTTAAGGCCCGCACCATCGTTTCGACGGAGTGACCAAAGTCTGGGGAAGTCATCAGATTAACGATGTTGGTTGACCCCAAGTTACAAGAAATATCCGTTCCTTTTTGGATGTATTCTTGGCGGTTGTTCACCGTGGAAGGCGTCTGTACTTGCATAATTTCTGAACATAAGTTGCTCATCACGATGCGGCCGTCAATTGGATTTTCACGATTAGCGGTGTCAATGTTTACAATGTAAGGGTAGCCGGATTCTTGTTGTAACTTGCCAATTTCCGTTTCCAATTCGCGGGCCTTGAGCTTCTTCTTACGAATATCGGGATTGGCAACTAAGTTATCGTATTCCGCAGTGATATCGACGTAAGCGAATGGTTTGCCGTAGATGCGTTCAACATCGTAAGGACTGAAGAGGTACATATCGGCGTCCTGTTCGCAAAGTTCGTAGAATTTATCCGGCACGGTAATCCCGAGTGAAAGGGTCTTGAGCCGGATCTTTTCGTCAGCATTTTCCTTCTTAGCGCCTAAGAAGGCGATAATATCAGGGTGGAACACACTTAGATAAACGACACCGGCACCTTGGCGTTGTCCCAATTGGTTAGAGTAGGAGAAACTGTCTTCTAGTAATTTCATGACGGGAACGACACCGGAAGCAGCGCCGTCAATGTGTTTGATCGGATCGCCTGCGCCCCGTAAGTTGGAGAGGCTGATCCCCACGCCACCACCGATTCGTGAGAGTTGAAGCGCTGAGTTGATGGTCCGGCCAATCGTGTTCATATCATCCGTGGATTGGATCAAGAAGCACGAGACCAGTTCACCACGCCGCGCACGGCCAGCGTTTAGAAAGCTAGGCGTAGCGGGCTGGTAACGCTGATGAATGATTTCATCGGCTAGATCGTGGGCCAAGGTCTGATCACCATCGCCGAAGTCCAACGCGTTCATTGCGACCCGGTCGATAAAGTTCTCCAGGTAGTACTCATTGTCGTCGGTCTTTAAAGCATATTGCGCGTAGAACTTATAGGCAGCCATAAATGACTTGAAATGGAAGTCCTGGGACTTTAAAAAGGCGTACAGCTCCTCGATAAAGCTAAAGGGATATTGGTCAATGACCTTTTTTTCAACGTAGTTACCGGCAATTAGGTAATCGAAGCGTTCCCGTAACGAAGCAAATTGCTTGGTGTTGGGTTCAACGTTTTCTTTTAAGAAGGCCTGCAAGGCTTCCTGATCCTTATTCAATGGGATCTGCCCGTTAACGGGGATGTTGATCTCATTGTTTAAATCGTAGTACGTGACATTTCCTAAATCTTTTAAACTCATACTAGTCATCTCTTCCTTCTTAAATTAGGGTGAATGGTTAAAAGTTAGTGACGTTATTTAGCCGATCAAATAAAAAATGGCGGCACCGTGAACAAACACGACGTCGCCAAGACGGGTTTGTGCTAATGTTATTTAGCCCGCAATCTTGGTCAATTGATCTGGCCGGAAACCGTAAAAAGCAGGCACACCAGGTGCTTCAACTACTGGTACGGCTTGAAAACCGTGGTTCTTGAGGTAGGTTACATATTCTGGATTTTGATTAATGTTCCGTTCTTCAAACTCCACGTTGTGTTCGCTAAGAAAACGCTTCGTCATCTTGCATTGCATGCAATTGTTCTTTGAGTAAATTGTTACTTTCATTGTTGCCACATCCCTTAAATTTGAATATCAATGAGTTAAGTGTACACCAGATATAGAAAATAGCAATCAAAAAAAGTACCATATTTGGTAGTTGGTCAATACAATAACTACTAAATATGGTACTTGCTGGGTTAAAATTTTTTTCTCTGTTTTCCGACAAACATCTAAGGTAAAATAGACCTAAAAGGTGGCGGAGAACTTGACTAATCACTATTATACACAAAATCCAGATGTTTTACACGAGGAACAGCATTGGCCGTTCACCCTGTTAGGCAACGAATTGTTGTTTACCACCGACAACGGTGTCTTCTCTAAGAATCGAGTGGACTATGGCTCACGGGCGCTACTAAATGCCTTTAATGCGGACAAGACGCCAGCGGGCCCTTGGTTAGACCTCGGCACGGGGTATGGCCCCATCGGCTTAGCACTGGCAAAGAAGTGGCCAGAACGGCAAGTGACAATGGTCGATGTCAATGAGTTGGCGTTGGCGCTGGCACGGCAGAATGCGGTGGCTAATCAGATTGAAAATGTCGAAATCAAGACATCGGATATTTACGAGAACGTCACACAGCGTTACGCTGCTATCTTAACGAATCCCCCCGTTCGTGCGGGTAAACAAGTCGTGACGGCGATGCTAACGGGCGCCAAGGCTCATTTGCTTCCTGGGGGTACCTTGACCGTGGTCTTGCAGAAGAAGCAAGGGGCGCCTTCTGCAGAGAAAAATATGCAGGCGACGTTTGGCAATTGCGAGATTATTAAGAAAGACAAGGGCTATTATATTTTAGAAAGTACGTTGCACTAACTTAGTGAACCGGAAGGGAGGGATTCGATGCGGGATACTTCCTACGCACCTTTGCAGCGACACTATATGGAAGAAGCACTGTTTGAAGCGGATCAAGCGGCGCTAATTGGCGAGGTACCCATTGGAGCGGTGATCGTGCATGATGGTCAGATCGTGGGCCGGGGCCATAATCTCAGAGAGCACGCCAACGATGCGACGTTACACGCGGAGGTGCGGGCGATTGAAGAAGCCTGTGCCACATTGAAAAGCTGGCGGTTAGAGGATTGCCAACTCTATGTGACCATTGAACCCTGCCTGATGTGTAGCGGTGCGATTATCAATGCCCGGATTCCAGAGGTCTTCTACGGGGCGCGTGATCCTAAGGCGGGCGCCGTGGATAGTCTGTATCAGACGCTCACCGATGACCGGTTGAACCATACGGTCACGGTGCATGAAGGGCTGATGGCTAAGGATGCCGGTGAGCGCATGGTCGCGTTCTTTAAGGCGGCTCGTAAGCGGCAGAAAGCGGCTAAGAAAGCCCGTAAAGCGAAAAAGCTGGCGAAAATGACGCAACCGCTAGACAGGTCCGACGAATCATGATACACTAGTTATTGCCGTTAAGGCCTTGAAGCAAGGGTGGACTTACGAATCGTGTCAGGTCCGGAAGGAAGCAGCACTAAGTTTGCTTCGCTTTGTGCTTCAAGTTTATGAGCAATTAACCAAACTCCTAGTCGTGTGACTGGGAGTTTTTTCGTGCCATCTTATTCTAGAAAATGAGATTAATTTCCCTTAAAACTACCGGAACAATCCGTGACAGATGGTAGGGAAAAAGGCTATAATTATGAACAGCGAATTTATCAGGAATTATTGAAGAAAGGAACGGATTGCATGGCTTATCAAGCACTCTACCGGGTCTGGCGCCCGCAGCGTTTCGATGACATGATCGGGCAAGAAGTGATTACCCGGACGTTGAAGAATGCCATTACCACAAATCAAATTAGTCACGCTTACCTTTTTGCGGGGCCACGGGGAACCGGGAAGACCTCGGCCGCTAAGATTTTTGCCAAGGCAATCAACTGTCATCATCAGACTGATGGCGAACCTTGTAATGAATGTGAGACGTGTAAAGCAATCACGGCGGGCACGCTGAATGATGTTATCGAAATTGATGCGGCCTCTAACAATGGTGTCGAAGAGATTCGGGACATTCGCGACAAGGTCAAGTATGCGCCCACGGTTGCTGACTATAAGGTCTACATCATTGATGAAGTGCACATGCTGTCGACGGGTGCATTTAATGCGTTGCTGAAGACCTTGGAAGAACCACCAGCCAATGTGATCTTCATCCTTGCCACCACCGAACCGCATAAAATTCCAGCGACGATTATTTCCCGAACGCAGCGGTTTGATTTTAAACGTATTGCGGCTAGTGATAGTTATGAACGGATGCTTTACATCTTGAAGCAAAAAGGTGTGACGTACGATGATCAAGCCATTAAAGTCATTGCTAAGGCCGCTGAGGGTGGTATGCGGGATGCGCTGAGTATCTTGGATCAAGCGCTATCCTTTGGCGACAATGAGATCACACTAGATAATGCATTATTGGTTACGGGAAGCGTCACCCATGAGTTGCTGGCCACCTATATGGCTCAGGTGCTGGCGGGAGATACTAAGGCCGCTTTGGCAAGTCTGCAATCTGTTTTGGAAGCGGGCAAAGATGCCGAACGGTTTACCGAAGATGTGATTGGCTATGCCCGCGACCTGTTACTGTATCAACAGGCGCCACAGATGGTCGAGGAAGCCGAGATGGGGAGCGTGAGTGAGGATTTCCAGAAGTTGGCTAAGCAAACGCCAGCGCAGACCATGTATGCGATGATTAACGAACTCAACGCCATCCAACAACAGATGCGGTTTACCACGCATCCCGACGTTTATTTGGAAATTCTGACGATTAAGCTGGCCGAGATTGGTCGCCAAAAGGGTCAACCGGAGGCATCAGCGACTGAAACCACGGGCGCCACACCGGCTGCCTCAGCCGCAGCGCCAGCGCAACCGGCAGCTGGAACGGCGGTCAATGAGCTACAGCACGAGATTGATCAGTTGCGCTCGGCCGTTAAGCAGTTGGAGCAGGCACCGGCTTCCACCAGTGCTGCACCGGCACCGGCTAAGCCGCGAGTGGCCAAGTCGCCAGCGGCTAAGGAAGTCAACTTAGCCAAGATTTACCCGGTATTGGGCTCGGCAACCCGTGAAAAACTTAATCAACTACAAGAAGTCTGGCCGGACTTACTCAATAGTTTGACCGTGACGCAGCGCGCGGTGATGAAGGTCTCCCAACCCGTTGCAGCGGCTAACTCAGGCGTGATTGTGGCGTTTGACTATTCCTTCTTATATCAACGGGCAACGACGGATCATGAGTTGACCGATGCCTTAGAGAATGGGCTCGATCGCATGATTGGGTCGGCATTACCGGTAGTCTTCGTCCCTAAAGACGAGTGGCCAGTGATTCGCAAGAATTATTTAACCGCTCACAAGGATGAACTCAAGGCGAATGGTGAAGCTCCGGCTGAGCCCGATCAGCCCGCACCGAATCCGGTCGTGACCAAGGCTGAAGAGCTGTTCGGTAAGGGCATTGTAGATGTTAAACAAGATTAAATTGTGAAAGGATGATACAAATGCGGAACATGGGAAATATGGGGAACATGATGAAACAAATGCGGCAAATGCAAAAGAAGATGGAAGAGGACCAGGCTAATCTAAATGCCCAATCCTTTACAGGAACGTCTCCAGATCAGATGGTTCAAGCGACTTTCACGGGTGACCGGAAGATGACTGATCTGACGATTAAGCCTGAAGCCATTGATCCCGATGATCCAGATATGTTAGCAGATCTGGTACTGGCCGCAGTGAATGATGCGTTGACTAAGGTTGACGAGACGACTAAGCAAACGTTAGGTAAGTACACTCAAGGGATGAACATTCCCGGAATGTAAGGAAGAAAGGACGTTGTGACATGCAGTACCCAGAACCCATTGCGCAGTTGATCGACAGCTACATGAAGCTGCCGGGCATCGGCCAAAAGTCAGCGACGCGGCTGGCATTCTTTACGATTGATATGGCGGATGACGATGTCACGGCGTTTTCTAAAGCCTTGGTCTCGGCAAAACGAGATCTCCATTACTGTTCAATCTGCGGCAACATTACCGAGAGTGATCCGTGTTCGATTTGCGCGGACAAGACCCGGGACCAGAGTCACGTGCTAGTGGTTGAGCAGGCCAAAGATATTATGGTGATGGAAAAAATGAAGGAGTATCATGGCCTCTATCACGTCTTACACGGGGTGATGTCGCCGATCGAGGGGAAAGGTCCCGAAGACCTGAACATCACGAGCTTAATCAATCGGTTGCAGAAGAATCCTGATATGAAGGAAGTTATCATTGCGACTAACGCCACGCCTGAAGGGGAAGCCACGGCGATGTATCTGTCACGGCTGATTAAACCAGCGGGCATCAAGGTCACGCGTTTGGCCCATGGCTTGTCGGTCGGCAGTGATATTGAATATGCGGATGAGATGACGCTGTTTAAGGCTGTCGAAGGTCGGACAGAGATGTAGGAGGCGCAGCGATGTTTGGAAGAAAGAAACGGCAATTTCCCCGGCTCAAGGCGGCTTACGATGAACAATTATTGTTGACAATTGATGCTGCCAAGGACCGATGGGATCACGCTAAGCAGACGGAAGAAGCCATTGCCGACGCTGATAATGAGATGACGGCTAATACGGCGTTAGCGCGCCAAACCTACCTGTTTCTTTACCGCGAAGCGCGGCGACGTCAGGTGAAGGGGAAGCATATTTCGGCCGCTGTTTTTCGTGATTAGTGACAATTAGCAAGCTGTAACCATGTGAGATGACCAGTTGAGCTCTAGGGGTGCTGTGAAGACGGTGGACCTAGAGCTCTTTGCATGCGAAAATGGGATGGACCGGGCCGCGACTGAATCAGTTGGGCCAACTGGAAAATCAAACAATGCAAATAGACATCAATTCTTAATTCAAGTACAATATAAGTATTCAATCAAAAATGGGGTCGAGTATGTTGTCAGGAACGTTTATTAGTTTTGAAGGGCCGGACGGGGCTGGTAAAACCAGCGCGCTCGCGGCTATTACCGCTGAGATTCAGCCTGTACTGGGGGATCGGTTAACGATTACGCGGGAACCGGGGGGCAACCCGATTTCCGAGAGTATTCGGGCCATCATTTTAGATCGGGCGAATACCGCAATGGACTATCGAACCGAGGCCTTACTGTATGCGGCAGCACGGCGACAACATCTAGCTGAGACCGTCCTCCCAGCGTTGGCAGCGGATCAATTGGTCCTATGCGATCGTTACGTGGACAGTTCAATTGCCTATCAAGGTGCGGGACGGCAAATTGGAGAACAAGCCGTTGCCCAAATGAATGATTTTGCGACCGACGGACTGTTACCCGAACTTACCATCTACTTTGACGTTCCGGCAGAAGTCGGGTTACGACGGATTCAAGCCCACCGACAGGCTGACCAAGTGGATCGATTAGATGTTGAGCAAACGGCCTTTCATGACCGGGTGCGGGCAGCTTACCTGCGGCTTCAACAAGCCCATCCCGAACGAATTAAATTAATTGATGCGACCCAGGCGCCAGAGCAAGTGGTGGCTGAGGCATTGACACTAATTAAGCAAACGGCTAAGCGTTATTTTTAAAACGGCATTTGAGGGAGGAACAGCAATGAAATTACTAATCGCAATTGTCCAAGACAAAGATGCAAATCGTCTGAGCAATGAATTTATTGATCAAAACATTCGGGCGACGCGCTTATCAACGACTGGGGGCTTCTTGAAGTCCGGTAACACGACGTTTATGATTGGGGTGGAAGAAGAACGGGTTGACGAGGTCTTAGCGATGATTAAGACGGCTAGCCATACACGCCAACAGTTTATGACGCCACCCGTTAATTTAGACGCCCAGTTAGACAATACCTCCTCATATCCCGTCGAGGTACAGGTTGGTGGCGCGACGGTCTTCGTACTGCCCGTCGATCAGTTCCATCAATTTTAGGAGGGTCGTATGACCGAAGAATCTCTGGTGACAACGGCCCAGCGACTACAACCACAGCTGTTGGACCATTTCATGAATTTGATCAATGGGCAACGGTTAGCCCATGCCTACCTGTTTAATGGTGCGGATGGCACTGGTCGGCAACAGGTCGCGCAAGTGATTGCCATGCGCCTCTTCTGTCAAAATGTGACGGCGGAGGGCCTACCGTGTGGGCAGTGCGCCGAGTGTCGACGCATTATGGCTGGTGATCATCCCGACGTCGTGACCGTGGTGCCGGATGGTCAACGGATTAAGGTCGACCAGGTCCGCTACCTAAAGTCGGAATTCACCAAGAGTGCCGTGGAAGGCAATCAGAAGATCTTTATCGTCGATCAGGTGGAACGGATGACGACAGGAGCGGCCAATAGTCTCCTAAAGTTCATCGAGGAACCGGTGGGCAATACGGTCGCCTTACTGCTGACGGCCAATAAAAATTTGATCTTACCGACGATTCTGTCACGTACACAGATTGTCGATTTTATTCGGGTGGCGCCGAGTGCTCTGGCAGAAGCCTTGGCAGCGGCCGGCGTGATTCCAAGTCAGCGTTATCTGTTATCAACGCTGACGGAGAGTGTTCAGGCAGCCAAGGCGTTGACGGCGGAGGACTGGCTCAAGAATGCCCAAGTGAGTGTTGGGCAGTGGTTCACCGCGGTCTGTGCCGGTGACGAACGGGCATTTGTGCGCGTGCAAACGGAATTGTTGCCGCTCGCAACCAATCGAGACCTGCAGGGCACCATCTTAGATATGATTGTGCAGGTCTGGCATGATGTGTTGCGCCAACAGAACGCAACGGTTACGGACGACCAGTTGGCTTTTCCGCAAGTGGCTAAGCTGAGTCGCCAATTGGCGCAACGGCTGAGTGTGGATCGGCTGGTCGCAATCATGACGTTAACGTTGGAGACCCGGAGCCAATTAGCCGGCAATATGAATTTTCAGGGCATCTTAGAAGCCTTAACGTTACAGATTCTAGCGCAGATTCCGCGTTAACTAGTCAGCATTGGAGGGGTGGCAACTTGGAAAAACAAGAAGTGTACGATCAATTTAAAAATCTCGAGAGCCAATTGCAAGACGTGCTCGCCCAATTCGCTGACTTACAAGGCGAGATGACCCATGTGTTTGAGCAAAACGCAGAGTTAGAAATAGAAAATCAGCATCTTCGGGACCTGTTACGTGAATTGCAGCGTAACTTACCAGAAGATCCAGAAACACCGCAGGGCTTGTCTAAGTCGCGGCAAATTTTGGAAAAATTGTATGAAGAGGGCTTTCACGTCTGCCGTGAATTCTACGGAACGCGGCGTAAGCAAGATGAAGAATGTGCTTTTTGTCTAGAAGTTATCTATCGTGATCAATAGGAGGGGCACCCACGAATGGAACGCCAACGTAGTTTTCAAGCCGCAAATAGCGGTCACTTATATTTAGTCCCCACCCCGATCGGTAATCTGGATGACATGACTTTCCGCGCCGTTAAAACGCTGAAGGATGCCGATCTGATTGCGGCAGAGGATACGCGTAACACCCAGAAATTGTTAAATCATTTTGAAATTGAAACCAAGCAGATCAGCTTTCACGAGCACAATACGCAAGAGCGGATTCCCCAGTTGGTCGCTAAACTCCAACAGGGGATGCAGATTGCTCAGGTGAGTGACGCGGGGATGCCATCCATCTCTGATCCCGGCCATGAACTGGTCAATGCTTGTATTGACGCACATATCCCGGTTGTCCCCTTACCAGGAGCCAATGCCGGGCTGACCGCCTTGATTGCCTCCGGATTGGTGCCCCAACCGTTTTACTTTTATGGCTTTCTCGATCGGAAACCCAAGGATCAACGGGCCGAAATTGATGAATTGGCGCAACGACCAGAGACGTTGATCTTTTACGAGGCGCCCCATCGTTTGAAGAAAACCTTGCAGAACTTGGCTGCGGGGATGGGGGCTGAGCGGCCAGCTGTTCTGTGCCGCGAGTTAACGAAGCGCTACGAAGAATTCTTGCGGGGCAGTCTCAGTGACCTAGCTGAGTGGGCCGCCACGGATACCGTTCGTGGTGAGTTCGTGGTCTTGGTGGGTGGCAATCCTCATCCAACCACGACTGCGACGACGGCCGTCGATCTCAGTGAACCCATTGAAAAACAAGTTGATCGGCTGATCGCAGCGGGCGACAAGCCTAACGCAGCGATTAAAGAAGTGGCGAACTTACGCGGCTTAAAGAAACAAGATGTTTACCGGACTTATCATCATCTAAACGAGGAGTGACCCGCGTGGCCCAAAATGAATTTAGTGAACCGCACCGTGTCGTCTATTATGAAGCGGACGACACCGGTCACCTGACCCTGGCAATGCTGATTGATTTATTTGTTTTGGTTTCTGAGGATCAAAACACGGCGTTGCACCTGACGCCCGATGATATTCATCGCTTGGGGGTTGGCTGGGTGGTCACACAGTATCACCTGCAGATCAACCGGTTGCCCCGAATTAATGAGCGGGTGACCCTTAAGACGCGGGCCACGGCGTTTAATAAATACTTTGCCTATCGAGAATACTGGTTACTGGACGACATGGGGCAGCAATTGGCCTATGGCGAAGGTATCTGGGTGACGATGAGCTATGCAACGCGGAAGATTGCGACCATTCCCGCAGAAATTATGCAGCCTTATGGCACGGCGCCCGTGAAGCGGTTGCCCCGGCTACCTCGGCCTGAACGACTAGACTTGGCGGCCACCAGTGTTGCGCAGCCGTATACCGTACGTTACTTTGATATTGACGAGAATGGTCATGTGAATAATGCCCATTACTTTGATTGGATGCTCGATGCCTTGCCCGCGGACTGGTTGCGGCAACATCAGGCAGTGGATGTCCGGATTCGCTTTGAGAATGAAGTGAAGTACGGCCATCAGGTGACCAGCGAGGTCGTGCATAGTACCGCTACCACCACGCAGCATACCGTTAAAGTTGGCGCAACTACGGCTGTGCTGGCGACTATCGAGTGGCAGAATCGCTAACTAAAAGTGATGATTTTAGGAAAAGCTAGGCAGAGAAGGTGTCGCCGCCTAGTCTTTGTGGTAATATAGTACACTGATATGAACAGTACACGAATAGAAATAAGTTCGTGCGGAGCAATGGGGTAGTGATCCACCGCTGCCTTGACTAGTGTGTCCGAAATTGACTGTGGTCACCACATATATGAAGGGGAACCCAAGCAAATATGAAGATTTTAGCAATTGATACATCGAATCGTCCGCTCAGCGTTGCCGTTTTGGAGGACACGACGGTCTTAGCGGCAATTACGGTGACGGTTCATCAGAAACATGCAGAATACCTGTTACCAGAGATTGAACGGCTACTGGCGATGGCAGAGTTGAAACCGACCGATCTGGAGCGCGTAGTGGTTGCCGCTGGGCCAGGATCTTACACCGGAATTCGGATTGCCGTAACGACGGCCAAGACGTTGGCCGCAACGTTGAATATCGACTTAGTGGCGGTCTCTAGTCTAGCCACGCTGGCCGCCAACGTGCCCGTTGAAGGGGCCTTGGTCGCACCGATTTTTGATGCCCGCAACCAAAACGTTTTTGCCGGGCTCTACCGAATCAAGGGTGGCCGTCCGACCGTAGAAATTGCCGATGCCCATACCGGTGTCGTTGATTTCTTAAAGGCCGTGGCCAAGTACGGCGAACCCGTGTGGTTCCTAGGGGATGCCGGACATTTTAGCGATGTGATTGGAACGACGGTTTCAGCAGCGACGCCCGCAGTAAGCCCCTGGCTTAACCTGCCACAAGTTGCGACGATCGGTCTACTCGGTCGCACGATGGAACCCGTGAGTGATGTTGATCGGTTCGTGCCAAACTATTTGCGTTTGACGCAAGCCGAAGCTGAATGGCGTGCTAAGAACCCAGAAGAGGATACCGAATCGTATGTTGAAAAAATTTAAAAATTGGTATAAAAATGTGTTTGGTAGTCGACGGGAAGTTGTGCGTGAAGAGGCGATGGATGTAAAAAACCATCGCGTGGATATTCGCGACGTGACCTATTTTGTCGCCAAAGCACTGTTCACTGACATTCCAGAGATGATTGAGATCGAACGGGCGGTCTACTCGGGTCAAGCTCCGTGGGACTCCACGGCTTTTGCGAATGAATTACGCCGGGAGAAGGACCGATTGTACCTGGTTATTCGGAAGAACGATAAGCTATTGGCGTTTATCGGCAGTACCTTTGACGAACGGAATCGAGATGCGCACATTACGAATATTGCCGTTTTGCCAGAGTACCAGAGCAAGGGCTTAGGCCGCTTCTTACTGGGCATTATGATTCGCAAGGCACGTAAGCTGAACTATAAGACGGTCAGCTTAGAGGTCCGGGTGTCTAATAAGAGTGCGCAGCGGCTATACCGGGACCTGCAATTTGAGCAGACGGGAATTAAGCGTGGGTACTACTTTGGTGACCACGAAGATGCTGCGGATATGGTGTTGTTCCTTAATGAAAATGAGGACGAGGCCCAGGACGGTGTCGCCCCGCAAACGCGTGAACAGAACTAGGACAATTGGCGGGCTGGCACCGAGCCACCCGCTTTTTACGTGTTTTGAGGGTAGTAGCGGCGAAAAGGCAGCGCGGATTAAATAAGAGGAGTGAGTCCAACGGAAAAGCGAAATTTGATTTTAGCATTTGAATCGAGTTGTGATGAGACGAGTGTGGCCGTTATCGAGGATGGTCACAAGATTCTGTCAAACATTGTGGCGACGCAAATCAAGAGCCATCAGCGCTTCGGTGGCGTGGTTCCCGAAGTAGCCAGCCGTCATCACATTGAAGAAGTGACGCTGTGCATTAAGGATGCTTTGGCAGAGGCCCAGGTCGGTTACGAAGATCTGGACGCTGTGGCGGTTACGTATGGTCCAGGCTTAGTTGGGGCATTATTGATCGGCGTAACGGCGGCGAAAACCGTGGCCTTTGCGCACAACTTGCCGCTGATTCCCGTTAATCACATGGCGGGACACATCTATGCAGCTCGCTATGTGGAGCCAATTGAGTTTCCAGCATTGGCGTTATTGGTTTCTGGTGGGCACACAGAATTGGTTTACATGCCAGCAGAAAATCAATTTGAAATCATCGGAGAGACGCGCGACGATGCTGCCGGTGAGGCTTACGATAAGGTTGGCCGGGTGATGGGCGTTAATTATCCTGCCGGTAAGACGGTCGACGAGTGGGCGCATCAGGGGAAAGATACGTTTGATTTTCCCCGGGCGATGGAAAAGGACGACAACTTTGATTTCAGTTTTAGTGGTCTAAAGAGTGCCTTCATCAACACGACCCACCACGCGGATCAGATCGGCGAGACACTGAGTAAACAAGACTTAGCAGCTAGTTTCCAACAAGCAGTCGTCGATGTGCTGGCTGAAAAGACGCAGCGGGCTTTAGCGGATTATCCTGTGCACCAGCTCATTTTGGCTGGAGGGGTCGCAGCAAACCAGGGATTGCGTGAACGGTTAGAACGGGATCTCAGCAATAATCCAACGACACATCTGGTTAAGGCGCCTTTGAAGTTATGCGGGGACAACGCCGCCATGATCGGCGCATTCGCTTACGTCGCGTATCAACACGGTGTCTTTGCGGATGCAACCTTGAATGCCGATCCTAGTCTGGAATTTGACTGGGCGGCGGATTCTGCTAAATAAATCTTATGTATGAAATAAGCTGGTTCCATTCCGATTATCGGAATGAAACCAGCTTTATTTTGGTGTGAAAAATAGTATTAGCGATTGCTTTTCAAGTATCTGATACCGTGAATAACCGACTCTACCAGAAACAGAATAAACACGGCAACTAAATAAATCAGGCCTAAAAACTCAACCGAAATCGTCAGGATGGAGTCTGGAAAGAAAACTAGGATTAGTTGTAATGTTATGACGGCTCCCGATCCAAAAGACAGTACTCTAAAACATTTGGAATAATTTTTGAATAACGCATTGGTTTTTGCGTAGCTTTTTTGATATTCACGCTTAATTAGTACAAACATAAAGCGATTCCTCCCCAAGAATCATTGCTGTCGTGGATTTATGCTAGCCATAAATCCGTTGACACTAGCTACTGCAAGTTAATCTGCAAAGTCCTCTAATTCCAAACTCTTCTCCGTCCAGGAATCTTCAGTCTCACTGAGTTCAGTGGTGACGGCGGTAAGCTGTTCTTGAAGATCAGCTAGCTTACCAGCATCGTTGAAGTTTTCTTCCTTGCTCATTTCGGTTTCGACCGCGGTCTTTTGCTTTTCCAATTCGCCCATCTGCTCTTCCAGCGCCGCGACTTGCCGACTGAGCTTACGTTTAGCCTTGGCCTGATCTTTTTGTGCTTGGTAATCGACCTGCGTTTGCTTAGGCGCAGCTACGGTAGGATGTTCGGCTTCAGCCTCCGCCGCCTCTTTAGCAGCGTAGGCATCTTGCTCGGCCTTCTTAGCCACATAGTAATCGTAGTTTCCTAGGTAGCGGGTGGTGCCTTCGGGACTGAGCTCGACGACCTGTGTAGCGACCTGGTTGATGAAGTACCGGTCATGAGAAACGAAGAGAATGGTGCCATCAAATTCGTTAAGGGCGGTCTCTAGGACTTCCCGACTATCAATATCCAAGTGGTTGGTCGGTTCGTCAAGCATTAGGAAATTGTCGTGTTGCATGGCGAGCTTCGTCAGTAGCAGACGCGCCCGTTCGCCACCACTCAGGCTGTGCACACTCTTGTCGACATCGGTGCCAGTAAAGAGAAAGCTACCTAGAATCGAGCGGATATCGCCTTCTGGTGTAGTGGGGTGATCGTCCCACAGTTCATGCAGGACCGTCTTCTTATCGTGTAAGGTGGCCTGATCCTGGTCGTAGTAACCGGTGTCAACGCCAGTGCCAAAGATAATCTGGCCTTGGATCGCAGGAATCCGACCCAGGATGGTCTTGAGCAAGGTTGACTTGCCAATTCCGTTGGGGCCGACGATAGCGACGGCTTGATGTTTCTTGATGTCGAGATTGACGGGCGCTGCCAAGATCTGTTGGTCGTAGCCAACGGCACCGTTAACGACGTCCAAGACGACATTTCCACTTTGGCGTTTAGGACGGAAGCTAAAGCGGGCGGCCTTCTCATCGCCTTCGGGTCGGTCCATGCGGTCCATCTTTTCCAGTTGTTTCCGCCGGGCCTGAGCCCGCTTGGTAGTGGAGGCGCGGACGATATTCTTATTAACGAAGTCTTCCAACTTGCTAATTTCAGCCTGTTGCTTGTCATATTCCTTCCAGGCTAAACGGAGCCGTTCCGCCTTGGCCGCGATGTAGTGCGAATAATTGCCAGGGTAATGATCCAGCCCACCGTGTGCCATATCGTAGACATCATTAACCACGTGATCGAGGAAGTACCGGTCATGGGAAACGACGAGAATGGCGCCAGGATAACCTTGTAGATAGCTTTCCAGCCAGGTCAGCGTTTCGACGTCCAAGTGGTTGGTCGGTTCGTCCAAGATTAGTAAATCGGGACGCTCCAACAGTAGTTTGGCTAGGGCGAGCTGTGTCCGTTGCCCGCCGGAGAGTTCGTTGATCGGCTTATCATAGTAGTCTTCGTCAAATTCAAATCCGTGCAGAACGCCACGAATTTCGGCTTGATAGCCGTAACCATTTTGATCGCTGAAGTCTTGTTGTAACTGATCATAACTGGCGCTGATCTGGTCAAATTGGGTTTGATCAGCGATAATGGCGGGATCACTCATTTTTTCTTCGAGCGCGTGCATGCGTTTTTCCATGGCAATCAGTTTAGCGAAGACACTAAGCATTTCGTTCCAAACTGTTTTAGTAGATGCCAGGCCGGCATTCTGGGCTTGGTAACCCAGTGTCAGGCCTCTTTTAGTGGTGATTTGGCCAACATCTGGGGTGGTTTCACCGGCAATCATTTTTAATAGGGTGGATTTACCCGCACCGTTGCGGCCGACAAGTGCCACGCGGCCGTGTTCGGGCACGTCCATACTGACATTTTCAAATAGGACGCTGGCGCCGAATCGCCGGGTAACTTGTTGGACTTGTAAGAGAATCACGGTCAACCGACCTCCTTTAAAGGGATTATTTTCATTAATTTAGTGACTGCTGCCACGATAATGGTTCAGCCAATATGATGGCTAGTTACGGGTTGAAAGCTCCAAAATTCCGGTCGTGTCTGTCCTAGCAACAGTAGTGAAGCAAAAAGTAGGCAACGTGGTAGTCACTTCGCCTTACCGGTCGGCAGATATGGGCTGGAACGGTGCGAACGCAACTTGAAGCCTCGAAAGTGCTGAGTCTTCAAGCTTGGTTTTCTACTAAGCCAGCAAGAAGTTCACTCACTGACTAAGTAGAACGACGCGCCTGAGCCCATATCTGCCGACCTCACGGCTAACACAGAGGTTAATAACGGTCACAGTCGTTAGCAACCGAATTGAAAACGCTAAGTAACCACGCTTTCTCAACTATTGTCGTGGTAGAACACAATCAGAGCCGGAGGAGGCCAGGGATGGAACCAGCCGTGAAAGTGGTGTTAGCTGGTGACTCTTCATCCAGCTTTACAGCACGGGCGACTTTGAAGACACGTGTTCTTCGTGGCTTCAAATCGAGCGAGAAGACTGGTGGTCTTCCAGGCTGAAGCGTCCCCACAGCAGGTGGAATCCCTGGCAGCCGGAGTGCGGCCAATTTATATCAATTATTGACCTGATTTCTTATTAATATTGGGACAAGATAGGTGTTTATCTTTCAACCCTTAGTAACCAATCGTGAAGCCATTGAATGGGCCACATATAGCCTCTATTTTAGCATATTCTCCGATTAGACCGAAATAAGCGAATAAATAGTGAAAAAAACTTGCAAATTCTTTCACAAGATGAACGGGTATGCTATAATCTATAAGAAAGTTGATTTCACAATCCAGATAATTATTTAATAAATAGGCTACCGCTTGTGAATAGTAGTCAGTTTCTTTGATTAGGAGGTCTCGTTTTGACAGAACAAAAAATTCCCCGGGCGACAGCTAAACGGTTGCCCATTTATTATCGCTATCTCAATATTTTGCTAGACGCAGATAAGACCCGGGTCTCTTCGACCGAATTATCCGAAGCCGTTAAGGTGGATTCCGCAACGATTCGTCGGGACTTCTCGTATTTTGGTGCCCTTGGTAAGCGGGGGTATGGGTATGACGTTGAAAGCTTGATTAAATTCTTTAAGAAGATTTTGAATCAAGATCGTTTGACCAGTGTGGCACTGATTGGTGTCGGGAACTTGGGCCACGCCCTGTTAAACTTTAATTTCCATCAGGATAGTAATGTCCGGATTAGCGCTGCTTTTGACGTGAAGCAAGAGATTGCCAACACCATTCAAAGTGGCGTTCCCATCTATCCGATGACGGATTTACGGACGCAACTAGAGGAACAACAAATTGAAGTGGCCATTTTGACGGTCCCTTCACAAGTGGCACAAGAGGTAACCGATGAAGCCGTGTCTGGCGGTGTCAAAGGAATCCTGAACTTTACGCCGCTCCGGATCACAGTTCCTAAGAATGTGCGCGTACAGAACGTTGATTTGACTAACGAGCTGCAAACGCTGATTTACTTCTTGGAACATTACAACAACCTAAATTAATTTGGTGAAAAGTCGGGACACTGTCTCGGCTTTTTTTATCGAATTTTTGACGGAGACGGGTGCCAATGGTGTTCACTATCCCGAGATTGAGAAGACGCGGTAGAAGGAACGCTGGTATCGGTTTCAACCGGAGATCGTTGCAAATCCAGTGCTATGCCTATTGTGAAGCCATGAGGAGTAGGGGGCCCGGAATTTGTTTGTCAAATTCCTTGATTTTTATATGGAAAAACCATATATTAGATATTGTTGATTAGCACTTATGTTAGCCAAGTGCTAACAGTGCTAAAAAGTAAGTTCATTGGAGGGATTCAAGTGTTAAAACCATTAGGAGACCGCGTCATTTTGGATCAACCAGAAGAAGAAGAAACCACGGTTGGCGGCATTGTGCTCGCAAGTAACGCTCAAGAAAAGCCACAAACGGCAAACGTCGTAGCTGTCGGTGATGGCCGTGTGTTAGACAATGGCGAAAAGGTAGCCCCAACTGTTAAGGTTGGCGATAAGGTATTGTTCGACAAGTACGCTGGTACGGAAGTTAAGTACCAAGACACGACTTACCTTGTTTTACACGAAAAGGACTTAGTCGCTGTCGTTGACTAATCTTTTTCCTCACTTAAGATGACTATCCAAGATCATTCAAAAAATTTAGTATGAGGTGAATTTATAAAATGGCTAAAGAATTGAAATTTTCTGAAGAAGCCCGCAGCAAGATGCTTGCTGGTGTTGATAAGTTAGCTGATACAGTTAAGACGACCCTGGGACCTAAGGGACGTAACGTTGTTTTGGAACAAAGTTACGGTAACCCTACCATCACTAATGATGGTGTAACGATTGCTAAGTCTATCGAACTCGAAGATCACTTCGAGAACATGGGTGCCAAGTTGGTTTCCGAAGTTGCTTCTAAGACCAACGATATCGCTGGTGATGGGACGACCACTGCCACTGTCTTGACGCAAGCTATCGTTAACGAAGGGATGAAGAACGTCACTGCCGGCGCTAACCCTGTTGGTATTCGTCGCGGGATTGAAAAGGCTACGAAGGCCGCTGTTGATGGCTTACACAAGATGTCCCATGACGTTAAGACCAAGGATGATATCGCCCAAATCGCTTCTATTTCCTCAGCTAGCCAAGAAACTGGTAAGTTAATCGCTGATGCCATGGAAAAGGTTGGTAACGATGGGGTTATCACTATTGAAGAATCCCGTGGTGTTGATACCAGCTTGGATGTTGTTGAAGGGATGCAATTTGATCGTGGCTACATGTCACAATACATGGTTACCGACAACGATAAGATGGAAGCTAACCTGGACAACCCTTACATCTTGATCACCGACAAGAAGATTGCTAACATCCAAGACATCTTGCCATTGTTGCAATCCGTTGTTGAACAGAGCCGTTCACTTCTGATCATCGCTGATGACATCACCGGTGAAGCTTTGCCTACGTTGGTCTTGAACAAGATGCGTGGGACCTTCAACGTGGTTGCTGTTAAGGCACCTGGCTTTGGTGACCGTCGTAAGGCTACCTTGCAAGATATCGCCGTTCTGACTGGTGGGACTGTCATCACTGATGACTTAGGTCTTAACTTGAAGGACACGACGATTGATCAATTAGGTCAAGCACAAAAGGTTAACGTTACTAAGGACAACACCACGGTTGTTGAAGGTGCTGGTGCCAAGGATCAAATCGCTAACCGGGTTGCTGAAATCAAGGGCCAAATCGAAGAAACTACCTCTGACTTCGACCGTGATAAGTTGAAGGAACGTCTGGCTAAGTTGGCCGGCGGGGTTGCCGTTGTTCGTGTCGGTGCCGCAACTGAAACCGAATTGAAGGAACGTAAATACCGGATCGAAGATGCTTTGAACGCAACGCGTGCCGCTGTTGAAGAAGGCTTCGTTGCCGGTGGTGGTACTGCTTTGATCAACGTCATCAAGGATGTTGCTAAGGTGGAAGCCGAAGGCGATGAAAAGACCGGGGTTAACATTGTCCTCCGTGCCTTGGAAGAACCAGTTCGTCAAATCGCTGAAAACGCGGGTGTCGAAGGTTCCGTTGTCGTTGAACACTTGAAGAGTGAAAAAGAAGGCATTGGTTACAACGCTGCTGACAATCAATACGAAGACATGGTTAAGGCCGGGATTACCGACCCAACCAAGGTTACCCGTTCTGCTCTGCAAAACGCCGCATCCGTTTCCGCATTGTTGTTGACGACTGAAGCCGTTGTGGCTGACAAGCCAGAAGACAACCCAGCTCCTGCAGCACCTGCTAACCCAGGTATGGGCGGCATGATGTAAAAATTTAAGCACTAGTCAGCTAGTGTGATTGAAAGAAGCCAACCGATTATTTCGGCTGGCTTTTTTGCGTGTGTTAGGGAGTTTTCATCGTGGGGAGAGGAGATCGTCCAGGGTGGTATAGATGGGCGTAAATGGGTGTAAGTCCCCGCGAGCAATCTGATTGCCGAGTTTATCGATAAAGGATTCGATGGGTTCATCTCCCTTAATATCTTGAAAATCGCCGAAGCCATACTGCCACCATTGCAAGTCGAGGAGCTGTGCGATGATGGTCTCCGGAAAGCGGTATTTGATGATGTGGGCGGGTACACCGCCAACCACGGCGTAAGCGGGGACGTCTTTGGTGACTAAAGCGCCGCCGGCAATGACAGCCCCGTCTCCCACGGTCACGCCAGTGGGGACAAAATGCACGTCCTGACCAATCCAGACGTCATTGCCGATAATGAGTGGACCGCCATTGGCAACGGGGTTAGGTACGTATTCAAAGTGGTTCTGCGACGTCGCAAGATAATCGTTGAAAGCGTCTGGCCGGTGGCTGTAGGTTATCATGGAAGTCGTAAAGCGATCGGTCGGGTGACTCCCCTGCATACGACTAACGTTACTGGCGATCGAAGAGTACCGGCCGACGATGGAGTTAACGGGCAACGCACTGTTAGACGAGCTGAAGGCGCCCATGGAGAAGAACTGGTGACCCGCAAGAAAAATGCTGTATGCCTCTGCGCGAAACGTTAGCGGAAATTGAATGGTTTCACCCACGCGGAGCCGGGATTTTCCATGACTGCGGGCGGCTGTGTAGAGGTGACGCGCCGCCAGCGTTGCGATGAGTTCTTTAGTTACGGGAAGACGCCTGCGCTGATGCGAGTGGGTGGCTATCAGATTGTCTTGATAGTAGGTATTACCATTAATAATCATCGGCATAACTGCCACATCCTTTGATTTGGTTAATGCTATTGTACATTAAGGGGCGACTGAGGGGCTGCAATTAGGTTTCTACTTCTGCAAGCGAATGGATTACGGGGGCTCGTAAAGCAACGTTGACAGGGAGATACGGCGATGGTTAAGTGATTAACCAAAGACTTTTCGCGCTGTACGAGGGTGAGCAATGAGCAGCTGATACTGCCTTACCGTTGGTCGAAAACGCTGTGAGGAGAACGATTCGCGCCTTGGCGGGGGTACCAGCCGTGCTTTGAGCCGAAAGCTACGATAAATTGTGAGGCTGAACGCTGAACGGGTAAACCGCCTTCTTTGGCCATATGATGGGAATTGGTAAGGTGCAACTAAATTGGCCGACCACATCATTTGCAGTTTTCTTAGTTGCTAAGCTGAACAAGAGTGGTATTGTGGAGCTAGTTGTAGTAGAATTACGTTTGCGTTTGAAATTGAAACGAATAATTAAGACTTTTAGACGGGTGGAAACCCGTTTTCATTATTTATGGAGATAAGGAGTAAGTAGTCATGTGGCGTTATTTAAAGCGGGTTTTAATTGGGAAACCCCTAAAGACCATGGATGAAGGCGGTCAGGCGTTGACCAAATTCAAGGCATTAGCCTTACTGTCATCTGACGCGTTGTCATCCGTGGCTTATGGTACTGAGCAAATTACGACCGTTCTGATCACCTTATCTGCGGCAGCCTTGATGTATCAATTGTGGGTTGCGGCACTGGTCTTAGTTCTGTTGTTTGCGATCACGCTTTCTTATCAACAGATTATCCATGCCTATCCAACGGGTGGTGGCGCCTACGTGGTCGCTAGCACTAATTGGGGGCAAACGACCGGGTTAGTTGCCGGGGGATCATTGTTGATTGATTATATGCTGACCGTGGCCGTTTCAACGACTTCTGGGACCGAGGCGATCACCTCGGCGATTCCGGCGTTGTCGCCTTATTCGGTGCTGGTCTCGGTGTTGATTGTGATTGGCATCATGTTGATGAACTTACGGGGGATGCGGGAATCAGCCGCGTTCTTGACGGGGCCGGTCTATTTCTTCATTCTGATGATCGTGGTCATGATTGGAGTTGGCCTCTATAACATCGTGACGGGAAACATTACGTATCATGCTTCGGCGCAGCTAGGAGGATCGGTTTCAGGAATGACCCTGCTGCTGTTCTTCCGGGCATTCTCGTCTGGGTCTTCTTCTCTGACCGGGGTTGAAGCCATCAGTAATGCTGTACCCAACTTTAAGAATCCTAAGAGTCATAACGCTGCGGCAACGCTGGCAATTATGGCGACCATCCTGGCGATCTTCTTTGGTGGGATCACTTTTCTCAGTTACTACATGGGCATTCGTCCTGAAGCCAGTCAAACGGTGCTTTCTCAAATTGGGATCGGCGTCTTCGGTCATGGGGTCGTCTACTACTTGTTACAACTGTCAACGGCTTTGATCTTAGCCGTTGCGGCCAATACCGGGTTCTCAGCTTTTCCCATTCTGGCTTACAATCTGGCTAAGGATAAATTCTTACCACACGCCTATTTGGACCGTGGTGATCGGTTGGGCTATTCCAACGGGATTATTTCCTTGGCGCTGGGCGCAATCGTCCTGATCTTCATTTTCCACGGTCAGACGACGTTGCTGATTCCACTGTATGCGATCGGGGTTTTCGTTCCCTTTACGTTATCGCAGTCGGGGATGATTATTCACTGGTTCCGGACACGAGAAGGGCACTGGCTAGGTAAGGTCTGCATCAACTTCATTGGGGCACTGATCTCAGTGGTCCTAGTGGTGGTCTTACTGTTCATGCGCTTTGTCAATGTTTGGCCATACCTGATCATCATGCCACTGTTACTGCTGTTGTTCTACCGGATTAATCAACATTATAAGAAGGTGGCCCGGCAGTTACGGGTTGCCGCGAAGACCAAGGCGGACATGCACGAGTACGATGGCGCTACGGTGATTGTTTTGGTAAGCAACATTACCCGGGTGACGGCGGGGGCTATCAATTACGCGCGGTCCATCGGGGATTACGTGATTGCGATGCACGTGTCCTTCGATGAGAATCCGGAGAAGGAGCACAAGACGGCGCAGGAGTTCAAAGAAGAATTTCCAGATATCCGATTCGTGGATATTCACTCTTCCTATCGGTCAATTGCCACGCCAACGCTACGGTTCTGTGACGTGATTGCTAAACGGGCGGCTGAGCGGAACTTCACCACGACGGTCTTGGTTCCACAGTTTGTGCCCCGGCATCCTTGGCAGAATGTCTTGCATAACCAGACAGCGCTACGTTTGCGGACAACGTTAAACTCGCGTGAAAATATTATTGTGTCGACGTACAACTACCATTTGAAAGAGTAGTTGTTGGCAAATTTGACGATTAATAAAATAAACTGCTCCTCTAATCATTGCTGGTTGGGGGAGCAGTTTTTACATATTATGGATTAAACGAACGAGAGCCGTTATCGAAGTTTGAATGGTAAAAATAGTAGTCTGAAAAGTAGTTTAAGCCAGTCACCTGTGGCTGTCAGAGATTCCGCCTGCTGTGGGGAACACCTGCGGACTGAGAGGCGGTCCTCCGGTTCGGTTTGAAGACTAACAAAAGTCGTCAGTCTCCAAACGCGTCCCACGCTATAAGCCGAGAATCGGCTAACACCGGCGACACAGCTGGCTCCATCTCTGCCCTCCTCCGGTTGAGGTAGTCTTTGATGGGAAGATGGTTTTAAATAACTGATGTGTCAATGTATAGCCGATAATGATTGATGGTGCCCTTTGTAGCCGGGAGTGAGTCAGATTTGGACTCAGCCGTGGGATTTTCAAGAGGGTTACTTGAAAATGGCGACTTGAAGACGTGTTCTTCGGCTTCAAGCGAGGGGCAAGACCGCTCTTTGGCTTGCCCCGTCCTTCCCACAGCGTCCCAGTCCAAATCTGGCGAACGGTAAGGCGGCGGAGTTCATCCGTGTTGCCCATTTTTAGTATTACTAGGCCTTTGAGACTAGCGTAAGCCGACGAGTGAGGCGAACGGTGGCACGAGGAGGTCGACCACGATGGAGATGATGACGACGGCAATCGACGCCATCGACCCCTGAATTGAGCCTAGTTGAACGGCTTTGGCTGACCCAACCGTGTGACCAGCAGTTCCTAACCCCAGCCCGGCGCCAATCGGATCCTTGTCAATCCGGAAGAACTTGACGAGCCAATCGCCGAGGGCGTAGATGATCACAGAGTTTAGAATACAAGCGGTGGCAGTGACCGCACCAATTCCGCCGATGGCATTGGCGATAGGCATGGCGATCGCCGTTGTTGCCGCCTGGGGCAGCATTGAGGCGATTCCGACCGTATCAAGACCAATGAGCTTGGCCGCTTCGTAGATAACTAGCAGCGAGAGACTGAGGCCAATGATGAGTGCCAAAATGATTTCGAGCCAAAACTTTTTGACGATGTCGTTGCGACGGTACAGGGGAACCGCAAAGGCGATGGTTGCCGGGTTCAAGAACCAAAAGATGATATCGCCCCCGGGTTTGTAGGCCGAGCGGTAAAAGGTTTCTACGGAAGTGCCGAAGGTTTTGGCTAGAATGACCAAAACGATAATACCTAATACCATACCGACGAAGAGGGGCTGGAAGAGGAAGAACCCCTTACTAATTTTGAAGAGCCATTGGCCAATTAAATACACGACCAGTGACAAGAAGATACCAAAAATGGCGTTCCCAGCGGTGGAGCCGTCGGCGTTAGTGCCTAGACCGTCGCCTAGCCATTTGCCCCACATTGCTAACTCGGGGTTTTCCGCTAAAATTATCATGTTATAACCTTCTTAATTTGTGGACTGAGTCGATTCTTGTTCGACCGTATGTTGACGGTGAAAGAGGTGTTGGCGCAACCAAATTAAGCCGACCGCCGTGTAACTGACCAAGACGAGCATGACAATGGTGGCAATCAGAACAACGATCGTAATTTGGATGCCTTGCGTCTTTAAAATGTCCAAGTTGGCGGCAAGTTGGACGCCAGCGGGGACGAAGAGAAAGGCAATCAGGCTGATCATAAAATCAGCAAATTTTTCCACGTGATGTAATTTTAAGATATGGGTAGCCAGTAGGGTGTAGAGAATCACAATCCCAATGACTGGCGTTGGAACAGGTAAGGAGGCCGGAAATAGCGGTGAGATGAGGCTGGATACGAATAAAATGACCGCGAAGATACTCATCTGAACGAGAATTGGTGCAGGCTTTTCCGTAGGGGTTTCCGATTTAGGTGAAGTCGGTTGTTGAGCCAAGATAAACTCTCCTTTCGAACACAGAGTTTAGAACTGCAATGTGGGCGAATTCACAAGAAAACCTTGGCAGAGGCAGAATGAAACAAGTTGTGAAACCGCTATCAATTGCTCACCATTATTATATGGGATTTTGGGGTAATGCACAAGGGTAATCTTTGATATGACGCGGTTTGTACGCTGACTTGTGCAGTTGACCAATGGTGTAAGCAGTGACGCTAGGTTTCCAAAAGAGTTTCAATAAAACTAATTTTTCACAAGCGTTGAGTGCCTCGGACGATAATCAAATTTATACGAAAAAAAGAGTGAGAGATTGGTCTACACTCTTCTTAAATCAGATTATTTAAGGCCCATTATCGCCGCGAACGGCGGTACGACGATATCAACGACGATTGACACGATGACGACGGCAATGGACGCCATGGAACCCTGAATGGAGCCTAGCTGCAGTGCTTTAGCAGAACCGACAGTGTGGCCGGCGGTACCTAGCCCTAACCCGGCGCCGATTGGATCGTGGTTAATCCGAAAGGCTTTCACGAGCCAATCACCGAGGGCATAGATAATGACAGCATTCAGGATACAAGCCATGGCCGTCACGGCAGCGTCGCCACCAATTGCTGTGGCAATCGGCATCGCAATGGCTGTAGTGGCAGCTTGCGGGAGCATTGATGCGATTCCGGTGTGATCCAATCCTAGGAATTTGGCGGCGCCGTAGATGAAGAAGAGAGACGCTACCAATCCGATAATCAAGGACAGGATAATTTCTAACCAGAACCGTTTGACAATATCGTTTCGTCGATAAAGCGGGATTGCAAACGCGATGGTGGCGGGGTTAAGGAACCAAAAGATAATGTCACCCCCGGGTTTGTAAGCTGATTTATAGAAGTTAGCCGTGGTTGTGCCGAATACTTTAGCTAATAAGAATAGGATAAAGATTCCTAGAACCATCCCGACAAAAAGTGGTTGGAAGAGGAAGAACCCTTTACCAATCTTAAACAACCATTGGCCGATGAGGTAGACTAATAATGATAAAAAAATACCAAAAATTGCATTGCCTGCGGAGGCGCCGGCGGCATTGGTACCGAGTGCATCGCCAAGCCATTTTCCCCAGGCAGCCATGTGTGGTGTGGCGGACAAAATTACCATAAATACTCATCTCTCTTATGCGTTAAATTTTTAATGTGATTGGGAGTCGATGTCTACGCTACGGTGGAAGACGTGCTTGCGAATCCAGATTAGCCCCGCGGTGGTATACGCCACGACTACCAGCATGACGATGGTAGCGATGAGGACCACGGCGACGATTTGAAGTCCCTGCGTTCTGAGGATGTCGAGGCTAGCAGCCAGCTGGATACCGGAGGGAACGAAGAGAAACGCGATGAGACTAATCATGAAGTCGCCGAATTTTTCGACATTGCGAAGCTTAATAATGTGCGTTGCCAGTAAAACGTACAGGATAATCAGACCAATGACTGGTGTCGGCACGGGAAACGATGGTGGGAACAGCGGTGAAATAAGGCTCGCGACGAACAGAATCGCCGCAAAAATGGCCATTTGGACAATAATCGGTGACGGTTGTTCGGTCGCTGGCTGATCAGTTTGGGGAGCAGAATGTGATTGTGCCATAGAAAAATCTCCTTTCGATATGACCTAAAGGATAGCTAAAAGCCTGTGATAATTCACAAGCAAATCAGCTCCTAAATATAAGAAAATAAATAAACACAAAGCGGTTCCTGAACTAACCTCATTATATGAACACTCATCGTATTACACAAGCAAAGTCTCCGCCATTTCTACGATTACACCGTCTCTAACAACTACAATTGAGTCACAACTTGTTTTCACTAGTTTTCCGTTAAACTAACTAAACAATAAAGTTAGTTAGATAACTTGTGAAAAGTAAGGGGCTTGGCTGAAAACCTTAATTTTTACGAACATTCCTAAAATGGCGGTTGTGTTTAATTTGGGAGATTTGTATAATTAGCAAAAGATATGTAGGAAAGAAAGAGGACACTTTATGAGATTTGAGATTATTGTTAGCTTATTTGCTACCATGATTATCTCCGCAGTCCTAACACCGTTTGTGCGCCGCTTTGCGTTTCAAATCGGTGCGGTGGATAAACCAAATCAACGACGGGTCAATAAAATTCCCATGCCGACTTTGGGTGGCCTGGCGATCTTTATTGCGTTTACCTTTTCAACGATGTTTCTGTTGCGTGATCAAATGCCAACGCAGCAGCTGTGGGGACTATTCGGCGGTGAGTGTATTATCATCGCAGGAGGCATGATCGATGATGTCTTCGAACTCCGACCACGCCAGAAGGTCATGTTTCAGCTGGCGGCGGCTTTGGAGGTTTACTTCGTAGCAGGTGTCCGGATGCGCTATCTTACCTTACCGTTTGTTGGCGTGTGGCATTTCGGCTGGTTGGCTTTGCCAATTACGCTCTTGTGGATTGTAGCGATCATTAACGCCATCAACCTGATCGATGGCCTGGACGGCTTAGCCACCGGGGTCTCAATCATCGCGTTAACGACGACCGGGATTACGGGGTTATTTTTCCTAAACGTCGCCAACACGTGGGTCGCCATCATGATCTTCGCGTTAGTCGCAGCAATGGTGGGATTTCTGCCGTACAATTTCTTCCCAGCACGGATTTACTTGGGGGACACCGGGGCCCAGTTTATTGGGTTTATGATTGCGTGTTTCTCCTTGTACGGGTTGAAAAATGTGACGTTTATTTCTGTGATCATCCCAGTTATCATCTTAGGGGTGCCGATCACGGACACGGTTTACGCGATGATTCGGCGGATTTTAAACAAACAGCCCATCTCGCATGCAGATAAGCACCATCTCCATCACCGCTTGATGCAGTTAGGATTAACGCATCGGCAAACCGTCCTGGTCATTTACGGGATTGCGTTGATCTTCTCGTTTATTTCGCTCCTGTACCCGCTATCCACGATCTGGGGGTCCGTCTTGCTGACGATTGCCATATTGATTGGGTTGGAGCTCTTCGTTGAAGCGATCGGCTTGGTTGGTTCCGACCGGCAGCCGCTGCTCCATTGGATCAAGCGAATAGTGAAACAATTGACTTCTAAAAATTCAGATTAACTAAAAAAGTAGCCGCCCATTAAGTTGAGCGGCTACTTTTTAGTTGGTGGAAGGATCAGTCCGTGGAACGACTGCTAGCGTGCACGTCAACGGGGACTTCGTGATAGTCGATATCGCCGGTGGTGATGGTGAGGCGGTCGCTTAACAGGTCGGTGATGGCTTGTTGAGTAGCGACCACAGCATCCAAATCGACAGCAATCGTCACGGCTACTTTGTCCGTGTAAGCCGTGTCTAACGTTGTGATTTGTTTTTCGGCTAGGTAATGGTTGAGCCGATCGTAGTTGGCGTAGTCGACGGCTAACGTCAGCGCTTGTTGGCGGACCCGTTTGACCACTCCAACCGCTTCAATGGCAGTTGACGTAGCATTACTGTAAGCCCGAATGAGCCCACCAGCGCCCAGCTTAATGCCACCAAAGTAACGGGTGACCACGACGATGACGTTGTGCAGCTGGTTGCGTTGAAGGACGGTTAGAATGGGAACGCCAGCGGTGCCAGAAGGCTCGCCGTTGTCGCTTTCACGCTGAATATCATCGTGATCGCCTAAGACGTAGGCCCAACAGTGATGGTTGGCTTTGGGTTCGCGGGCACTCACGTCAGCTAAGAATGCTTTAGCCGCAGCCTCATCGGTGATCCGTGCAATATCAGTAATGAAACGGGATTTCTTAATTTCTAGCTCGTGTTGGCCGGTGGCCTGAATGGTTAAGTAGTCTGTTTCCATAAAAAAGCACCTTTCTTAAAAATATTTAGCCGTTTTTTACGGAGTTAAGTCCTGTACTGAAGGTTGAAAATTAGAATATCTACCCTAGTGTTGCTAAGGATTTGTGCTGTTAAATGAGATGAGGCTGGCCGCACTCCGGCTTTGATTGCGGTCACAATAATAGTTTGGAAGGCTGGCTGTTTAGCGCTTTCGGTCCGATTCATAACGACCGTGTCAAGCATCACCATAGTCGTTTCAAAAATACTACGTCAGCCGTGAGGTCGGCAGCTATGGGCTCAGGCGCGTTCGCACCGTTCCAGCCCATAGCTACTGACCGGTAAGGCGAAAGGGACCACTAGGTTGCCTAGTTTTAACGTCATTGTTGTTAGGGTAGGCATGTTTCAATCTTTAGTCCTTATAGGAGGAGTGCCATGAATGACTTATCAGAATTCTTTGGGCGCCGGTTGCCGGCAGCTCAAGCGGTACCAGAGTTGGAGGACGGCCAAATTGCGGTTCAGCGAATCGGCCAACGGTATCAGTGTCAACGTTGCCAGCAATGGCTAGCGGCAACTGATCGACTGGCAAATGGCGCCTGGTATTGCCGGCAATGTTTACAGATGGGCCGGCTGACATCACAGACTAAATTATACACTATTTCGGAACCCAATCGCTTCTCACTGCCACCAGGAAAGATTCTGACTTGGCAAGGCCAGTTGAGTGCGGAGCAGCAGCGGGCGGCCACACTCGTCAAAACGGCGGTGCAGCAGGGGCACAATCAGCTTTTGTGGGCAGTAACGGGTGCTGGCAAGACGGAAATTGTTTATCCAGCCATGGCTTGGGCGCTGGCGCAACGTTGGCGAGTCGCTTGGGTCTCGCCGCGCGTGGATGTTTGTTTGGAGCTGGCCCCCCGGTTACAACAAGCCTTTCGTGGCGTGAGCCAATGTCTGCTGTACGGCGATCAATCAACGCCCTATACGTATAGCCAGTTGACGACATGTACCATTCATCAGTTACTAAGATTTGAGCACGCCTTTGACTGGCTGGTGGTTGATGAGGTGGATGCCTTTCCACTGGCGACCAGTCCGATGCTGCAACGGGCCATTTCGCGGGCGGAGAAGAAGACGGGGTGTCACCTGTTTTTGACGGCGACGCCAGGCGAGCAGTTACAGCGACAAATCCGGCGCGGACAGCTGACAACGACTTACTTGCCTTTGCGTTATCACGGCTTTTTGTTGCCGAGGATTGACCTTAGATTGGCCTGGCGGTGGCGTATGCAACTGACCAAACAACGGTTACCAGCAAAATTAATTCGGCAGCTTCGCGACTATGGTTGCACTCAGCAGCGCTTCTTATTGTTTGTGCCCCACGTTCGCGACTTGCCGGAAATCATGCAGGCGTTAAATCAGGCGGGAATTCAGGGCGGCGCCAGCGTTCATGCCGGTGATCCTGAACGCGCGGCTAAGGTACAAGCGATGCGCGATCAGCAATTGCCCTTTTTGGTGACCACGACAATTCTGGAACGTGGGGTGACATTTCCCAATATTGCCGTCGTAATTCTTGGTGGGGATGATCCCGTCTTCTCCACGGCAGCGTTGGTTCAGATTGCTGGGCGAGCTGGACGTAGTGCGCGTTATCCTCGTGGAGAGGTGACGTGCTATGTTCAGAGTCAAACGCAAGCCGTTCGCCGGGCTCAACGGATGATTGACCGCTTGAATCGACAAGGTAAACAGCAAGGCGGGCGGTGGCCGCAATGATCTGCGTTTGGTGTCAGCAGCAGTTTCAACCGATAATCGACTTGAAAGCACTCTTGACTTGGCGACCATTGCCTGCGCCGGCGCTATGTGCCACTTGTACGACACGATTAACGCCGATCACCGGGCCAAGCTGTCCGACGTGTGGGCGGCGACAAGCGACCACCAGTATCTGTTATGACTGTGAACGCTGGCAGGCAGAGCCACTGAAGAATCACGCGGTATTTCAGTACGACGCGGGGATGAAGGCCTACATGCAGCAATATAAATTTCAAGGGGATTATGCGTTGCGGCTGGCCTTGCAGGCGCCGTTGCGTCAAGCGCTTCGCCGGCAAGCTTATGACGTTCTCGTGCCCATCCCCATTGATCAGCAGACCTGGTTAACGCGAGGATTCAATCAAGTGACGGGCTGGCTAAGCGGTCAACCTTTTCAGCAGGCATTGACGGTGAAACATGCGCATAAGGAACAGCCCCAGTCGGCCAAAACGCGGGAGCAGCGCTTAGTTACGCCGCAGCCATTTGCGTTGGTGCCCCAGGCGGCGGATTTACTGCGTGGTCAACGCGTCTTGCTCTTGGATGATGTGTACACGACGGGGCGGACCTTGCGGCATGCCGCGCAGCAAATTTATTTTGGTGGTGCGAAAGCGGTTACTAGCCTGACTTTAGCGCGTTAAGAACGATTAAATTTCGTGAGAATAATTGTTTCTGGTAGGGCTTTCTATTATAATAATAGTAAGCAAAGCATATTAGAAGAGTGGTCCTTCTAATGCTGAGCAAACCAGGTGTTATCTTGGTTGAAGGGAGAGAAGTTTTATGCTCACATTTAATATTCGTGGTGAAAACATCGAAGTTACTGACGCAATACGGGATTACGTTGAAAAGCGTATCAGCAAGTTGGAGAAATATTTCGACAACAAAGTTGAGGCAATTGCGCATGTCAACCTGAAGGTCTACCAAAACAAGACAGCGAAGGTTGAAGTAACAATCCCACTCCCATACTTGACATTACGGGCAGAGGAAACTTCTCCGGACTTATATGCAAGTGTTGATTTGGTTACCGATAAGCTGGAACGGCAAATTCGCAAGTACAAGACCAAAGTTAACCGTAAGTCCCGGGAGAAGGGCTACAAGAACCTTGACTTCACACCGGAAGATACGGATACGGATCCAGCTGAAGGTCAGAAGCTTGAGGTTGTTCGGACTAAGCGCGTTTCGTTGAAGCCAATGGATAATGAAGAGGCTGTTCTGCAAATGGACATGTTAGGCCACGACTTCTTTATCTATGAAGATGCAGAGACCAACGGCATTAACATTGTGTACCGTCGTAATGATGGCCGCTATGGTTTGATCGAAGCCAATGACCAATAACCAATAATGTTGATAAACTAACGAAGCACTGCCCAGCGCAGTGCTTTTTAGTTTGCGCTAGACTGGATTGACGAAGTGGCGCTAGTCAGTGAGGTTGGTTGGGTGACGTAACGAAGTACAGGCGACAAACGGCCAATAGTCCACCGAAGGGGTATGGACGAGCCACTAAAAGGTTAAGTCGCATCATCTATTAAACGTCTTGACATTGGATTGTTAAGGAACTGTTATGTAAAAAAGCGATACTTTCACCGTAGAATCTGGTAAAATTAATAGGATTATTCCTAACCTTTAGGCCGGCTTAGCGGTGACTGCGACTGTTAGTGATCGCGACACGCAAGCCGAGTCGTCATTAAGATAATAATTGACAGTGACTTTAGGCGGAACTGACGCGGAAGAAAGCGGTTTTACAGCATTTCCGCGGTTAGAAAAGTTTCATATTGGCTAGGTTAGTGTTAAAATGTAGATTGATTTATTGTCAAAATAAATGGTTTGAATCCTGTCCCTCGCGTGATGCTGACCCTCTGGTTGATGCGGGGAATCTTCTTGTTACAGGATAAGTGTTTTTATCAAAAATGATCCTGCTGTCCGTCTGGCAACCTACGGACACTAATGACCCGATTGAGCGTGAAAAACGTGGCGGGTAAATTGCGAAAATGGTGCGTCGCGCATCATGGCTGCAAGCTTCTAATGCCAATTAGAAGTGGTTGACGCAGACTTATTAAAATGTACTGAAGGGAATTCTCACATGGCAAATATTTTGAAACGATGGGTCGAAAGTGATCGACGGACTTTACGACGCCTCAGTAAATTAGCGGATCAGGTTGGTGCCTACGCTGATGAATATGCAAAGCTTCCAGACGAAGAGCTGCAAGCAAAAACGCCTGAATTTAAGAAACGTTATCAGGATGGCGAAACCTTGGATGATTTATTGCCTGAGGCTTTTGCTGCTGTTCGTGAAGGCGCTAAGCGAGTGCTCGGTCTGTATCCATTCCACGTCCAAATCATGGGGGGAATTGTGCTTCATGAAGGTAACATTGCCGAAATGAAGACCGGTGAAGGGAAGACCTTGACCGCCACGATGCCTGTTTACCTGAACGCCTTAGCTGGCGAAGGGGTTCACGTGGTTACGGTTAACGAATACTTATCCGCACGTGATGCCACCGAAATGGGTGAATTATACAACTGGATGGGTTTATCCGTTGGGTTGAACTCCGCCGAAAAGTCACCAGAAGAGAAGCGTGAAGCTTACAAGGCAGACATTACGTACTCGACCAACGGGGAAATCGGTTTCGATTACCTCCGGGATAACATGGTGGTTTACAAAGAAGATATGGTACAACGGCCATTGAACTTCGCGATCGTCGATGAAGTGGACTCCATTTTAATTGATGAAGCGCGGACGCCGTTGATCATTTCTGGTCAGTCTGAAGGAACGAGTGCCCTGTATCAACGGGTTGATCGTTTCGCTAAGACGTTACACGAAAAAGAAGACTTTAAGATCGACCTGGAATCCAAGACTGTCGCTTTGACGGATACTGGGATTGAAAAGGCTGAAAAATACTTTAACCTGAAGAACCTCTATGACACGGACAACACCGCGTTAACCCACCATATGGATCAAGCCTTACGGGCCAACTTCATCATGCTGCGGGATAAGGATTACGTGGTTCAAGATGGTGAAGTCTTGATTGTTGATTCCTTTACTGGACGGGTGATGGAAGGTCGTCGATACTCCGATGGGCTGCACCAAGCTATCGAAGCCAAGGAAGGCGTCGAGATTCAAGAAGAAACTAAGACGATGGCTAACATCACGTACCAAAACTTGTTCCGGATGTACAAGAAGCTTGCCGGGATGACTGGGACGGCCAAGACTGAAGTTGAAGAATTCCGGGAAATTTACAACATGGATGTCATCTCCGTGCCAACCAACAAGCCGGTTGTGCGGGTGGATGAACCTGATTTGTTGTACCCAACCTTGGAATCCAAGTTCGATGCCGTGGTTAAGGAAATTAAGATGTTGCATGAAAAGGGCCAACCAATGTTAATTGGTACCGTTGCGGTTGAAACGTCCGAATATATTTCTCACCGTTTGGATGAAGAAAACATTCCGCACGTGGTCTTGAACGCGAAGAATCACGCGAAGGAAGCCGACATTATTCAAAATGCCGGACAACGTGGCGCTGTGACGATTGCGACCAACATGGCCGGCCGGGGGACTGATATTAAATTAGGACCTGGCGTCGTTGAAATTGGTGGTTTGGCCGTTATTGGGACTGAACGTCACGAATCACGACGGATTGATAACCAGCTGCGTGGCCGTTCTGGGCGTCAAGGTGACCCTGGTATGACCCAGTTCTACCTGTCCTTGGAAGATGACTTGATGCGGCGGTTCGGTTCCGAACGGGTCAAAAACTTCTTGGAACGGATGAACGTTGATGGCGAAGATGCTGTTATCCGTAGTCGGATGATCACTAAGCAGGTTGAATCCGCACAAAAGCGGGTTGAAGGGAACAACTATGATTCCCGGAAGAACGTGCTGCAATATGATGATGTGATGCGGCAACAGCGTGACGTGATTTACGGTGAACGTAATCAAGTCATTAACCAAGAAAAGTCGCTTAAGTGGGTCTTAATGCCAATGATCGAACGGACGGTTGATCGCGTGGTTAACTTACACACGCAAGGTGAACAGTCAGATTGGGACTTGGACACGTTGCTTGACTTTGGGATCTCCGCAATGGTTTCCCCAGATAAGATCAGCCTGAGTGATTTGGAAGGCAAATCTGCTGACGAAATCAAGGCATTCTTCATGGGCTTAGCCGAAGATGTCTACGAAGAAAAGCAAAAGCAACTTTACGATCCAGCCCAAATGTTGGAATTCGAAAAGGTTGTGCTCTTACGTTGTGTGGACTCACACTGGACGGAACACATCGACACCATGGATCAATTGCGTCAATCAATTGGTCTGCGGGGCTACGGTCAGTTGAACCCACTGGTTGAATACCAACAAGAAGGGTTCCGGATGTTTGGTGAAATGATCTCGGACATCGACTATGATGCGACCCGATTATTCATGAAGTCTGAAATTCGACAAAATATTACCCGGTAGTTCGGGAAATGACGAGGCGGGAAGAGATTCCGGCCTCGTTTTGTTAAAAAATAAGTTAACCAAATCTATTCAAAAAAGGAGCCAACTAACGATGGAATTAAGCGATGCTAAACGTGACATTGCGACCATGAAGGAACAACTTGCCGGCTTTAGGGGGTCACTTTGACTTTGATGCCCTGAGTGAGAGCATCAGTGTCAACGAAGGTCGGATGGCCCAACCGGGTTTTTGGGACGACGCCCAGGCCGCGCAAAAACTAATTGATGAGACCAATGAGATGAAGAAAAAGGTGGACGAGTTTCAGAGCCTGAGCCATCAGATTGAAGATCTCGAAGTCGCGGTAGAGCTGTTGCAAGAAGAGCCCGATCCAGATATGCAAGCGGAGTTTGAACAGAACTTTAAGACGGCCCAAGCTGCACTGCATCAATACAGTTTGAATCAGTTGTTAAATCAAAAATATGATCGCAACAATGCGATTTTGGAAATTCACCCGGGCGCTGGGGGTACTGAATCCCAAGACTGGGGCGAGATGCTGATGCGGATGTATACGCGTTGGGCAGACCAACACGACTTCAAGGTAACGGTGCTGGATTATCAGCCCGGTGAAGTGGCAGGATTGAGTAGCGCAACCTTGCTGATTGCGGGGCACAATGCATATGGCTACTTGCGTTCCGAGAAGGGCGTTCATCGGTTGGTTCGGATTTCACCGTTCGATTCAGCCGGGCGACGGCACACCTCCTTTGCGTCCGTGGACGTTCTGCCAGAGTTAGATGACACGGTGAACATTGATATCAACCCAGCTGACTTAAAAGTGGATGTTTACCGGGCTTCCGGGGCCGGTGGGCAACACGTCAACAAGACCTCTTCTGCGGTCAGGATTACGCATATTCCAACGGGGATTGTGACGCAGAGTCAAGCGCAACGGTCGCAGTTACAAAACCGGCAGACTGCTTTGGGGATGTTACGGGCCAAGTTGTATGAACGGGAAGAAGAAAAGAAGGCGCAGGAAAAGGCAGCGCTCGAAGGTGACCAGATGGATATCGGTTGGGGCTCGCAGATCCGTTCCTACGTGTTCCATCCTTACACCATGGTTAAGGATCACCGGACAGATTATGAAACGGGGAACGGTCAAGCCGTCATGGATGGCGATCTTGATCCGTTCATTGACGCCTACCTACAATGGCAACTCAGTCAGAAGAATCCTGATTAATGGGGTTGCGGTTGGCCTGAGTTAGCATCAGGATGGAAATTTAATGAACCAACAGAATGTAAAATAGTCTTTTCAAGGAATCATTGGGCGGGTAACACGAATGTCGTGCGACCCGCTTTTCTTTCATGCTATACTGGGGTCAGTTATTTTTTTCAAGGAAAGGTGTCGATGACATGCGGATATTCTTAGCGTGTGGGAGTTATCTGCTCCAATTGATGGTGTGGGTAGCGGTCCTGCGGTTGTGGGTGACGAGTCGTTCCCGCATCAAACACGAACGGCGAAATTTTGGAAGTGCGGTTTTTAGTGACCATTATGAGCTCCGTCACTTTCTGACGCAGGGAATTGTTTTGGGCCTGGGACTGTCGGTGGTGAATGTCTTGGTGGGCTTTAGTCTACCGCTACTTTGGATTGTCGTTTACGAGATTTTGGCGGTCATTACCTTGATTATCTTGCCAACGACCGTCCTGCCGTTAACGTTAATTGTCGTGAGTTCACTGGTGGTTTACTTCGGTGGGCCTTACATAAAAGATTTGCCGAGCCTAGCCCCGACTGGTCTAAGTTGGGGAAATGGCGGTCTTGATCAAGTACTCCCACAGAATTACTTGTGGTTAGCTGCCGTATTTTTCCTGATTTTAGGCCACTGGGTGTCCCATTACGGTGGTCGGTTCACGGCGCCACGGATTTACGCGAAGCAACGTGGTAAACGGATTGCGGGCTATCCCTGGCGAGAATTTCTGGTTTTGCCCATGGTGACCCTCGTTCCCGGCGATTGGTTTGCGAGTCACTGGGCGTTTTGGCCACTGCTGACCATTCACGGCCATTCATTCGCCATCTTAGTCGTTCCACTGTTGGTGGGCCTACGCTTTACGGTCTTTCGGCAGGTGCCCCAGGCGGTCTATCAAACGCTCGCCAAGAAGATGGTGTGGTTAGCGGTTGTGGGCATGGCCTTCTTTGGGTGGAGCATTTATCGAGGTCAGGATCTTCCCATACTATTAGTACTATTATTGGTTGGTTACGCGATTATCCTATGGCGAGCTAAACGCTATGACGAACACCAACAGTTTTGGTATTCTCAAGTCGATGACGGTGTCCGTGTCTTGGCCATTCGGCCCCGAACGCCAGCGGTCAAGCTTGACCTCGCTGCTGGAGATATTATTCTGGAATGTAATCACCGACCAGTCGATAGTGAAACCTCCTTTTACGAGGCGCTATTGATCAATCCGACGTACTGTCACTTGAAGGTCCGCAATATGGCGGGACAGTTAAAGGTGACGGAGACCGCGATTTATTCCGGGGCACCGCATGAAATCGGGATTGTTTTATTCAGAGATCAGGAGGGATAACCCATGAGTAGAGTCCTAGTCGTCGATGACGAGCCAGCAATCGTCACGTTACTGCAGTACAACTTGGAACAAGCAGATTATCAGGTCGTCACAGCAATTGACGGTGAACAGGCTTTAAATTTGGCATTGCATGAAAAGTTTGACGTCATTCTGCTAGATTTAATGCTTCCCAAATTAGATGGTGTTGAAGTGACCAAACGGTTGCGCCAAGAAAAAATCAGCACACCCATCATCATGATTACGGCTAAGACCAGTGAGTTCGATACCGTCTTTGGTCTGGAGCTCGGGGCGGATGATTATATTACCAAGCCCTTTAGTCCGCGTGAGGTGATTGCCCGGATGAAGGCCGTCATGCGCCGGTATCATGGGGATGAACCGGAAGAAAAACCCGCCACACCGCTGACTAACTTACTACAAGTTGGCGATTTAACGATTGACCAGGATAAGTTTCAGGTGAAACGGGGCGAGCAGTCGATTGATCTAACCCCGAAGGAATTTGAACTGTTGTTATTTTTTGCCAAACGGCCGGGTAAAGTCTGGAGCCGCGAGCAATTATTGGAAGGGGTATGGGGCTTCGACTACAGTGGCCAGACCCGGATGGTCGATATTCACGTGTCGCACCTGCGCGAAAAAATTGAACTGGATCCTAAGCATCCGGTCTTGTTGAAGACGGTACGGGGCTTCGGCTACACCTTTGAGGCTCAATCATGAAGCGACTATTTGTCGTGTTAGTCGTGATTGGAAGCGTCAATACAGCCTTGGTGTGGCTCGTCCGACCAGCGCAACTAGGGATTGGGATCCTGTTAGCCTGGTCGTTAGCTTTGATTGAACTGGCGGGTGTGAGCTACCTGCTGCGTTGGGGCGACCAGCGGATTAGCATTTTGACGAAAAAGGTTGAAGGCATTCGCCACGAGGAAACTCCGGCGCACGTCTTATTGTCCCCCCATGATCCGTTCTATCAGTTGGCCTTACAGATTAATTACTTGCAGACGCACCAGCGAAAGGTCCAGCGTAAGATGGCGGGGCAAAATCAGGAATTTGCCACGCTGCTGGATTACCTCCCAATTGGGGTCATGGTGATTGATCGTTATCGCAAGGTGGAGTTGGCTAATCCGGCGATGGAGCAGTTCTTGCAGCAGCAGATCTCGCCGCGTCGACACCCGTTCACCCAGGATGTGCACCAATTTGAACTCGCAAGCCTGATCAACACGGCGTTAAATGAGGCCGCAACCCAGCACCGCGTTCTCAAGTTACCGGGGACACCCAATGAGCGTACGGTTGATGCCCAGGCGATTTACACGGCAACGTCGCAGGATTATTTTCAAGTCTTAGTTCTGCTGTACGACGTGACCGAAGTCTACGCGGTTGAACAGATGCAGGTGGACTTTGTCTCCAACGCCTCACATGAGCTGAAGACCCCGGTAACCGCGATCTCAGGATTTGCCAAGACCTTATTGGCCGGGGCAAAGGATGATCCCGAAAAATTGACGGAGTTTTTGGAAATTATTGACCAGCAGAGTGAACGGCTCGTAGAGTTGATTAACGACGTGTTGACGATTTCTCACTTGGAATCGGGTAACGCGGTCGAATTGGCGGCAGTCCCAGTTGGTCAGCAGATTGAGATGCAGGTGGCGTTACTGAAACCTTTGGCAGCGGTCAATCAGGTTACGTTGGTTAACCAGGTCCCTCACGACTTTGTGGCCAACACTGACCAACACAAGTTCGATCAGATCTTGAAGAATGTGCTGGGAAATGCGATTAAGTATAATCGGCCTGATGGACAGGTCGTGTTGACGGAGCAGCTAACAGATCGGGACTGGACGCTACGGATTGCTGACACGGGAATTGGTATTTCTCCACAGGACCAATTGCGGGTGTTCGAACGGTTCTACCGAGCGGAGGTGTCCCACTCCAATCAACGGGTCAGCGGCAGTGGTCTAGGATTAGCGATCGTGCGGGAATTGGTCGAGTCACTAAATGGCAAGATTGATTTGCAAAGTGAGCTAGGCGTGGGGACCACGGTGACCTTGACCTTTCCCCGCCAAGCATTGACGCCAAATAAGTGATCTGAGTTTACGGCCTAGGATAAGATCCTAGGTCTTTTTTGCGTTTCCCAGCCGCTAAGAGTTGAAAGATAAAATAACTATCCTTATCCCAATGCGGGTAAGAATTCACATGGCTAAACTGGTCGCACTCCGGCTGACAGGGATTCCACCTGGTGTGGGGGATGCTTCAGCCTGGAAGGTCACCAGTCTTCTCGCTCGCTTTGAAGCCACGAAAAGTGACGTGTACCCCAAAAGTTGGAACGTTTTATGCTGCTTGTGCTAGCTCAAAGTCACGTGGTGATAAATACCCAAGCTTACCTTGAATCCGATCATTATTATAATAATGAATC